>DASTNI010000040.1:0-207793 GCA_035720985.1 Rhodanobacteraceae bacterium | reverse complement strand
GCCAATCACCGCTTAAGTTCCAAACAGAACGAAGCACTGCACTAGCAACGAACGCCACGGATGGAGCCGGCCGGCCCGTGCCGGACCGCGAGCCACCGGCGTGGGGACGACTTCAGTCGCGACCCCGTCCCGCTTTTACACTTTGGCGATGCGCTGGTACACCAAGCTTGCCTATGGACTCATGTGGGGCATCGCCCGCCTGCCGAGGGGCGTGTTCCTGGCGCTGGGTCGGGCGCTGGGATGGGTGTTCTGGATTACCCGGAACCGCAAGCGACGCGTGATCGAGGCCAATCTTGCGCTGGTGTGCCCGGAGCTTGCACCCGATGCGCGCCGCAGGCTGGCACGCGAATGTACGACCCAGGCCGGCATCGCGCTGATCGAGGCATTCGGCATCTGGACCCACCCGCGGCGCACGCTTGCCGCCGTGCGCGAGGTGCGCGGGCAGGCGCTGTTCGATGCCGCCCTCGCCGCCAGGCGTGGCCTGATCCTGTGCGCGCCGCATCTCGGCAGCTGGGAAGTTGCCAATTACTGGGTGGGCGCGCGCACGCCGTTTGCCACGTTCTATACGCAGCCCCGTTATCCGCAGGCCGAGGCGCTGTTGCGGCGGCTGCGCGCGGGCGGCGCCAGCATCCAGTTCCCGATCGACGATTCGGGCGTGCGGCGCGTGTTCCGGCATCTCGGGCACGGTGGCGTGGTGTCGATCATGCCCGACCACGTGCCGCGGACGGGTGCGGTGCCGGCATCATTCTTCGGCGTGCCGGCGCTGACGATGACCTTGCTGCCGCGGCTCGCGCAGCGGACGGGCGCCGCGGTGCTGCTGCTGTTTGTCGAACGCCTGCCGCGCGCGCGTGGCTTTCGCCTGCACCTGCGCGCGCCGCCTGCGGCGTTGCTGGATGCCGACCCGCGGGTCGCGTGCACGGCCATGAATGCCGCGATCGAAGCCTGCGTGCGCGACGCGTTCACGCAGTATCAGTGGAACTACAAGCGCTTCAAGGGCCGGCCGGGCAGCGGACTCGCCGATGACGCCTACGTGGCCGCGGGCGTGGCGAGCTGATGCGCGTCTACGTCCGTCTGACCTGGTGGTTGCTGCGCGCGCTGGGGGCCTTGCCGCTGCCGGCATTGTCCGTGCTGGGCCGGGCGCTGGGACACGCGTTGTGGTGGCGCCGGCGTGCGCGCGAGCGCGTGCACACCGAGGTCAATCTGCGCATCGTGCGACCCGATCTCGATGACGTCGCGCGCGCCCAGCTGATGCGCGCTTGCCTCGTCGAGACGGGCTGCGCGGTGACGGAGATGGCCGCGGTGTGGGGGCGCGGTGCGCGGCGCGCGCTGCACTTGGTGCGCGCGGTCGAAGGGCTGGAACACTTCGAGGCGGCGCTGCATTCGGGCCGCGGGCTCATCCTCGCCGCGCCGCACCTCGGGTGCTGGGAGCTCCTGAACTACTGGCTGTGCGCGCACACGCCGATCGCGATCCTGTATGCGCCGCCGCGCAACCTCGCGTGGGAAGCGCTGCTGGTGCGTGCGCGCGGCGATCTCGGGCCCGAGCAGGTGCGCGCCGACGGCGCGGGCGTGCGCCGCCTGTTCAAGCGCCTCGCGGCAGGCGGCGTGGTCGGGATCCTGCCCGATCAGCAGCCCAAACGCGGCGAAGGGCGCTTTGCGCCGTTCTTCGGCGTGGCCGCCAACACGATGGTGTTGCTGCCGCACCTCGCGCGTCGCACCGGGGCAACGGTGCTGTTTGCGTTTGCCGAACGCCTGCCGCGCGGCGCGGGCTTTCGCATCCGCATCCGCCCGGCGCCCGCGGGCATCGCCGATCCCGATCTCGACGTTGCCTGCGCGGCGCTCAATCGCGGCGTCGAGGATTGCGCGCGCCTGGCGTTGACGCAGTACCAGTGGGTCTACAAGCGCTGGTCCGAGCGCCCGCAGCCGAACACGCCCGATCCCTACTGGCTGGCCCGAAACGGCCGCTGGGATGAAATCGACGCCGTGATCCGGTCGACCTGACGCGCCGCGGCCCGCGCCGGCGCCCGCCGGCCCCGTCGGCATGCGGCACGCCGGTGGCAGAATGCGGGCGGTCAGGTCCGCGTGGGAGCTCATCCACCGCGAGCTCGATCCGACGATGGTGCCGTGCAGCGGGCGCACCGTCGCCGCGATCGACCGTACCGCACTGCCTACGCAGCGCGCGCCGGCCGCGGCCCGACGCGCGATATGCTGACCCGATCCAATCAGGCAAAGGTCAACGCCATGTCGCTTGCAGGCAAACGCATCATCGTCACCGGCGCCGCGGGCGTGCTGGGCGCCGCGGTCGTGCACGCCGCATTGGCGCAGGGTGCCAGCGTCGCGGCGGTCGGCCACGCGAAAGCGCCCGTGTTCGAAGGCGAGCGCGTGCATGCGCTTGCCGGCGGTGATCTCGCGGATACGGATGCGGCGGAGGCGGCCGTCAGCGGCGCGGTGCACGCGCTGGGCGCGCTGAACGGCGTCGTGAACGCGGCGGGCGGGTTCCGGTTCGCCAAACTCGCCGGCGGCAACCTCGACGCGTTCGACCTCCTGTACCGCATGAACCTGCGCAGCGCCGCGGCCGTCAGCCGGGCCGCTCTCGCGCATCTGCGCGAGGGCGGCCGCATCGTCAACGTGGGCTCGGCCTCGGCGCTCAAGGCGGGTGCCGGGGTCGCGGCCTACACCGCGTCCAAGGCGGGCGTGCTGCGGCTCACCGAGTCGCTGGCCGATGAATTGAAAGGCCGCGGCATCAACGTCAACGCGGTGCTGCCCTCGATCATCGACACCCCGCAGAACCGTCGCGACATGCCCGATGCCGACTTTGCGCAGTGGGCCAAGCCCGAAGCGCTCGCCAGCGTCATCGTGTTCCTGCTGTCCGACGCGGCGTCGGCGGTGACCGGCGCGCTGATTCCCGTGGTCGGCCGCGTGTAGCCGCCCGCGGCGGGGGCGCACGCGCGCTGCGGCGCGTGCTTACAATCGGGTCGACCGCGAGCCTGGGGGCGGGCGCCTTGATCCAGACCTGGCTGCTGCTGTTGGCGTTGGTGTACGTCGGCGTGCTGTTCGCCGTCGCGTATGCCGGCGACCGGCGGCCGGCCTACCTGCACCGGCCCTACCTGCGGTCGGTGGTCTACAGCCTCGCGCTCGCGGTGTATTGCTCGTCGTGGACGTTCTACGGCGCGGTCGGCACGGCCGCGCGGGCGGGCGTGGCCTACCTACCCATCTACCTCGGGCCGATCCTGCTGTTCGTGTTCGGTTTCGGCATCCTGCGCCGGCTGCTGGCGGTGGTGAAGCGCCGCAAGATCACCTCGATCGCCGATTTCATCGGCGCGCGTTTCGGGCAGTCGCACGGGCTCGCCGCGCTGGTCGCGGTGATCGCGGTGGTGGCGGTGGTGCCCTATATCGCGCTGCAGTTGAAGGCCATCGCCACCTCGTTCGCGGTGTTTGCCGGCATGGGCGGCGGTCGTCCGGCCGAAGGCGTCGACAGTGCGCTGTGGTGCGCGGTGCTGCTGGCGGTGTTCTCGATCCTGTTCGGCACGCGCAGCGTCGACACCACCGAGCACCATCGCGGCATGGTGCTGGCGATCGCGCTGGAATCGCTGATCAAGCTGCTGGTGCTGGTGGTGGTCGCAGGCTTTGCGCTGTGGCACGGCCCCGGGATCGCGGCGACGCTGCGGTTGCCGGCGGCGCAGCTGCGCGTTGGCCTGCCGCCGGGCTTCATCACGCAGACGCTGCTGGCGATGTGCGCAATGGTGTGCCTGCCGCGCGAATTCCACATCGGCATGGTCGAGGCCGAACAGACGACCGACCTCGCCCGCGCGCGCTGGCTGGTGCCGATCTACATGGTCATCGTGAGTCTGGTGGTGCTGCCGATCGTGGCCACCGCGTTCGGCATTGACGCCTTGCAGAACAGTCCGGCAGACGCGTGGGTGCTGGGCGTGCCGCTGGCGCTCGGCAACAACGCCATCGCGGTGCTGGCGTTCGTCGGTGGCTTCGCGGCGGCGACCGGCATGGTGATCGTGGCCTCGGTCGCGCTCTCGATCATGATCAGCAACGACCTCGTGGTGCCGGCGCTGCTGCGCGTGCGGCGGCTCGGGCTCGACCAGCGCGGCGACCTGTCGCGGCTGGTGCTGGCGACCAGGCGGGTGGCGATCGTCGGGGTCGTGCTGGTCGCCTACGCGTATTATCGCGCCAGCGCCGGGGCTTCGAGCCTGGCCGCAATGGGCCTCCTGGCGTTCACCGCCGTGGTGCAGTTTGCGCCCGCGCTGATCGCCGCGTTGTACTGGCGTGGCGCCAGCAAGCGCGGCGTGGTGGTCGGCCTGCTCGCCGGGTTTGGCGTGTGGGCCTACGCGCTGTTGCTGCCGACGCTGGGTGAATCCTGGTCGTGGCTGGCCGAGCAGCCCTTCGTGCTGGACTGGCTCGCGCCGCACGGCCTGCCGCTCGCCGGCGGCTGGGATCCGGTCACGCGCGGCACGTTCTGGTCGCTGCTGGTGAACATCGGCTGCCTGGTGTTCTTCTCGCTGCGGTTCCGGCCCGACCTGAAGGAGCGCCTCTACGCCGATCGGTTCATGGGCGCGGACGTGGTGGGTTATGACGATGCGGTCGGCGTGCGTGGTCGGGTGAAGCTTGCCGACCTGCGCACGATCGCGCGGCGCATCGTGGGCGAGCGCCGCAGTGAAGCGGCGTTCGCCGCCTACGCCCAGTCGCGCGGACGTCCGCTGGCGCCGGGCGAGGCGGTCGACCGCAGCCTGATCCACTACACCGAGCGCCTGCTGGCTTCCGCGGTGGGCGCCGCCAACGCGCGGCGCATCCTGATCGGCGCGCTGTCCGGCAGCGGGCTGGATCTCGCCGCGTCGATGGCGCTGCTGGATGAGGCGTCGCAGGAGCTGCGCTTCAACCGCGAGCTGCTGTCGACCACGCTGGAACACGTGGCGCAGGGCATCAGCGTGGTCGATGCGCGGATGCACCTGGTCGCGTGGAACCGGCGCTATCTGGAGCTGTTCGACTATCCCGCCGATCTCGTGTACATCGGCGTGCCGGTGGCGCGGCTGATCCGCTGGAACGCCGAGCGCGGCGAGTGCGGGCCGGGCGCTCCGGACGCCCACGTGGAAAAGCGCCTCGCGCACATGCGTGCGGGCTCACCGCACGTGTTCGAGCGCGTGCGGCCCGACGGCAGCGTGATCGAGATGCGTGGGCGCGCGGTGGCCGGCGGCGGCTACGTCACCACCTATAGCGACGTCACCGCGTACAAGCGCACCGAACACGCGCTGATCGACGCCAACGCCACGCTGGAGCAGCGCGTGGACGCGCGCACCGTCGAGCTGACCGAGGCGCTGGCCGCGACCGCCGATGCGCGGCGCGTGGCCGAAGCGGCCAACGTGTCCAAGGCGCGGTTTCTCGCGGCGGCGAGCCACGACCTGCTGCAGCCGCTGCACGCGGCGCGCCTGTTCACCTCGGCGTTGCGCGGCTACCCCGGCCTCGATGCCGAGGCCGCGCGCCTGGCCGAACGCATCGACGCCTCGTTCAGCGCGGCCGAGGGCCTGCTGGCGGCGCTGCTGGACATGTCGCGCCTGGACGCCGGCAGTTACCACCCCGAGGTCGTCGGGTTCGCGCTGGCCGACGTGTTCGCCTCGCTCAAGGAGCAGTTCGGCGTGATCGCGGCCCGGCGCGGACTGGCGTTGCGCGTGGCGCCAACGGCGGTCGCGGTCCAGAGCGATCCGCAGCTGCTGCGGCGGATCGTGCAGAACCTCCTGTCCAACGCGCTGCGCTACACGGCGCACGGCGGCGTGCTGCTGGGCGCGCGTCGCGTCGGCGCCAACGCGGTGCGCATCGAGGTCTGGGATACCGGCCCCGGCGTTGCGCCCGACCAGCGCGCGCGCATCTTCGAGGAGTTCCAGCGGCTCGACCAGCCTTCACCATGGGGCGAGAAGGGGCTGGGACTGGGACTCGCCATCTGCGATCGCCTCGCCGGCATCCTCGGCCACACGCTGGACGTGCGCTCGCGCCCCGGCCGCGGCAGTTGCTTTGCGGTGGCGGTGGCGCGGACGCAGGCGGTGACCGTCGGCGGCCACGGTGTCGAGCACACCCGCACCGGCCAGAAGCTGCCGCTGACGGTGCTGTGCGTGGACAACGACGCGACCATCCTCGACGGCATGCGCGCGCTGCTTGGACGTTGGGGCGCCGATTGCCGCGTCGCGCTCGACATCGCGCAGGCCCGCATCGAGCTCGGCCGAGGCGGCGTCGACCTGTTGCTGGTCGACTACCACCTGGCCGACGGCGTCGATGGCCTGCAGGCCCTGCAGCAGCTGCGCGACCTGCGGGGTGGCTTGCCGCCGGTCGCCGTGATCACCGCGGACGGCAGCAGCCAGTTGAAGCAGCGGGCGCGCGCGCTGGGCTACCCGCTGCTGCACAAGCCGGTGCGCCCGGCGGCGCTGCGCGCGCTGCTGATGGCGGCGCTGCCCAGGGCGGGCCGACGCGAAGCGCGCGCGGCCGACGCGTGAGCGCGGCGTTGGCGCTCAGCCCGGGTGGCCGCGGTCGACGTCGGGCGGGCGTTCGGACTCGACCGCGAGCTCGCTTGCGAGCAGCGCGACCTGGGTCCGGTTGTTGGCGCCGAGCTTGCGCATGATGGCGGTCATGTGGGCCTTGATGGTGGCTTCCGACACCCCGAGTTCCCACGCCATCTGCTTGTTGAGCTTGCCGTCGGCCAGCATCGTCATCACGCGGAACTGCTGCGGCGTGAGCGCGGCGATGCGCGCGGCGGCGTCGACCTCGGCGGGCTTCAGTTGCAGCGCATTGCCCAGCATGGTCTGCGGCAGCCAGGTATCGCCGTCGAGCACCGCACCGATGGCGCTGACGATGTCGGCGACCGGCGCCGACTTCGGAATGTAGGCCGAGGCGCCATGCGCCAGCGCGCGGCGCGCGACCAGCGCCTCCTCGTGTGCCGAAATCACGATGATGGGCAGCCCCGGATACTGGCCGCGGATGTGCGCGAGTGCCGTGTAGCCGCTGGCGCCCGGCATGTGCAGGTCGAGCAGCAGCAGCTCGGCGTCGGGAAAGGCTTCGGCCAGCGCGAGCAGTTCCTCGACGTTGACCGCGCCGTGCACCGCGGCGTCGGGGAGTGCGATGCGCACGGCGCGCTCGAGCGCGTCGCGGAACAGCGGATGGTCGTCGGCGATCAGGATGTCCGGCATCGTGGATCGAGTTTAGCCCGGTGGCTGCGAACGCCACCGGCGTCGCCGTTCGACTTTGGTCGAGTTTCGACCTTTGGCTAATGGCCGGCGCGCCAAACGCATGCCCACACTGGCCCCAGTGCCGTGAGTGGGGAGGCCTTTCATGCGAAGACAGTCAGCAGCGTCGCCGTTGCTCCCGATCGCCATTGCGTGTGCCCTCGGATTGCCGCTGGTAGCCAACGCGGCGCCGCAGGCCACGGGCGCGGGCAGCCGTGCCGCGCGCGCCAGCACCAGCGCACGGGAAACCGCCCTGGAGGCGCGCGTCAACCAGCTGGAACAGGAGCTCAACGAGCTCAAGGCCGAGATCCAGGCGCAGGCCCAGGTGCAACGCGCGGCCGCCGCCGCGCCCCCGCCGCCCGCGCCGGCACCCGCCGTCGCCGCCGCGCCGGAGAAACCGGTCTTCAGCACCGGACCCGGTCTTGCGGTCCAGTTGCACGGCTTCATCAGCGCCAGCGCCTTCAGCCAGAACCGGGCGATGACGTTTGGCAACGGCCAGAACGCCGAATTCCCGGTGCCCGGCGCGCGCGGCTCGATGAGTGGCGTCGACGTCCGCAACACGCGCTTCTGGCTGGATTTCAGCGGCGCGCAGTTTGCCGGCGACTGGACCGGTGGCGGCCGCATCGAGATGGACTTCTTCGGTGGCTTCAACGGCACCGGCGCCTACAGCCAGCAACAGCCGACGCCGCGGCTGCGCCAGGCGTACCTCGATCTGGACAAGGCCAGCACCGGCACCCTGATCCGCATCGGTCAGCAGTGGGAGCTGATGTTCCCGCTGGACGACGTGCCGGCCTCGCTGAGCCACGTGGCGTTTCCGCTCGGCTTTGGGACCGGCATGATCGGCTGGCGCTTTCCGGGCATCGTGCTGATGCAGGACCTGAACCACGGCACCAGCGGCGTCAAGTGGCGCCTGGACCTTGGCGCGTTCGAGGGCAGCTGGAGCGGACCGGGCGACAACGTCAATTTCATGACCGCGGGCAACGCCGGCTTCCGGCCGCAGCTCGAGGCCCGTCTGCGTGCGCAGGGCAGCAACTGGGTGGCGTACGTCGCCGGCCACTACAGCCAGATCGACCTGCGCGGCGTGGGAAGTA
Source organism: Rhodanobacteraceae bacterium (assembly GCA_035720985.1). Taxonomy (GTDB): domain Bacteria; phylum Pseudomonadota; class Gammaproteobacteria; order Xanthomonadales; family Rhodanobacteraceae; genus 66-474. The sequence goes on along the minus strand of DASTNI010000040.1, from coordinate 199,488 downwards.
CCACGCCGACGCCGGTCACGCCGACCTTCAGCAGCACCGCGTATGAGGTCGGCGGCAAGTGGACGCCGGGCACGTGGGTGTTCATGGGCACGGCCTACAGCGGTCGCGGCATGGGCCAGATCTTCGGCGACCTCGCGCAGTTCGGCGACATCAAGGACACCGGCGGATTCGTGCAGATTGGCGACCACTTCACGCCCAACTGGAGCGCCTACGCGTTCTATGGCATGAGCAAGCCCGACAGCACCGACGTGATCCGCTGGATGGGCAATGGTTCGGCGGGCCGCCTGCGCAGCCGGCAGTCGGCGTTGAGCCTGCAGTACACGCAGGGGCCGTATGACCTGGGTGTCGAGTTCATGCATGCCAACCTCGATTCGACCACCAACGGCGTCAACCGCCAGTCGACCAGCGGCAACCAGTTGAGCCTGAGCGCGCTGTGGCATTTCTGAGGGTGCGACGCCGTGGCGTCGCGCTGCACCATCGCGGCCACCGCCGGGGGCGGCCGTGCGGCACCGCATACCAGTGGGCTACCCGGCTCCGGTCGACGGCCGGGCGCCGGGCGCCATCCAAAAAGAGGAGAGGGCCATGAGTGACAGCAAGCACATCGGGGACGGCGTCGACCAGGCGGACAGCGTCGACGGCATCGAGCAGCCCACACGGCGATTGATGTTGAAAGGGCTGGCCGGCGCCATGGGCGCCGCGGCGCTGGGCGTGCCGATCCTTTCGGGATTGCCGTTTTCGGCGCGGGCGGCCGAGCATCCCGCGCTCGGCAATTACCCCGCGGGCGTCAAGGGCGATACGGTGTTCGTCGGCCAGACGGTGGACCTGACGGGGCCCTACTCCGCGCAGGGCGCCGAGGAGCGCATGGGCTACGAGCTCGCCATCGAGCAGTTGAACGCCGGCGCGCCCGGGATCAAGGGCCTGTCGCCGTTGACCAAAAAAGGATTGCTGGGCAAGCAGATCGTGACTGGTTCGGCCGATTCGGAAACCAAGCCCAATTCGGCGGTGCAGGCCGCGACGCGCTTCATCCACACCAACAAGGCCATGCTGGTGTGTGGCAGCACGTCGAGCGCGGTGGCGATCGCGCTCGAGGAATACTGCAACCGCGAACGCACGCCGTACATGGTTGCGATCAGCGGTTCGACCGAGACGACGGGCAGCCACTGCCAGCGCTATGGCTTCCGCCCCGGTTACTACGCCTACATGGGCGCCAAGGCGCTGGCCCCGGTGGTCGCCAAGGCGATGGGCAAGAACCGCAAGGCGGCGTACCTCATCCCCGACTACACCTACGGGCACACGACCGCGCAGCAGTTCCAGGACTTCAGCGAGAAGGAAGGCTGGAAGACCGTCAGCAAGCAGGTGCATCCGCTTGGCGCGACCGATTACAGCTCCTATCTCATCAATATCGCCAACAGCGGCGCCGACACGCTGATCTGCATCGATTACGGCGCCGACGCGGTCAACTCGCTGAAGCAGGCCAAGCAGTTCGGGCTGCTCGCCAAGATGAAGGTGGTGATCCCGTACATGTCGCCCTTCCTCGGCGATTCGCTGGGCGCCGACATCATCCAGGGCGCGTATGCCTGCGCCGATTTCTGGTGGACGCTCGCCAACGATCCAAAATATCCCGGCGCCAAGACGTTCGTCGACGCCTTCCAGAAGAAATACGGCAAAAAGCCGCAGGGTTCGGCCTGCACGGCGTACGTCGGGCTGGGCTTGTGGGCCGACGCGGTCGAGCGTGCGGGCTCGTTCTATCCGCCGGACGTCGTCAAGGCGCTCGAGGCCGGCGTGCACCGGCAGGGCCCGGTCGGGTCGATCTGGTTCCGCGGCCAGGACCACCAGGCCGCGGCGAGCTTCCCGATCCTGCTGGGCCGCAAGCCGGCGCAGGTGAAGAGCAACGATGACCTGTGGGACGTGGTCGAGGTCGTCGACGGTGCGAGCGTGCTGCCGCCGCTCAGCCTGTTCGGCTGCAAGCTCGGGCCCTACGTGTAGGGCCCGGGCTGGGCCGCGGTGATGGGTGGAGGCGGCGCCTCCGCCCCTGCCGCCCGCGCGCAGGCGGCGTCGTGAGGGTTCCGCTGGCGATGCGGGTGCCGGATTCAACGGAACCGCACTCCGGTTCCGGTCAGAGGAAAGGGGAATGCCGAGTTTGTCGCTGGTGCTGTCGCAGTTGTTCAACGGGTTGACGGCGGGGTTGCTGCTGGCGCTGATCAGCGCTGGCCTCACGATCATCTACGGCACGCTCGGCGTCGTGAATTTCGCGCACGGCGCGCTGCTGGTGGTCGGTGCGTACGCCGGCTACGCCACCTATGGCGCGACCGATTCGTTCGTGGTCGCGGTCGCGGCCGGGGCGGCGTGCGCACTCGTCGTCGGACTCATCATGGAACGCGGGCTGGTGCGCCTGTTCTACCGGCGTCCGCCGGAGGACCAGATCCTCGTCACCTTCGGCGTCGCGATCATCCTGGTCGAGCTCATCCGCGGCATTTTCGGCGGCGTGAACCTGTCCGTGGATACCCCGGCATGGGGCCAGGGCATCGTGCACCTGGGCTCGCTCATCTATCCGCTGTACCGGTTCGAGACGCTATTCATCTCGGCCGGCACGCTGTTCGTGTTGTACCTGCTGCTGTACCGCACCAGGCTTGGCCTCGTCGTGCGCGCCGGCATCGAGGACTCGCTGATGGTCAGCATTCTCGGCGTCAACATCAAGCGCGTGTTCTTTGGCGTGTTCGGCCTGGGCGCGATGGTCGCGGGCTACGCCGGCATGATCGACGCGCCCATCGTCACGCTGCAGCCCGACATGGGCTTCCGCATCCTCATCGATTCCTTCGTGGTGGTCGTCATCGGCGGCATCGGCTCGTTCCCGGGCGCGATCCTGGGCGGCATCATCGCCGGCGAGATCTTGAGCCTCACCTCGATCATCGATCCGTCGTACTCCGAGGTCATGCTGTTCGTCGCGATGGCGCTGATCCTGATCTTCCGCCCGCAGGGCATCATGGGTCTGGAAGGTCGCGAATGAGCCCGGACAGCCAGCGTTCCACCGCGCGGCGCCTGCTGCCCGAGGCCTGCGTCCTGGTCGGCCTCGCGCTCGCGCCGTTCGTGCTGCCGCACCTCGGCTTCAGCCCCGACCTCATGACGCGCATCCTCATCTGGGGGCTCATCGGGCTGGGTTTCGACCTGCTGTTTGGCTACACCGGCCTGCTGTCCTTCGGCCAGGCCGCGTTCTACGGCACCGGCGGATTCGTCGCCGCCTACCTCCTCACGCAGACCAGCACCGACATCCTCCTCGCGCTGCTGGCCGGGGCGATGGCGGCGGCGATCGCCGGTATCGTCATCGGCTATCTCACGCTCCGGCGCAGCGGCATCTACTTCGCCATGAGCACGCTCGCCTTCGGCGAGATGTTCTTCTTCCTCGAGAATTCGGTGCTGCGCAACTGGACCGGCGGCGAGAACGGCATCGCCGGCGTACCGCAGCCGCACCTGCACCTCGGGTTCGCCACGCTCGACGTCACCAGCGGCCTGCCGATGTACTGGTTCGTCGCGGTGATCTTCCTGGTGGGTTACGTGATCGCGCGGCGGATCGTGCGCTCGCCTTTCGGCGCGGTGCTGCGCGCGATCCGTGGCAACCCGAAGCGGGCGGTCGCGCTGGGCCACGCGACCAACCGCTACAAGCTCACCGTGTTCGTGATCGCGGCAGCGTATGCGGGCGTCGCCGGGGGGTTGCTCGGGACCTTCCAGGGTTTCATGCCGCCGGACGCGTTTGCCATCGACACCTCGGCACAGCTCATCATCCAGACCGTGATCGGCGGCGTCGGCACGCTGCTGGGGCCGCTGCTCGGCGCCGCGATCTGGCTTTACATCTTCGACGTCGTGCAGGGCATCGCCGGCATCGGGGCCTACTGGAAGCTGATCCTGGGCGTGATCTTCGTGGTGCTGGTGACGGTACTGCGCCACGGCGTCGGCGGCGCCCTGGTGCAGCTCTTCACGCGCCGGCGCGCGGTCGCCGAAGCGCCGGCCGCGGGCGCCGCTCCCGCAGGCACGCGGCCCGCGCCACGCCGACGCGCCGCCGGCCTCGGCATCCTTGCCGCCGCGCCTCACGAAGGGCCGGTGCTGGAAGCGCGCGGCGTCACCAAGCAGTACGGCGGGCTGACCGCGGTCGACAGCGTCGACTTTGCGCTGGCCGAGGGCGAACTGCGCGGCGTGATCGGACCGAACGGCGCCGGCAAGTCGACGTTCTTCGCGATGCTGGCGGGCGAACTGCCGCCCACGCGCGGGCGCGTGCTGCTGCGCGGCAACGACATCACCGGGCTCGGCGTGACGGGCGTGTGCCAGCTCGGCATGAGCAAGAGCTACCAGATCAATCAGCTGTTCGAACGCCTGACGGTGCGCCAGAACGCGGGCATCCCGATCCTTGCGCGGGCGCGTGGACGCTATCGGCCCGACCTCCTCCGCGGGCTGCACCGGGTCAAGGGGCTCGATGAGCAGACCGAGGCGGCGCTGGAGCTCGTGGGCCTTGCGCACTGCATGGAAACGCCGGTCGTGGAGCTTCCGTACGGCGAAAAGCGCCGGCTCGAAATCGGCCTTGCGCTGGCGACCGGCGCCAACGTGCTGCTGTTCGACGAACCGCTGGCCGGCCTCGGCCCCGAGGAACGCGTGCTGATCGTGGAACTGTTGCAGGCGATCCACCAGCACCGCAGCATCGTGGTCGTCGAGCACGACATGGACGCGATGTTCAAGCTGGCGGAACGCATCACGGTGCTGCACGAGGGGCGCAAGCTGGCCGAAGGCACGCCGGGCGAGATCCGCGCCAATCCCGCGGTCCAGGCCGCCTATCTTGGCAAGGTGGACGAGTGTGAGCCTGCTTGAAGTCGATGCGATCAACAGCTACTACGGGGATTCGCACATCCTGTTCGACGTGTCGCTGCGCGTCGAGGAACACGAGGTGGTCGCCCTGCTGGGGCGCAACGGCGCAGGCAAGAGCACCACGCTGAAGTCATTGATGGGCGTGGTGCGTCCGAGGTCCGGCACCGTCCGCTACAAGGGCGAGGAAACCCAGCGCCTGCCGACCTTCGCGCTGGCGCGGCGTGGCATCCAGCTCGTGCCCGAGGAGCGCCGCGTGTTCGGCTCGATCAGCGTGCACGAGAACCTGCAGCTCGCGGCGATGAAGTGCCCCGATCCGCAGCCGATCGATGCGATCTACGCAACCTTTCCGCGGCTGGCCGAGCGCCGCAAGAACCGTGGCAAGCAGCTGTCCGGCGGCGAGCAGCAGATGCTGGCGATCGCGCGGGCGATGATCCGCAACGCCGACCTCATCATGCTGGACGAACCCTTCGAGGGACTCGCGCCGCTGATCGTGCAGGACCTCCTGCGGGTGTGCCGCAAGCTCGCGGATGACGGCCACACCATCATCATCGTCGAGCAGAACGTGCGCGCCGCCCTTTCGCTTGCCAATCGCTGCTACATCCTCAACAACGGCAGCATGGTGTTCGACGGCACGCCCGACCAGCTGCGCGCCGACGGCAGCATCATCGCGAAATACCTTGGCGTGCAGATCTAGGACCGCGTGGCGGCTCCCCGTGCCTGCGGTGCGACGCGCCCCGGCCCAAAGCCGGATCGCGGAAAACGGTGTTCGGTCGCATGGATGCGTGTCGTGCGTTGCGCCTTCGACTTTGGTCTAACTTCGACGTTTGGCTAATGGCCGGCCGGCCCGGGGCGTGGCCACACTCCAGCCTGCGCAGCGGGGCGTTCAGGCCGATAGGACCGGGCGCACTGGCAACGGCGGCCGGGTGCGGCGGGTGTAGGGTGGCAAGCGGGCGATGCGGGCGGATCGTCTACCCGATGCAACCGCGATGGTGTGGCGATGCGGCACGCGTGGCCGTGCACTCAAGTCAACCAACTTTGAGGAGGGGCACCATGAACCAGGGGTCGGCCAAGAGCCGTTATCTGCAACGCACGGGCGTGCTGACGCTGGCCATGCTGCTGGCCGCGTGCGGCCAAGGGCAGGGTCCGGCCTCGAGCGCGCCGGCCGCCGGCGCGTCGGCGCCCGCGGAATCCGCATCCGCGCCCGCGGCCTCCGCCAGCACGGGCCTGCAGCCCACTCCGGTGAGCTTTCCGAGTACGTTCGGGACGTTGAAGCTGCCCGAGAAGTTTCCCGATGGCACCACGCTCAACATCACGCAGTGGAGCCACTTCGTGCCGCGCTACGACACGTGGTTCGACAAGTACGCGCAGCAGTGGGGCCAGGCCAACAACGTCAAGGTGACCGTGCAGCACATCGCGCTGGGCGACCTCGTGCCGACGCTGTCGGCGGCCATCGCGGCCAAGAAGGGTTCCGATCTCTACGAGATGGTGTCGCCGCCGGCGTCCTTCATCCAGGGCCTGCAGAACCTCGATGACGTCAACGAGGCGGCCGCCGCGGCGTTTGGCCCCGAGCTCGACGTCTGCAAGAGCCAGAGCTACCTGCCGGTCAAGAACGAGTGGTATGGCTTTTGCCACGCGTGGGTGCCCGACCCCGGCGACTACCGCATCTCGATGTGGAAGAAGGTGGGCTATCCCAACGGTCCGCAGACCTACGCGGACCTGTTGAAGGGCGGCGCCGAAATCTTCAAGACGACCGGCGTGCCGGTGGGTGTCGGCATGTCGCCTGAACTCGATTCCGAGTTCTACACGCGTTCACTCATCTGGTCCTATGGCGGCAAGGTGTTCGATGAGTGCGGCAACGTGGCGCTGGATTCGCCGCAGGTGATCGACGCGGTGAAGTACCAGGCCCAGCTGTTCAAGACCGCCGAGACGCCCGAGGTGTTTGCGTGGAACCCGGCGTCCAACAACCAGGGCTTCATCGCGGGGCAGTTGTCCTACATCCAGAACTCGATCTCGTTCTACCGCACCGCGCAGCAGCAGAAGAACGCGACCGCGCCCGACACCGGCTTCTCGCCGGGCCTGAAGGGGCCGACCGGCGAAGTGCACCAGACCTCGCACGTCTGGATGATCTACGTGATGCCGAAGTACGTGTCGAACGACAACACCAAGCAGGCGGCGAAGAAGTTCATGCTCGATCTCGTCGCCAACGACAGCTGGGGCACCTACGAGAGCGAGCTCTACGACTTCCCGGCGTTCCCCAAGCAGGTGCCGCAATTGTTCGCGAAGGACGGCTGGCTCGCGCACGATCCGTTCGGCTCGCAGCCCGCGGACAAGCTCGAAGTGCTGGCCAACGCCGACCAGTGGACGGCGTGGCCGGGCTGGCCGGGTTCGTCCAACCCCGCGGTCAGCGAGGTCTACAACACGCACCTTTTGACGACGATGATGGCGCAGGCTGCGCGCGGCGAGAAGACGCCCGAGCAGGCGGTCAAGGACACCGCGAAGCAGATCGGCAGCATCGTGGCCAAGTGGAAGAAGCTTGGATTGGTCGGCTGCGCGGCGAAATAGGGGAGGCGGCACCCGGCCATGGCGACACTTGAACTGCGGCGTATCGAGAAGCACTACGGCGGCGTCCACGCGGTGGATGGCATCGATCTTCAGATCGCCGACGGCGAGTTCCTCGCCATCCTGGGCCCATCGGGCTGCGGCAAGAGCACGACGATGCGGATGATCGCCGGGCTCGAACCGCCCACCCATGGCGACATCCTGATCGGCGGCGAGGTGGTCACCCACCTCCCGCCGCGGCTGCGCAACGTGTCGATGGTGTTCCAGAGCTACGCGCTGTACCCGCACATGTCGGTCGCGGAGAACATCGCGTTTCCGTTGCGGGTCCGGCACGTGGCCCGCGCCGCGCGCGAGCAGAAGGTCGCCTGGGCGGCCGGGCTCATGGGCATCGAAAAGCTCCTGCAGCGTCGCCCCGCACGGTTGTCAGGCGGCGAGAAGCAGAAGGTGGCGCTGGCGCGGGCGCTGGTGCGCGATCCCACGCTGTTCGTGTTCGACGAACCCCTGAGCTCGCTCGACGCCAAGGTGCGCGCGATGGCGCGCAGCGAGCTGCGCCTGCTGCACGATCGCACCGGCATCACCACGGTCTACGTCACGCACGACCAGATCGAAGCGCTCGGCATGGGCGATCGCATCGCGATCATGGAAGCCGGCCGCGTGCGCCAGGTCGGCACGCCGCAGGAGCTCTACGCGCATCCCGCCGACACGTTCGTGGCGTCGTTCCTCGGCACGCCACCCATGAACCTCATGGAGCGCGAGGACCACATCGTCGGGTTCCGCCCCGAGTTCGTGCACGTGGCGACGGGGGCGGGCGGCGATGACGGCGCGCTGCGCATTCCGGCGAAGATCTTCGAGCTGGAGTTCCTGGGCGCCGATTGGCAGGTCTACGCGCACGTCGGCGACGGCGACGACACGCACAGGATCCTGGCGCGCATGGACGCCGATGAGGTCAAGCAGTTGCGTGTGGGCGAAACGGCGGAACTCGCCGTGCGCCGCGACCATCTGCGTTATTTCGACAAGGCGACCGGGCGACGGATCGAACATGTCGGCGTCTGAGACCACGGTAGGCGGCGGTCGCGCGCGGCCCGGGGCCGGCGACCGCGGCGGCCTCCTGGGCGGGTTGATGCTGGCGCCGGCCATCGTCTACATCATCGCGCTGGTGGGCGTGCCGTTCGTGCTCGCGATCGCGCTCAGCGTCAGCAACGCGACGGTCGGCGCGCCCGGCATCCACGGTTTCGTCGGGCTCGCCAATTTTGCCTCGGCGCTGCACAACGCCGCGTTCGGCTTTGCGCTGCGCAACAGCATCATCGTCACGCTGGCGACCTTGATCGTCACCATCGTCCTGGCCGTCGGCGAGTCGGAACTGCTGGCGCACCACTTCCGCGGCAAGTGGATCTGGCAGATCCTCATCATCCTGCCGTGGGCGATGCCGGTGTCGCTGGCGGCGGTCAACTGGCTGTGGCTGCTGGATTCGCAGTTCAGTCCCGTCGACTGGATCCTGCGCCAGGTGCACCTGTTGGGCCCCGGTACGCTGTGGGGGCCGGCGAACCACATGTATTACTACGGGCGCGAATGGCTGGGCCTGGGTTCGATCACGGCGATCAACGTGTGGCGCCTGCTGCCGCTCGCGACGATCATCGTGCTGGCGGGCCGCACCTCGATTCCCCACGACATCTACGAGCAGGCGCAGGTGGATGGCGCGGGTTTCTTCCGGGTGTTGCTCCGCATCACCGTGCCGGCGCTCGGGCCCATCCTGATCGTAGTGACGATGTTCACCGCGCTCATGGTGTTTGGCGACATGACGCTGGTGGCGATCACGACGCACGGAGGCCCCGGTTACACCACGCAGCTGCTGCCCTACTGGGCGTTCGTGCAGGGCATCGAGGGTGGCGCGCTGAGCCAGGGCGCGGCGGTCGCGCTGTTCATGTTCCCGATCCTGCTGGCGGCTGCGATCTTTGCCTTGCGGCTGGCGTTCCGCAGTGCGAATCAATAGGGGATGGCCGTGATCAGGAAAATCCTGCGGCGCATCGGGTTCTGGCTCGGGATGGCGTTCTTTGCGCTGTTCGCGGTGTTCCCGATCGTGTGGATGCTGATCTCGACGTTCAAGCAGGACGGCGATCTTTACAACGCGGCCAACAACCCGTTCCTGTTCAACCTGCCGCCGACCCTCAAGAACATCACGTTCCTGTTTACCGGTACGAACTATCCGACGTTCCTGTTGAACTCGCTGGTCATCGGCGTGCTGGTCGTCATCATCACGCTGCTGTTGTCGGTGCCCGCGGCCTACAGCCTGTCGCGCCTGGTGGGGCGCTGGGGCGAGCGTTCCAGCATCGCGATCTTTTTCGTCTACCTCATCCCGCCGACCCTGCTGTTCATTCCGTTGTTCCAAGTCATCAGTGCCATCGACGCCGCCAACACGATCTGGGCGCTGGTGCTGGTGTACCCGACGATCACGGTGCCGTTCTGCACCTGGCTGCTGCTGGGATTTTTCAAGTCGATGCCGCGCGAAATGGAGGAAGCCGCCCTGATCGACGGCTGCTCGCGCTGGCAGGCGTTTCTCAGGATTGCGCTGCCGATGGCGTGGCCGGGCATCGGCACCTGCATCGTGTTTGCGTTCGCGCTGCCGCTCAGCGACTACATCTACGCGGCCACGTTCGTCAGCTCGACCTCGGCCATGACCATCAGCTCGGGCGTGCCGACCGAGCTCATCCGTGGCGACGTGTACTACTGGCAGTCGCTGATGGCGGCCGCCGCCATCGTCACCATTCCGCTCGCGATCGCCTACGGCCTGTTGTTCGGCAAGCTGGTGCGCGGCTTCCAGACCGAACCCGCATCCGGCGTATAGCGCGGCGTACGCTTTGGGGCCCTCCCATGCGATGGGGGCGTTCGGGGGCGGGGCGCAGGGCGCACTGGCGGGCGTTTGCGGCGCCCGGGCAAAGGTACGGCCACGCTTGTCGAGACTCCATCCATAAAGTATTATGGATGCGTACTTCATGGAGGAATATCCCATGGCTTCGTCATCCGGGCGGATCGAGGACGCGCGCGGCGCCTATCGCGCGCAAGCGGACGCCGAGCTTGCCGGCCCGGCGCTGCGCGCCTTTTTCAATCTGGCTGAACGCTGGAAACTCCGGGTCGCGGAACAGCGCAGGCTGCTGGGCGACCCGCCCGAATCGACGTTCTACAAGTGGAAGCGCGAGCGCGACGGCACGCTCGGGCGTGATGCGCTGGAACGCATCAGCTACCTCCTTGGCATTTTCAAGGCGCTGACGATCCTGTTTCCGCAGGCCGAGCGCGCCGACGCCTGGCTGCGCAGGCCCAATGCCGCGCCGACCTTCGGCGGCCAGAGCGCGCTGGAGCGCATGCTGTCGGGCAATGTCGCCGACCTCTACGTCGTGCGGCAGTACCTCGATGCGCAGCGCGGCTGACGCCGCGCGCCCGAGGCCGCGCCGCCATTGAATGCGGCGTTGCCGAGCGCGCGCCGTGCGCGCTGGAATGAAGGCCGCACGCTCCGCGGCTCCCGTCCCGAATCGAGAGACACCGCAGGTCGATACTGCCCCGATGGCCACGACCGATCCGCCCCTCCATCATGTTCGCTGGCAACGCGCCTACCGCATCGTGCCGAGCCGATTTCCGCCGGTCGGCGTGTTCGACGCGATCGCGGGACCGCAGGATCTCGAGGCGCTGTACCAGATCGAAGCGTTGACCAACCCGCGCGTCCGCGAGGAGTGGGGTGAACTTGCCAACGTGCCGGCCACGCGTCGCGTCAGCGGCCCCGGCACTACACCGCTGATGGCGGCGTTCACCCACGTGAATCCCGAGGGCAGCCGGTTTTCCGATGGCAGCTTCGGCGTGCTGTATTTCGCGCACGAGTTCGACACTGCGATCGAGGAAACCGTCTATCACCGCGAGCGGTTCCTGGCCGCGACGGCCGAGCCGGCGATCGACATCGCCATGCGCACATACGTCTCCGCGATCTACGCTGCGCTCAGCGACATTCGCGGCGGCTGGAAGGCCGAGCACGATCGCGACAGCTACGTCGCCTCGCGCGCGCTGGGCCTGAAGCTGCACGACGCCGGTGCCGACGGCATTGCCTACGACAGCGCGCGCCGTCGGAGCGGCGAGTGCGCCGCGCTGTTCTACCCCGATCTTGCCAAGCCCTGCGTGCAGGGCAGGCACCTGTTGTACCGCTGGGACGGCAAACACGTCGCGCAGGTGCTGGAGATCAGCACGGTGAAACGATCGCCGTAGGGCGGAGCCGGCGCAGCCGTTTCCGCCATGGGGCACATCGGCGGAAGCTGCTACACGGATTCCGCCTTGCGCCCTTCGCCGCTGCCCTGCTGCAGCACGCGATCGCCGGCCTGGACGCTGTCGGCCGAGAAGTCCGGTTGACTGGCGAGCCGCGCGTAGATCGGCGTGAAGTCGGGCCGGGTCGCGTCCATCAACTGCTGGAAGCTGTCGATGACGAAGTAGGTCTGCTGGTAGGTGTCGATCTTGTACTGCGTGCGCATGATGCGTTCCAGGTCGAACCCGATCCGGTTGGGCGCGCGTGATTCCAGCGAATACACGGATTCGCCCTTGGAACTCACGATGCCGGCTCCGTAGATGCGCAGCCCTTCCGGGGTTCGGATCAGCCCGAATTCCACCGTGTACCAGTAAAGGCGCGTCAGGTGCTGCAACGCGTCGGCGCCCAGCCCGTGCGCCTTGACGCCGCCGCGGCCGTACGCCTGCACGTAGTCGGCAAACACCGGGTTCAGCAGCATGGGTACGTGGCCGAAGAGGTCGTGGAACAGGTCCGGTTCGGCGAGGTAATCCATCTGCTCGGGCTTGCGGATCCACCAGGTCACCGGGAACCGCCGGTGGGCGAGGTGATCGAAAAACACGTCGTCGGGCAGCAGGCCTTCGACGCCCACGATTTCCCAGCGCGTCGCGGCGCGCAGCACGCGGTTCAGGTCATCGAATTTCGGGATCGCGTCGGGCGTCATGCCGAAGCGCTCCTGGTTCTCGACGACCTCGCGGCAGGCACGGCCGCGCAGCAGTTCGCGCTGGCGGCGAAACAGCGTTGCCCAGACCTGGTGTTCGCCCGCGGTGTAGCGTGCCCAGGGTTGCTCCACGGTGGCGGTGGTGTAGACGGGGACGTAGCCGCGGTCGGTTTGGAGATGTTCGGGATGCTGCGGTGTGGTGTTCATTTGCGTGACTCTCGAAGAACGTGAAACCAGTGTAGGGCGGCGGTGCACGCGCTGCGCGTGGCCGTCCGCACCGGCTAAAATAGGGGTCTTGCCGAGGATGGAGGGCGCGGTGGCAACGCCGGCCGGGAATCGTTTGGGTCCGTTGCGTTGCGCGTGGCGCCTGCCGCTGCTGCTGTTGGTGGTGCTGGGCGGTTGTCTGGCCGCGGTGTTCCTGCTGCCGCGGGGTCCGCGCCCGGGTACCGCGGGCGCGGCGCTGCTGCGCAACTGGTCGCGCGTGTTCCTGCGCCTCTTCGGCGTGCGCGTCGCGCGCACCGGCGAGCCGCTCAGCGATCCCGTGATGCTGGTAGCCAACCACGGTTCGTGGATGGACATCACGGTGCTGCATTCGGTGCGTCCGGCCGACTTCGTCGCCAAGTCCGAGATCGGCCACTGGCCGCTGGTCGGCTGGATGGCGCGGCGCGCCGGCACGATCTTCCATCAGCGCGGCAGTACCAACTCGCTGGTGGCGGTGATGGGCGTCATGAGCGAGCGCATGCGCGCCGGTTGCAGCGTGGCGGCGTTTCCCGAGGGCGGCACCGCGCCCGCCGGCACGCTGAAGGTGTTCCACGCCCGCATCTTCCAGGCCGCGCTGGATGCGCAAACGCCGGTGCAGCCGGTGGCATTGCGCTATCTGCGCGACGGCGTACCCGCGCCCGACATGCTGTTCAAGCCCGGGGAAGGCTTCTTGCACAATGTCATGCGGGTGCTCGGCACGCGCACGCTGACCGCCGAGGTGCATTTCCTGCCGCCGGTGGTGTTCGATCCCGAACACGGGCGTCGCCGCATGGCCGAAACCGCACGCGCGGAAATCGCGCAGGTGCTGGGATTCGGCGCATGAGGCCGACCCCCGACGACGATTTCCGCCCATCGTGGTGGCTGGCCAATCCGCACGTCCAGTCCGTGCTGGCTTCGAGCGCATTGCGCCGGGCGCTGCGCAGCCGGCGGACGCGCCGGCTCGAATGCGACGCCGCCGCCGTCACGCTGGACTGCGGCGAGGGCGTGAGGCTGACGGGCTGCTTCACCGCGCAGGAGGCGTCGGCGCGCGCCCGCGGGACGGTGGTGCTGTTCCACGGCTGGGAAGGCAGCGTGCGCTCGACCTACGTGCTGCAGAACGGCGCGCGTCTGCTGGCCGAAGGCTGGGACGTGTTTCGCCTCAATTTTCGTGACCACGGCGGCACGCATGCGCTGAATCGCGGCATCTTCCACTCTTGCCGCATTGCGGAAGTGGTCGGCGCGCTCAAGGCGATCCAGCGCCGCTACGCGGCGCGTCCGCTGACGCTGGTCGGGTTTTCGCTGGGCGGCAATTTTGCCTTGCGGGCCGCGTTGGCCGCGCCGGCGGCCGGCCTCAAGCTGGCCCGCACCATCGCCGTTTGCCCGGTGATCGATCCGCACTCGGGGCTGTTCCAGCTCGAACACGCGCCGCGCATGTACCACGACTATTTCATGTGGAAGTGGCGCGCCTCGCTCAGGGCCAAGCAGCGCGCATTTCCGGATGTCGAATGGTTCACGCGCGAGGATCTGCGCGGCACGCTGCGCAGCCTGACGACCGCGCTGGTGCAAAAGCACACGGGCTTCGGCAGCCTCGACAATTACCTCGACGGCTATTCGGTGGCCGGCGATCGCCTTGCGGCGCTCGAGGTGCCGGTGTCGATCCTGGCGGCGCTGGACGACCCCGTGTGCCCGGCACGCGATTTCGAGCGCCTGGCGCTGCCCGCGTGCGTCGAGCTGACGTTGACCGCGCGCGGCGGGCACTGCGGCTTCATCCGCGACTGGCGGCTCGCCAGCTGGGCCGAGGACTGGATCGCCATGCGGCTCGCGCGCAGTCGCCCCGGATCCACCGCCCGCGAATCGCCAACGCACGCCATGCAGCAGGCATAATGCGGTTTCGCACCGCCCATGCCCCGCCCAGTGATGCTTGAAGACCTGCTCAAGCTGCACCGCGCCGGCCGCCTCGACGAAGCCGAAGCGGGGTATCGACAGTGCCTTGCCGCAGCGCCGGATGACGTCGCCGCGCTGCATCTCCTCGGCATCCTGCGCGGCCAGCGTGGCGACGCGGCCGAAGGCATCCAGCTGCTTGAACGTGCCGCCGGGCTCGACCCTGAAAATGCCGCGTGCCAGCAGACGCTCGGCGAGCTGTACCTCAGCGTGAATCAACTGCCGCGCGCGGACGCGGCCTACGACCGTGCGCGGCGCCTCAACCCCAACCTCGGCGCCGCCCACGTCGGGCTGGGCCTGGTCGCGCTGCGGCGCGGTGATGCCGCGAACGCCGAAAGCGATTTCAAGGCCGCGCTCAGGGTCGATGCCGATGACGTGCAGGCCCTGGCCGGGCTCGGCCACGTCGCAGGCTTGCGGGGTGATTCCGCCGATGCGATCAAGTGGCTGACCGCGGCCGCGAAGCTGGCGCCTGCCGACCCCGCGGTGCAGACCAGCTACGCCCGGGCGATGCTGGATGGCGGGATGCTGGATTTTGCCGCGGCCGCGCTGGACAACGCGCTGGCCGCGAGTCCGGCCGATCCGGCCGCGCTGGCGCTGCGCGCGGAAGTACACCTGCGCAAGGGCGAGTTCGTGGCCGCCCGTGCACTCTTCGAGGCGCTGGTCGCGCGCGGTGATCAGGTCGCCGCCGCGCAGGCGGGCCTGGGCGACGTCGCGCGCGCGGAAGGCCAGAACGGCGCCGCGGTGGCGCACTACGACGCGGCGCTGCGCGCCCAGCCGGACCTGCACGCGGTCGCGGTGCGGCGCGCCGAGGCGTTGGCGGCGCGCGGTGATGCCGCGCAGGCCATCGCGGGCTTGCGCGCGCACCTGGCCGACCATCCCGATGGCCTCGCCGTGCACGTGCTGCTGGCGCGGCTCCTTGCGCACGGCGGGCGATTCGACGAGGCTGCGCAGGCTTGGCAGGCCGCGTGCGCGCGCTGGCCCGACGACGTGGACCTCAAGGCCCGCTACGCCCTGGCGCTGGATGCCGCGGGTGCGGATGCCGATGCGCAGGCGATGGCCGAGCAGGCCGCGGCATCGGCACGACCCGGCCTGGTCCTGCTGCGTGCGCGCGGCGCGTTGCTGGCCGGTGATCCGGCGACGGCGGTGGCGCGCCTGCAGGCCGGCAACCCCAGCGTGGTCGCCAAATTCCCGCCACCGATCGTGCGCCGGCGCCAGCGCCTGCTGGGACTGGCATTCGATGCGCTGGAGCAGTGGTCCGACGCGGTGGGGGCGTTTCTGGCCGCGCACCGCGTGGACGCGGCACCGCTGCCCGATGTCCCGCTGCTGGACGCCCCGTTGCGCGCGTGGTTGCAACAGCGCGCGCGCGAGCCGGCGCTGGCGGACGCCGGGAGCGTGGCACCCGTGCTGCTGTGCGGGCTGCCGGGTTCGGGCCTGCCGCTGATGGCGGCGCTGCTGGCCGACCAGCCGGGCTGGGTCGTGCGCCGCGACCGCTTCGAGGCGAGCCGCGACTTCATCGACGCGCCGTTCGATCCGCGGCTGCTGCAGCCGTTGGCGACGGACGAGCTCGAGCGGCTGGCCGCGCGCTATCGCCAGCCCGTCGCGCAGGCGGGGATTGCCGTCGCCACGCGGATTGCCGATTGGATTCCGCTGCTGGATGCGCGCGTGGTCCCGGCGCTCCGGCGCGCACTGCCGGACGCGCGGCTGGTCATCGTCGAACGCCGGCCCGAGGACACCTTGCTCAACTGGCTGGGTTTTGGCTGGGCGCACGGTTACGCCATGCCCGACGTCGCGGCCGGCGCGCGCTGGCTGCGCCTGGCGTACACCCATCTCGACGTCGCCGCCGACCTGTTGCCCAGCCTGCGGATCGACCCCGAAGCCGCGCTCGGCAGCCAGGGCGAACAGGTGCGCGGCGAACTTGCCGCATTCGTCGGCGCGGCCAGCCTCGAACCGGGTCCGTTCACGCTTGCCGCGGGCGTCGGTCGCGGCGGCCTGCCCGTGCGGTTCCCGTCCGGACGCGCGGTGCGCTATCGCGAAATCCTGTCGGACGCGTTCGCGCTGCTGGGCGACGAGGTGTTTGCCTCGCGCCAACCGCGGACGCACTAAGCTCTGGACACGGCTTCGCGTCGAGGTTGCCATGCTCCGAGGGTCGCGCTGGATGGTGTGGGTCGGGCTCGTCGCCTGGGGTGCGTTCGCGCAGGCGGCGCCGCCGGCTGGGTTCCAGGTGCCGGCAGGATTCCACGTGGCGCTCTACAGCGGCCAGGTGCCGAACGCACGCGCGATGACCCTGGGCGCGCACGGCACCGTGTTCGCCGGTTCGTTCCGCGAGGGCAAGGTCTACGCGCTGGCCGGCATGGACAAGGCGGGCCGCGCCGAACACGTGTACACGCTCGCCAGCGGTCTCAAGATGCCGGTCGGGGTCGCCTTCCATGACGGCGCGCTGTACGTGTCGGCGTTCAATCGCATCCTGAAGTTCCCCGCCATCGAGCAGCACCTCGCCGATCCGCCCAAGCCCGTGGTGGTCACGGACAAGCTTCCGGCAGGCCCGGACCACGGCTGGAAGTTCATCGCCTTCGGCCCGGACGGCAAGCTGTACGTGTCGATCGGTGCGCCCTGCAACATCTGCAATCCAGGGCCGGACTACGCCCGGATCATCCGCATGAATCCCGACGGCAGCGACTGGCAGACGGTCGCCACCGGCATCCGCAACAGCGTCGGTTTCGACTGGCAACCCGGCACGCACGCGCTGTGGTTCACCAACAACGGCCGCGACCTCATGGGCGACGACATCCCCGCCGACACGCTCAATCGCGTAGCAAAGCCGGGCGAGAACTTCGGCTATCCCTATTGCCACGCCGGCAACGTGCCCGACCCGGAATTTGGCCGCGGTCATGCGTGCAGCGACTACGCGCAGCCCGCGCTGCGGCTCGGTGCGCACGTCGCGGCGCTCGGCATGCGCTTTTACGTCGGCGCGATGTTTCCGGCCGCGTACCACGACGCCATCTTCATCGCCGAGCATGGATCGTGGAACCGCTCCAGCAAAGTCGGGTACAGGGTCGTCGTGGTACACCTGAACGCGGACGGCAAGGTCACGGGCTCGGCGCCCTTCCTGACCGGGTTCCTGGATGGCCAGAAGACCCTCGGCCGCCCGGTCGACGTGCAACCGCTGCGCGACGGCAGCCTGCTGGTTTCCGACGATTACAACGGGGCCATTTACCGCGTGACCTACGGTGCGAAATGAGCGCTCATCGGCACGGGCGCAGTGGTTGACACGGATCGACATCGCGGCGGCCGGACGCGCCATCGTCGATCCGCGGCCGGGTGAATTCGAGATCGCGCACGGGCGCGAAAGGACGACGGATACACATCATGCAAATCCACAGCGACAGCTTCGCCAACGGCACGCGCATTCCGGTCCAGTTCGCGTTCGGCAGGCGCGGGGATGCGGGTGAACCCTGCGTACTCGCAGCCAACCGCAATCCGCACCTCGCGTGGAGCGGTGCGCCCGCCGCGACCCGATCCTTTGCACTGGTCTGCATCGACGGCGACGTGCCCAGCCGTGGTGATGACGTCAACCAGCCGGGGCGCGCGGTGCCCGCGAACCTGCCGCGCGTGGACTTCGCGCACTGGCTGATGGTCGACATTCCGCCCAACTGCAGCGCCATTGCGGCCGGCAGCTGCAGCGACGGCGTCACGCCGCACGGCAAGTCGGCGCCGGACGGGCCCGTCGGCTCGCGTCAGGGCCAAAACGGCTACACGGGCTGGTTCGCGGGCGATCCCGACATGGCGGGCGTGTACCTGGGCTATGACGGCCCGTGCCCGCCGTGGAACGACGCGCGGCTGCACCATTACCACTTCCGCGTGCACGCGCTGGACGTGGCGCACCTCGACGTGCCGCGGGCGTTCGACTGGCCGGAACTCCGCGCGGCGCTCGGCAGTCACGTACTGGGCAAGGCCGAGATCATCGGCACCTACACCTTGAACCCCGCCGTGAAGTGACGCGGCGTCAATCAGGAGAGCACCATGGGCAACGACATCGATCAGGAAGTTCGCAACGGCGGGTCGCACGAGCGCATCGAGCGCACGGCCGCGCGCATCAAGGAAGGCACGTCCAGCGCCGTCGGCGGCGCCAAGCAGAAGTTCGACGCCGCGGCCGATCGCGTGGAGTCCGGACTGCACCGTGCCACCGACGCCAGCGCGCGCGGCGCCGAGCGCGCGGCCGACAAGGCCGGCGCGTGGCGCGAGCGGGGCGGCGAGCTGGCCGCGGACGCGCGCGACCGCGCCGACGCGGTGCTCGACAGCGTGCGCGATTTCGTGCGCGACAAGCCGGTGCAGTCGGTGGCCATCGCGCTGGCGGCAGGCTGGCTGCTGGGTCGCGTGCTGGGCCGGCGCCACTGAGCGCGGGGTCGCGTGATGGCGGGGGAGCGCGGGTGAACGCGGCGGCCGATGCGTCGGCGCCGGCGCCGACGAAGGAGGGCGCTGACGATGCGCGGGTCGACGCACACGCGTTCGTGCGCGTGCTGGCCGCGCTGCTCGAGCTCGGCGCGGCCCTGCGCCGTGTCGCCACGACCACGCTGGCGCTGTGTGCGGCCGAAGCGCGGGTCCTGCGCGCCAGCGCGGTGCTGTTGTTCGTCGGCAGCGTCGCGCTGGTGGCGGTGGCGGTTTCGCTGTGGGCGTGCGTGGTCGCGCTGATCGGCTGGGCGCTGGTCATCGCCACCGGCTCGATCGGTGCCGCGCTCGGCATCCTGGTCGCGCTGCACGTGTTGCTGGTGGCGGCGTTGTGGTTCGCGCTCCGGTATGCCTGGCGCCAGGCCACCTTTCCGGCCGCCCGCGCCGAACTGCGCGTGCTGGGCGATGAAATCCGCGGCCACGTGCGGCGCTTTCAGCACGCGCTGCCGCCCGATCGGGACGCCGATCCATGATGGGATTCGTCAACGCGCTGCGCGGGCGCCGACAGGCGCTGGCCCGCAGCCGCGAGGCGCGCAGCCGGCTGACTGGCGCCACGGATGAATTGATCGGCGTGTACCAGGCCCGGCCGCTGCCGGTGCTGGCCAGCGCCGTGGGCATCGGCTTCGTCGCGGCCCAGCTGCGGGTGGGCCGCAGCGCGGTGCGCGTAGGCCTGCGCATCGCCACCGGTCCGGGTTGGCGGCTGGTGCGACAATATCTGTCACTCTGACCGACCGCCTGCGTGCGGCAGGAGGTGCCGCCATGCCGCATCCGCCGTCGCTCCGTGAACCGCACGGCCTGCACGGGCACCTGCCCGCGCATTCGTTGCCGATCCAGCAATTGCCGACCCCGCGCCGGGCGCGACCGCGGGTGCGCCGCCGCGTGCGCCGCCTGCGCTCGGTGCGCACGCCGCTGCGGGTGCTGATGCTGCTGGCGATCGCGGTGGCGCTGGTGCTGGCCAAGGATCTGCTGATTCCGCTGGTGCTGGCGGCGTTCATCGCGTTGGCCCTGAACCCCGTGGTCGCAGGCCTGGCGCGCTGGCACCTCCCGCGCGCGATCGGCAGCCTGACCTTGATGCTGGCGCTGGGCGCCGCGATCGCGGCCGGCATCACCGCGCTGAGCACCCCGGCGGCGGGCTGGATGCGCGAAGCGCCGACCGTGATGCGCGAGATCGGCTATCGCATCCACCATATGACCCGGCCGCTGACCGAAGTCAGCCACGCCGCGTCGCTGTCGCTCGCGCGCATCGGCGTCGGGGCGTCGACCTCGGGTGCCAACGTCGCATCGCCGGGGGGCTTTTCCTTCGACGACGTGGTGCACGCTGCGCCGGGCGTCCTGGCCAATGTGCTGACCGTTGCACTGCTGGTGTTCTTCTTCCTCACCTATGGCGATCGCATGCGCAATCGGGTCGCAACGGCGTCGCCGACCTTCGGCTATCGGCGCATCGCGTTGCGCGTGGTTCATGCCATCCAGGTGGAAATTTCGCGTTACCTGCTCACCGTCACCGTGATCAACGTGTGCCTGGGGCTGGCCACGGCCGCGATCCTGTGGGCGTTCAAGATGCCCGACCCGCTGCTGTGGGGCGGGCTGGTGACCTTGCTCAATTACATGCCCTATGTCGGTGCGATCACCAACACGCTGTTGCTGCTGGTGGTCGGCTTCCTGCATTTCCACACGCCGCTGGATGCGATCGCGCCGGCGGCCTGCTTCGCGGTGCTGGCGGTGCTGGAGGGCAACGTCGTGACACCGATGATCATGGGCAACCGCCTGCGCCTGTCGCCGGTCGCGATCCTGGTGTGGCTGCTGCTGTGGGGCTGGATGTGGGGCATTCCGGGCGCGCTGCTGGCGGTACCGATGCTGACCTGCCTGAAGCTCATCACCGAATGGCTGCCCGGCTGGCAGTGGTTCGCGAAGATGGTTGCACGCTGACGATCGCACCCGGCTTGCGCTGGGTCATGCCCGTGCGCGCCAAACGCGTCACACTGGCGGGCATGACCACCGATGTTGCCGCCGATGAGGATCCGCGGGTCTACGAGGCGCGGGGGCACGCCGCCCAGCACCACGTCGACCTGGCCGAGGCGCTGTACCGCGAAATCATCCAGACCAAGCCGGACCTGGCCGAGGCGCTGAACTTCATCGGCATGTGCGAGCTGGGTCGCGGCGAGCTGGCCGCAGCCACCGGACACCTCGAGCGCGCCGCCGCGGCCGCCTCCAGCGAAGCCGAGGTGTGGAAGAACGTCGGCATCGTGCACCTGGCGCAGGGGCACTACGGCGAAGCGCTGGACGCCTTCGATCGCGCGCTGGGCATCGAGCCCATGCACTTTGCCACCCGCCTGCACCGGGGCGCCGCGTACGAGCAGATGGGCCGTCTGGATGACGGGGCGGCGGCCTACTTCGGCGCCATCGCAACGGCACAGACGCGCGGCAAGTGGATCAACGACGTGTCGACGCCGCCGCAGCTCCGGCCGGTCGTGCGGCACGCCATCCGCTTCGTCGACCAGCACCGCAAGCGCATCTTCCACGGGTGGCTCGCGCCGCTGCGCGAACGGCATGGCGCCGATGCGCTCGCGCGCATGGACCGCGCGGTCGACATCTACCTCGATGCCCTCGAGCCCGAGCACCGCGATCCGCACCAGCAGTGCACGTTCCTGTACGTGCCCGATCTCGATCCCGCGCCGGTGTTTCCGCGTGAACGCCTGCCCTGGGCGGCGGCGCTGGAAGGCCAGCTCGACGCGATTCGCGCCGAGCTCGCCGAGGTGCTCGTGCAGCCCGTCGGCATGGAGCCGTACCTTGGCTCCAGCGATCTGGCGCGGCTCAGGGAAAACCACCTGCTGGAAAGCCTGCACGGCAAGGGCGCGTGGGACGCGTTCTTCTTCGATCATCACGGCCAGCCGGAAACCCGCAACCGCGCGCGCTGCCCGCGCACCGTCGCGGCGCTGGACGCGGTGCCGCTGATGCGCCTGGCAGGCCATGCGCCGCGCACGCTGCTTTCGATCATCCGCGGCGGCACCCACGTGCTGCCGCGACACGGTGTCGCCAACGCGCGCCTCACCACGTGGCTGCCGCTGCGCGTGCCCGCCGACTGCACCTTCAGCATCGACGGTGTCGAGCAGCCATTGCGCGAAGGCGTGTGTTTCAGCTTCGATGACACCTTCGAGCACGAGGTGTGCAATCGCAGCGACCAGCCGTGCATCGCGCTGAGCCTGGACACCTGGCACCCCGGTCTTGCCGGGGCCGAGCGCGAGGCCATCGCGGTGTTGACACGCGAGATCGGCAATTTCAATCGGGCGGCGCGGGTCAACCCGCCGTCCCCGGACTAGCGAGGTATTTCCATGAGTGGCAAATCCGCAGCACAACTGGTGGCCGAGGCCAAGGCCCGCATCGACAACCTGACGCCGGACCAGGTCGAGGCCGAACTGAAGCAGGGTGCCGTGCTGATCGACGTGCGCGAAGCCGCCGAACGCGCGCAGGCGGCCATCGCGGGGTCGCTGCACATTCCGCGCGGGCTGCTGGAATTCCAGGCCGATCCGGCATCGCCCGCGCACCCGGCGGCGCTGGACCCGCACCGGCGCGTGATCCTGCATTGCGCCAGCGGCGGGCGTTCGGCGCTGGCCGCGGCAACCCTGCAACAGCTTGGCTACACCAATGTCGCGCACCTGGACGGCGGCATGAAGGCGTGGCTGGCGGCCGACAAGCCGGTGGTCAAGGGTTGAGGTGAGGACGCGTCGCGCGCGCGGCGGCGTGGCCGTCACGTGCGGTCAAGCGGGCTCAACACCCCGTGGCCGCCGCGATTAAGCACGTGCGTGTAGATCTGTGTGGTTGCGACATCCTTGTGACCCAGCAATTCCTGCACCGTGCGGATGTCGTGGCCGGCTTCCAGGAGGTGCGTGGCGAAGGAATGCCGCAGCGTGTGGCACGTGGCCGGCTTCACGATGCCGGCGCCGTGGCGCGCCCGCTGGACCGCGCGCTGTAGCACCTTCTCGTCCAGATGGTGGCGCCGGATGACGCCCGAGCGCGGATCGCGCGAGCGTTGCGAGGCCGCGAACACGTACTGCCAGCCTCACTCGCGCGCTGCCCGCGGATACTTGCGGGCCAGCGCGTCGGGCAGCCATGCCTCGCCAAAGCCCGCGGCCAGGTCCGCCGTATGCAGCAGGCGCGTCGCCGCCAGTTGGTCGCACAGCGCCGCCGCGCACGCCTGCGGCAGTGGCACGTGCCGGTCCTTGTTGCCCTTGCCGGCGCGCACCGTGATCTCGCGGCGTGCAAAGTCGACGTCCTTCACCCGCAGCCGCAGGCACTCCATGAGGCGCATGCCCGTACCGTACAGCAGGGCTGCCAGCAACCAGTCGCGGCCGCCAAGCTCGGCCAGCAGTGCGCGCCTCGCCCATCGTCAGCACGACCGGCACCCGCCGCGGCCGCTTGGCGCGCGTCACGCCATCCAGCCAGGGCGGGTCCGCTCGCAGCACCTCGCGGTACAGGAACAGCAGCGCGGCCAGCGCCTGGTTCTGCGTACCCGCCGCCACGTTGCCGCGCACCGCAAGCTCGGTCAGAAAGCGTTCGACCTCCACGGCGCCCATGTCGCGCGGATGGCGCTTGCCGCTGGCCAGGACGAAACGACGGATCCACCCGACGTACGCGTCCTCCGTGCGGCGGCTGTAATGCTTCACGCGAATCCGTGCCCGGACCTGGTCCAGCAGGCGTGGCGCCTGCGTCGATTGGCCCGTTACACCGGCACCATGTCGTGCGAAATCCATACACAGCCATCCTGTCCCGTAACACAGCTACGGTAGGCGGCCCGGCATGCGGTGCGCGATGCCTCAAGTGGTTGTCTGTGCGTGGGGTTTTTCCGATTGCCGAGGCAGTCGCGGCACGCCATACTCGGGCGCAACGCCCCATCAAGGGGTCGAATTGCTGTTATGCCGTGAACAGGGGGACCACGAAAATGATGAGGCTTGTAATCGTGCTGGCTTGCGCGCTCACCGTTGCCACATCCGCGACCGCACAGGGAAGCCAGAACACAATGAGTGCTGGAGACCTTGCAGGTATTTGCTCATCGTCACGCGACGAGAGCAAAGCCACCTGTCACGCTTACATCTTGGGCGTAACAGAAGGAATCCAGCTCGGCATGAGCATCGCCGATGGCAAAACAAACGGTGGTCGTCCGTGCATCCCGCAGAACCTTTCAGGGTCCGCCCTCGATATAGCCGTGAAGACAAAGCTTGGCGCAGACCTTATGGTTTATCCCGCAGACAAAGCATTGGATGCGTCGGGCGTTATCGGAGGAATTTTGGTGGCCACCTTCCCATGTCAGCGCACGCGCTAAAGCTCGCGCGCGGCATAACAACTCATTCCAGCGGACGCGCTGCGCGCGCCGCTAAATTCGGGCGTTAGCACCCATGGCCAACACTGTCGAATGCGATGAGCATGGAGAGCAAGAAGGAACCTTTGTTTGCCGGCATCTTGCTGCAGCACTCAAGACGCAAGAGCGCGTTGGCTTCTTCTGGTCAGGCGGCCCGCGAGGCGATGCTTGGTGCTCCGCCTGCGAGGAGGTTCGCATCCGCGAGGGTGGCGCAACCGGCGAGTGGAACGAACGTTCAGAACGATTTGCGGGGGTTAAGCTTCTATGCGGCACATGCTACGACAAGTTACGTGCACTGCATGGGTTCTAACTATTCATTCCAGCGGACGCGCTGCGCGCGCCGCTAAATTCAAGCGTTAGGCAGCAAGGGGAAAATGTTCGAAATCTGGTTGACAATTGGCGGAGTGATCCTGGGTATTCTGCTCACGGCAGGCTACCAAAGTGTCACTGATCATCGCAGCGCGAGGCAGCTTCGAATTCTGCTCGCACATGAGATTGCCCGCACTCGATCGCGCTTGGCTGAGATCATCAAGCTTCTGGACGCGCTCCCGGCGAGTGAACTCCCATCATACATAGAGCCCATGAGCATCGAGGAGATCGCGCAACGCGTGGAGGCAACGTGCGATCGTAAGCTATTCGAGGCGTGCGTAACGTCACGCGGGTTCGAGCGCGAGCTCAAAGAGCAGACCTTGAGGTTCTACGGTCGCTGCGCGGAGACCGCACGAACTTTTCGGGAGACGGAGCGTTGGGCCGGTAATATTCGGGCTGGCCTGTTCCACGACTACATCAATGCTCTCGTCAGCGATGCCGAGGCACTGGAGGTTCGGCTTGCTGCCTAACATCTCATTCCAGCGGACGCGCTACGCGCGCCGCTAAATTCGGGCGTTAGGCAGCACCGGCAGGTCTCACTATCTGAGACAGAGGCGTGATGTACTCGCACCACTCACTTAGGGAGGCTGAACCATGATCGACGGTATCTACCATGTAACGTTTTCGTCCAACTCCAACGACTTCGGTGAGGGCATTGCTGTATTCAAAGGTAGTTCGGTGAACGGCGGCGACCATGGCTACGTTTACACTGGCACCAAGAGCGGGCAAGGCAATCAATTCAGCTCGTCTCTGACAATCAAGCAGTGGAACCCTGCTGTCCAATCTATCTTCGGTGCCGCGAAGGAGTTCGTCCTCGAGCTCAACGGTAACTCGTCTGGCGACAACAGCTTTGTCGCACAAGGTCATATCGCGGGGCAGCCGCAGGCAAAAATTACCATTCGCGGTCGGCACCTGTCAGTTGCTGCCTAACAGTTTGGTCAAGCGGACGCTCACCCGCTACGCGGGTGGCGCCGCTTACCTCAAGCGTTATGCGTCTTAGGGGGGCACTGTGCAGCTCATACCACATCAGTCAGTTCGTGCATGGGCAGGCACGGCGCCGCGGAGCCCTGGCGTTGTTGGCACCGTGTGCCCACATTGTGGCGAGCGAGTCACTTTCAGCGTTTCGCACCCCCAAGTCGATGGGTTGCGCAACACTGTCGCTGGTACGGCGAATTGCCCCAACTGCAACAAGCCTGTTCACTTTTGGGCTGTGCATGACGGCAATAATTCGGGCGGCGCACCAACGGCAATCTACATGCACCCGCCCGTACGTAGCATGTATCAGGCAAGCTCTTTGCCTGCCGAAGTCCCAGAGCCACTGAAGCGGTCTTTCGTTTCAACGGTAGATTCGTTCAATGCACGAAACTTCGTTGCAACCTCGGTGTGTTGCCGTCGCACCCTTGAAGGCATCATCAAATATCTTCTTCCGGAGCAACACCGCAAGGGTAACCTTGTGCAGCTCATTGATCGGGCTGCGACGACGATCGATCTCGCAGAGCCACTCAAGAGCCTCTCTCATGCAATCCGCGACGGAGGCAACCTTGGTGCGCACTTCGATGAGGAGAAAGAGCCAACGGAGGAACTAGCGAGGCAAATGGTAGAGCTACTCGACTACCTCATTGCGTATTTGTACGTTCTTCCTCGCCAGATCGCTGGTCTTGAGCATTCACTTGGCAAAGACGCATAACAACTCATTCCAGCGGACGCGCTACGCGCGCCGCTAAATTCAAGCGTTAGGCGTCAATGGCAACCATGTTCAACTGAAGCGAGGCCGAACATGAATACTATGGAAATCAAAGTCGGTCACTTGGCCATCCGGTATCTCATCGATGGCTCGTCGAAGGCGAGTATGGGCATCTTTGCGCTTACGGTGCCGCCTGCGTCAAATGTCCCGCCGCCGCATAGTCACTCGAACAACGAAGAGATTGTCTACGTCCTGGAGGGCACGCTGCGCTACAGCGTTGGCCCCGAAACACGAGACCTCACGGCCGGGCAGACCATGCACACACCGAAAGGCACGGTCCATGGGTTCTCGAATCCTTCTGGCAGCATCGCTCGTGCACTGATAATCCAGTCTCCGGACATTGGAGCCCAATACTTCAAAGATGTCGCTGCGGTGGTCAACGCAGGTGGCCCGCCCGACAAGGTTGCGTTGCTTTCCATCATGAGCAAGTACGGGCTCGTGCCAGCCGTGCCAAAGTGACGCCTAACAACTCTTCCAGCGGACGCTCGCCTACGGCTCGCGCCGCTGAATTCAAGCGTTAGCCACTTTTTTGGAGACAATCGAAACGTGCAGCTTAGCCAAAAGTTAGATATCGATCGCTGTCCACATTGTCAGGTCGCCCTACCCGACATGCGGATACTCGGCCAACATCAGACGGCAAATCACTCTGGTGCCATGCAAAGGAAATGGGCCGTCTACTGCTGTTCAAGTTGCGGCGGCTTAGTTACCGCATGGTCGGTTGCATTTGGCGCTCCCGTCGTCGACTACTTCCCAAAGAATACGACGGTCGACGAGTCCGTTCCCGAACGCCCTAGAACTTACTTACAACAAGCAATCGAATCATTGCATGCACCCGCGGGCGCAATCATGCTGGCGGCAAGTGCAATAGACGCAATGCTCAAGCTAAAGGGGTATGAGCGCGGGAGCCTCTACGAGCGCATTGAGGCAGCCGCAAACGACCACCTGATAACTCAAGAGATGGCTCGCTGGGCACACGCCGCCCGCCTTGATGCGAATGGGCAACGGCACGCAGACGAGGCAGGCGCGTTACCGACCCAAGAAGAGGCCAAAGTCACCATCGACTTTGTCAACGCTATCGCACAATTCCTTTTCGTGCTTCCCGCCCAGATTGACAAGGGCATCAAAGAAACGAAACAAAAAGGTGGCTAACAATTCATTCCAGCGGACGCGCTACGCGCGCCGCTGAATTCCGGCGTTAGGCTCAAGGGGACTTTCGATGTTCCACCTATCCATCAGTGGGACTGTTGTAACTACCGCGGTAGTTCTGTGGTTCGCCATCGGCTGGTACCTCAACGAACGACTGAGCATGGTCCATGCAAAACTCGACTCAATTCTGGACCAGCTCAACGGCCTTCGCGAGTATCTATACGAGATTGATCCGCAGTTCGACGACGAGCGAGAGTCAAGCGAGCGTTTTGGTGCGCATATGTCGGACCCAAATAGCAGTGACATATTTGCAGGCATGGACGACGCGGAGCTATTCAAGCGCAAGAAAGACGAAGGCAAAAGGACTCTCAGTACACCGTTTTCGTCCGATCCCTAAGCCAGACTACCCATTCTAGCGGGCGCCCGCCTACGGCTCGCGCCCTAAGATCAAGCGTTAGGCGCAGTAAGACTGGTTCCTGCAAGGATCGAAAATGGCGAATCAGGTTTGGCTTGCCTATATTGGCGCAATTGGTGGGCTCGTCGGTGCGCTTGCGGGCATCGGTGGGCTGGTGCTCGCAATATTGGCTTTTCGCAGGACCGGTCAACTCAAGGCCCTCGACATGCGGCTAGAGCTTCGCCGCTGCTACAGGTTGCTTCGTTCCGACGCCGAAGGCATCGCTGCATTTCTGAAAGGTGCGAAAGGGCAGTACTTGCAGGCATTGGCGAACATGGGCAATTACCAATCAAGTGCAAAGCAACAGTGGCTCACCGAGTGGGGTGCTGACTTCGTGCATGCAGAGGCGTTTGCGAAGCAAGTGGCTTCGTTCGAAATGCGTGCTCAAAGCAACTCGCAAGCACAGCTTGAAGCGCAGCTCAACGCAGTTCAAGATCTTCAGCATCAACTAGGCGCCATTGCCAGCAAGTACGGCGCTGCACATTCGTAATGTAGTAGCGTATGCGCCTAACTACTCATTCCAGCGGACGCGCTGCGCGCGCCGCTAAATTCGGGCGTTAGGCGCGCAAAGAACGTAACGGGGGATGCGTGGACCTATTGCGTCAGAACTGGGATTGGGTCGCAAGCAATCCGTGGGCCTTCGCCGCATTTGTGGTCGTGGCTTTTGGCTTCGGGTGGGGCGCGGCGCGGCTTTTCTACAGCGAGAGAATTGAACTCCTCAAGCTAAAAGCTAGCGCGTCGCTCAGACCACCATCCGCGCAACAGTCCGTCGCGAGATTTCAGTATCGCACCACCGGACGGCACGGGCCGAACCTACTCGACTCCGCAACGCACGATGTCAAGGTCGGCCAGCATATTTCGTTCCAAGCAGATGTACCGCAAGGCGAGAAGCTTCACGTTGTTCTACACGGGCCTCCCGTTCCTTTTTTCCTTGGCACAAGCTCCGCCGCGTGGTACTTCAACGTCGTGGGTGTTGTAAATTGGGTCGCTAGTACGTATCAGGAAAGCACATCTTCACCGGTTCAGCATTTCAACGCCGAGGCCGGTCTTGCTGATATGCAGTTTTATTTTGGTCGCGCTGGCGACGTTGCCATAGAAGTTTTCGAAGGTGAGAGCACAAAGGCAACTTGGAGCAAGAGCATCCGTGTTCATGCAGACAATGCCGGGCAGCGCTCGTGCGCGCCAAAATTGGCGTTAGGCGCAACATCGAAATGGGAGTGCAAGCCATGTTCTTCAAAAGGCGCGTCAACGTGCGGGAGTATTGCACTTCCAAAATGGAATCGCTCACAGCCCCGGAATCGGCGCAAACCTGGGCGGCTTTACATAAGAACAGCAACGACGCAGCCTTTCTTGCAGTACCAATGCAGCAGGTTGCCGACGAGC
This sequence comes from Rhodanobacteraceae bacterium, assembly GCA_035720985.1. Classification (GTDB taxonomy): domain Bacteria; phylum Pseudomonadota; class Gammaproteobacteria; order Xanthomonadales; family Rhodanobacteraceae; genus 66-474. The sequence goes on along the minus strand of DASTNI010000040.1, from coordinate 170,026 downwards.
TGCTGGCGGCACATGTTCAGCTCATGTCGTGCGCCATTGCCAAGGAGTACCACAATGTCGAGCTCTATATGGGTGCAGGCATGAGCATCAAGGCATTCTTTAGTATCCGCAGCAATTCCGGTTGGGAGGCGACAAAGGATGCGTACAACAAGGCATTCGGGAGCTCCCCGGCCGATGGAGTGCTTGAGATGGCTAAACTTTTCAACCACAGGCTGGCTAATGGCCGGCTTGCAGAGCAGACGGTAAAATCGGTCTACGACCTGATGTATCGTGCACTCGGTAGCTTCTATGACGGCTTTTCCCGCATAAGGTTAGTGTTCAAGTTGGGTGCGTAGTAATGCGCCTAACAACTCAATTCAGCGGACGCAGCGCGCGCGCCGCTGATTTCGGGCGTTAGGCGCAAGACAACCGGAGGTCTTATGGTCTATCTCACTATTGCGTTGTTTGTAATCGGCATGGTTCTACTCGCTGTTGGGTATCGCAAAAGCCATCGTAATTTGCTGCTCATTGGCGCAATCTTGTTGTTCGCGTCTGCCACAATTCAGCCATTCAGCCAAGGTTTCACGCAAGGCCTTCGTGGCGGTTGGTCAAGTCGGTCAGCGGCATCGTAGTAGTTGCGCCTAACAACTCATTCCAGCGGACGCTCGCCTACGGCTCGCGCCGCTAAATTCGGGCGTTAGGCGCCGGTCGGATCTCACGGGATGCGACAGGCGTGTGGTCTACTGGCCAAAACGTACGGAGGGCTCGTTCATGAAACAGGGCGTTCGCGTCGCCTCTTGTAGTTGCGGTCAGCTTCAGGCACATGTCACGGCTGAGCCAATCCGTGTAGGTGTTTGTCACTGCCTCGCCTGCCAGCAACGAACCGGGAGCGTCTTTGGGGTAGTGGCGCGGTTTCCGTCGGCGTCGGTCAGCATCAGCGGAAAAAGCACCGAGTACGTTCGAGCAGGAGACGAAGGGTCTAAAGCGACCTTTCATTTCTGTCCCACTTGTGGGGCCACGGTGTACTACACGTCGGACGCAATGGAGGGTAACGTCGCCATTCCCGTTGGTGCGTTCGCCGACCCGCAGTTTCCTGGGCCTTCGGTGTCGGTCTATGAGGAGCGAATGCACTCGTGGGTATCCATGCCAGCGAACATCGAGCACATCGCGTAAATCGCAATGCGGCGCCTAACAACTCATTCCAGCGGACGCTCGCCTACGGCTCGCGCCGCTAAATTCGGGCGTTAGCCGCCAATAAAGGAAGCGAGCAATGAGTCTGACGAGAGAATTGGTGGCGGATCCCGTTCAGTTCGCCCAGTGGGCCACCGACAACTACCTTGCGCCGGTGTATCAGCGGGCACAGGGCTCCAGCGAATTAGCCAAGTCTGACGTCGCTAGATGGAATATCTCGCAATCTGAACTGGCTCTTTACCGTTGCGAACTGCCACTCATGGCAGCCGCTGGCGTTACTGTAACCGTCGCAAAGAATCTCTGGTACGAGTACTACAACAGCTTTCTCAATGCGCTGTGTGGGCGGCTGGTGCACATGCTGTACGGCCATTACAGCGAAGCGTTCGTCAAGGACGCAAGAGACAACATAGAGCTGTATATCGCTCATCTTGAAAGCAAGGTGGAGCCGGGTGCCGCTGGCCTGTTCATCGAGAGGGTATTCGGCGCAAACCCGAGCAAGGCGCAACTTCTTCACGACGAGTTTTGGAAACCAGGAATGGACGCCCTTCTTCAAACGCTGCATGAGTCGCGGCAGTCGCTCGCCGAGATTCTGGATGCCGCGAGCAAAGCTGGCGGCTAACAGTTCATCCAAGCGGACGCGCTGCGCGCGCCGCTAAATTCGGGCGTTAGGTGCCATGGAGGATACGTGCGTGACTCAACTTCACGGGTCTTGCAAATGCGGGGCTGTTAGCTATTTAGTCAGCTCTTCCCCTGTCAACATCGTCAACTGCCACTGCCATATGTGCCGTAGCATGTCGGGCAATGCTTTTAGCTCATATGTGGTGGCTCGTGATTCCGATTGTGCAGTTGAGGGTGCTGAGAGTCTCTCAAAATACGCAGTAACGGAGCGGGCGACAAGGCATTTTTGCTCTCACTGCGGGACACCCGTATTCAATACAAACCCTTCCACCTACCCAGGTGTTTTCATTCTTTACCTCGGTACCGTGGCCGGCCATGAGAAGTTGCAACCGCAAGTCAACATCTTCTGTGACAGTATGCTTCCTTGGGTTGAGCATTTGTCAACAATCAAGTCATTCTCAGGTGCTCCGCGTGCTGGCACCTAACAGTTCAGTCAACCGGACGCCAAAACCGCTACGCGGTTTCGTCGCCGGTTACTTCAAGCGTTAGGGGGCTAATACCGTGTGGTCAAACTTCAAAGCCATGCCTCTGCTTCTCAAGTTCCTCACAGCACACGCCTTGGCATGCTTTGTTTTTCTCGTTATCTCAGTAATCCCAAACAATTCTTTCGCTATCAACGGGCAGCACGTTTCGTACTCCGAATGGTGGAGTAGCGGAGCCGGTCCATTTGCTACACTGCTCGGTGTAGTAGGGCTTACGGTGGGCTTGTTGCTGCTAGCAAAATGGCGCCACGCACGCATCGTGTACCTTGGCTTCCTTGTGCTTGTGCTTATTTTGCCTTATCCAATTGTTGGCCATCCTGCGCTTGCTTTGGTTGGGTTGGTAGTTCTGGCAGCACTGGCTCTGTATCTGTACCGTAAGCAGTCGACACAATGTTATTTCGCCCCCTAACTATTCGGTCAACCGGACGCTCACCCGCTACGCGGGTTCGTGCCGGTTACCTCAAGCGTTAGGGCGCAGTTGGTAACGATCATGAAACCTGGCGAGCTTCTTCATTGGCAATGGCAGGGCTACCCCCGCAACCATCGAGCGCGGTCCAACCTGCTGCTTCACATCGTCTTGGTTCCATTGTTCCTCGCGGGCAACGCCGCGCTGGTGGTGGTATCGTTCGGCTGTCTTGGGCCTTGGTTCTTGCCGGTATCGTCGCAACGGTCATCTCTATCGTCTTGCAAGGGCGCGGCCACAAGGCAGAAGCCAACTCACCTGAGCCGTTCACGGGTGTCGGCAACGCGCTGTCACGCATATTTCTAGAGCAGTGGGTTACGTTTCCTCGGTTCGTACTGTCTGGCGGCTGGCTTCGCGCATTACGGTCAGCGCCCTAACAACTCATTCCAGCGGACGCGCTGCGCGCGCCGCTAAATTCGGGCGTTAGGCGCCACAAACAGAGGGATCCCGATTATGAGCGTTGATGCCAAGCTCGCCGAGATCCGCCAGATTGCCGTGGTAGTGAGCGACGTTAGCCATGCGCTTACGTTCTACCGCGACGTGTTGGGTCTCACGTTCTTGTTCAGTGCCCGGCCTGAGCTCGCATTCTTGGACGCTGGTGGCATTCGCATCATGCTCACCACTCCCCAGGGTCATGGGACCGTAGGGGCCAATTCCGTCCTTTACTTCAAAGTTGCTCAAATTTCCGCGACGCACGCGGCCTTGGTTGCGCGCGGCGCCACAAACGAGCGTGCACCGCAACTCACAGCAAAATTGCCGGACCATGAGCTGTGGGCCGGATTCCTGCGCGACCCCGATGGGAACTTGGTTGGGCTAATGGAAGAGCGGAGGTGATCAAGCCGCTGCGGTGGCGCCTAACAGTTCATTCCAGCGGACGCGCTGCGCGCGCCGCTAAATTCAAACGTTAGGCTTCTTTATGGGGAAACGACATGGCATCCAACGAGAACTCTTCGCACAATATTCTCGGCGTGCTGGCCGGAATCGGAATACTGTTACTTGGCATATCAGCGGTAGCTGCTTCTGGTGCGTTCCTTTTGCAGCAGTGGCGCTATCCAATTATCAGGCCAGTAGCAGCAAGCACAAACAACTTGGCGCCTACGCACGACTTTGAGCTCGTGCAACTCGGTGAGATGCGTCGCGACCAGTTCCTTCTAGATAAGACGACGGGTCATGTTTGGACCGCCGTGTGCGATGGTAACGCCAATGGTGCGGACTGCAGCGGCAACATGGTTTGGACGCCAATGAGCATTCAAGGCATACCCGAGATTGGCGCAAAGACGTACACGTATGAGCAAATGTTTGATAGCCCCGGAGCAAGCAAGTGAAGCCTAACTGTTCATTCCGGCGGACGCGCTACGCGCGCCGCTAAATTTAAGCGTTGAGCGGCATCTGCAGCTTTGGGGGTGAACTATGAATGGTCTACGGCTTCTGGTGTGGTCAGGAGCGTTGGCGCTAGCCGCGTTGGCGCCGCTGTCCGCATCTGCGCAGTCAATTTACAAGTGCCCGCTGCGTAGTGGCGGCTTTGAGTACACCGATTCACCCTGCAGCGGGCCGGGTGCAAGTGTCGTCCATAAAGCTACCGCCGGGGAGGTTGCTGCCAAAACAAACGAAGACGATAGGCAAGCGATGCTTTCAATGCTCCGCGTTGGGGCAGCCGAGCAAGCCAAGGAGTACGCGGTTACGCATCACCAAGAAGTGCTTTACAACTCGATCGTGGCCTCACTTGTCCAAGAGGAGGCCCAGGCGGAGCAACGCAAGAAACAACAAGTCGAGCTCGCACGGGAACAACATGCTGAGGCTATTGAACAGAAAATTAATACCCTCTCTACGCAAAATGCGGCGCTGCAACAGCAGGTAACCCAGCAAGACGAAGAAATCGAGCTACAGCGCGAAAACGCAGAAGATGCGCGTCAGCGCGCCACGGCCGCACAAGATGCTGCAATCAACGCGCGAAATGCCGCGCGGCGAGCCCGGCAAGAAGCTGAGACGCCGCAATACAACCCGCAGACGGGGCAGTGGTGTCAGGAAATTGGCGGAACGCTGCAATGCAACTGATAGTGTGCTGCCCAACTATTCGTCCAACCGGACGCTCGCCCACGGCTCGCGCCGGTTAACTCAAGCGCTGGCCAATCAAGGGGGGAAGTATGAGACGCAGGAGAGGTATACCGGGATTGTCCTTTTCTTGGAAGCGCGCGGTTGGCATCTCGGGCATGAAAAATAGGATTTCGCGCAAGATTGGAATCCCGCTTACGAAGTCGGGGCGCGAGCGCAAGGTTGGTAGAGCCTTGGGTTGTTGTGTTCCGTCCGCCTTCATCCTTGCCGGGGGTACTGCAACAATTTTTGGAATTGCCAAGGGCATAGCCATCCTATGCGGTAAGGCGGGCATATGAGCTCCCACCAGTTGACGAAGTATCATCAGGTTGCGCAAGAAATTGCCTCGCAGGCTGATGACTCGCAAAAGCTCGTGCTCCGTAACTGGATCGAGCAGCTGCTGGCTATCAAAAATTTCGATCTCTCGAAAGTCGAAAAAGCAAAGCGCGCTATTGCGGTTACAACCAAGAGCGACTTTGTTGCCGCTACCGCGAAAGTAGTCGCCAGAACTGCGATGCCATCTGAGCTGCGATCCCTGAGCAGCGAGCTACAAGCGATCTACTCGTCCAATCTGAGTGTCGCATCCAAGACCAAGGAGGCCGCAGCTCTACTTGCTAAAAGCCTCAAGGCACTGGCGTGGGACAATCGCGGCTTGGCAGCTCCGCTCACGTTAGCTGGCGCCCTTGTAGGTGTTGTTTTCTTCGGTGGGCAAGGTGCCGGCATCGCCGCACTTGGGTCAGCTATTGGCGTTCCCCTCTGGGTAGTATTTGGCGCAGGCGGCGCTTTCCTTGGCGTACTTTACGAGGAAGTAGCTGGCAGAGAGCCGAATGCAGAGGCGACCTACCGAGTCATTGAAGCACAGCGCGAGGACAAGCCGTAGTCATGGCTAACCATTCATTCCAGCGGACGCTCGCCTACGGCTCGCGCCGCTAAATTCAAGCGTTAGCTGTCGAGAGAAGCGCCGCATGGCATTGACATATTATGAAAATTACACAGGTAACGCTGCGCGACATTATCGACGCGTTTGAGGCCGAGAACGTAAATTGGAGTGGCCGGCTCGAGGAGCCAGCATTTCTCTCGCGCATCTTCAATTTAGAAGAGCTGCCGTCATTCGATAGCAGGTACGCCACCGCTGCCGGAGACATTAGGCAGCATCGGGTAAATAACCTAGATTGGGAGGACAACTGGGTTTACTACGATCAGCGTTTCAATCTGCTCAATGGCGACGATGAGGCGTTTTTACGATTCGTTGCAGAGCTCGTGCATCCAGTCGTTCGGGCGGACTCAACAGAATCGGAGCGTCTGGTGCAACTTGTAAATGGGTTCTTATCTCGCGATGGGTTTCAGCTTGTAGAGCGAACGCGAATTTCAGGGCGCCCCGTATATGTAGGTCGCTACGTTGGTATCAGTGCAGTCCCCGGGGTCAAGGCGGCGCAGCAGTCTCTTGGCGGCGCAGACCCATCGTATGTAATGCAGCAGATCACACGCATGGAGGCTGCGGTCGTTGACGATCCGACGCTTGCGATCGGTACGGCAAAGGAGCTCGTGGAGACTTGTTGCAAGATGATTCTTGCGGAGCGGCACGTGGAGCACCCGAAGAACGACGATCTTCCGGGTCTCGTGAAACTTACCGCAAAGACGCTGGAGCTCACGCCCAGCGACATACCCGATAAGGCAAAGGCCGCGGAGACTATCAAGCGGTTGTTGAGCAACTTGGCAACCATCACGCAGGGTGTCGCGGAGCTCCGGAATCATTGGGGCACAGGCCACGGCAAGGTAGCCCGCAGCAAGGACCTGCAACTTCGCCATGCACGGTTCGCGGTCGGCGCGGCGTCAACACTCGCTGTGTTCCTTACCGAAACGCATAATGCGCGTGGCGGTGGTAGGCTCGACAGCTAACAATTCGGTCAACCGGACGCTCACCCCGCTACGCGGGGCTCGCGCCGGTTACCTCAAGCGTTAGAGTGCACTGACACATCTACGACACTCGGAGTAATCGATGACTGCTTACGCTGTTGCTGTGATACGCGAGACCCGGTTTGGTGACGAGATCAAGGAGTACTTGCAGCGCATCGACGACACATTGACTCCGTTTTCTGGGAAGTACCGAGTGCATGGCGGTCCCTATCAACCGCTTGAAGGTGCATGGTCAGGCGACCTCGTTGTCATTGAGTCCCCCTCCATGGAGCAGGCCCAAGGTTGGTACGAGTCTGATGCGTACAGGGCGATTCGCCATCTGCGCACTGAGCACACGGAGGGTGACGTGCTTTTGGTTCAAGGCGTACCAGATGGCCACAGAGGCGCAGACATTCTTGGCTAACAGCCGGGGTGCGCTCTAACTGTTCGTCCAAGCGGACGCCAAAACCGCTACGCGGTTTTGGCGCTGCTTAACTCAAGCGTTATACCCCAAGGGATTTGGCTCAATGAAACCACAAATTACAGTCATCACAATCGGTGTTGATGATCTCGAAGAATCGTTGCGCTTCTATCGTGATGGATTGGGTTTTCCTACCGAGGGCATCGTAGGCAAGGAGTTCGAGTACGGGGCTGTTGTATTCATTGACCTGCAACCTGGCCTTCGTTTGGCTCTCTGGCCCCGCAAGAGCATCGCCCATGACACAGGGCTTGTAGTAAGCCCCACCAGCCCGACCGAAATGAGTCTGGGCCACAACGTATCCTCGAAAGCGGAGGTCGATGCTATCATGGCAAAGGCGGCCTCGGCGGGTGCAGCCATCATCAAGGCTGCGCATGACACTTTTTGGGGTGGCTATTCAGGCTATTTCCAAGACCCAGACGGACATCTCTGGGAAGTCGTTTGGAATCCGCAGTGGTCGGAGTGATGCAAGGGCATAACAATTCATTCAAGCCGACGCTGCTTCGCAGCGCGGCTTAACTCAGGCGTTAGGCCTTGTAGAGCACTGCATGACTCCGTTCGTCGTAGAAGTCTCCTACCGGTTGCGCGAGTATTTGTCTGTGGTGTGGGAGTACGCTCCAACTTCAATCGTTGCAATGGGTTCAGGGGTTTCTGCCGGTCCCCCGCCGCCGGAGCCAAACGCCGTCGCCTTGCTTTTTGCCAGGCTGGTCATCGTTGTTGGCTCGGTTCCCATGTTCTTTTACAAAGTGTCGCGCGTTGGTCGGTGCCAGTTCGAGTTTACAGAGTCCGCTGTCACCCGCACTTGCAAACTTGGTGAGTTGCAAACACCTTGGGCCGAGGTGAGGCACGTCTACGCCCTGTCGCGAGCGTTTCTTATTGTCAAGGCGCAAGGTGGCCTGCCGGTTCCATACAGGTGTCTGTCTTCTGCCCAGCATGACGGGCTTGACGCATTCTTTACCAGTCTTAACGCGGGTCTGCACAAGGCGCAGCATCAAGTTTGAAGTGCACAATTGATCAGCTTTCATCGACGCGCTCTTCTGGGATTCTGATTCCCGGTCACTTCCCTGGCCGATGATTCCATGGGCCGGCAATGAAGCTGCAGTCCTGCCGCGTCACATCGCGTATGCTCGTGCCCTTCGGCAGGTATTGCCGGATCAAGCCGCTGATGTTCTCGTTTGTGCCTCGCTCCCGGGAGTGGAGTGGGTTGGCGAAGTGGAACCACGCGCCGGTTTGTTTCTCGATTCGCTTGTCGTCGTGGGATTCGGTACCGTTGGTGGCCGCGATGGTTTGGACGCGGCTGGTGTGTTTGCGGACCGGCCACGATGCGCCAGGGGCGCCCGATAGTTCCGTCAACCGGATCCACCCCGGCGCGCCGGTTGGCGCCGATTGGGCGGGCGTTGGGCGGCAGAGCACGCCTGCCACGCTCGGCTGGGCTCGTTTGTGACGTTTGTCAGGCTTCGAGCCTTACGGTAGCAACTATCCGCGCTGCATCAGCCGCGTAGGCTCGTGGTGTCATCATGTCTGGGCGACCGGCATGGCACCGCTTCGAAGCGAAGTCGTCGCACAATTCGCGTTCTGGCTTCCGTGCGCGTGCGTCGCGCTGCGGGTGTTCGAGGAATTCACTTGGCCCGGCGGGTTCCTTGCCTGGCACCGGGCCTACCGGCCCGACCCTGCGCCGGGCATTACGCCGCGCTTTGCCGTCGTTGGGAACCGCGCTCACGTTGTGGCAACGGTGGTGCCGGGGTCATGGGCCCGAGTTGGTCCCGCGCTGTGTCGTCCCGGTTCGTGCTTGCAGCCTTGCTGGCGTGACGGGTAAAGGTGTCTGGCCTGTCGCTGCCATGCGGGTTCCAGCTGGCTAGCTCGGGTGTCAGGCACGGAACCGCGCCTACAGGAGGAGTGCCATGGCAATAGAAGATGAGATCAGCCGCTATCTGGAAACCATACCGGAGCCAAAGCAAAGCGACATGCGGAGACTCCACGGCGCCATCCTCAAAATGAACCCGGGTTGCAGGCTGTGGTTCCTCGACGGCAGGGACGAAAACGGCAAGGTTGTCTCCAATCCCAGCATCGGTTACGGCGCTCTTGGCAGGCAGTACGCCAACGGCACGACCAAAGAAATGTTTCAAGCTGGGATCAGCGCCAACTCGACAGGGGTATCGGTTTACATCATGGGAATAGACGACAAGAAGTATTTGCAAAAGAAGTATGGAAGCTCCCTAGGCAAGGCGAATGTCACCGGGTACTGCATCAAGTTCAAGGCGCTCAAAGATATCAACCTGGAAACCCTCAAGGAGGCAATCCAGGATGGTATTCAACAAACAAGCGCCTAGCCACTCATTTCCGCGGACGCGCTACGCGCGCTGCGAAATTCGAACGTTGGATTCAACATGAATTTCCTCAGCAGGCTCAGCCACGTTGCGTTGACGGTCAGCGACCCGTCGCGCACCGCTTCGCTGCTCGCCGGCCTCTTCGGGGCGAGCGCCATTCAACGCGCTGATGACGACGAGCATGACGAAACCTACATGCGACTCGGCGATACGTGGTTCGTGTTCGTCAAGGCGGACGTCACGCGCCCTCCAACCGGCGATCACGTCGCTTTCCTGGTCTCGCCGGCGACGCTGGCCGCGGTCGCTGAAAAGCTTGCGGCGATCGGACACGCGCACCAGCTCGCCAGATCGGGTACCGCGCTTTACTTTTCGGATTTTGACAATCATATGTTCGAGCTCGACACCATCGGCGTGGAGGCGCAATTGCGCGAGTGAAATCGACTGCGTACTCCGCAGATGGTTGCCGATGGCTCACGCTGCCAAATCTTGGCGTTGGACGGCACAACGAGGTTGGTAGCATGCTTATCGGTTCGTGCCATTGCGGGGTGGTAACGATCCGGGTTCCGTACGAGCCGGGGCGTCTCACCAGTGGCAACCGTTCAATTTGTCGTCGGCACGGCAACATCTTGGCTACTACGACGAGAACAAGGCGAAAGTCATTGCGGCAAAGGCGCGTTGTACCATTACGTTTGGGGTGACAAGCGCCTTTCGCTTTGCAGGTGTGCCCGCTATGGCTGTGTAACCTACTGGGAGCCCATCGACCGTACCAGCAACAGAAACAACAACAGAATCGGCGTTCACTTCCACGACTTTGAACCGTCCATCATTGCGTCGATTCGAGTTGGAAAATTGGGTTGCGCCAGCACCTGGAAGGTCTTGGACTAAACGGCGACCCCACTCGTTTGTGGCGTATGCGAGGTCCAACAATTCATTCAAGCCGAAGCAAGCCTGCCACGCGGGATGAGCCGCCTGCTTCAAGCGTTCGTTCCCAATGGCCGCCTGCGGAGTTGCATGATGACGATCACCGTCACTGCCTTCGAAAGGTCGCCCGATGGCGGCAAGGGGTTGGCTCGTGATATGCGCGTTCGCTGGGCGCTCGAAGAGGTCGGTCAGCCCTACGAGGTCCGCCTTCTTTCATTTGGTGCCATGAAGGACCCTACACATTTATCCCTTCAGCTTTTAGGCGTTGGGGCCACGTGAAAGCGTCGCTTGAGGAAACATTATCTCCTGTCCCAGGTGCTTGAACTGAGCGGTCTCCCTGCGGCGAGCGTCATGCTGTTGCGTTGTCACATGGTTCGATGTCAGTCGGCTTTTTACACCCACGTTGGCTACGACCCGTAGGAGCCGCACCGACATGACGAGCTGTATGTCATCCACGCCGGAACCGGCAGGTTGACTATCGGCGACTCAGTGCACGTGTGCGGTCCGGAGATGTTTTTTTGTTGCCTCGGGCGTAGAGCATTGGTTTGAGCGCTTCTCTCACGGTTTTGCTACGTGTTTTTTGGGGTTCAGAGGGCGGTGGGCGCAGGCCTGACTGCTCATTCCCGCGGACGCTCGCCTATGGCTCGCGCCGCCGAATTCAAGCGTCAAGCGTCACGCAACGGAGAGGTCATGCAGCCGAGTTCCGAATTTGTTGTTGGCTCGTGCACCTCGTCATTCATTAACGCAGGCTTGGCCCAGCCAAAGGGCCGTAGCGGCTTGGCGTGATAGATTGCCTCACTCTTCCTCGTCGGGCCCGCGGCAACGCTGCTGATTGTTGTACTTGCATGGGGACGGGCCGTGAAGGCCGACGCCTGACGGCTCATCCCGGCAGATGCGCTGCGTGCGCCGTTGAGTTTGGGCGTTGGCCGAAAACGCAATCGTTCTGGACTCGAGGATCACCATGTTGAAGTTCGTTGTGGTTATCTACCGAAGGCCTGACCTCCCACTCGATGATTTCCTCGCCAATCTGCGGAATGAGCATGGCCCTCTTGCCGAACGCATCCCCGGCCTGCGCCGCTACGTTCAAAATTACGTGTTGCCCGACGGCAAACGTAGGCATCTGGGGTGGGATGCCATCGTCGAACTCTACTGGGACGATTGGGCGTCCATGGAAGCGGCATGGGCCACTCCCGAAGGCCAGGCGGCCACGGAGCATCTGGAAACACTTGCAGATCTCTCCCGTACCACGTGGTCCGTTGTGGAGGAGCATGTTCGTCGATAGCGTGGGGAGACCCTTCGGTGGCGTCGATCTGGCTCGGCTATCAACAATTTGCCGACTGGATGCTCGCGCGCGGCTCGCGTTGGTTGACTCCGGCGTTCGGCGTCAGGGATATATCCGGTGAAATGCCATTGCCCACAGTCTTTTGGACGAACGCTGCTCTGGCTGGCTCTGCTCTTGCTTGCGCTGCCGTGCAGTTCTTATGCGCAATCCGTCATGGGCGTAGGCTTTGCCCCGATCGTGATTCACGATCCCGTCAATGGCGGCACCATGCCCGGGTATGTGTTTTATCCGAGCACCCCATCCGCAGTCGTTACGTGGGTTGGCCCCTACGAACTCCACGCCAGGCGCGATGCAACGCCGGTTGCCGGTGCCAAACCGTTGGTGGTGATCTCGCACGGCCATGGCGGCTCGGACCTCGGCCACCACGACCTGGCGGTTTATCTCGCGAGTCACGGCTTCGTCGTCGCCACCTTGCAGCACCCCGGGGACAACTACCAAGACACCAGCGGCGTTGGAACCGCCGCCGTGTTCATCGGCCGGCCGATCCAGGTCAGGGCGACGATCGGTATGCTGCTCCAGGATCCACGCTGGAAAGCGCTGATAAACCCGGACAAGATCGGCGTCGCCGGTTTTTCCATCGGCGGCTACACGGCCCTGATGCTCGTGGGTGCGGTGCCTCGTTTCGATCGGATCATCGGCTTCTGCGACGCGCACCCGGGCAATGAGAACGTCTGCACGCCTTTTCGCAAATTGAAGGCTCAACTCGAAGAGCACGGAGGAAAGTCAGCCAGGCAGTACCTGACCAGCATTCAGGACCAGCTGCATCGTTGGGGCGGTACCGACGATCCGCGCGTGAAAGCGGCCTTTGTGATGGCTCCGTGGAGCCTGGTTTTCGACAAGGCTGGACTTGGCGCAATCGACCGCCCAGTCTATCTCTACGATGGTGCGGACGACCGATTTCAGCCGATCCAGTACAACACGCTATACGCCGCCCCGCTGATCAAGACCTTGGTCGGCATCAAGCTGATCCCGGGCGCCGGCCACTTCGTCTTTCTGGCACCATGTTCGGCGAAGCTGGCCAAGACAGCGCCCGAAATCTGCACCGATCCCCCGGGTGTGAACCGTGTAGCGGCACATCGCCAGATCAACGCCGATGCCCTCGCGTTCTTTCGCGGCACCCTGCACGTGCTGCCCAGGCGTTGAGCAAGTAGTCGGTACACCAACCAGCGCGCCGCAGCCGAGCGCCTCCCGCTATGCGGCTGGCGGCGGTTGAACTCGGCGTTGGGCGTCGCCAGTGGGCGAAGGAGCCACAGCGTGTCCGAACTCTCCCCACCCGTTGTTCGCACGCACGTGCCCATCCGTCGTCCCGCTGCGGAAGTGTATGGTGCCTTTGTGGATCCAGATGTGACCAGCAAATTCTGGTTCACACGCGGCAGCGGCAAGCTGGCGTACGGTGAGAAGATCACGTGGTACTGGGATATGTGTGGTGCCTCGGCGCAGGTCGAGGTGCTTGAGTTGGAGCAAGATCGAAGAATCGTCATTGGGTGGCCTACACCCGTAGAGTGGGTATTCTCTCCTCGAGGCAAAGATGCCACACTCGTCACCATCACCACTTCGGGCTTCACTGGCACCGCGGATGAGCAGGTTGCTGGAGCCATTGATTCAATGGGCGGTTTCAGTCTTCTTCTCGCGGGTTGCAAGGCGTGGCTGGAACACGGCGTTCAACTCAATCTTGTCGGCGATCACGATCCTGATCACTACGTCGAAAGTGGTACCTGACAATTCATTCAAGCCGACGCCGCCTCGCGGCGCGGCTTGATTCAGGCGTTGGGCTGCATGGGAAAACTCGTTACCATCCGCGCGCCAACGTCGCAGGACGCGCATTCATTTATCGCCGCTGTCGCGGCAAGCCGCGATCTTCATCACCCGTGGGTTTCGCCGCCGAGCACGGCAATCCAATTCGCGGCGTACCTGAAGCGCATGTCGCAACCCGAAAACTCTGCTTTCCTGGTATGTCGCAACGACGATGGCCGGCTTGCCGGTGTGGTCAACATCACCAACATTGTGCGCGGCGTATTTTGTAGCGGCTATTTGGACTACTACGCGTTTGCCGGCCAAGAGCGTCGTGGCTTCATGCGGGAGGGGCTGCACGCGGTAACCCGCCACGCGTTCAAGCAGCTTGGGCTGCACAGGCTGGAGGCGAACATCCAGCCTGGCAACGCCGCGTCCATTGCACTCGTCAGATCCTGCGGCTTTTCCAGGGAGGGTTACTCGCCGCGTTACCTCAAGCTGGGCGGCCGTTGGCGCGACCATGAGCGCTGGGCCATACTCGCGTCATGAATCGGGCGTGCCATCCAACTACGCGGTCAACCTGACGCTCGCCCGGCTACGCCGGGTCGTGCCGGCTGCCTCGAGCGTCGGCCCCATTGACCTGGGACGAAACTGCAGTGGGTTGGAAGGCGAGCTCTCTTGCCTTTTGAGGCCAAGAGGACCCCATGAAGAAGCGACACGGCGAAGAACCCGATGCGTGGATGAAGACGGCACGCGTCGGTACAGACGCCCGCAACCCGCGAATCAGTGGGGTGCCCCTATTTCGACCCGTGTCACGACCTTCGCGCCCTTTTCCAGCGTCCGGTGCACGGGGCACTTGTCCGCGATCTCGCCAAGCTTCGCCCGCAGTTCCGGCGTCAGCTCGCCATCGACCGCGATGACGCGTTCGAAGCGGTCGATCCTGGCGTTGCCGGCGCGTTCGGCGTCGGTGCACTCGGCGCAATCGCGGGCGTGCACCTTCGCGTGCGAGACCTCCACGCCGATTCTGCCCACCCGAGCTGTTTGTGCTCCGCGTACATGCGCAGCGTGATCGAGGTGCAGGCGCCCGCCGCGATCGCGAGAAATTCATACGGCGATGGGCCGGAGCCGAGGCCCCCAACGGTCGGGGGCTCATCGGCGAACGATCGCCAGATTCCCGCCTGCACGGTGTTCTGATAACGCCCCTGCCGGTTTCGGTGACCCGTACCCGCGTCGTCGGTTGAGCGTCTGTTTGCGTCTCGACGCCGACGTAGCGGGTGACCCACGCCGCAATCACCCTTGCCACGTAGTCCGCGTCCGCGGCTCGGGTGATCAGGTGGTCGGCGGTGTCGAGCGAAACGAAACTCTTGGAATGCTTTGCCGCGCGGAAGATCCGGGTGGCGTGATCGATGTCCACCACTTCGTCGCGGGGCGAATGCAGGATCAGCAGCGCTTTCCTCATGGTTGCAACGGCATCGGTGATGGCCTGGGCGCGCACATCGTCGACGAACTGTTTGCGGATGACGAACCGGCGTCCAGCCAGACTCACCTCGGCCTCGCCCGCTTTTTCGATGGCTTCGAGGCTGGTGCCGAACTGCTTCAGGACGTTGTGCGAATCAGACGGCGCGCCGATGGTGACCACGGCGCGCGCCTCCGGGATGGACCCCGCCACCGCCAGCATTGCGGCGCCGCCCAATGAGTGGCCGATCAGGAGCGCGGGCGCGGCATAGTGCTGGCGCAGGAAGTCCGCGGCGGTGCGCAGGTCGGCAATGTTGGAGGAAAAATTGGTGGACGCGAATTCGCCCCTGCTTGAGCCGAGGCCGGTGAAATCAAAGCGCAGCACCGCAAGGCCCTCGCGCGCGAGCTCGGCGCCGATCCGGCGTACGGCCAGCAGATCCTTGGAGCACGTGAAGCAGTGCGCGAACAGCGCGTAGGCCCGGACGGGGCCAGCCGGCAGGTCGAGCCGCGCCGCCAGGGTCGCGCCGGAAGTGCCGGGGAAATCGAGTCGTTGCACAGTCGATGGCGTGGGCATGGTTGCCGGTCCGCGGACGGGTCGCACCAGAATACAATCGTCGAGCGGATGCGCGCGCTGCGCGGGCGGTACTGGCAGCCTCTCGACTCGAACATGCGCCCCGCGATGCTGAAAGCAAAAGCCAACGACGCGTCGCGCAAATGCCATACCGCGTGCATCGATGACATGGGGGCCGCCCGATGACAGCCACGCCCCGCAAGCGTCTCGCGATGTCGCGCCGCGGACTGGTTCGCAGGTTCCGCGCGGCGCGGCGCGCGATCCTGGGCGCGCCGGTACTGAACGGAACATCGGTCGCGGTCGGAATGACGCTCGTGACCTTGTTGGTGTACGGGCTATATGGCCCGTCGGCGGCGATCGACGCGGGCGTCGGTACCATCATCGCGCTGCTGGCCGATGACGTGCGGCCGCGCCGCGGCAAGTTTTCGCACCTCGTCGCGGCCCCGCTGCTGGGCATTCCGCTGTTCCTGCTGGTCCAGCTGCTGCGTGTACACCCGGTCGAGCTGGGGCTGTTTCTGGTCCCGGCCACGTTCGTCGTGTTTTTATCGACCGCTTGGGGCCGGCGCGGGATGCCGATTGCCGGCGCGGTGATGCTGGCCATGTTCTTTGCGATGGCGCCCGAGCCCGTGGACGACGCGCACGCCGCGTTGCTGCGCACGCTCTGGTGTGCGGTGGGCGCGGGACTGTATGTGGTCTACAGCATGGTGAGCAATGCCCTGCTCAATGGTCGCTATCGCGGCCAGGTCATGGCCGACCTGTTGTTCTCCACGGCGGCGCTCCTGTGCCAGCACGCCGCGCGCATCGCCGGTACCGACGGACCCGCGGGTACCGGCAATGACCGGCGTGCGTTGGGCGCGATTCTCCGCGGCCAGGCGGCCCTGTCCGATCAGTTGCAGGCGGCGCGCGACCTGATCCTGGAACGGCCTTCGACACCGCGCCACCAGCGCCTCGCGGGCATGCTGGTGGAGGTGCTGGAGTTGCGCGACCGCATGATCGCCGGCGACCTCGGTGCCGAACGCGCCCGCTACTGCGGCGAACCTGCCGCAGGGCGTTTCACGTCGATGCTGTGCGACATGGCTGGAGATGTGGGGCGAATCGCCGATGCGCTGCTCATCGGGCGGGTACCGACTCCGGCACGTGACCATCGCCCTGAACTCGAATCGTTGCGCCAGTCGGCGCGCGAAGGCGCGGGCGCCGCCGACGCGAATCCCGATGCCATGACCCACGCGGCGCTGATGCACAGCGTCAGCGTTCGCATCGGCGATCTCAACACCGAGGTGCTCCAGCTCGCCGCATTGGCGCGCGGCGAAGCCGAGCCGAACCTTGCGGCGGTGCGCAGCGGTTGGCAACTGTTTACCAGTCCCGCCCATTGGACGTGGCGGCCGCTGCTGCGACTGCATTGGCGCCAACCGGCGCTGCGGCATGCGCTGCGCGCTGCCTTGGCGGTCGGGTTCGGTTTTGCCCTTGCGCAGGTCGTGCCGTGGAGTTCGCGGGATTACTGGATCCTGCTCACGATCTCGGTTGTCCTGCGCGGCAGCCTTGCGCAGACGCTGACGCGACGCAATGAACGCGTCATCGGCACCGTGGTGGGCAGTTTGCTGGCGGTGCTGCTGCTGGCCTTGCGGCCGCCGATCGGCCTGCTCCTGCTCGCGGTCATCGTTGCCCAGGGCGTTGCGCACGCCTTTGTCGTGCGGCGCTACGTCGTGACCGCGGTCGCCGCATCCGTGCTCGGGCTCGTGATGACCGGGTTGCTGCGTGCTGGTAGCAGCCCAACGTTCGATTTCATCACGCGCCTGGGCGACACGCTGCTGGGTGCCGCCATCGCCTGGGGCTTTTCGTATGTCCTCCCGGCCTGGGAACGTGGCCAGCTCGCCACGCTGGTGCAACGCGCGTGCCGGGCCATGGCACGCCACGCGCGTCAATCGCTTGCACTTGCGGCCGTGGGCGATGTCACGGGACAACCTGAGCTGGAGTGGCGGCTGGCCCGGCGCGAAGCCTACGATGTGCTCTCGGCGCTCGTGCAGGCCACCGACCGCGCGCTCGCCGAGCCGCGCGCGGTGCGGCCGCCGGTCGCGGCGCTCGAACGGTTGCAGGGCCACTCCTACCAGTTGCTGGGCCAGTTGAGTGCGATCCAGTCGATCCTGCTGCTGCGCCGCGAGCGCCTGGACATGGAGGTGGCGTCGCGGTCGATCGACACCGCCATGGAGCTGATCGCGACACGGCTGGATCTGGCGCGCGTGTGTACCATGCCGGCCCCCACGGCTGCGGCAGATGAGTCCAATGCGCCCGGGCTTCGCGCGGTGCCCGAAGATTTACCCGACCCGTTCCTGTCCGACAGCACCCCGTGGCTGTTGCGCCGCTTGCACCTCGCCGCCGGCCTTGCGAGCCGCGTACGCACGGACACCGAGCGGGTGCTCGCGGCGGTATCGGCGGATCCCGGCGCTCTGGCCGGCAACACAGGTTCCGGGCGCAAATCACCGGATCCCGGCGAGCAGGCGTGATGCGCGCATTGCACGCGCCAGCTTGCGCCGCGACTTGCTCGCTTGCCGCAAGAGTCGCCCGCACCGGCATCGAGCGTGGTTTTGGCGTATGCACGCGCTATTTGGGGCCCCCAAGTTGCGTGCGCCGCCGACTTCGCGGATTATCGGTCCGCATGCATGTCGAGCAGGAGGACGGGTCATGGCTGGCGATGATTCCGGAAAACTGCTGCTTCGGTTGCTGATCGGTGCGCTGCTCCTGTTTCACGGCATCGCCAAGATCGTGTACGGCATCGACGACATCGGGGGACTGCTGGTGGCGAATGGTCTTCCGGGATCTATCGCGTCAGCCGTCTATATCGGCGAGATCGTGGCGCCCCTGTGCTTGATCTTCGGCGTCTGGGTGCGCGTCGCGGGCCTCGTGATTGCAGCCAACATGATCTTCGCCATCGTGCTGGCGCATCCCGACCATGTTTTTCAACTGGGGCCGACCGGCGGCTGGAAGCTGGAACTGCAGGCGTTCTATCTGCTTGGCGGATTGGTCGTGGCCATGCTGGGTGCTGGCAAGTACGCCGCGCAGCGTCGCCGGAGCGCCCTGAATTGAAGGCCACGACGCCTTAGCCGTGATCCGGCCGGAGGACTCGCGGTGATTTGCCCAGCCGCGCGGCGCAGAGCCGGCGTCATCGTTTCTCCGCCTGCCTCGGTGCGGCTCTTCTTGCGTTGGCCGTTGCTGTGCTGACCGCGCCCCGGACGCGGTGCGGGTGCGCGGTACCAACGTTGGCCTGGACGTCTTCCGGGACGTCAGCAATCCCCGCCCGTACGCGAACGGGCTGCGCGATTCGCAGCGGCTGCCCGGGACTACTTCAATCCCAGTGCCTTGCGGATGCCCTCGCCGTAGGCCGGGTCGGCCTTCGCGCAGTGCGCGATATGGCGGCGCTGGATTTTCTCCGGCACGCCCTGCATTGCCCGTGCGGTGTTTTCGAACAGTGCCTGCTTCTGCTTCGCCTTCATCAGGCGGAATAGCGCGCCGGGTTGCGAGTAATAGTCATCGTCATCCTTGCGAAAATCGAAGTGCCCAGCCGCACCTTGCAGCGGCAGTGGCGGGCCCCGGAACTCGGGCTGTTCCCGCCACTCGCCGTGGCTGTTGGGCTCATAGCCGGGCGTGCTGCCGTAGTTGCCATCGACGCGGCCCTGACCATCGCGATGGAACGCGTGCACCGGGCAGCGCGCGCGGTTGACCGGGATCTGGTGCAGGTTCACGCCAAGGCGATAGCGCTGCGCGTCACCGTAGGAAAACAGTCGCGCCTGCAGCATGCGGTCGGGCGAAAAGCCGATGCCGGGCACGACCTGCGCCGGATTGAACGCGCTCTGTTCGACGTCGGCGAAGAAGTTCTCGGGGTTCTTGTTGAGTTCCCATACGCCCACCTCGATCAGCGGGTAATCGCCGTGCGGCCACACCTTGGTGAGGTCGAACGGGTGGTAGGGCACCTTGGCGGCTTCGGCCTCGGGCATGATCTGCACGCAGAGCTTCCATTTCGGAAAGTCACCACGTTCGATCGCGTCGAACAAGTCGCGCTGGCTGGATTCGCGATCCTTGGCGATCACCGCCTCGGCCTGGGCGTCGGTCAGGTTCTCGATCCCCTGCTGGCAGACGTGGTGGAATTTCACCCAGAAGCGCTCACCCCTGGCATTGATGAAGCTGAAGGTGTGCGAGCCGAAGCCGTGCATGTGCCGATAGTCTTTCGGGATGCCGCGGTCGCTCATCACGATCGTGACCTGGTGCAGCGCTTCGGGGAGTCCCGTCCAGAAATCCCAGTTGTTGGTGGCACTCCGGAGATTGGTGCGCGGATCGCGCTTCACCGCGTGGTTCAGGTCGGGGAACTTCAGCGGATCGCGAAAGAAAAATACCGGCGTGTTGTTGCCAACCAGGTCCCAGTTGCCCTCCTCGGTGTAGAACTTCACCGCAAAGCCGCGGATGTCGCGTTCCGCGTCGGCCGCACCGCGCTCGCCGGCGACGGTCGTGAAGCGCGCGAACAAATCGGTCTTTTTGCCAATTTTCGAGAAGATTTTCGCGCGTGTGTACTTCGTGATGTCGTTCGTGACGGTGAAGGTGCCAAATGCGCCGGAGCCCTTCGCATGCATGCGCCGCTCGGGGATCACCTCGCGATCGAAGTGAGCGAGCTTCTCGAGCAGCCATACGTCTTCCAGCAGCGTTGGTCCGCGTGGGCCCGCGGTCAGCACGTTCTGGTTGTCCGGTACCGGTGCACCGGCAATGGTGGTCAGACGCGATTGGTCGGTTTTGGGCGATTTGGCCGTACGGGTGGTGAGTCTCGGCATGGGTGATCGAGCGTAGCACGCGCGGCTACGGCCACGGCGATAATCTCTGGCTCGTCAGGGCCTCTCCGGAGTCCGGTCGGCGTGCCGGCCCGGACGGAACGAAATGCCGTCGGTGTCCGGTTGCAACATCACGCTACACTTGCGCCGCTGCGCCGGCGGCGATGGAGGCGCAGGCCGATGAGTCAAAAGCCTGCGACGTGGGGGTGTTTAGGGTTTCAAAACTTCCACGGCTGAAGGAACGGTCAGCACAGTGGAAGCGCTATGGAGCACGTCGGTGGGTTGTCGCCGCCCGACGACTTGCTCCAGTGGGCGCGCTGTGCGGACGCTCGATCCTGGTGTTGGCCGCCACGAGTTGGAAATCGAATGTCGTTGGACACGAACAAGAACCAGGGTTGCTTCATCGTCCTGTACCGCTGGAGCTTGAAGCCGGGTACTGCAGACACGTTCATCGAGGGCTGGACCCGAATGACCGAGTTGTTGCTTCGGCGTGGTTCCCTGGGCTCCAGGCTCCATCGCGGCTCCGATGGTCTTTGGTATTCCTATGCCCAATGGCCGAGCGCGCAAAAGCGCGAAGACATATTTGCGCTGGGGTCACTGGATGATGCCGCCATGGCAAAGATGAGATCGGCCGTTGCCGAGAGATTTCCCGAGGTCGTGCTGGACCTGATCTCCGACTACGTTGTTCCACTTGGGCACGGTGGCGCCTGACCATTCGCCCACGTGGATGCCGATGCGGGTGTGAAGCGTCCCGCCGATTCTGCTGCGTCGTAACCGTCTTCGGGCCGCGGCGGTGGCGAATGGCCGGGTTGATCAGGGCCCGTCCGTCGGCAAAAATGCACCAGACCTTCCCGCGCCCGAGCGATCCGGGCACCACTGCGCGATCATCGTGAACATCCGGGAAGCCTCGCGGGAAGACTTCGACCAGATCTGGCCGTTCTTCCGCACCATCGCCGCGGCCGGGGAAACCTATGCGTACCCGCGCGACATCACGAGGGAACAGGCCGTGGCGTTGTGGATCGACGCGCCGCGGCGGACGTACGTGTTCGAGGAACACGGGACGATCCTGGGTTCGTACTACATCGTGGCCAACCACGCGGGCCCCGGCGGTCACGTTTGCAATTGCGGGTACATGGTTGCGCCCGCTGCCCGGGGCCGCGGGCTTGCGACGGCGATGTGCGAGCACTCCCAGCACGTTGCACTGAACCTCGGATACTTGGCCATGCAGTTCAACTTCGTGGCCTCTACCAACGAGGGCGCGGTGCGGCTGTGGCACAAACTCGGCTTCACGACCGTCGGCCGCCTGCCGCGGGCGTTTCGTCATCCGACGAAGGGTTATGTGGATGCGCTGGTGATGTACAAATGGCTCGCAACCTGACCGCAGTCTTCGACCCTGCGGGTCAACGATGACGCGCGACCCTCCCCGCATACGCGTCGCGGCCGACGCCGACGCGGACGTGCTGGCGACGCTTGGCGCGCAGACGTTCCGCGGTACCTTCGCCGGCGCGAATTCGATCGAGGACATGAACGCCTACGTGCGCACCTCGTTTTCATCCGCCGGTGTCCTTGCCGAGCTGGCGGACGCGAGGAACACCTTCCTGCTTGCGTTCATCGGCGAGGCCGGGCCACCAACGGGTTACGCCAAATTGCGGGCTGGCACCGTGGATCCGGGCGTGACCGGCCCCGATCCGATCGAGCTTCAGCGGCTCTACGTCGACCGGCGCAGCATCGGGCAGGGCATCGGCGCCGCCCTGATGCGGGCGAGCCTGCATGCCGCGTGGTCGGCGGGTTTTCGGACGCTGTGGCTGGGGGTGTGGGAACACAACCCGCGAGCCCTTTCGTTCTATGAACGGTGGGGCTTCAGAACCGTTGGGGACCACGTGTTTCGGCTGGGGTCCGATGACCAGCGGGATTTGATCATGGTGCGGGCGGTGTCCGTTGGGGCATAGATGAGCTGCATTTCGCGATCGCGCCGGTGCTGCTACGCGGGGGCACGCGGCTCTTCGCGGGCAGGGGCCTGCGTGCGCCAGGATACGAATGCGCGTGGTTCGTCGGGTTGGAACAGGCCACCCGCGTGGTGCGCGGGAGAAGGGGGTGCGATGATGCGCCGTGGGCCGCCGCATTGGATCGGTGAGAGGCACGCATGAAGCCGTGTCGGATGACGTGGGAAGAGCGACGCGAGCGGGGTCGCTGGCACTTCGTGCTCATGCGGGGCGCGCTTGGCTGGGGTGTCCCAGTTGCCGCGCTCGTCACGCTGTCAAAGGTTTTCACCGGTGACGACATCACCACCGCGACCGTCATCATCGACTTCACACTCTTTCCGCTTGGCGGCATGTTCTGCGGCTTGGCCCAGTGGCGTTACATCGAGGCGCGGTACCAGGCCAGGCTTAGGGATTCGTAGCCGCCCATTCCCGTGCACGCGTCGCGATGGGATTCAGTGGATCTTCGCGTAGCGCCAGTAGTTCGGGCCGGGCAACAGCACGGTGGGCGCGCGCGGTTCGGGTGGCTGCTGGTGGTGGCGCAACGCTGCCAGCGAGGCGGCGTTCCACAGCACCATCCACGTGCCGCGATATGGCTGGACCAGCTGGGCATAGCGCAGGTCGGCCGGGTCGATGCGCTCGGGATAGGCGATGACGAGGCCCTGCGGGTGGTGCTTCGCGAATTGCTGCAGCGAATCGCCTTCGTACAGCCGCGCGACCGGCCGGGTCATCCTGCCCATGAACTCGAATTGGCCGTCGTAGATCCCGAGGTTGCCGATGGCGTGGCCCTGCGTTTCGGCGTTGGCCAGCACCTGGGCCGCCGGGCGCATGTCGAAGGCGGGGTAGAACGCCAGTGCGAACATCGCATAGGCGGCGGCGCTGCCGATCAGGCTGGCAGTCGCGATGCGGCGCAGCTCGCCGCGTCCGGGCACGACCACGAAGGCGCCGAGCAACAGGTAGAGCACGCCGAACGGCGCACCGATCGGCGCGAGGTCGCGCAGCCAGTGGTCGGACAGCCGCCCTGCGCTGGCCAGGGTCGGCAGCGCGAACAACGACGCGGCAAGCGCAAGGCTCGCCAGCGCCAGCGGCCAGGCGCGCAGCCAGGTTGACCGCGCCGCGCCGCGATGGTGCAGGCGCAGGGCGATGACGGCCGCCGCCATCAGGATCGCGGCCGCCGGCAGTTCGGGGACCAGGTAATAGCTTTGCTTGCCGCTGAACGCGCTGAAGACGAGGAACGCCGGCACCAGCCACGCCAGCAGCATGCGCACGCCCGGTGCCAGCGGCCGGCGCAGCGCGATCACGGCGGCCCACATGCGGGGCCACAGCACGAACGGGAACAGCATCACGGGCAGCCATGGCAGGTACCACCAGAACGGGCGCTCGTGGATGAAGGCATCGACGACGCGGCCGCCGGTCTGCTTGAAGAGCAGGTCGTGCGCGTACGCGGGACCGCCCAGGTGCAGCGCCGGTACCACCCACGCTGCCAGCAGCACGCCGCCGCCGAGGATCGCGAGTGCGCCGAGGCCGTACCAGCGCGCCCGCGCATCGCGCGCGCGGCTGCACCACCACGGCCCCAACAGCCACACGGGGGCCACGTGCACCAGCATGACCGGCCCCTTGGTCAGCAGGCCGAGGCCCATGCACACCGCGAACCCGACCCAGCGGCTGCGCCCGTTGCGGTCGGGCACCAGACACAACAGCGCAGCGAGCACCCACACCGTGAGCAGCCCGTCGTACATGATCTGCAGGCCGAACAAAAAGCCGAACGCCAGGCCCAGGAGCAGCCACGGCGTGCTGCGCTGGACCCACGCGTGTTCCGGAAACAGGCGCCGGGCCAGCGTCTGCGCCAGCACCAGCTGGGCGGCGCCGATCAGCACCATCAAGACGCGCGGCCACGCGGCGCCGACGCCCAACGCGGCCCAGCCGGCTTGGATCAGCCAGAACAGCAGCGGCGCCTTTTCGGGGTAGGGGGCGGCGTTGATCTGCGGCACCCAGAACTGGTGGTGGACCCACATGTCCCACGCGACCGCCAGGGTCCGCGTGGAGTGCAGCGGCATTGGCGGCTGCATGCAGATGGCGATCAGCGCGATCGCGAGATAGAGCGGCAGCCACCACAGGAGGGCGCGCAGGCGTTGCGAACGGGCGTAGGAAACGACGGTCACGGAATGCCGATCAGGGCGCCACAGCGCGGGCGCAGAGTGTAGCCGATGCGTGCGGCACCGACCCATGTACCGGACCGCTCGGGTACGCGTCAACCATCGCCGCCGGTGCCGTCAGGGGTACCGACCACGCGCGGCACGCAACCCGGAACCACCGCGTCGGCGCGGAACAGCCACCACTGGCGGCGATTGGAATCGCCCAGCCGCCGCGCCTTCGCGCGGTCGACGCAGGTGCCCAGCGCGGCCTCGAGGCTGAAGATCCAGCGCGCAGAAGGGTCCTTCGCCTGCCACGCGGTGGCGCGCTCGAATTGCACCGGCAACGGCTGCACAAAGCCGAACTCACGCGTCGGTCCGACCGCCATGAAGAGATTTTCTTCGCGCGGGCCGACCAGCCCGAGCTGTGCGCTGGGGCCGATGTCGGCGCGCGCCTGGCGCATGATGCCGGCGGCCGAGCTCGAGGCGTTGAGCAGCGGATAGGCCCACAGGCTCCAGACGATCCACAAACCGGCGAGGCCCGCGAGCAGCCCCGCGGCGCCGTGGCGCGGTCGGCACGCCGCCGCGGCGAGCACCAGCACCGCCCCGATCGTCACGATCATCGCGCACAGCGCGGCGCGTTCGTCGACGAGCCCGCGCATGGCGAGCCGGGCGTCGATGCCCGCGACGTCGTGGCCCGCGAGCGCCAGCGCACCCACCGCGACGAAGGCGAGGCCGCCCGCGAGGCCGATCACGAAGGCGCACGCGCGCAGCCAGCGCGTGTGCGCGATGTCTGCGATCCACGGCGCCATCGACAACGCCACCATCGGCAGCACCGGCAGGATGTACACGTCGCGTTTGCCGGTGGCGAGGCTGAAGAATACGATCACCATTACCGACCAGGCGAGCGGCAACAGCACCCGCGGCTCGCCTTCGCGCAGCGCCCGCCACCAGCGCGGCACCGCGCCGGGGTACAGCAGCGACAGCGGGAACCAGTTGAACAGCACGATCGCGATGAAGTACCACCACGGCTGCGGGTGCGACCACGTGCCCGCGTAGCGTCCCGCGGTCTGGTGGAACAGGATGTCGTGCACGTAGGCGTGGTAGGCGGGTGTGCCGTGGAGGTGCGCGGCCACCAGCATGGGAAGGCCCCACGCAAGGATCGGCGCGAGAAAGGCCGGAATGCCGAGCAGCCAGCGTGGATCGCGCCAACCGGGTGCCGCAACCCGGTCCGGCGTGCGAAAACACGCCCACGCGTAGGGCACCAGCATCAAGAGCGCGAGAAAGCCCACACCTTTGGTGATGACGCCGAGCCCGGCGGCGACACACCCCAGCGCGTAGGCGCGCCAGTTGGGGCCGCGCAGGCAATGCACGAGCAGGCCCCAGTTGGCCAGCGTGATCCAGAACGTGATGAGCGGGTCGATCTGCGCCCGCTTCATCTGGTACATGAACTGGAATGCGAACAGCATGGCGATGACGGCGTACAGGCCGGCGCGGTGGCTCCACAGGCGTCGCGCCAGGTCGTAGGTCAGCGCCAGCGTGCCCAGCGCCGAGAGCAGCGAGGGCAGCAGGAACCAGCCGCGCCAGCCGCGCGTCAGCTCGTACGCGATCGCCTGCAGCCACATGAAAAGCGGTGGCTTGTCGGCGTAGAGCTCGATGCCGCGGTGCGGGAACAGCCACGCGCCCGATTGCACCATCTGCCGCGCGACCAGCGCGAAGCGCGGCTCGTCGGAAGGCCATGGATCGCGCAGGCCGAGGCCGAGCGCCAGCAGCAGCGTCGCAAGCGCGAAGGCCGCGACGAGCTGCCAGCGCTCGTCGCGCGACAGGCGGGGCAAGGAGGCGTGGAGGGCGGAAACGGCGCGGATCATGGGCGCGGCGATGGGAGTGGCGACATGCGAAGCGGCCGCACGGCTGCCGCCGATTCTTGCCGGCACGTCGCGCCTTGTCCAACACCCGCGGCCGCGGCGGTGCGCCGACTACACTTGGCCGGTTCTGGCGAGGTGCGTGGAATGTCCGCTCGACCTGGCCTTGCGGCCGTGATCATCACGCTGAACGAGGCGGATCGGATCGAGGCCTGCCTCGCGTCGCTGGCGTTCTGCGACGAGATCGTGGTGGTCGATTCGGGTTCGACCGATGCCACGCGCGAGCTGGCCGCGGCGGGGGGCGCGCGCGTCATCGAGCACCCGTTTGCGGGCTATCGCGCGCAGAAGGATTTCGCGGTGGCGCAGGCGCGACACGACTGGGTGCTGTGCCTGGACGCCGACGAGCGCGTGACGCCGGCGCTGCGCGCTGCCATCGCAGCCGCGCGCGCTGGCGGCTTTGCGGACGCGGCGGGCTATCGCTTTGCGCGCGCGACCGAATACTTCGGCGCGTTCCTGCGCCACGGCAACGCGTATCCCGATCGCGTGCTGCGCCTGTTCGACCGACGGCGTGGCGGGTGGCGCGGCGATCGCGAGATCCATGAACATGCCAGCGTCGACGGCGCGGTGCGCATGCTCGCCGGCGACCTCGAGCACTGCGCGTATCGTTCGCTGGACGATCAGCTCGCGCGCTACCGCCGCTATGCCACGCTGATGGCGGCCGACCTGCACGCGCGCGGCCGGCGCGCACGGCTGGCCGATCTCCTCACGCATCCCGGCTGGCGTTTTCTGCGTGGTTATGTGCTGCGCGCGGGCTTCCTCGACGGCTGGCGCGGATTCCTGTTTGCGTGCATGGAAGCCGATTACGTGCGCGAAAAATTCGCGCGGTTGTGGCTGCTGCAGCGGGGCCCGCACGATGCCGAATCTTGAGCCGGCGCCGGGCGCCCCGGCCGTCACGCTGTTGGTCATTGCGTACAGGATGCGCGCGACCATCGCCGAGGCCATCGCTGCGGCGCTGGCGCAGACGTATCCGTGCGAAGTCATCGTCTCGGATGATGCCTCGGGCGATGGTACCTTCGAAGCGGCGCGTGCGGCGCTGGCGGGTCGCGCGCCCACAGGCAAGGTCACGCTTCGCGGCACCGCGCGCAACCTGGGGTTGTGCGCGCATCTCACTGAACTTGCGGCGCTGGCGCATGGCGATCTCATCGTGTGCGCCAGCGGCGATGACGTGAGCCACCCCGACCGCGTGGCACGCCTCGTCGAGGCGTTCACGGCGCATCCGGCGGCGCAGCTCGTGGGCTCGGCGGTGGACGACGTCGATGTGGCGGGCAAGCTGCTGGCGCCGCGCACGCGCGCGCTGCCGGCGAGTGTCGATCAACGCTGGCTGCTGCGGCGCGGCAAGCTTGCGACCGTGCTGGGCGCGTCGATGGCGTTCCGGCGCGCGCTTGTCGCGGACCTGCCGCCGCTGGTCGGCACGGTCGAGGACAACATGCTGACGCTGCGCGCGGTGCTGCTGGGCGAATGCCGCTGCCTGCCGGAATCGCTGCTCGCCTATCGTCTGCACGGCGGCAACCTCAACGACAAGGTGTTCGATCGCAGTGCCCGCGACTACGCAAGCTTCGAGCGCCGGCACCGGCGCGTGATTGCCATGTACCGCGACATCGCGGCCGACCAGCGGCGCTGCGTCGCGTCGCGTTCGGATCTCCCCGCCGAGCGGCGGCGTTTGGGCCTGGAACTGGCTGCGATGTACGAACTCGAAGCCGAGATGCGCGAGGCCGTGCTGGACCTGCCGCGGCGGCGCTGGCTGGGCCCGCTGGCGCGCGGCATCCGCCATCCGGGCCTGCGGCGCAAGAGCCTGGAGCGCGCGTTGAAGCTGCTGCTGCCACGGCGGCTGTTTGGGCGCTGATCGTCGGGCCTGCGCGGATTTCGCCGATTGACCGCACCTTCGTGTACACCGTAGCGTGGTGACGCAACCGTTGATCGCGGTGGCGCTGTTCATCCGGGGAGAATGGACGATGGCGATCCGTGCCTGGCGCATTGCGGGCTTGCTTTGGATGGTGGCGCCGCGGCAGTGGCGGCCCAACCGCCGCCGGCCGATGCCACTCCGCTCCAGACGGCCTATGCGGCGTTCCTGGCGGAGCAGACCCACTGGTACCGAGGGCCCACGAGCGCCGCTGACCAAGCGGCAGCGACCTACGCGGCGAAGATCGCACCGTTTCAGAGTGCGAACCAGCGGCGCCGGATGAGGACCGCGGACCTGAAACTGCTGTTCGATGCCGCGTACGTGGCCACGTTTTACACCAGCACCCAAGCGAACCTTGCCGACCTGCGCGTGGACTATGCACTGCTCGCGGGCCGCCAAGCTGTGACGGCGCGCGAACAGGCGCACCTTTACGCCATGATGGTGCAGACGCGCGCGCTGGATGAGGCGCGCGGCTTCCTGCGCGATCATCCCGCCGCGAGCCCGCGGCCGTTGCCGCGCGTGCGCGATCGGCGTCCTGACCCGCCGCGCGGCAGGGCCGTCCTGCGCGTGGCGCACGACGGCGATGCGCTGGAATTGCGCAACGCGGCGTTCGATCCCGACCTGCAGGTGGTGGTCGTCTCCCACCCGCTGTGCGCGTTCACGGGTTACGCCATCCACGACATCGAGCGCGATGCAGAGTTGCGCGAGGTGTTGCGCGTGCATGCGATCTGGGTCGCTCCGCAGGACGGCAATCTCGATGTCGCCACGTTCCGCCGCTGGGGCGTGGCGCATCCGGCGTTCCCGATCGACATCGCCTGGCAGCAGGCGGAATGGCCCGAGGTTGCTTATTGGGGCACGCCCGCGTTCCACGTGTATCGCCACGGCGCGATCGTGGCGCAGCACGTCGGGTGGGCCAAGGCAGACAGCGTGAGCGATCTGGCCGGGCTGCGCGCGGCGCTGCAAGGGGCGGGCTTGCTGGGGCGCTGATCGACCGCCGTCCCGGCTGGTCTTGTCCTTGAGCCGCGGCTTGACGGCGACGCGATCACTCGTGCTTGGCGAGCACCGTATAGAACATTCCATCCAATCCGCCCTCGCCGGGCAGGATCTGCCAACCCGCGCCGGCGGCGCGGCCGACGGGCAGCGTAAATGCGATCGTCCGTGCGGCGGGTTCGGCGGCGAGGAACGCCTGGACCACATGCTCGTTTTCGTCGCGCAGCACCGAACACGTCGCGTAGACCAGCCGCCCGCCAGGGGCAAGCAGCGGCCACAAGGCGCCAAGCAAATGCGCCTGGCCTCGCGCCAGTGGCGCGATGTCGGTGGCGCGCCGATGCAGCTTGATGTCAGGATGGCGGCGGATCACGCCGGTCGCCGAACAGGGCGCGTCCAGCAGGATGCGGTCGAATGGCTGGCCGTCCCACCACGTGGACGGATTGCCGGCGTCGGCGACGCGCACGTCGCACGCCAGGCCCAGGCGCGCGAGATTGCCGCGGATCGTGGCCGCGCGCGCGGGAGCGGCGTCGATCGCGGTCAACCGCACCCGCGCGCGCTCCAGCGCGTGGCAGGCCTTGCCGCCGGGCGCGGCGCAGGCGTCGAGCACGCGCGCGCCGTCCACGAGGTCGAGCAGGTCGACGGCGATCTGGGCAGCGCCGTCCTGCACCGAGAAATCGCCCGCGCTGAAGCCGGGCAGGTGGGTGATATCGATGTGCGCCGGCAGCATCACGGCGTCGGCGAGGAACGCGTGGAGGGTTGCCGGTTGGCCCGCCTGGACGAGCGCGGCCAGCAGCGCTTCACGGGTGCCGCGGCGCCGGTTGACGCGGAGCATCGGCGGCGTCGGCACGTTGTTGGCGGCCAGCAAACCGTCCACGCCCTCCGGCCAGTCGTGGGCCAGGCGGTCGACCAGCCAGCGCGGGTGTGCCGTGCGCGTGGTGGCTTCCCGATCGAGGCGGATGTTGAGCGCATCGCGTTCGCGCAGCCAGCGGCGCAGCACCGCGTTGGCGAGCTTCGCTAACCCGTCGCGCTTGAGCGCGCGCGTCGCGTCGACGGTGGCCGCGACCGCCGCGTGCGGCGGCAGGTGCAGGATCTCGAGCTGCACCAGACCCAGCACCAGCAGCGCGTGCAGCGCGGGCTCCCGCTGGCGCAGCGGTCGTTGCAACAGATCGTCCAGTGCCTGGTCGAAGCGCAACCACCAGCGTGCGCCCTCGTTGGCGAGGGCGGTCAACAGCGCGCGATCGCGCACGTCGGGCAACCGTGCCTGCGCCGGTTGCAGGCGTTCGCGCAACGAATTGCCGCCGAGCGCCACCGCCGCCAGCACTTCGGCCGCAAGCGCGCGCGTGTCCGGCGCGTGCGTGCCGTGCCCGCTCGCCCCGACGTCCTTTGCCGGCCCGGACGGAAGAGACCGTGGAACGTGGCGATCGCCCTTGCGCTTGTCGTCCGGTCGGCGCGGCGTGTGCGGTGCCTCGCCGATCATCGCCGCAGGTCCGGCCGCGCGTTGAGGTAATCGGTGGCGCTGATGGCGCGGCCGCCTGCGCGCTGCAGTGTCGTGGTGCGCAGCACGCCGTCGCGGCAGGCAAGGTCGATGCCGGCTTTCGACGCTGCGACCACTTCACCTGGCTCGGCACGCGGGGTGTTATCGGGCGCCGGTATCGCGTTCGCTGCCCACACGCGCACGCGCTCGCCGGCGAGATCGGCCTCGGCCACGGGCCACGGGTTGAACGCGCGGACCTTGAGCTCCAGCTCCCGCGCGCCTTGGGTGAAATCGAGCCGCGCTTCATGCTTGTCGAGCTTGTGCGCGTAGGTCGCGCCGCTGGCGGTCTGCGGCACTGCCGCGAGCGACCCGCCGCGCATGACCTGCGCCAAGCCTTGACCCAGCACGTCGGCGCCCAGCTCGGCCAACCGATCGTGCAACGAGCCGCCGGTGTCGTCGCCACGGATGGAGGCGCGTGCCGACAACAGTACCGGACCGGTATCGAGGCCGGCTTCCATCTGCATGAGGCACACGCCGGTTTCGGCATCGCCCGCGAGGAGCGCGCGCTGGACCGGCGCCGCGCCGCGCCAGCGCGGCAGCAGCGAGGCGTGCACGTTCCAGCAGCCCAGGCGCGGCAGCGCCAGCACCGCGCGCGGCAGGATCAATCCGTAGGCGATGACGACGATGAGGTCAGGCGCGTAATCGCGCAGGCGTTGCCAGGTCGCGACGTCCTTGAGCGACGACGGTTGTTCGACAGGAATGCCGGCCGCGAGCGCGGCCTGCTTGACGGGACTCGCCGTGAGCCGGCGTCCGCGCCCCGCGGGACGGTCGGGCTGGGTGTAGATCGCAACCACTTTGGCGCCGGCGGCACGGCACGCAGCGAGGCCCGGCACCGCGAAATCCGGGGTGCCGGCAAACACGAGCCTCAACGGTGCAGACTCCACGGCGACGTCAGCCGGCGTGGCGGCGCTGCTTTTCCAGCTTGCGCAGCAGCAGGGTGCGCTTCAGCGGCGAAAGATAATCGACGAATACCTTGCCGATCAGATGATCCATCTCGTGCTGGATGCACACCGCGAGCAGGCCGTCGGTTTCGATCTCGAAGGGCTTGCCGGTCACGTCCTGCGCCTTGACGTGCACCCAGTCGCGCCGCTCGACATCGGCGTAGATGCCCGGAAACGACAGGCAGCCTTCCTGGCAGACTTCCGTGCCGCGCGTGGCGATGAGCTCGGGGTTGACCAGCACCTTCGGGTCGTCGTGGTTTTCGGAAACGTCGATGACCAGCAGGCGCTTTGATTCGTTGACCTGGGTTGCCGCGAGGCCGATGCCCGGCGCCGCGTACATGGTTTCCAGCATGTCGGCGGCGAGCTTCTGCACGCTGGCGTCGAACGTATCGACCCGATGCGCCTTGAGGCGCAGGCGCGGGTCGGGAAATTCGAGGATGTCGAGCTTGGCCATGGAGGCGAACTGCGCTGCCGCGTGAGGGCTGATTAGCGTACTGGAAATGCGGGTGCGGGAGGCCGGTTCCAAGTGCCGTGCGGGCCGTCCGGGCGGGCCGGAACCGTCCAAATGCGAAATGTTTCGCAATTGTGAATAATCTGCTTGCCGCGAGGGGCGATTCCGGTACACTCGGCTCGAATTGCTTGGGGGATCGGGGGATTGCCGGTCATGTTTAAGAAAGCGCTTGCGCTTCTGGCGGGGTTGTTGATCACGTTTGCCGCGTACGCGGCCACCGCGCCGCTGCGCGCCGGCCATCCCGACACCTACGTGGTGAAAAAGGGCGATACGTTGTGGGGCATCGCCGCGCGTTTCCTGCAGAAGCCGTGGCTGTGGCCCGAAATCTGGGACGTCAACCAGCAAGTCTACAACCCGCATCGCATCTATCCGGGCGACGTGCTGAACCTGGACGTCAACGGGCGCCTGCACGTTGCGCAGCGCGCCACGGTCGAGCAAAACCCGATCCCGACGGTGCCGCTGTCGGCGATCAAGCCATTCCTCAAGGACTTCCGCGTCACCACCGCGGCCGAGCTCGCGCGTACGCCCTACGTGGTGGGGGTCGAGGAAAACGACCCGCGCGCGGTCGAAGGCATGAACATCTACGTGCGGGATCTCAAGTCGGCCACCGTGGGCGAACGGTTCGCGGTGGTCCGCCCGAGCCACGTGTTTCGCCAGTTCAAGAGCGCGCCGCGCGACGTCGCGCACCTGGTCAGCGACAATGTCGACCTCGTGCCGGGGCCGTGGCAGGAGAACTTGCGCAATGACGGGCACTTCGGCCGCGGCACCGAGATCGGCACCGAGGTGCGCGTGATCGGCACCGCGCAGGTACTGAGGGCCGGCGACCCGGCGACCCTGCTTCTGACCAATTCGGACATGGAGGTACGCGCCGGCGACCGCCTGATGCCGGTCGACGATACGCCGTACGACTTCACCTACTACCCGCATCCGCCGGCGACCGCCCCCGTCAATGCCTACGTGCTGGCGCTGGCCAACAATTACGACGGGATTTCGGTCGAAGGGCCCAACGACGTCGTCGCGCTCAACGTCGGCAGCAGCGAGGGCGTCGACAACGGCACCACGTTTGCCGTCTATCAGCCGGGCGACACCGTGACCGATCTGGTCAAGGGGAGTACCGATCGCCGGATGTTCGGGCCGAAGGTCAAGCTGCCCAGCGAGTACGTGGGTCACGTCCTGGTGTTCCGCACGTTCGCGCACGTGAGCTACGGCCTGATGATGGACGGCATTCGTCCGATCCAGGTTGGCGACACCCTCCAAGCGCCCTGACGGGTCGGTTGCGGGCGGGCACCTACACGACGGCGCGGTCCCATGACCGCGCCGTTTTTGCGACCCATGCCCTTAAACTGGTGCGATGCAGGCCGACGAACTCCGTGCGTGGCTGACCCTGTTGCGTGCTCCCGGCGTGGGTGGCGCGACGCTGCGCGCGCTGCTGGCGCGCCAAGGCTCTGCGCTCGATGTCTGCCGCGGCATTCGCCTGCTGGCGCCCGAGGCCGGCGTGGGTGAAGCCGCGCGGGTGTGGATCGAGCGGCCCGACGCGGCGCTGCTGGACGCCGATCAGGCTTGGCTCGAGGCTCCGGCACACCGCCTGCTGCGGTTCGACGAGGCCGATTTTCCACCGCAGCTCGAGGCCGTCGCGCAGCCACCGGCAGCCCTGTTCGTCGTCGGGGAGCCCGCGCACCTGCTGGCGCCGCAGGTCGCCATCGTGGGCGCGCGCAGCGCGACGGCCCAAGGGCTGGCCACGGCGCGCGATTTCGCCCGCGTGCTGGCGCGGACGGGACTGGTCATCACCAGCGGTCTGGCCGACGGCATCGACGGCGCGGCGCATGCGGCGGCGTTGGAGTGCGGCGGCGCCACGGTGGCCGTGGTCGGGACCGGCGCCGACGTGGTTTATCCACGCAAGCACCAACAACTTGCGCGAAGCGTCGCCGATCATGGAGCGATCGTCAGCGAATTCCCGTTGGGCACCGAGGCGCGACCAGGTCATTTCCCGCGCCGCAACCGGCTGATCGCGGGGCTGGCGCTGGGCACCTTGGTCATCGAAGCGGGGCTGCAGTCGGGGTCGCTCATCACCGCGCGGCTGGCCGCCGAAGCCGGGCGGGAGGTGTTTGCGCTGCCGGGTTCCATCCACAATCCACTAGCCAAGGGTTGCCACCGGTTGATTCGCGAGGGTGCGCGCCTGGTCGAGACTGCGCAGGAAGTCATCGAGGCGCTGACGCCGGCCGCGCGGGCGCTGGGCGCCGACCTCGAGGCTCGGTTGGCTCCGGACGCAGCGCCGGCACGGTTGGCCGCCGAATTGTCAGTTCACGAGCAAGATCCTGATTACGCGAAACTTCTTGCGGCGCTTGGTGATGCGCCGATGGCGCTCGACGCGCTGGTCGAGGCCACGCAGCTGGCCCCGGCCGCGGTGTCTTCGATGCTGCTGTTGCTCGAACTGGAAGGCCGCGTGGCGCCCGCGGTGAACGGCCGTTGGCAGCGGATCGTGCCGTCTGGCGCTTGACAGACTTGGGTTGGGCGTGTGTTCACTATATATAGGGGCGCAGGTGCCGCCGGCGCAATTTCCGGCACGGCAGCGCCAAGCCGGGCTGCCGTAATGGTTCGTGCCGGGCACGTGCGACGCGGGTTTCTCTCCTTCACAAAGTCCAATTCATGGCCAAAAACCTCCTCATCGTCGAATCGCCTGCCAAGGCCAAGACGATCAACAAGTACCTTGGCGCCGACTTCAAGGTGCTGGCGTCCTACGGCCACGTGCGTGATCTCGTGCCCAAGGAAGGCGCGGTGGATGTGGATCACGACTTCGCGATGGACTACCAGCTGATCGACAAGAATATCAAGCACGTCGAAGACATCGCCAAGGCCGCCAAGGTTGCCGACGCCATCTATCTCGCAACCGACCTCGACCGCGAGGGCGAGGCGATCAGCTGGCACATCAGCGAAATCCTGAAACAGCGCGGGCTCTTGAAGAACAAGGAAACCCATCGCGTGGTGTTCAGCGAAATCACGCCGCGCGCGATCAAGGCCGCGGTGGCGCATCCGCGCGAACTGTCGTACGACCTGATCGACGCCCAGCAGGCGCGCCGCGCGCTGGATTACCTGGTCGGCTTCAATCTGTCGCCGGTGCTGTGGCGCAAGGTGCAGCGCGGACTTTCCGCCGGACGCGTGCAGTCGCCGGCGTTGCGCATGATCGTCGAGCGCGAGGAGGAGATCGAAGCCTTCAAACCGCGCGAATACTGGACGGTCGAGGCGAAGCTCGCCCACCGGGACGGTGCGTTCGGTGCCCGCCTGGTGAAACTCAACGGCAAGAAGTTCGAGCAGTTCGACCTCACCAATGCCACCGCCGCGAACGCGGCGCGCGACGCGTTGCTGGCGGCCGCCGGCGGCGCGCTGCTCGTGGGCGACATCCAGTCCAAACAGCGCCAGCGCCGGCCGGCCGCGCCGTTCACGACGTCGACGCTGCAGCAGGAAGCCGCGCGCAAGCTTGGGATGGCCACCAGTCGCACCATGCGCATCGCGCAGGGCCTGTACGAGGGCGTGGCGCTGGGCGGCGAAGGCAACGTCGGCCTCATCACCTACATGCGTACCGACTCGACGCACCTCTCCGAGGAGGCGGTCGCGGAGTTGCGTAGTGCGATCGGGCGCGAGTTCGGCAACGCGTTCCTGCCACCGCAGCCCATGGTCTACAAGACCAAGTCCAAGAATGCGCAGGAGGCCCACGAGGCGATCCGCCCGACGTCGGCGATGCGCACCCCGAGATCGGTGGCGGCGTTCCTGACGCCGGACCAGCTGCGGCTGTACGAACTGGTGTGGAAGCGCGCCGTCGCTTGCCAGATGAAGCCCGCCACGCTCAACACGGTGTCGGTGGAATTCCCCTGCGGCACCGATGCGGCGTTCCGTGCGACCGGCACCACGGTGGTCGATCCGGGATTCCTCGCGGTGTACGAAGAAGGCCGCGACGCCAAGGCCGACGAGGACGAGGAGGCGCGCAAGCTGCCGGCGCTGAAGGTGGGCGAGAAGGTGCCGCTGGCCGACGTCGTGACCGACCAGCACTTCACCGAACCGCCGCCGCGCTATTCCGAGGCGAGCCTCGTGAAGGCGCTGGAGGAATACGGCATCGGCCGGCCGTCGACCTACGCCAGCATCATCCAGACGCTGCTGGCGCGCGCCTACGTCATCCTCGATGCGCGCCGCTTCAAGCCGACCGACGTCGGCCGCGCGGTGGCCAAGTTCCTGACCGCGCACTTCATGCGCTACGTCGATTACGACTTCACCGCGCGAATGGAGGACGAGCTCGACGCGGTCAGCCGCGGCGAAGAGGAATGGCGGCCGCTGATGGCCGAGTTCTGGAAACCGTTCAAGGCGCTGGTCGACGACAAGCTGGAATCGGTCGATCGCAGCGAAGCCACCGGCGCGCGCCTGCTGGGTACCGATCCCGTCAGCGGCAAGCCGGTGTCGGTGCGCCTGGGCCGCTATGGGCCGTACGCGGCGCTGGGCGACAAGGACAAGGACGACGAGAAGCTGAAGTTCGCGTCCCTGCTGCCCGGCCAGAGCATGCATACCATCACGCTGGAACAGGCGCTGGAGCTCTTCAAGCTCCCGCGCGATCTCGGTACCGATGCCGATGGCGAGGCGATCAGTGCCGGCATGGGCCGCTTCGGACCCTTCGTCAAGAAGGGCAAGCTGTACGCGTCGATCAAGGGTGAGGACAACGCCTACACCATTACGCTGGAGCGCGCGCGCGAGCTCATCCACGAGAAGGAAACCTTTCTCGCCAATCGCGTCATCACCGATTTTGGCGATGGCGTACAGGTGCTGAACGGCCGCTACGGCCCCTACATCACCGACGGCGAGAAGAACGCCCGCATGCCGAAGGACCGTGAGCCGAAATCGCTGACGCACGACGAATGCAAGGCGCTGCTGGAAGCGGCGCCGGTGCGGCGCGGACGGGGGGCTTTCAAGAAGGCGGCAGCCAAGAAGGCGGCGGTGAAAAGGGCGCCGGTCAAAAAAGCCGCGACCAAGAAGGCAACCGCCAAGGGACCGGCGAAGCGTGCGGCCGCGCGCAAGTCGGCCAGCACGCGGGCGACACCGAAGAAAGCCGCGCGCAAGCGCCCTGCCGCGGCGTCGGCCGCCGATACCCCACCGTTCGAGGTCTGAAGCGTGCGAGTATTTCGAGTCGAATCGACCCCGACCACCGTATCGCGGCCGCGCCCGGGTGGCGCGGTCATCGGCGCCTGAATGTCGCATCCGGGGTCGGACATGCAGCAATCTGCGGATCGCGCGCGATGCGCGGCGCGCCGGGCGTTGCTGGCCGCGTCGGCGCCAATGCGAACGTGTGCGTGGCGGGCAGGGCGACCCGTGAGCGTCGCGGCGTTCCTCGCCGACGTGGCAGCATTGGCGGCGCGGCTGCCCGCCGCGCGCGCCGCGGTCAATCTCTGTGAGGACCGCTATGCGTTTCTGGTCGCGTTCGCCGCGCTGCTGGTGCGCGATCAGGTCAACCTGCTGCCACCCTCGCGGGCGCCGGAGGCGGTGGCGGCCGTGTTGGCCGCGCATCCCGCGGGCTACTCCCTGGGCGACACGGAGCTCACGCCCGCACCTCCAAGGTATCTGCGCTTTCAGCCGGCGGCACCGACCGTGGCGTGCGCGCCGGTGCCGACCGTCGATCCGGAAGCGGTCGCGGCCGTGGCCTACACCTCGGGTTCGACGGGTGCCCCGAAGGCCAACGTCAAGCGCCTGGACAGGCTCGCCATTTCCAGCGCGCACAACGACGCCGTGCTGCGCGAGCTCGCGGGTGGTGACTATCACGTGGTCGCCACCGTGCCGCCGCAGCACATGTATGGACTCGAAACCTCGGTGCTGTTGCCGCTCTTCGGCTTTGCCGCGGCCGCCGCCGAACGCCCGTTCTTCCCGGCCGACGTGGCTGCCGAGCTTGCGCGCGTCCCCGAACCGCGCATCCTGGTGACGACGCCGGTGCACCTGCGTGCGCTCGTCGATTCGGGCCAGGCCCTGCCGTGCTGCGCGGGCATCACTTCGGCGACGGCGCCGTTGGCGCCCGACCTTGCGCAGGCGGCCGAAGCCCGGTTTGGCGCGCCCGTGCAGGAAGTGTTCGGTTCGACCGAGACCTGCGTCATCGCGCACCGGCGCAGCGCGCGCGGCGAGGCGTGGACGCCCTATGCGGGCGTGACCCTGCACCCGCA
Source organism: Rhodanobacteraceae bacterium (assembly GCA_035720985.1). Classification (GTDB taxonomy): domain Bacteria; phylum Pseudomonadota; class Gammaproteobacteria; order Xanthomonadales; family Rhodanobacteraceae; genus 66-474. The sequence goes on along the minus strand of DASTNI010000040.1, from coordinate 131,513 downwards.
GCCCGACGGCACCCGCATCGAAGCGCCGCAGCTTGCCGAACCGGTGGTGCTGGCCGACATCGTCGAAGTGCTGGCGGACGGCCGTTTTCGGCTGCGTGGCCGCAACACGGACCTGCTGGAGATCGCCGGCAAGCGCGCCTCGCTCGGTGATCTCACGCACAAGCTCCTGGCGATTCCGGGCGTGCGGGACGGCGCCGTGTTCCAGCTCGACGAGGTCGACGCGGTCGGCGTGCGGCGCATCGCGGCGCTGGTGGTGGCGCCAGGGATCGACCCGACCGAGATCGTCGAGGCCCTGCGCCGCGGGATCGACCCGGTGTTCCTGCCGCGGCCCCTGAAGCGGGTCGACGCGTTGCCACGCAGCGAGACCGGCAAGCTGCCGCGGGCCGCGCTGCTCGAAGCCTTCAGGGCGGCGTGAACGGGCACGCGCAAGCCGGTGGACCGCCCGCGGCCGCGTGGCGCGCGGCGCCGTCGACGCGCGGCGTCCGAAGCCGGGTACGAACGGGTGTTCCAGTGCAGGCGTTCACGCCATGAACGACGCGCCCGACATCGATCGCTGCGTCGGCCTGCTCGCGGCCGGCGGCGTGGTGGCCATCCCCACCGAAACCGTCTATGGCCTCGCGGCCGACGCCGCCAATGCGCGGGCCGTGGCGAGGATATTCGCCGCCAAGCAGCGGCCGACCAGCCATCCGTTGATCGTGCATCTTGGCGCGCCGGACTGGCTCGATGGCTGGGCCATCAACATTCCGGAGTCTGCCCGCCTGCTGGCGCGGACGTTCTGGCCGGGGCCCCTGACGCTGGTGCTCGATCGCCATCCGGACGTTTTGCCGGCGGTGACCGGCGGCCAGGACAGCGTCGCGGTACGCGTCCCCGCGCATGCGCTGACGCTGCGGCTCATCCGCGCGTTCGGGCGGCCGGTGGTTGCGCCCTCGGCGAATCGTTTCACCCATCTGAGCCCGACCAGCGCCGACGACGTGCGCGCGGAGCTGGGCGACGCCGTGGATCTCATCCTCGATGGCGGACCGTGCCGCGTCGGGGTGGAGTCGACGATCGTCGACCTGCGCCATGGGATGGCCAGGCTGCTGCGCCCGGGCGGCACCCCGGCGGAGCGGATCGCGGCGGTGCTGGGCCAGCCCCTGGCCACGGGTGATGGCGATGTGCGCGTGCCCGGTCAGCATCCTTTGCATTACTCACCCGATGCGCGCGTGGTGCTCATCGAACCCGGAGCGCTGGTCGCGCGGGCCGTGGCGTCGGCGAAGACCGGGCAGCGCGTTGGCGTGTTGCTGCCGACGGGGCCCGTTCCGCCCGAGTTGTCCGCCGAGCGGCGCATTGTCCCGGTGGTGGTGCCCGCGGCACTCGAAGACTACGCGACCTCGCTGTACCGGTTCCTGCGCGCGTTCGATCAGCAGGGCTGTGACGTCATCCTCGCCAGCCTGCCGGATCCGGAAGGACTCGGCGCCGCCCTGTGTGACCGGCTGCGCCGCGCGGCCGGGCCGCGGACCTGACGGACCAGCGCAACCACCTGCGCGGCCGAGCTGCCCGATGCCCACACTGGCCGGCGTGTGCGGGCCGGTGCGGAACCTTTCATCCTTGGTCAGCGAATCGAACTGGTGGCTGTAGGTGCCGACGATCCTCGGACCGTCCGGCACGTCGTAGCTCGCCGCGTACGAACCGCGGCCCGTTCTGCAGGCTCAGCACGTGCCAGATGGGGCTGACGCCCGAAGGCGCTTCCTCGCCCTGACCGTCGAGGTCGTGCCGCGGCGTGTGTGCGTTGTCTTTCCCGGAGCCAACCGCCAGGGCAACGTGACAACGGCGCCAACGATTGTCACGGGGTGGATTTGGCGTCTCGGCCGACGGCCCCGTCGGCGTTGCCCGCGTGGACGCCGCGCGCGGAGCAATCCCGCATCGGTTTCCGGGTCGGGGTTCGCTAGAATCGCGAATTCCCCGCGAAACACGTACGCCATGAAAGCACTGGTCATCGGTTCGGGTGGGCGCGAGCATGCGCTGGCCTGGAAGCTTGCGCAATCGCCGCGCGTGGACGAGGTCATCGTCGCGCCCGGCAACGCCGGTACCGCACGCGAGCCGCGCGTACGCAACGCGGAGGTCCCGGTGTCCGACCTGGATGGATTGCTGGCGCTTGCGCAGGATGAAGGCGTTGCGTTCACCGTCGTCGGCCCGGAAGCGCCGCTGGTGGCGGGCATCGTCGATCGCTTCCGTGCCGCGGGCTTGCGCATCCTCGGGCCGACCGCGGCCGCCGCGCGGCTGGAAGGCTCCAAGGCCTTCACCAAGGATTTCCTCGCGCGCCAGCACGTTCCGACCGCGCGCTATGCGGTCTTCACCGCACTGGCGCCGGCGCTCGCCTACGTGCGCACGCACGGGGCACCCATCGTCATCAAGGCCGATGGCCTCGCCGCTGGCAAGGGCGTGGTGGTGGCGCAGACCCTGGCGGAGGCCGAACAGGCGCTGGCCGAAATGCTGCAGGCGCACGCGTTTGGTGCCGCTTCCGCGCGCGTGGTGGTCGAGGACTGTCTCGAGGGCGAGGAAGCGAGCTACATCGTCATGGCCGACGGCCGCCACTACGTCTCGATGGCGTCCAGTCAGGACCACAAGCGTGTCGGCGATGGCGATACCGGTCCCAACACCGGCGGCATGGGTGCCTATTCGCCGGCGCCGGTGGTCACGCCTGAAGTCGAGCACCGCATCCGCGCCGAGATCATCGAGCCGACGCTGGCCGGCATGGCGGCCGACGGCGCGCCGTTCACGGGATTCCTGTACGCGGGCCTCATGATCGGCCGGTCGGGCGAGCCCAAGGTCATCGAATTCAACGTGCGCTTTGGCGATCCGGAATGCCAGCCGATCCTGCAGCGCCTGCGCTCCGACTTCGCGACGCTGGTCGATGCGGCGCTGGAGGGTTCGCTCGATCGCTGTGAAATCGATTGGGATCCACGCGCGTCGCTGGGCGTGGTGCTGGCGGCCCAGGGCTATCCCGCCCGTCCGCGCAAAGGGGACGTGATCACCGGGTTCGATCGCGATCCCGGCGCCGACGTCAAGGTGTTCCACGCCGGCACCCGGCTCGACGGCGTTGGTCGCGTAGTCACGGCGGGTGGACGCGTGCTCTGCGCGTGCGCGCTGGGCGATGGCCTGCCGCAGGCGCGCGCGCGGGCGTATGCCGCGCTCGAGCACCTCCATTTCGATGGCGGTTTCTATCGCCACGACATCGGACACCACGGGTTGGCGTCGGGCTGATCGGCTTGCGGTTCGTTGCGGCGACGACCGCGGCGGCCCCACCCCGTCGCGAAGGGTCGTTCGCGTTCGGCGTGGCGCTTGGTCGGGTTGCACCTGTCGGTCGCGCATTGCGGCCACAATGGCGCGTCCCGACCGGGACGAGAGGGGACGCCGTGAACCAGTTCCGCCTGCTGGGCCGCCGCCGCTTCGCGCCGTTCTTCGCGGTGCAGGCCCTGGCAGCGTTCAACGACAACGCGTTCCGCAACGCGACGATCGTGCTGGTCGGCTTTCAACTGGGGCTGTCGACAGCGACGATCGGGACGTATTCCAACCTGGCGCCGGCACTGTTCATCCTGCCGTTCTTCCTGTTTTCCGCGAGCGCGGGTCAACTCGCCGAAAAGTACGAGAAGCAGATGCTGATCCGCTGGGTGCGGTTGCTCGAGATCGCGGCGATGGCGCTCGCGGCGTGGGGTTTCTGGGCGCGCAGTCCGCTGCTGCTCTTTATCGTGCTGTTCCTGATGGGCGTGCTGTCGACGGTGTTCGGCCCGATCAAGTACGCGATCCTGCCGCAGGTGCTGAAGCCACGCGAGCTCGTGGGCGGCAATGGCCTCGTCGAGACCGGCACCGACCTCGCGATCCTGATCGGGATGATCGCGGGCGGCGCCGCGATGGCATCGCGCTACGGCTGGCTGGCGGCGACGCTCCTGATCGGCGTCGTGGCGCTTGCGGGGTTCGCGTTGAGCCTGGCGATTCCGCGCGTGCCGGCCGCGGCGCCGGATTTGAAGCTCAACTGGAATCCGGTCGCCGAGAGCGTACGGGTGCTGAAGCTCACGGCGCGGCGTCGCGCGGTGTTCAACGCGGTTCTCGGGATCTCGTGGTTCTGGTTTTTCGGCGGCGTGGTGACCGCGCAGCTGCCGAACTACACGCGGCTGTATCTGGGCGGCGGCGCCAGCGTCGAGGTCCTGGTGCTGGCGCTGTTCTCGATCGGGGTCGGCATCGGCTCGCTGCTGTGCGAGCGGCTTTCGGGCCACCAGGTGGAGATCGGCCTGGTGCCGCTGGGTGCGTTCGGCATGACCGTGTTCGGCGTGCTGTTGTACGTTGCGCGCCACGCCGTGACCGGGTATGCCGGGCTCGACTGGCTGGCGTTCCTCGGGCGGCGAGGCAACGCGTGGATCGCGGTGGACCTGGCGCTCATCGGCCTCTTCGCGGGCTTCTTCATCGTGCCGCTGTTCGCCCTGGTGCAAAGCCGCACGCCGCAGGCCGAACTGTCGCGCGTGATCGCCGGCAACAACATCATCAACGCGATCTTCCTGGTCGTCGCGGCGGGTTTCGGCATCGCCCTGCTCGCGGCCGGGCTCACGATTCCGCAGGTGTTCCTGGCGACGGCGATCCTCAATGCCGCGGTCGCGCTGCTCATCTTTTGGCTGGTGCCCGAATTCCTGATGCGGTTCGTGGACTGGCTGCTGATCGGCGTGCTGTATCGCGTACGCACCGACGGCCTCGCGCGCGTGCCCGACGCCGGCCCCGCGCTGCTGGTGTGCAACCACGTGGGCTTCATGGACGCGCTCGTCATCATGGGCAGCTTGAGGCGCCCGGTGCGGTTCGTGATCGACTGGAGGGTCTTCCGCGTGCCCGTGCTGGGCTTCGTGTTTCGCGTCGCCAAGGCGATCCCGATCGCGGGCGGCAAGGGGCACCCGAAGCTGCTGGCGCGCGCCCTCGACGCCATCGACGCGGCGCTGGCCGCGGGCGAGCTGGTGTGCGTGTTTCCCGAGGGCGGCCTGACGCCGGATGGCGCCATGCAGCGCTTCCGGCCCGGCGTCGAGAAGATCCTCGCGCGGCGACCGGTGCCGGTGATCCCGCTGGCCTTGCGCGGCCTGTGGCACAGCATGCGGAATCGGCGCAATTCCACGCTCGGGCGCGCGCGCCTGCCACGCCGTCTCCGCGCGCACGTCGAGCTTGCGGTCGGCGCGCCGATCGCGCCAGCGAGCAGCGCCGTGGAAATGGAAGCCGCGGTGCGGGCCCTGCGCGGCGCCGAAGCCTGATCGTCAAGCGCACGGGGTCGCCCGGTGCGACAATACGAGGTTGTCCGAGGACCGCATCGTCATGGCTGCTCCACCGCTTCGCATCGCCACCCGCAAAAGCCAGCTCGCCCTGTGGCAGGCCGAACACGTGGCCACGTGCCTGCGCGCGGCGCATCCCGGCCTTGCGGTCGAGCTGGTGCCGCTGTCGACGCGTGGCGATGAGGTGCTCGACCGTTCGCTGGCGACGCTGGGCGGCAAGGGCCTGTTCCTCAAGGAGCTCGAGATCGCGCTGGCCGCTGGCCGCGCCGACATCGCGGTGCATTCGCTGAAGGACGTGCCCGCACGCCTGGATGCGCGCTTCGAACTTTCGGCGATCCTTGCACGTGCCGACTGCGCCGACGCGTTCGTCAGCAACGACTTTGCCACGCTGGCGGATCTGCCTGCGGGCGCGCGCGTCGGAACCTCGTCGCTGCGGCGCACGGCGCAGTTGCGTGCGGCGCGCCCCGATCTCGCGGTGACCGACCTGCGTGGCAACGTCGGCACGCGGCTCGCCAAGCTCGATCGCGGCGATTACGCCGCCATCATCCTGGCGGTCGCGGGCCTGGTGCGGCTGGGGCTGGGCGCGCGCCTGCGCGCCCGCCTGACGCCGCCAGCGTGGCTCCCGGCGCCCGGCCAGGCGGCGATCGCGGTGGAAACGCGCGTGGCCGATGCGCACGCGCGCGAGGTCGTCCGGGTGCTGGACGATGCCGCCACGCGGCGCCAGGTGGCTGCCGAACGCGCGCTCAACGCCGAACTCGGCGGCGACTGCACCATGCCGCTCGGCGCGTGGTGCGAAGTGCACGCTGATGACACCCTGCACCTGCGTGGCCTGTTGGGCGATGCCACCACCGGGCAGCTGCTGCGCGCCGAGGCCGAGGGCCGTGACGCGGCCGCGCTGGGTGCCGAAGTCGCGCGACGCTTGCGTGCGCAGGGTGCAGAGGCGCTCTTGTCCGGCTAAACAGCGATTGCTTGGCGGAGTGCGCGTGTGCTGCGCGTACCACAACGTCCGATGGAGGCCCGTTTTGGCGAAATGGGCGCACTTCTGCTGCCCCTGCGGGCGAACTCGTCGACAAATAAGTGATGATTCGGGCCACGCTCGCGGGGTGGCGTCGCGGTTGCATTAAGAACTTATCCGTAAATAATGTTTACGGCCAACGGAACCTTTCGGAAGGCGATGATCGCTCCGGCGAGATGATTGAGTCCAAGAAAGCTGCGCTCGAGTTTTTCGTAACGCACCAACAGTTTCCGGAAGCGGTTGAACCAGCTGTGAGCGACCTTCACCACCCAGCGTCGTGCTTGCTTGCGGGGATCACGCCGCTTGGCTTGCGCTTCTTGGCTTCGTCCGACGACGTGGGGAATGTAGTCATGGCGCTCGATGCTCGCTCGCGCAGGCGCCCCCGTGTAGCCGGCACCCGCGCACAGGTGTTTGCTCCTTCGTAGCGGCGGTGTCGGCCGAGTCACCACGATCGTGTCCAGTACGGCATCCAACTGGCTCACGTCATGTCGGTGCGCCCCGGTCACGATGAGCGATAGCGGGACGCCACGACCGTCCACCAGCAGATGCCGCTTGCTTCCATTTTTTCCCCGATCCGTGGGGTTACGCCCCACCGATCCTTGGGCCATCGGGGCTTTCATCATGGCGCCATCGATGCTTTGCCAATCCCCTCCATATCGTCGTACTCGGCCAATCCGGCCTTCCACAGCGCCTCAAATACACCGGCTTGCTGCCATTCGAGAAAACGCTTGTGGATGGCGCTCGCGCTCCCGAACCGCTCGGCCGGCAACGCCTTCCACTGGCAGCCCGTCCGCAACACGTAGGCGATACCTGCAAAAACCAGCCGAGCATCCTTGGGTTTGCGACCTCCGCCAGGCCGGCGTACGAACTTCTGATGAGCCGGCCGCGGCGCCGGTTTTGGAATCAGCGGCTCGACGCGTTGCCAAAAAGCGTCCGACACTTCCCACGCTGCCGTCTTGGCCATCCCATTGCTCCGCAACGCGCACTTGCGAGGATGGAACAGCAGTGTACATTACTATTTACGGATAAGTTCTAAATCAAAATCCGCATTTTCACGCAGGAATGAGCAGACCATTAGGTTATATTGTAGCAAAAGTTATCGTCGAGATAAGCGGCAAGAACGACTTTTCCGTAACGGTTACCGATACGCAACGTCGTCGAATACTCCTCGGGTTATTTCGAAATTTTTACGGCGACATGCCAATGTCTACCGCTGTATTCGACACTAGTAGGATTTGGTGCAGCAAAATGGCGCTATTGACGACTCTGTTCCCGGACGTAAAGGTTATTGCGTGGGTTAGAGAAGTGCCATGGATACTTGATAGCTTGGAACGCTTGTTTATTAGGCATACGCTCAGTACAAACAAAATACTTAATTTTAATCCCAATGGTACGGTATATTCTCGCACGAATTCCCTAGTTGACGCGGGCGGAATGGTCGGATTCGCACTTCAAGCAACGAAAGACGCGTTCTACGGTCACTATTCGCGCGAACATCTGATGTTGCTCAGGTACGAAAGCCTCGTTAGCGATCCACGTGCAGCCATGTGTGCGGTGTACAAGTTTTTGCGAGCGCGTTGGTTCGATCACGACTTCCGGCACGTAAAGTACGACGCCAATGAATTCGATACCCTGCTCGGCTTGCCCGGCCTTCACACGGTGAGAGGACGAGTTGCCGTGCGCAGGCGAAAAAGCATTCTTCCTACTGAACTGTTCAACCGTTTCACCAAAGAGTCGTTCTGGCTCGATCGAAGCGAGAATTACCAGCGCGTACTAGTAGTGTGACGGGCTAAAGCTACGTGGGAGCCCCCAACGCTCTGCCTAGGTGACAGTAGTAGTTAGGGTCAAATACTCCCGGCAGAGCCGGGGGCTTGGTTTGGGAGCGCCTCAAAGGCGCCCGTAAAAGCGTGGGCTTCATGATGGCTTCCTCCTTACAATGGGCTTCGAGGTTGCGGCCGTGTGACCACGCGGTCGCGGCTCCTCGCACTCTGCTACGTGATCGCCGTCTTGGCAGGGAGGAGTCCATCCCATCAGTTCACCCGAACGATCTGGTGTACGCTTGCTAAGATCCTAGAAAGCGACAGGCAATAATGAAATCACTGTCCACAGTGCATTATGCATCGCAGTTGGCTGTGGCTGGATTGTCGCGCTTTCCTAAAAGAGCCGCGCTGGTCGTGATTACCGTGGCGTTGGGGATTGCAGCCTGCATGACGACGCTCACGCTGCTGCACGTCTTGTCGGCGGACCCACTGCCGGGACGCAGCCAGAACCTGTACCTCGCGTGGGTCGATACGCTCATGGCGCGGCCACAGCATTCTGCCGCGTGTTCGTTGAACGGCGTGACGTGTGGTGTCACCTTCGACCGCATCAAACTTCATGCCGCACAGACGCTGCTCGCGGCGCATCGCGCCGCAAGGCGGACCGTCGTCGCAGGCATCACCATCAACGAGGTTTCGGGCAACGGACTGTACGCGGAGAACCAAAAGACCATCCTTGCGACGACATCCGCATTCATTCCGATGTTCGGTGTCGCGTTGCGCTACGGCCGCGACTGGACGCCGGCAGAAGATGCGGCACGAGATCCCGTCGCGGTGATCGACGTGCAGCTCGCGCGGAAACTGTTCGGCACCGCGGACGCGGTGGGCCAGAGCGTCCGCCTCAACAAGACCCTGTTCCGGGTGGTCGGCGTGATGCAGCGGTTCGAACCGGAGCCACACTTTTACGCCCTGCAGGAAGGAACCTACGACACGTGGGAAAACATGTACGTGCCCTACACCGCGGCGCTGGATGCCGGTCTGGAACCGGACTATTCCGACGACTGCGATACCGGCTACAAGCCGCCAAACGGATTCATAGGCACGGCACCGCAGCATTGTGCCTCGCTGGGATTGTGGGCGCAGCTCGATACGCCGCAGCAAGTTGCGAACTACCGCACCTTCCTGCAGAACTACGTGGACCAGCAGCAGCGCGCACTGGCGTCCTGGGGTAAGCAGCCCGAGTCCAAGCTCATTAGCGTGGCGCAGTGGCTTAAGGAAAAACAGGTCGTACCCGCCAGCACGCGCGTGAACGTGTGGTTTGCAGTAGCGTTCTTGGTGTTGTGCATGTTAAACGTGATGGGCCTCTTGTCGGCGCGTTTCCTGCGCCGACGCCAGGAAATCGGCATCCGGCGTGCGTTGGGCGCGCGACGCGGCGACGTGTTCCTGCAGCACATTCTGGAAGGCGGGTTCGCCTGCCTTTTGGGCGGCGCGCTGGCCATTCCACTGACGCTGCTGGGCTTGTGGATCCTGCGCCGTCAAGGCAGCGAGTTTGCGAGCCTGATCCATGTTGATCCGGCCATGCTCGGCGCGTTGATCGTGCTGTCGATCGTGGTGGGCGCACTGGTCGGGCTGCTGCCGGCGTGGCGCGCGGCGGTGATTGAGCCGGGCTTGCAGGTCAAAAGTGAATAAGGGCGCGCCATGTCTTTCCGGATGATGCTTTCGATGTTGCGGCGGCGCCCCATGATGCCGCTGCTGGTCTTGCTGCAGGTCGCAGTCGCCTGCGCGATTCTGTGCAACGTCCTGTTCCTGGGCTGGCAGAAACTAAAGCCGATGCTGGCGCCAAGCGGCATGGACACGAACAATCTGATTTTTGTCGGCGGCCTGTCGCGCGCGCACGGCGAATGGTCGTCCGCTGAAGTTGAGGCCGGGGCACAGGCTTTGCAGGAAGTCCCGGGGGTGCGTGCGGCGTCAGCGGCGATCGGATTGCCAATGGAAGGCATTCTCGATGTCGTAGCACTGCGCGGACCGACTGGAGTGAAGGTTGGGGTCGACGTGTATGCGGGATACGACCTCGCGAAAACGCTGGGCATCGACATTGTCAACGGACGTAACTTCCTGCCCGGCGAGTACCCAGCGCCCAGTGAGGGCCAAGGCAATGGCGTCATCACGCCGATCATCATTACCGAGTCACTGGCGCATCAGTTGTTCGGCAACACAAACCCGCTCGGCGGCTTAGTGCGTGACGCGGATGTCAAAGTCGGCGGCAGCTACCAGGTCGTCGGAGTGACTCGGCACCTCATCGGCACTCAAATGACGCGCAGTCACCCAGACAACAGTATCGTCGAGCCGCAGCGAATCGGAAAAATGCCGTTTCTGAATTATGCGATCCGTGTCACTCCACACATGCACCGAAGCGCGTTACTGGGCGTGCGCAAAGCGCTGCAACGCGAGTTCGGCGCCTTACTTCCGGTTGGCTCCGAGCCGACCGCCGAATTCTACGATACGCTTCGGGGCAACACCTTCGCCGCGCGCCGTGGCGCGCTATGGATGCTGATTGCCGTCGTGATCATTGTCCTGATCGTCACGCTGATCGGCGTCATCGGGCTTACCGGGTTCTGGATCCAGCAGCGAACGCACACGATCGGCATTCTGCGCGCGGTTGGCGCGCGGCGCATCGACATTCTGACGTACTTTCAGGGCGAGAACGCCTTCGTCGTGATCATTGCCGCCCTGTGCGGCATGCTGCTGGCCTACGCAGGCAACCTGATGCTGATGCGGTATTACGCGGTGATGCGCCTGCCGTTGTGGTATCTGCCGGTCGGCGCTGCGGTCATGCTGGTGTTGGGGCAACTTGCGGCGCTGTCGCCCGCGTTGCGCGCGTCGCGCGTGGAACCGGTTGCGGCGACGCGCAACATCTGACGAGAATCCTTGGTTGATATGCCAGATCGGTCTAGCAGGCTGTTGAAATTCACCCGCACTACAGCACGGGTTGCGTAAGCTTTGCGGACGATAACGGTGGCGGGAGTGTGGCATGCGCGGCGTGGATAGCGCCGCGCTCAACGCCATCACCGATGTTGCCACGCTGCGTGCGCTGGTACGCGAGCAGCTCGTGACGATCGCCGAGCGTGAACGCGGCATTCGCGTCCGCGACCTGAATGTCGACCAGCTCACCCACGAGCTGGCGCGCTTGCGGCGGGTGCAGTTTGCGGCCAAGTCCGAGCGCATGGACCCCGTCCAACGGGCGTTGTTCGATAACGCGATGGCTGCGGACCTTGCGGTCGTGGAAGATGAACTGGCCGCGCTGCAGGTGCCGGCTGCGAAGCCGCCACGCTGCAGGCCGCACCGGCGCCCATGGCCGGCGGAGCTGCCGCGCGAGGAAGTCGTCCACGAGCCCGAGCCTGCTCACTGCACCCACCATCGACACCTTGCTGCCACCGGCATAACTTGGTGCCCACGGTCAACGTGAGCGCACCGGACGCTTTACGCAACAGCCGAGGACCTCTCCCTTGGTAATACGCAATGTGCCTCGCACGCTGGCACGCGAGGAGCAAGTGCGGTTCCACAGCGTTGCGATGGTGATCGCCAAGCACTATTGCTTGTGGCCGAAGTTGTACACGAGGTTGGTGGTGAAGAGACTGTCCAGATGCCGCGTGCCCGGCACGATGTCCGAGTTGTAGCGGTTCTCGTAGGCAATCTTCAGCGCCAGCGCCTTGGTCATCGCGACGGCAAGGCCGATGTCGTTCTGGTAGTACTTGTTCTTGCCGCCGACTTCGGCCAGCAGCGTTTCCTGGAAGCTGGTGCTGGGCGTGAGCGCGTACTTGTAGTTGACCAGTCCACGGCCAATCGCCTCGTTTTGCGCCTGTGGCGTGACCCGCGTCGCGATCGGCGGCATGACCGTGGTATCGACCATGGTGAAGGTCTGGGGCTGGTAGCGCTTGTAGCCGGGGCCGGCCTCGAAGGACAGCTCGCTGCGCATGTCCTTCAGCAGGATGTAGCCGAAGCCGATCGACGCGACTTCCTGCCAGCGATTCGGCGCGAAATCGTCGTGGTCATAGCGGGCCGCGCCCACGATGTAGGAGCGTGGATTGAACTTGTAGCCCACCGAGCCGCCGGCATCGTAGTGGTTAGCCGTGGTCTCGTAGCTGTTGGCTTCGCCGGTCTGCACGCCATCGACCAGGATCGGTACCTTGACGTTGCTCTTGGCGCGGTTGGCGTCGAGGAAGAGTGAATCCATCCAGACGTCGCTTTCATAGCCGAGCTTCAGCTTGGCGTTCACGTTGAGCGATTTGCTGTTGCCGTTGGACTGCGCAAGGCCAAGCTCGCCGCTGCCGTTCCAGCCGTTGTCGGGGGCGGCCAGCGCCAGGGCCGGCACGCACAATGCTGAGATCGCCGCCAGCATGGCGGCGCGTTGAAGCTTCATTCGTCGACTCCTTGATCGTTATGCATGCCTGCAAGGCTGCAGCGCAGGCACTGAACATTTGTTAAATTTACGTGACAATAGGTGGGGGCGCCACGCGCGCTTTCAAGCCGCGCGAACAGACACGGTGCGCACCGGTTAATGCGCGAACCCATGGATCAGAACGGCCAGATCTTCGGGATGAGGTACATCGACAAGCCGCAGAACAGGACGATGAGCGGCACGCCGACCTTGGTGAAGTGCACGAAGCGGTAGCCGCCGGCGTAGTACACCATGGTGTTGGTCGGATAACCGACCGGGGTGGCGAAGGAGGTGGCCGCGGCGAACGCGACCGCGACCACGAACGGCCGCGGGTCGGCGTGCACCGCGTGCGCGACGCTGACCGCGATGCCGACCATCAGCACCACCGACGGGTTGTGGCCCATGAGCTCGGTGAGGAGCGCGGTCAACACGTACACCATGAGCAGCGCGGCCAGCGGGCCGTGGTTGCCGACCACGTCGAGCGCGCCGGTGACCACGACGTGCGCGAGCCCGGTGTTCTCGATCGCGATCCCCAGCGGCAGGATCGCGCCCAGCAGGATGATGATCTTCCAGTCCATGCCCTGGTAGACGTCCTTGCGGCCAAAGCAGCGGGTCAGGGCCATCGCCGCGACGCCGCAGATCGCGGCAATCGGGATCGTGAGCCAGTGCAGCGCCGAGACGATGATGACCGCGGCCATGATCCCGACCGCGACGAACGCCTTGTACGCGGGGCGCCGGGCGTCGTCGCGTTCGTTCAACACCACGAAGCGGTCGTCGCGCCGCAGGCGCTTCACGGCGTCGGCCGGCAGCAGCAGCATCAACACGTCGCCGGTCTGGAAGGCGACGTCGCGGATCTTGTCGCGCAGCAGGTGGCCGCGGCGGTGGATGCCGAGCACCGTCGCACTATAGGTCGGCAGCAGGTCGAGATCGCGCAGGGTGCGGTCCTCGGCCAGGCTCGCGGGCGCGATCATGGCCTCGACCAGCACGTTGCCCCGGTCGCTGTCCTGCACGTGGGCGAATTCGGGGTTGAGCTCCAGGCCCGCGTGCTTGCGGAACTCTTCCAGCTTGTCCCACTCGCCGCGGACCAGCAGTACGTCGCCGGTCGCCAGCTGCTGCGTGCGTGGCGACCACATGTGCTGGTCGCCGCGCAGGAGTTCCAGCGGATAGACGCCGCGCTCGCCGAGGTTGGCCTCGGCAATCGTGCTGCCGACCAGCGGCGAGTCGGACATCACCTTGAGCTCGGTGACGTATTTGCCCGCCTGCAGTGGGCCCGTGACCTCGTTGTCGAGGTGCCTGGGCAGCAGCCAGCGGCCGATGAACATCAGGTAGATGATGCCGGCGATCGCCAGCAGCACGCCCAGCGGCGTGAATTCGAAGATTCCGAAGGGCTGCAGGCCCTGCTTCTGGGCCAGGGAATCGACCAGCAGGTTGGACGAGGTGCCGACCAGCGTCGACACGCCACCCATCTGCGCGGCGAACGCCATCGGCATCAGCACCCGCGCGGGCGAGGTGCCGGTGTTGCGGCAGATCCGCAGGGTAAGCGGCAGGAACGTCGCGACCAGCGCGGTGTTCTTGATGAACGCGCCGAGCGGTGCGACCACCAGCATGATGCCCAGCGTCAACAGCCACGCGCTGCGGATGCGCGACAAGAGGCGGATGATCGGATCCAGCGCACCCGAGCGCTCGATGCCGATCGCCAGCGCGAACATCGCGGCGACGGTCACCGTGGCCTCGTTGCTGAAGCCAGACAGCGCCTGTTCGGGGCTGATGATGCCGAGCGCCACCAGCAGCGACAGCGTGATCAAGGCGACGACGTCGATGCGGACCCGCTCGCTCGCGAACAGTGCCATCGCCCCTACCACGATCGCGGCCGTGGCCCAGGCTTGCCAAGTCATGACGGTCGGCCCGGCGCCGATCGCGTTGTAGCTTTCATGTCCCCATTTCCCAGGCCGTGACCACGCGCAGTGACGGCGAGGTCGTCGCCGCCGGACATTGTGCCGCGGTCGGCGGGCCCGCGGGAAGGCGTTGCCTTATTTGCAAATGAGCACAAGGGCGGTTTCCCATTCGCCGGACCGCTGCTTGCCGCGTGCCGTCCGGCGCGGCATGCTGCGCCGATGCACCAGTACGAGCGCGTCCTCAAGCTGCATCGCCTGTTCAAGTCGCATCGTCGCCCGGTGGACGCGCAGCGGCTGCGGGAGGAACTTGGCTGTTCGCGCGCGACCTTGTACCGCGACATAGCGTTTCTGCGCGATGTGCTGGGCGCGCCACTGGATGCGGCGCCCGACGGGCAGGGCTACGCCTACGCCGAAGGCGAGGGCGAGCGCTTCGAACTGCCCGGGCTGTGGTTGACTAGCGAGGAGCTGGCCGCGCTGATGGCGTTGGAAGCGCTGGTGGTGCGTTCGGATCCGGGCGTGCTGGCCGGTGCGCTGGCGCCCTTCCGCGAGCGCGTCGAAAAGCTGCTGAACGGCCAGGCCGGTACGCGCAAGCAGCCGCTGGAGCGCATCCGCGTGGTGCCGTGGGGCGCGCGGCGCCTGAACCAGCAGGCCTTTCGCACCGTTGCGGGTGCGGTGCTGGCCCGCCGGCAACTCAGGTTCCGCTATCGCGCGCGCACCACCGGCGCCGACAACGTGCGCCACGTGTCGCCGCAACGCCTGACCCACTACCGCGACAACTGGTACCTCGACGCCTGGGACCACGACCGCGAGGCCCTGCGCAGCTTCGCGGTCGATCGCATCGGCGAGGCCGAGCAACTGGAGACGCCGGCGACCGATCGCGACGAGCAGGAATTGAACGAGACACTGGCCTCGAGCTACGGCATCTTCGCGGGCGCGCCCAAGGCCTGGGCGACGATCCGCTTTTCCGCCAAGGCGGCGCGCTGGGTCGCCGACGAGCACTGGCACTCCCTGCAGGAAGGTCGCTGGCTGGAAGATGGCCGCTACGAACTCAAGGTGCCTTATTCGCAGTCGCGCGAACTCGTGATGGACATCCTGCGCTACGGCCCCGACGCCGAGGTCGTCGCCCCACCCTCGTTGCGCGAGGAGATCCGCATCATGCACAAGCTTGCGCTCGATGCTTATCAATCCGGCCATCCATGACCGCCGCACGACCACGCGTCCCGACCCGTGCAGGCAGCCCTGCACGATCGGCGTCGGAACGGCGTTCCATGGCCTGACTTTTCGCAACTGCTCTCCCGCCGTGAGTTCATGATTGCGCAGCCGCCCGAAACGCCGGCACCCGCCGGGCCCACCATCGCGCTGGCGCTGGGTACGGGCGGCGCGCGCGGCCTCGCACACATCGGCGCGATCGAGGCCATCGAAGCCGCGGGGTATCGCATCAGCGCCGCGGCCGGCAGCTCGATGGGCGCGCTGATCGGGGGCATCTACGCGGCCGGCAAGCTCGACGTCTACCGCGAGTGGGCGTGCGCGCTGCAGAAGATGGACGTGCTGAAGCTCGTCGATTGGACGCTGTCCGGCGCCGGGCTCATCAAGGGCGAGCGCATCATCGAAGTGCTGCGCGAACTGATCGGGCGCGTCAACATCGAAGAACTGCCGATCCCGTTCACGGCGGTGGCGACCGACCTCGATCGCGAGCGCGAAGTGTGGCTGGCGCGCGGCCCGCTGTTCGCGGCGATCCGGGCCTCCATCGCCATTCCGACGATCTTCCGGCCGCACACCGTAAACGGTCACCGCCTGGTCGATGGCGGGCTCATGAACCCGCTGCCGCTGACCCCGCTGCTGCAATCGCCCGCCGACTACACCATCGCGGTCAACGTGAACGGACTGCCCGAGGTGCTGCCGCCGCGCGCCCCGCCCGCGCCTTCTGCGTCCCGCACGGGCCTGCGTGGGCGGATCGCCGCCTTCGTCAAACGCACCGTGGGACGCCAGGGCGGCGATGCCGCCACGCCGGGCTGGACCGAAACCCTCACGCAATCGCTGGAACTGATGCAGGAAAACCTGACCCGCTTCCGGCTCGCGGCCGACCGCCCGGACCTCGTGATCACCGTGCCCCGCAACGCCAGTGCGGTGTATGAGTTCTATCGCGCGGCGGAATTGATCGAACTCGGGCGCGAGCGCGCGGAGCGCGCGCTTGCAGCATGGCGGCCTGGGGCGGGGCGCTGACGGCAGTTGCTCACGCCACGTTGCGCGACATCCCTGTCCTTGTTCGCTCGCCGCCCCGTCGACGCATGATCGATGGGCGGCGGGCAGGGCGAGGCGGCGCGAGATTGCCCAGCGCGCGCCGCGGAGCGGGGAAAGCTGGGGATATCGAGGTGTTCGCATCGCGCGTGAAACGGATGCCGCGCTCCGGCCGGCGGCGGTTCCTGGAACGACGGGGGCGTGGATGCGATGGTGCAGCGTTGCGCCATCGAGGCGGTGCGGGTGCCCGGCACGGACCTCAGAGCGCCGTCAGGTTGGCGTACGCCGCCACCAGCCACTTCGGCCCGGCGTCCGCGAAGTTCACCTGGATGCGGGTGTGCGCGCCGGCGCCTTCGGCGCTGATCACGATGCCTTCGCCGAACTTGGCGTGGCGCACGCGCTGGCCGAGTTTGAGCAGCGGCTCCTCGATGGGGTCCGTGGGCCGCCGGTGCGTGGCGTGCGTGGTGTAGACCGGGCGCGAGATGTGCGCGCGGGGACGCACTTCCAGCAGCAGGTGGGCGGGAAGTTCATCGAGGAAGCGCGAGGGGCGCTGCAGCGTTTCGCTGCCGTACTGGCGGCGCGATTCGGCGTAGCACAGCACCAGCCGTTCGCGGGCGCGCGTGATGCCGACGTAGGCGAGGCGGCGCTCTTCTTCCAGGCGCGCGGGATCTTCGACGGAGCGCTGGGTGGGGAACAGGCCATCTTCCATGCCGACCAGGAACACGATCGGAAACTCCAGCCCCTTGGCCGAATGCAGGGTCATCAACTGCACGCAGTCGGCGCCCGCGTCGCCCTGGCCTTCGCCGGCTTCCAGCGCCGCGTGGGCGAGGAACGCGGCCAGTTCCGAAAGCCCGGCTTCGGTGTCTTCGGGTGTCATCTCGAAGCGGCTGGCGACGTTGACCAGTTCGTCGAGATTTTCCACGCGCGCCTCGGCGTTGCCGCGGCTGTCGCGCTCGTAGTAGTCGCGCAGGCCCGTGTGCACGATCGCGTGCTCGACCCGTTCGGCGAGCGTGAGCGTGCTTCCCCCCTCCTGGGGGAGAAGGATTGGCGGAAAAGATTCGGAACCACCGGAGCCGCTGGCCAGGCCGTCGACCGTGGCCATGAACCCGCGCAGCGCGTTCTTCGCGCGGGTGGTGAGTCCGGTGTCGGTGAGCGCGTTGAGCGTGGCGTCCCAGAGCGGGATGTCCTCGCCGCGCGCGCGGCGCCGGAGCGTTTCGACGGTGCGCTCGCCAATGCCGTGCGGTGGCGTCGCGATGGCGCGCTCGAACGCGGCATCGTCGGCGTGGTTGGCCGCGAGGCGCAGATACGCCAGCGCGTCCCTGATTTCCGCGCGTTCGAAGTAGCGCTGCCCGCCGTACACGCGGTACGGAATGTTCTTCTGGTGGAGCTGCTCCTCGAAGTTGCGCGACTGCGCATTGGAGCGATACAGCACGGCGATGTCGGACGCGTTGCCGCCGGCATCGAGGTGCTCGCGGATGCGCTCGATCACGAAGCGCGCCTCGTCCTGCTCGTTGTAGGCGGCGTACAGCGCGATGGGTTCGCCTGCATCGCCCGCGGTCCAGAGCTTCTTGCCGAGCCGCGAGGGGTTCTGCGCGATGACCGCGTTGGCGGCTTCGAGGATGGTCGCGGTGGAGCGGTAGTTCTGCTCCAGTCGCAGGGTCTTTGCGTCGGGAAAGTCGCGCAGGAACGCGCGCATGTTCTCGACCCTGGCGCCGCGCCAGCCGTAGATCGACTGGTCATCGTCGCCCACCGCAAACACCTTGCCGGTGGTTCCGGCCAGCAGGCGGATCCAGGCGTACTGCAGCGCGTTGGTGTCCTGGAACTCGTCGATCAAGAGGTGCCGCCAGCGCTCCTGGTAGTGCGCGCGCAGCGCGTCGTTGTCGCGCAGGAGTTCGTGCGCGCGCAGCAGCAGTTCGGCGAAGTCGACCAGTCCCGCGCGCCGGCACGCGTGTTCGTAGGCGTCATAGACGGCGAGCCACGTGCGCGCAACGGGATGCTCGCCAGGCTCGATGCCCTCCGGGCGCTTGCCCTCGTCCTTCCACGCGTTGATCTGCCAGCAGACCTGCCGCGGCGGGTACTTGGCCTCGTCGATCCCGAGCCCCGCGACCACGCGCTTGACCAGCCGCTGCTGGTCGTCGGCGTCGAGGATCTGGAAGCCCTCGGGCAGTTGCGCTTCGCGCCAGTGCTGGCGCAGCAGGCGGTGTGCGATGCCGTGGAAGGTGCCGACCGTGAGGCCGCGCTGCGCGTTCGGCAGGAGGCTGCCGAGGCGCGCGCGCATTTCGCCGGCCGCTTTGTTGGTGAAGGTGACCGCGAGGATCGACCAGGGTGGCGCGCCTTCGGCTTCGATCAGCCAGCCGATCCGGCGCGTGAGCACGCGGGTCTTGCCGGATCCCGCGCCCGCGAGCACCAGATAGTGCCCCGGCGGGGCCGCGACGGCCTCGCGTTGTGCGGCGTTGAGCGAATCCAGCAGGTACGAAACATCCATCCCCGCCATTGTAACGATTCACCCACGCGCGCCCGCGACGCGCGCCGCCGTCGACCGGCGCATCAGGATTTCTTGAGCGCCCCGGCGAGGATCAGCGCGCCACCGATCACGATGCCGGCATAGCCGATCGGCGCCGGCACGGATTTCTGTTCGCTGGCCTCGACCTTGATCGGGCCGAACTGGGCCTGGGTGCTCGTCGTGTTGTAGTGCACGTTGCCGAGCGCGACCCACACGCCCGCGCCGAGCAGCACGATTCCCGCAATGATGAGCCCGGTGCGCATGGGACCTCCTCGTGGACTGGGTTCTCGATACTACACGCCGGTGGCTGGCGCCCCCGAGTTGGATGCGCGGCGCGCAAGGTCATCGTGTGCAGCGGGTGGGGGGGCGGCCATCGTTCCGACCACCTTGCAGATAGCCGATATAAAAAACGCCCCGGGAGCCGGGGAAGCTCTCGGGGCGCGGGATGCCAAACTTGGGGAGGGTTTTGGCACCTGTGGGCCCACTGAGGGGAGGAAGTGGACCCGGACGCGCGTTGCGCGCGTCGAAACCTTCGACACACGTCGGGGGCCGAGGTTCCGTCCGCGCGCGCGCAATTGAGCGCCGTGCGCAGACGGGTCAGGATTCGTACAGCCGCGGGTCGCGGATGGTCGCGAAAAAGCATCCGTTGGCGAGCCCTGGTTTTGCCGGTCCGGTTGGTGGTTGCAGGCGCCGCGAACGGAATCCGCGCGTTCCCCGCTCGCACCGGGCCCGTCCAAGCTGCGCGGGCGATGGCCCGGAAAGTCATTGCGCGGACCAGAAAATAAAATGCCCCGAGAGCCAGGGGGAAGCTCTCGGGGCCGGGGATGCCGGGCCTGGGGAGGGGTCCGGCATCTGGGGTTCGCTCAGGGAGATGAGTGAACCGGGACGCCGTTGCGTGCGTCCGGAACCTTAGATGGGGCACCCCTTGGTAAGTTCAAACCACCGGGCCGGAATGATTTAGGTTGCGTTCATGCCGTGGGCCGCGTCGCGCCGACGAGCTCAGTGGGCTTCGCCCCAATTGGCGCCGACGCCGATTCCGACCAGCAGCGGCACGCTGAGTTCGGCCGCGCCCTGCATGCGTTCGCGCACGCCCTCGCGTACGGCGTCCACGGCGCCGGCACGCACCTCGAACACCAGCTCGTCGTGCACCTGCATCAGCATGTGGGCATCGTCGTCGCGCCGCTGGAGCCAGGTGTCGATGGCGACCATCGCACGCTTGATGATGTCGGCCGCGGTGCCCTGCATCGGCGCGTTGATGGCGGCGCGCTCGGCGCCGGCGCGCTGCGCGGCGTTGTGCGAATGGATGAAGTCGAGATACAGGCGCCGCCCGAACAGCGTTTCCACGAAGCCGTCCCGCTTGGCCTGCTCGCGCGTGGCTTCCATGTACGTCTTCACGCCCGGGTAACGTTCGAAGTAGCGCTTCACGTAATCGGCGGCTTCCGCGCGCGCGATGCCGAGGCGCTGGGCGAGGCCGTGCGCGCTCATGCCGTACATCAGCCCGAAGTTGATCATCTTGGCGACACGGCGCTGCTCGGGTGTTACGGCCTGGCGCTCGACGCCGAAGACCTCGGCCGCGGTTGCGCGGTGCACGTCCTCGTCGTGGCCAAACGCGCGGTTGAGGCCCGGGTCGCCCGACAGGTGCGCCATGATGCGCAGCTCGATCTGCGAATAGTCGGCCGACAGCACGCGCCAGCCCCTGGGGGCGACGAAGGCCTCGCGGATGCGTCGCCCGGCGTCGGTGCGCACCGGGATGTTCTGGAGATTGGGATCGGTCGAGGACAGGCGCCCGGTCGCGACTGCGGCCTGGTGATAGCTGGTGTGCACGCGGCCCGTGCGGGGGTTGACCATCTCCGGCAGCTTGTCGGTGTAGGTCGAGCGCAGCTTGGCCAATTGCCGGTAGTCGAGGATGAGGCGCGGCAGTTCGTGCAACGCAGAGATGGCCTCCAGGGCTTCCTCGTTGGTCGAGGGCTGGCCCTTGGGCGTCTTGACGACGCTGGGCAGGCCCAGCTCGTCGAACAGCAGCGCCTGCAGCTGCTTGGGCGAATCGACGTTGAACGGATGCTTCGCGAGGCGCTCCATGCGCCCGCGGAGGCCGTCCATGCCCTGCGCGAACTCGGTGCTTTGCGCGTTGAGGGCCCGGGTGTCGATCAGCACGCCGCGCTGCTCCATCCGCGCCAGCACCGGCACGAGCGGCATTTCGATGTCGGCGAACACCTGCTTGAGCTTCGGCTGCGCGGCAAGTTCCGGCCACAGCACCTGGTGCAGGCGGAGCGTGACGTCGGCGTCCTCGCCCGAGTACCGGCAGGCCGCGTCGAGCGGCACCTCGGCGAAGGAAATTTGCTTGGCGCCCCTGCCCGCGACGTCTTCGTAATGGACGGTGTCGTAGCCCAGCCAGCGCCTGGCGAGCGTATCCATGTCGTGCCGGCTCGCGGTCGCGTTCAGCACGTAGGATTCGAGCATCGTGTCGAACGCGATGCCGCGCACCGTAATGCCGTAGTTCGACAACACGTTGGCGTCGTATTTCGCGTGCTGTCCGACCTTGGGCCGCGCCGGATCCTCGAGCAGCGGCTTCAGCGCCGCAAGTACGGCGTCGCGCTCGAGTTGCGCGAGCACGCCCGCGTACGCGTGGCCGACCGGGATGTAGCAGGCCTTGCCGGCTTCGACGGCCAGCGACAGACCGACCAGCTCGGCCCGCATGGCGTCGAGCGAGGTGGTTTCGGTATCGAAGGCGATGAGCCTCGCCCGGGCGAGCTTCGCCAGCCAGGCGTCGAGCTGCTTCGTGGTGGTGACGAGCTCGTAGGTGCCAGGGGCCGCCAGCGCCGGATCCGGACGCGTGGTGTCATCCGGTCCGGCGTGCGGCGACGCTGGCCCGGCACCGCCAGCCTTGCGGCGCGCGCCAGCGTTTCGGCCGGGATCCGTCGCCGCGGCGGGGGACGCGTTGCCGGCAACGGGAGCCGTCCGGTCCAGCTCTTTCAGCGCCTGCCGGAATTCATAGCGCGAATACAACGCGCGCAGCGTTTCGACGTCGCGGGCGTGCAGGGTGAGGTCGCGTGGCCCGGCATCGAGAGCCACGTCCGTCTTGATGGTCGCGAGCCGGCGCGACAGCGGCAGTTGCGGCAGCGTGGCGCGCAGGCTCTCGCCAATCTTGCCGCCGACTTCGTCGGCGCGCGCCATGACGTCGTCCAGCGTGCCGTACTGGTTGAGCCACTTGGCGGCCGTCTTCGGGCCGCACTTCGGCACGCCGGGAATGTTGTCGATGGCGTCGCCCATCAGCGCGAGGTAGTCGATGATGCGCTCGGGCGGCACGCCGAACTTCTCGATCACGCCGGCGCGGTCCGTGCGCGTGTGGGTCATGGTGTTGACCAGCGTCACGCGCGGGCCGACCAGTTGCGCAAAATCCTTGTCGCCGGTCGAGATCTCGACCTCGATGTTCGCCGCCGCGGCGCGCGTGGCGAGTGTGCCGATCACGTCATCGGCTTCCACGCCGGCGACACGCAGGATGGGCAGGCCCAGCGCCTGCACCACCGCCAGCATCGGCTCGACCTGGGCGCGCAGGTCGTCCGGCATCGGCGGCCGGTTGGCCTTGTACTCGGCGTACAGCGCATCGCGGAAGGTGGGGCCGGGCGCGTCCAGCACGAAGGCGACGTAATCGGGGTGTGCGTCCAGCGTCGCGCGCAGCATGTTGACCACGCCAAACAGCGCGCCGGTCGGCTCGCCATGGGCATTGCTGAGCGGCGGCAGCGCGTGGAACGCGCGGTACAGGTAACTCGAGCCGTCGATGAGCGTCAGCTTCGCCATGCGCCGATTGTCGCATGCACGTCCGGCTCACGTGGCACGTGTATGCTGGATCGCGAGCCTTTCGCGGGAGGTGGATCGTGAACATGCGCTTGAGTGGATTGGCGCTGGCCGCGCTGCTGGTGATCCCCGCGGCCGGTGCCCAACAGGTGGTGGCCGCGGCCTCGGCGCCGCCACCGCCGGGTGCGGCGCTGCCGCCGCCCGGCATCGATGAGCCTGGCGCGAAGCCGCAGTCGATACCGCTGCCGGACACGGGCATTCCGCCTTCGCTCGCGCCGGCTGCGCGCGAGGCGGCGGGCAAGGGCGACAGCACCAATGTGCGTACCCACACGGATGCCAACGGCGACACCGTCGAGGAATACGGCCGCCCTGGCAACGCCTACATGGTGCGCGTGATCCCGAAGCACGGCGTGCCGCAGACCTATATCCGCAACAGCGCGGATGGCAGCTTGGTGCCCGACCCGCGGCTGGGACCGGTATCGCCGGTGTATTACGACGTCTACAAGTGGGGCGCGCGCAAGCCGGCCAGCGGCCGTTCGGGCTGATCCAGGATCAGGCGTCGAGTTCGGCGTAGTGCCGGAAGATGCCGTCGTTGTTGAAGGCCACGCGGCGCGGTGAGGCGAGATACGCGGCCAGGCGCTTGCGCGCGGCGACGCGGTCGTGCAGGGCGACGGTCAGCGGCAAGTCACGCGCGAGCTTCGCCATTGCACGCGGAAATGCATAGCGCAATCCTTCCACCAGCTGGAACAGCGACAGGTCGGCGTAGCTGGCCGCGCGACCCGCCAGCCAGCGTTGTCGCGACGCCCGGTTGTGGGCCAGCGCAGCCTCGAAATAACCGAGGTATTTCGGCAGGCGCTCGCGCCGCAGGTGGGCGCTGCGCCGCAGGGCCTCGGCCTTCTGATCCTTGTAGTACAAGCTGCCCGCGATCGGGTGGTGGGTGTCGTGCACTTCGGCCACGAGGTCGGCGAGGGTCAACTGCAGCTGGTTCACCCAGGCACGGCCCGCGTCGTCGCCCGGCGCCAGATCCAGCCGCGGCCCGAGGAAGGCGAGGACATTGGCGGTCTGGCCGATGACCTGCCGCCCGGCCACGAGAAACGGTGGCGCAAACGACGGATGGCCGCTGGCGGGCGTCTCGAGCTGGTGCAGCAGTTCGGACATGCCGGCACCCGCCGTTTCGGGTCCGCGCGCGACGTCGGTGTAATCGGCGCCCGCGTCTTCCAGCGCCAGGCGGATGAATTCACCGCGGCCCTGGATGCCGGGCCAGTAATAGAGTTCGTATTTCATTGGGGAGCCAGGGATCAGGGAATAGGGAGCAGCAAGTACAGCGCGGGGAACGCAGGGCCGGGAAGCGGACGCCGGGCCCGGCGCTGGCCCGGCCCGCGCGCATCAAGCGTGAGCTGTCCCTGCTCCCTTCGCCCTGCTCTCTGCCTTTCAGTGCCGGAAGTGCCGCGTACCGGTGAACACCATGGCCATGCCGTGCTGGTCGGCGGCGTCGATGACCTGCTGGTCGCGGATCGAGCCGCCGGGCTGGATCAGCGCGCGCACGCCCGCCTCGGCGGCGAGGTCGATGTTGTCGCGGAACGGGAAGAACGCGTCCGAGGCGATCACGCTGCCCTGGGTCGCAAGCTTGGCGTCGGCGGCCTTCATGGTGGCCAGGCGCACGCTGACGACGCGGCTCATCTGGCCCGCGCCGATCCCGATGGTCGCGCCGTCCCTGGCGAACACGATCGCGTTGGATTTCACGTACATCGCGACGTGCCATGCGAACAGCAGGTCGCGCAGCTCGGTGGCCTCGGGCACGCGATGGGTCACCACCTTGAGGTCGGACAGCATCAGCGTGTCGACGTCGCGATCCTGGACCAGCACGCCGCCGTTGACGCTGCGCAGCTGCCGTTGCGGCGCGCCGGGCGCTTCGGGCCACGTGCCGGTCGCCAGCGCGCGGACATTGGGTTTCCGGCGCAGCGCATCGAGCGCGTCCTCGGTGAAGCTCGGCGCGATGAGCACCTCGACGAACTGCTTGCCGAGGATCTCGCGCACCAGCGTGCCGTCGACCGCGCGGTTGAAGGCGATGATGCCGCCAAACGCGGAGGTCGCGTCGCACGCGAACGCGCGCGCATAGGCATCGGTGGTGCCGATGCCGAGCGCCACGCCGCAGGGATTGGCGTGCTTGACGATAACGCAGGCCGGTGTCTTGTCGAAGGCCTTGACGCATTCGAGCGCGGTATCGGCGTCGACGAAATTGTTGTAGGACATTTCCTTGCCGGCCAGCACGGTCGCGCCCGCGACGGTGCCCGTCGGCGCGGCGCCCGCCACGTACAGCGCGGCGGCCTGGTGCGGGTTTTCGCCATAGCGCATTTCCTGCGCCCGGTGCAGCGCGAGGTGCAGCGTCGGTGGATAGGCTTCGGTGGGTTCGTCCTCGACGCGCGCCGACAGCCAGTCGGCGATCATGCCGTCGTAGCGTGCGGTGTGCGCGAACACCTTGGCCGCGTAGCGTCGGCGCCGGACCTGCGAGGTGCCGCCGTCGCGGCGCAGGGTTTCCACCAGCTCGGCGTAATCGGCCGGATCGCACACGCAGGTGACGCGCGCGTGGTTCTTGGCACCGGCGCGCAGCATCGCGGGGCCGCCGATGTCGATCTGCTCGATCGCGTCGGCGTAGGCGACGCCGGGCTTGGCGACGGTGCGTGCAAAGGGATACAGGTTCACGACGAGCAGGTCGAT
Organism: Rhodanobacteraceae bacterium; assembly: GCA_035720985.1. GTDB lineage: Bacteria > Pseudomonadota > Gammaproteobacteria > Xanthomonadales > Rhodanobacteraceae > 66-474. The sequence continues at coordinate 105,872 of DASTNI010000040.1, read as the reverse complement.
CGGCGCGATCCGGTACTCGCGCATCACCTGATCGTCGGTGCCCGTCCGGCCCAGCAGGCCGCCGTGCACGATCGGGTGCAGGGTCTTGACGCGCCCATCCATGATCTCGGGGAATCCCGTGAGGTCGCTGACCTCGCGCACCGCGACGCCCGCGTCGCGCAGCGTCCGCGCGCTGCCGCCGGTGGAGATGATTTCGATGCCAAGCGCGGTGAGCGCACGACCAAGGTCGGCCAAGCCGGTCTTGTCCGAGACGCTCAGCAGGGCGCGGCGGGTAGTCACGATGCCCGATCCAGTCATGTCAGCGGGGTGTCCTTGGAAAAGTCAGTCGATTCCGCAGTCGCGCAATTTCTTGCGCAGCGTCGCGCGGTGGATGCCAAGCACTTCGGCCGCGCGGCTCTGGTTGCCACCGCTCCAGGCCAGCACCTCGCGCAGCAGCGGGGTTTCGATTTCGCGCAGCATCCGCGCGTACAGGCCTTCGCGGCAGGGCGTGCCGTTCAGATCGGCGAGGTACCGGCGAACGCTGCTCGCCATGCACTCGCCCAGCGTGTGGCGCGTTCCGGCCGCAGCGCCCGCCACTGCCGAAGGCGGAGGTGGAGCGAGCGGAGTAGAAGTGGCCACGGCGTCCTGACGGTTGCGATGTCGACGTGCGGCAGGCGTGCGCGCGCGGGTTCGGGAGTTTAGCAGCGCGCGGGAGCGCGGACCTCACTCGAACGTGAACTGGAAGCCGCGCGCCCTGGGGCCCGGATCGCGCACCTCGAACGCGACGGCGACCGTCGCGCCCGGCGGAATGCCGGCGTTGCGCCGCGCGCGATCGGGCATGTATTCGGCGGGGCGGAAACGCCGCATCGCGACTGGCTGGTTGTCGATGTCCGTCAGCACCACCGCGACGATCGGCCAGGCTTCGCGGAAGCCGGCGTCGTTGCGCAGGGTCGCGGTGATCGAGAGCGCGCCGGGGCGGCGCGGATCGGGGCGGATGTCACGTGCCACCAGCGCCAATTTCGCGGGCGCGTGGATCGGCGGCAACCGGCACGCCAGCCTCTGGCACACGCGGCTCATCCATGCATGGTTCGAGGGGCTGAGATACAGCGCCGTGCGCTCGGCCCAGGCGATTTGCAGCGCCAGCAACACCACCAGCGCGGCGCAGCCCAGCGCCCAGCCAAAGCCCGCGCGCGACCGGCGCACGCGCCGCGGACGCACGTACATGTGGACGTTGCCGTGCAGGGTTGCGGGATCGGGGATCGGCGGGTCGGGCAATTCCGCCGATGCGGCCGGGTCGGCGTCGACTCCGGCGGCGGTCGCCGGCGGAGTCGACGCCGAGAGGGGTTCGAGCGTGGGGACGGGCGTCGTGGATGCCGGTATCGCGTCGGCGGCCACTGGCGCGTGGTCCGGCTCGGGCGTGGGTTCGGAGTCGGATTCAGCGGTTTCGGCGGTGGCTGCGGCGACCGCGGCTCGCGGCGCGGGGTCGGCCGTCACCAGACCCAGGGCGGCGCTGTCGACCGGCGCGGGTTCGGCGGAAGCCGTCGAGGAATGGTCGGTGTGATCGCCGGGTGTGGGTGCGTGGAGCGGGGTTTCCGCGGCGGCCGTTGTGCCGGGGACGTCGGCGGCGTGGGAGGCCTGCCGGACGGGCACGGAGTCGGAGCCGTCTTCCGGTGCGGCGGGTGCCGGCGCGGCCGGGGCGTCGACGTCCGAAAACGGCGCCGCTCCCAGCTCGTCCGCCGGGTCGAACAGGTCGCCGTGCGGAGTCATGGGCACGGGCGGCGGCTGCGCACGCCCCGCTTCGACCGCGAGGTCGGCCTGCAGGGCGTCAAACCAGTCGTCATCGTCGGTCGCCGCCGCGACTGCGGCGGCGGGATCGACCGGGTCGGGCTCTGGCGACCCCGACGTTGTCGGACGGCCCCACCGGTACTTGTTGACCGCGGCCTCCATCGTCGCCGCGGATACTGCGGAGGTCAGCGTGGGGATACACAGGCCGTCGGCGAGTTCGGGCAAGCCGACGCCGGGTTCGAGCGGCAGCGTGTTGCTGAGGCTCCGCAGGGCATCGAAGCGCTTGGCGCAGTGCCCGCAGTGCACGATGCCGAAGGAAGCTTGCAGGGCCTCTTCGTCGATCTCGAAGATCGTCCGGCATCCCGGACACTGCGTGTACATGATCAGGCGGCGAATGCGGGCACGGGCACCACGGACAGCGTAACAACGTCGTGCGCGTTCGGCATCACGTGCGCGGCGTTCGGGCCGCGCTGCGGCGTACGCCGTCGATCCGCATCCAGCCGTCGCGCGCGGTGGTGCCCAGATCTCCGAAACCGCAAGCCGCGTAGCGGGACAAGAGTTCGGGATCCTGGCCCGCAAGGATGCCCGACAACGCCAGCAGCGCGCCCGGCCGGCACAGCGCGGCGACGCGGGGCGCCAGCGCGTTCAGCGGGCCGGACAGGATGTTGGCGACGCAGACATCGACTTGGGCCGCGGACGGCAGGGCTTCGGGCGCGAGCACCTCGAGGCGCGCCGCGACGCCGTTGCGGCGCGCGTTGTCGCCCGTGGCGACGCGCGCCTGCGGGTCGTTGTCGATGCCGATGGCGTGCGCCGCGCCCAGCTTGAGCGCGGCGATCGCCAGCACGCCCGAGCCGCAGCCGTAGTCGATGATGGTCTTGCCGGCGAGGTCCACGCCATCCAGCCACGTGAGGCACAGCGCCGTCGTCGGATGGGTGCCGGTGCCAAAGGCGAGCCCGGGATCCAGCCGCACGATCACCGCTTCGTCGGTACGAGGATCCGTCGCGCGCGGAGCGACGCCTTCTCCTCCTCTCCCCTTCGCGGGAGAGGGCCCGTCGTTGCGTGGCGGCTCGATGTTCCACGGGTAGATCCAGAGCCGCCGACCAAAGCGCATGGGGTGGTAGCGATCCATCCACGCCCGCGTCCAGTCCTGGTCGGCAACCTCGCGGAAACCAATCGCGCCCGGCGACAACCGTGGCAGCGCGGCGGCGAGTGCCGCGACCAGCGTGTCGCGGCGGGTCTCGAGCGCGAACAGCGCGGTCAGCGTGATCGAGTGCCACAGCGGCGTTTCACCGACGCCCGGCTCGAAGATCGCGGCTTCGTCGGGCGTGTCGGCGTCCGCGTCCATCAGCGTGATGGCGAGGGCGCCCAGGCCTTCCAGCGCGTCTTCGGCGCGCGGCTGCCGGGCGGCGTCAACCGTCAGTTGGAGCTCGAGCCACGGCATGCGGAAGATGCGTCCAAAGCCGCATCATCGCATGCGCTCAGGCCCGGTGTGCGTCCGTCGCGGGAATCCGCACCAGATCGCGTTCGGCGGGCGTCCTGTCCATGAAGCCCAGCGCGTGGCACCAGTGCATGACGTGCACGCCGCGTGCGCGCTGTTCGGCCGCGATCGATCGCTGGAACGCGACCAGCTTGGTCCAGTGCATGCGCGGGCGATAGTGGTGTTCGGCGTGATAGCCGTTGTAGACCCAGATCCAGTTGTACACCTTGTTGTAGGTCGACACGCCCCACGCCATCGGCTCGTCCGGGTTGCCCTTGAGGTGCTCGTAGTAGCCGTTCAACGAGGATAGCGACTGGCCGAGATAATAGAACGGCACCAGGCACAGGAACGCGCGCCAGTCGTAGATGAGGCAGGCGAGATACAACGCCAGGAAGCTCGCCATCTCGATGCGCACCCAGCGCGCGCGCTTCGGGTGCTTTTCCTTGAGCCAGTGGTAGCTCTGGCCGATGTCGTCGCGGAAGAATGACGCGAAGGTGTAGCTCCAGACGTTCTCGGGCTTGCCGTCCTTGCCGTGGCGGTAGATGGAGATCGGATCGACCGTGGTGCCGTTCTTGCCGATGCGGTCCATGTTGCCCATGTGGTGCTGCAGGTGCACCGCGCGGTACCACTCCTGGCTGAAGCCGTCGGTCCACGAGAACAGGATGCTGAAGGCACGGTTCAGCCAGCCCCAGGTGAAGAACGGGTTGTGGATGAACGCGTGGCTGGGGCCATTGATCGACCACGAGATCGAAATGGAATACAGGCATGCGCACGGTATCCACAACCACCATGGTGTGTGGTGGAATCCGAAGAACAGCCAAGCGAGGAAGGCAGCGTGGCCGATCGCCATCAGCGCGGGGATCGTGTCCCAGGCGGTCCAGGCGAAGAAACGGGGGCGGGGTTGGGCCGTTGTGGTGTTCATGAGGCGTGGCGCGCTGGGCGTCGCAGGTGACCGGCATCGAATTTTACCGCGCCAGCGCCGCAAGTGCCTCGCGCGTCGGCGGCCGTAAAGGCAACAGAAAGGTTGGCGCCGCACACTCGGCGCCGATCGCGGCTGTCGCGCGGCCCGCACCGCGCATGCCCGCCGGTACACTGCCGCCACCCATGTATGCTTTGCCGTTCCGCCGCCGATCCCTCCTGTACCTGTGCGTGCCGGCGGCGCTGTGCGCCGTGCTGGCCGCCTGCGCGGGGGTCACGGTGCCGAACTTGCCGGCCAGCGACCTGCCCGCGCACTGGCGCAACGCGCCACGGTTGGGTGCGGCGCCCGATCTCACGGGCTGGTGGACGCACTTTCACGATCCGGAACTCGACCGGCTGGTCGCTACGGCGCTGGCCGACAATCTCAGCGTGGCGCAGGCGCGCCTGAAGCTGCGGGCCGCACGCCAGGTGGAGGACGCCTCGACCGCCAAGTTCAGGCCACAGCTCGCGTTCAACACCCTGGAACAGCCGAACGTCGAAAATACCGCGAGCTATTTCCAGGCGGGTTTTGATGCGTCGTGGGAACTGGGCGTGTTTGGCCGCGGCAAGGCGGCCGGCCATTTGGCGCGGGCAGATATCGGCGCCGCGGCGGCGGACCTGCAGTCGGCGCGCGTGTCGCTGGTGGCCGAGGTGGTGCGCGAATATCTCGGCCTGCGCGCAGCGCAGCGCAGCGCGGCGCTGCTGGACGTGGCCGCGGCGGCGGCGCGCGCGAAGCTCGAGCTGCTGCGCATGCAGCAGCACCTGCAACTTGCATCGAAGCTCGAGGTCGACGCGGGCATCGCGGCCGCCGCCAAGGCCGAGGCCGCGGCGATCGATCCGCACGACGCCATCACCCAGCACGCCTACGCGCTCGCGGTGCTGCTCGGCCAGAGCGAGCCTGATCCCGCGTGGCTCGAGCCTGCGCCGCTGCCGACGCTCGGGGCCGAGCAGATCACTTCGCTGCCGGCGGACCTTTTGCGCACGCGTCCGGAAATCCGCTATGCCGAAGCGCAGGTGCTGCGGGCCGCGGGCGAGCTCGGCATCGCCGAGGCCAACCTGTTCCCGCATCTCGCACTGGGCAGCTCGTTGACCTTCGCGGCGCTGGTCAAGGGCCACACCCGCCTCGGTGACGTCAACAACTCCTTCGCGATCGGGCCGATCATCGACATTCCCTTGTTCGACTGGGGCCAGCGGCGCGCGGTACGCAACGCGCGCGACGACGAGCTGCGGGCCGCGGTGCTGGCGTATCGGCAGGCGGTAGTGGCCGGCGCGGCGGAGGTCGACAGCGACCTCGCGACGCTGTCGGCGTCGGGCCAGCGCGCGGACGGCGCCAACGCCGCGGTAACGGCCGCGCAGGATGCCCTGCGGCTCAGCCGGACGCTGCGTGGCCTGGGCCAGGCCGATGGTCTTACGGTGGCTGACGCCGAGCTGGCCGCGAGCGACGCCGAACTCGACCGCGTCCGGGCGCGGCTGGCGCACGGGCTCGCGTTCGTCGCGCTGTACAAGGCGCTGGGCGGCGCGCCGCTGCCGCCGGCGCCGGGCGCCGCGGAGCGCTGACGTGATCCCCCTCGCGCGCAAGACCCTGATCCACGACTGGCGCCGGTTCCTGCCGGCGATGCTCGCGGTGGCGTTCTCGGGCCTGCTGCTGCTGATGCAGGCGGCGCTGGTGTTCGGCATTTTCGGCGCGACCGCGGTGTACATCACGGCGTCCAGCGCCAGCGTGTGGGTGGGCTATCCCGGCACCCAGAGCATCGAGCTTGGCCGCCCCATCGGACCCGAGGCGCGCACCGCGCTGCTGATGGACCCGGACGTCTCGCGGGTCGAACCATTTGCCTGGGTGGGCGCCGACTGGCGCGGGCCGGCGGGCACGGGCGGGCAATCGGTGTTCGTCTCGGGCATCGATACCCGCGCCCACGGCATGATCTTTGCCGACGCGCTGACGCCGGCGCAGCGGGCCGCGCTGGCGACGCCGTTCGCGGTCATCGTCGATCGCGGCGATCTTGCCAAGCTCGGCGTACCCGTGGGCGGACGGGCGCTCATCAATGGCGACCTCGTGCGCATCGTCGGCACCGCGCGCGGCATCCGCGCGCTGGGTGGCGTCAACGTGGTGGCCTCGCTCGCCACCGCGCGCCGGTTGAGCGTCGATGGTGGCGATGGCCCGGAAGTCGCGTACTACGTGGCGCAGGTGAAACCCGGGGTGGACCCGTCCGTGGTTGCGGCGCGCATCAACGCTGGCGCGCATGGCTATGCGGCGTGGACCGCGGCGAGCTTTGCTCGTCGCGCGGTGTTCTACTGGATGTTCGAGACTGGTGCGGGGCTCGGCGTGATCTTCCTGGCCACGGTCGTGTTCATCGTCGGGGCGATCATCACCAGCCAGACCTTGATGGGCGCGATCGCGGGCTCGGTGCGCGAATACGCGACGCTGCACGCGCTGGGCGTGGGGCTCGGGCCGCTGCGGCGCGTGGTGCTGGAACAGGCCGCGTGGATCGGCGTCTGCGGCCTCGTTGCCGGCGTCGTGCTGAGCTTCGGACTGATCGGCCTGGCGAGCTGGCAGGACGTTCCGGTCGCGGTGAACGTGCCGGTCTGGATCGCCTGCGCCGCGCTGGTGATGGGTATCGCTCTCGTGTCGGGCGCCGCCGCGGTGCGCGTGCTGCAGCGGGCCGATCCGGCGCTGCTGCTCAGATGAGCGCGCTCGTCGCCAGCGACCTCGCCATGGGTTACACCAGCGGTAAGCTGCGCATCGAGGTGCTGCGCGGCCTGTCGCTGGCGGTCGAGGCTGCACAGCTGACCCTGATCGCGGGGCCGTCCGGCTGCGGCAAAAGCACGCTGCTGTCGATCCTCTCGGGTCTGCAGCGCCCGGACGCGGGCAGGGTGGTCGCGTTGGACGAGGACCTGTTCGCGGGCGACCGGCGCGCGCGCGACCGGTTTCGCCTGCAGCACACGGGATTCGTGTTCCAGGGGTTCAACCTGTTTCCCGCGCTCACCGCGCTGGAGCAGGTGATGTTGCCGCTGGGCTACATGGGCATCGCCGATCGCGAAGCCGCGGCCCGCAGCCGCGCCACGCTGGAGGAAGTCGGCCTGGGCGAGCGCATGCAGCTGCTGCCGGCCGAACTCTCGGGCGGCGAGAAGCAGCGCGTCGCGATCGCGCGCGCGCTGGTCAAGCAGCCGCAATTGCTGTTCGCCGACGAACCGACCAGTGCGCTGGACGCGGCCAACGGCCAGATCGTGATCGATACCCTGCGGCGGATCGCGCACGGGCATGGCACTACGGTACTGTGCGTCAGTCACGACCCGCGCCTGGTCGGCCACGCCGACCGCGTGCTGGAGATGGAAGATGGCGTCATCCTCGACGATCGCCGTCCGGCGGCGGGCGAAGGCGCGGCATGAAGGAGAAGGCATCGTGAGATTCCGTTGCGGCGTGCTGGTGCTGGCGAGCGCGCTCCTCTTGGGGGCGTGCTCGTCCGGCGACCGGACCCCGGCTCCCGCGGCGGCGCTCCCGCAGTGGCTGGCGGTGGCGCGCGGCCAGGTGGGCGTTGAAGGCGGGATGGTCGAGGTGTCCGCGCGTACCGCGGGCATCGTCAAGCGCATCGAGGTTGCACCCGGCGATGCCGTGCACGCGGGCGACGTGCTGGCGCTGCTGGACGCCCAGGCGGCCACCATCGACGTGGCGGGTGCGCGGGCCGACGTAGCCGCGGCGAAGGCGCAGGGCGCGGAACTGCGGGTGGCCCTGGCGCAGGCGCGCGTCCAGGCGCCGCGCGTGGCGGCCGCCGCCAAGGCCGGTGCGGCGACGGGCACGGCGGCGGATACCGCGCAGGCCCAGGTCGCGACGCTGGTGGCCCGCCAGGCGGCGGCCGAGGCCGCGCTGGAAGGAGCTGAACAGAAGCTCGCCGCGGCCAGGCTCGCGCTGGCGGCCACAGTGCTCAAGGCGCCGGTCGCCGGCACCATCGTCACCCGCAACGTGGCCTTGGGCCAGGCGGTTGCCGCCGCGGGCGGACCGCTGTTCGAACTGCTGCCCCAGCGCCCGCACGTCGTGCGCGCCCAGCTCGATGCCGATGCGGCGGGCGGAATCCATGCCGGAATGCGGGCCGAGGTGGTGCGGGATTCGGGCGAGGGCCCGGTGTACCAGGCCAAGGTGCTGTGGGTCGGGCAGGTCCTGCAATCGGCGACCCTGACCACCGATCCCCTGCAACGCGCGCTGGCGAACGATGTCGATTGCACGCTGGAACTGCTGCCGCCCGCTGCGGGCCAGCCGCCGCTGCGGATCGGCCAGCAGGTGCTGGTGCGCTTCCCGCGCGGCCCCGTTCAGCCGGCGGCCGGAGAACGAAAGCGTTAAGAAAGCCTTGCACACTAGAATTGCACCCTGCTTGCCAGTGGGTGCAACCCCGAGGATCGCGTGTGAATCGCTGGAACATCCTGTGTGACTTCGACGGCACCATCTCCGTCGAAGACGTGACCGACTCCCTGCTGGACCGTTTTGCATCGCCCGACTGGCAAGTGCTCGAGCGCGATTGGCGCGCGGGCAAGATCGGCTCGGCCGAGTGCATGGCGGGGCAGGTGGCGCTGCTGGATGCCTCGCGCGATGAGATCGATGCGCACCTCGCGACGCTCAGGATCGATTCCGCGTTCCCGGCGTTCGCCGAAGCCGCGTTGGCAGCCGGGTGCACGCTGCGGGTGGTCAGCGATGGACTCGACTACGCCATCCGCGCGATCCTCGCCCGCTATCAGCTGGAAGACCTGCCGGTGCTGGCCAATCGGCTGGTGCAGGTGGGTCCGCGCAGCTGGAAGCTGGAAACACCGTTTTCCGACACCGAGTGCCGGGTCGGCAGCGGCCACTGCAAATGCGCGAGCGCGGTGCGCGCCCACAACCGCGATCGGCGCGTGTTGCTGGTCGGCGATGGCGCCTCGGATTTCTGCGCGGCGGGCGAAGCCGACTACGTGTTCGCCAAGCACCGGCTGATCGAACACTGTCGCCACGCCGGGATCCCGCATGCCTCGATCGTCGGTTTCGCCGACGCGATCGGGTTGCTGCCGGCCTTGCTGGCCGGCAAGCTCGTTTTGCCGCGGCGCGTCCTGGTGACCGCGAACCTTCCCTAGAGTTTTCCCGCAGGTGATGCCATGAATTCCCTCCACGCTGACTCCACGCGAGTGACCCCCGACGCCGGCGGCGAACTTGCGCCCGGACTTGAGACGCCCACCAGCGCGCGGCTGTTCGAAGCCGCCTGCAGGCTGATCCCGGGTGGCGTCAACAGCACGGCGCGCGCCACCTGGTCGGGCTGGACGCCCTACCCGCTGTTCGTCGAAAGCGGCAAAGGTTCGCGCGTCACCGACGTCGACGGCAACCAGTACATCGACTACCTGCTTGGCCTCGGGCCCATGCTCCTGGGCCATCGCCCGCCGCGCGTCACGCAGGCCGTGGTCGACTTCATCCAGCACCGCGGCACGATGTTTGCGCTGCCTGTGGCGCTGGAGGCCGAGCTGGCCGCCAAGATCGTGGATGCGGTGCCGAGCGTCGAACAGGTGCGCCTGTGCAACACCGGCACCGAGGCCGTGATGTACGCGACGCGCCTGGCGCGCGCCTTCACTGGACGCTCGAAGATCATCCGCTTCGAGGGCATGTACCACGGGTTTTCCGACGCGATCTACTGGAGCAAGCATCCAGACATCGCGAGCGCCGGCCCGGACAAGCATCCGATCCCGGTGCCGCAGGGCCCGGGGCTGCCGCGCGGCGTCGAGCAGAACCTCATCATCCTGCCGTGGAACGACCCCGACGTGCTCGAGGATGTCATCCGGCAGCACGGGGATGACATCGCGGCCGTCATCACCGAGCCCGTGATGTGCAACACCGGCTGCATTCTGCCGCGGCCGGGTTATCTCGAAGCCATGCGCGAACTCACCCGCAAGGCCGGCATCGTGCTGCTGTTCGACGAGGTCATCACCGGCTTTCGCCTGGGGCGCGGCGGCGCGCAGGAACGCCTGCACGTGCGCCCCGACCTCTCGGTGTTTGCCAAGGGCCTGGGCGGTGGCTTCCCCGTGGCCGCGTGCGGCGGGCGGGCCGACATCATGGCGCTGGTCGCCGAGGGCAAGGTGTCGATGGCGGGCACCTACACCGCCAACGGGGTTGCCATCGCGGCTGCCAACGCGGCGATGGATGAGCTGGCAACGCCAGGGCTGTTCGACCGGCTGGACGCGATCTCCGACGAGCTGCGGCTGGGCCTCGAGAAGGTGCTGAGGGAAGCGGGCCTGCCGGCCCGCGTCGTCGGGCTCGGGCCGCTGATGCAGGTCTGGTTTGCGCATGAGCCGATCAACGACTACCGCGATGCCGAACGCCACGCCGATCAGGCGCTGTTCCGCAAGTGGTGGGAAGGCATGCTGGCGCACGGTGTGCTGTTCCACCCGGGCGCGTACGAAAACCTGTTCGTGTCGACCGCACACACGCGGGTCGACATCGAGGAGACGCTGGACGCCGCGAAGGTCGTGGCGCTCGAGCTCGCGCGCGGGGCCTGAAGAGAGTCCCCGCCGCAAGGCGCGGGCCGCGCATCGATACGCTTGCGGCTCCAGCGGTGGCGCAGACCGTCGGGCTCATACCTCGAGGCGTTGCGGACGTTCAGGCAAGGGGCGCCGCTGGATTCGCTTGCAGGTACCTCGCGGGGCATATGCAGCAAGGCATAAGGGCATAGCAGGCGGTCCCTTCCATCGCCTGCGGTGTGGCGCGTATTTTTTCGGCCTCCACCGCCGCACGCCGCTTTCGCCATGCCTGCCGCCGCCACTTTGCCGCGCCTGCCACTGCCCAAGGACCGGGCCCAACAACTGTCTTCGCTGGTTGACGGCCTGGATGCCGTCAGCCTGTGGTGGCTTTCCGGTTATGCGGCCGGGCTGGCCAGCAAGGTCCCCCTACCGGCGACGGCCGGGCCGGAAGCGCGTGCGGTGGCGGAACCAACGAGCGCCGCACGCCTGACGATCGTTTACGGCAGCCAGACCGGCAACTGCAAGCGCGTGGCGGAAGACCTTGCGCACGCGGCCGAGCACGAGGGCCTCGTCGGGGTGCGGTTGGCGCGGGCCGACGCGTATCCGGTACGCGAACTGGCGCAGGAACGGCTGCTGGTCGTCGTCATCAGCACGCAGGGCGATGGCGATCCTCCCGACGATTCGCGTGGCTTCCTCGAATTCCTCGCGGGGCGCAAGGCGCCGCGGCTCGCCGAGCTGTCCTACGCGGTGCTCGGACTCGGCGATTCGAGCTATCCGCAGTTCTGCCTCACGGGCCGCAACCTCGACGCGCGGCTGGCGGAGCTGGGTGGCAGGCGCCTGCTGGACTTTGGCGAGGCCGACCTCGATTTCGAGACGGTGGTCGAGCCCTGGTCGGGCCGGGCGCTGGCGTCGGCGCGCGAGCTGCTGCAGGCGCGATCGCCTGCCGGCGTCGACAACGTCACGCCGCTGCGCCCGCGCGCCGACGCGATCGCGTGGTCGGCGGCCAATCCGTTCCACGCCGAGGTCGTCGCGCACCAGCGCATTACCAGCGACGCCAGCGCCAAGGACGTGCGCCACCTCGAGATCGACCTTTCGGGTGCCGGCCTCGACTACGAACCCGGCGATTCGCTGGGCGTGGTGGCGCAGAACCCGATGCCGCTCGTCGACGCGATGCTGGATACGCTGCACCTCGACGGCGCGACATCGGTGGGTTTCAAGGGCAGCACGCGGCCGTTGCACGAGTGGCTGGTCGCGCACCGCGAAATCACGCGCCTGAGCCGTCCGTTCCTGGTTGCCTTGGCCGCGCTGAGCCACGCCGCCGCGCTCGAGCGCCTGCTCGAACCCGAGGGTGCGGATGCGCTGCGGCGCCTCATGGACACCGCCCAGCCGCTGGATCTGCTCGAACGCCATCGTGCCGAATGGACCGGCGAGGCGCTGGTCGCCGCGCTGCGGCCGCTGGCGCCGCGCCTGTATTCGATCGCTTCCAGCCGTGCCGCGGTCGACGACGAGGTGCATCTCACCGTCGCCCACGTCGAGTACCGCAACGCCGCGGGCGAGCCGCGCTGGGGCGCGGCTTCGCACTGGCTCGCGACCCACGCCGAGGGCGACGAGCTTCTGGTGTACCTCGAACGCAACGAGCGCTTCCGGCTGCCCGCGGATGCCGACCGCGACGTCGTCATGGTGGGTCCCGGCACGGGCGTCGCGCCGTTCCGCGCGTTCGTGCAGCAGCGCGCCGCAGCCGGCGCCGCGGGGCGCAACTGGCTGTTCTTCGGCAACCCGCATTTCCGCGACGACTTTTTGTATCAGCTCGAGTGGCAGGCGGCGTTGAGGGCGGGCTCGCTCGCGCGACTCGACCTCGCGTTCTCGCGCGACCAGGCCGACAAGGTGTACGTGCAGCAGCGTCTGCGCGAGCATGGACGCGATGTCTACGCCTGGCTCGAGAACGGCGCGCACTTCTACGTGTGCGGCGCCACCGGCATGGCGCGCGACGTCGAAGCCGCACTGCGCGACATCGTCATCGAGTACGGTGGGCGCACGCCCGAGGCCGCCGACGAATACCTCGCCACGTTGCGCGACCAGCACCGCTACGCCAGGGACGTCTACTGATGGGCAAGCCTTCGGAAATCGAGCGCATCAAGGCGGCGAGCCGGCACCTGCGCGGCACGCTGCTGGAAAGCCTGGCCGATCCGGTGACCGGCGCGCTGGCGGTCGACGACGTGCAGCTCCTGAAGTTCCACGGCGGCTACCAGCAGGACGACCGCGACGTGCGCGAGGCGCGCCGCCGGGCCAAGCTCGAGCCCGAGTACTTCTTCTTTCTGCGGCTGCGCCTGCCGGGCGGGGTGCTGACGCCGCCGCAGTGGCTGGCGATGGACGACACCGCGCGGCGCTTCGGCGGCAGCGGCCTGCGCCTGACCTCGCGCCAGACCATCCAGGTCCACCGGATCCGGAAAACCGACCTGCGCGACGCGGTGCAGATGATCCACGCCTCCGGCCTCGACACCATCGCCGCTTGCGGCGATGACAACCGCAACGTCGTGGCCTGCGTCAATCCTTTGTTGTCGCACGTGCACGCGCAGATCTACGACCAGGCGCAGGCGCTCTCGCTGCACCTGCGCCCGCAGTCGCGCGCGTGGTTCGAGACCTGGATGGGCGAGCCGCCGACGGACGGCGCCGAGCCCGAACCGCTGCTGGGCGACGCGTACATGCCGCGCAAGTTCAAGCATGGGTTCGCGGTGCCGCCGTACAACGACATCGATGTGTATTCGCAGGACGTGGGCTTCGTCGCGATCATCGAAAACGATGGGCTGGCCGGTTACGACGTGCTGGTCGGCGGCGGCATGGGCGCGAGCCACGGCAACGCCAGGACCTATCCGCGCATGGCGAGCCTCATCGGCTTCATCACCCCCGACCAGGTGACCGCGCTGTCGGAAGCTGCGTTGACGATCCAGCGTGACCACGGCGATCGCTCGGATCGTACCCACGCGCGCTTCAAGTACACCGTCGATGACAAGGGTCTCGACTGGATCAAGGCCGAGATCGAGCGGCGCGCCGGCTTCACGCTCGCACCCGCGCGCGAATTCCATTTCACGCAGCGCGGCGATCGCTTCGGCTGGAGCGAGGGCGAGGATCGCCGCTGGCACTTGAACCTGCGCATCCCGTTCGGGCGGCTCCACGACCACGACGGCGCCACGCGCCAGACCGGCATGCGCAGGATCGCGGAGCTGCTGGCCGCGCAGGCGCCCGACGCGCAGATCCGCGTCACCACCAACCAGAACGCGCTGGTCGCGGGCGTGCCGGCGGCGCTGAAGGACGCCATCGATGCCATCGCCGCGGAGCATGACCTCGCGCTGCACCGCACGGCGACGCCGATGGGGCTCAACATCATGGCCTGCGTCGCGTTTCCCACCTGCGGCCTTGCGATGGCCGAATCCGAGCGCTGGATGCCGGTGTTCGTGCCGAAGCTGCAGGCGCTCATGGACCGTCACGGCCTCCACGACGAGCCGATCGACGTGCGCGTCAGCGGTTGCCCGAACGGCTGCTCGCGGCCGTACCTCGCCGAGATCGCGCTGATCGGCAAGGCACCGGGTCGCTACAACCTGATGCTGGGGGGCGACCATCGCGGGCAGCGGATGAACACTCTGTATCGTGAAAACATCGACGAAGACACGATCTTCGCCGCGCTGGACGAATTGCTCGGGCACTTTGCGGTCGGTCGGAAGGCGAAGGAGCGGATCGGCGATTTCATGGTCCGCACGGGCGTCGTGGTGCCGCCGGAACCCAGGAAGGAGTTGGCATGAACGCTGTGGCGGTGGATCTGGAAGAAGCGGCGGGGTCGACCTCGGCGCTCGCGGAAGTCAATCGCCGGCTGGCGACGCTGGACGCCCACGCGCGCATCGCGTGGGCGCTGGGCCACCTGCCCGGCGTGCACGCGCTGTCCTCGAGCTTCGGCGCGCAGGCGGCGCTGTCGCTGCATCTCGTCACGCAGGTGCAGCCCGACATTCCGGTGATCCTCATCGACACCGGGTACCTCTTTCCCGAGACCTACCGCTTCGTCGACGCACTGTGCGAGCGCCTGGATCTCAACCTCAAGGTCTACCGCTGCGCGTTCAGCCCGGCGTGGATGGAGGCGCGACTTGGCAAGCTGTGGGAGAAGGGCGCCAACGGCATCCACCGCTACAACCAGTTGCGCAAGGTCGAGCCGATGCAGCACGCGCTGAACGAGCTCGGCGTCCAGACCTGGCTCGCGGGCCTGCGGCGCGTGCAGTCGCAGACGCGTGCGCAGGTCGATTTTCTCGAGCGTCACGACGGCCGCTGGAAATTGCATCCCGTCGCCGACTGGCACGACCACGACGTGTGGCTGTACCTGCATCGCCACAGTCTGCCGTACCACCCGCTCTGGGACGAGGGCTACGTGTCGATCGGCGACGTGCACACCACGCGCCGCTGGGAGCCCGGTATGCGCGACGAGGACACGCGCTTCTTCGGCCTCGGGCGCGAATGCGGGCTGCACTTCGCAATCAAGTAAACGGACGTCCAAACCCTTGCGTGTGCGCGGCGGTGCGGGCAAGCTGCGGCATTCGCCCGTGGAGATGTACCGATGGCTGGCAAACCGCAGCAGCCGCGTGGGACGGCTGCGACCCTTCGCGCGCGCAAGCCGCGCGGCACGGCGCCGACGAAGCCCGAGCTGGCGACGGTCCGCGCCGAGATCGACGGGATCGATCGCGAGATCCAGGCGCTGATCGCGCGCCGCGCCGGCTGGGCGCAGGAGGTCGGCAAGGCCAAGGGCAAGCTCGCCGCGGCGGTGGACTACTACCGCCCCGAACGCGAGGCCCAGGTGCTGCGGCGCGTGGTCGACCGCAACGAGGGGCCGCTCGCCAACGACGTGCTGGTGCGGGTGTTCCGCGAAATCATGTCAGCGTGCCTCGCGCAGCAGGAGCCGCTGAAGGTGGGCTATTTGGGCCCCGAGGGCACGTTTTCCGAGCAGGCGGTGTTCAAGCACTTCGGGCATTCGGCCGAGGGCTTTCCGCTCGCCAGCATCGCCGAGGTGTTCGACGAGGTTGCCTCGCGCCGCGCCGATTTCGGCGTGGTGCCGGTCGAAAATTCCGGACAGGGCACGATCCAGTCGACGCTGGACCTGTTCCTGGGCTCGCCGCTCAAGATCTGCGGTGAAGTGGAACTCTCGGTGCACCAGTACCTGTTGTCGCGCGGCGGCCGCATCGAGGACATCGAGCGCGTGTATTCCCACAGCCAGTCGCTGGCGCAGTGTGGCGGCTGGCTGCGCCAGAACCTGCCGGGCGTCGAGCTGCAGGCGGTGTCCAGCAACGCCGAGGCCGCGCGCCGAGCCAGCAAGGCCGACGACGCGGCCGCGATTGCGGGCGAGAACGCCGCGCACGTGTACGGCCTGCGCGTGGTGGCGCCGCAGATCGAGGATCGCGCCGACAACACCACGCGCTTCCTGGTAATCGGCCGCGCGTTGTTTCCACCTTCGGGCAACGATCGCACGTCGCTGCTGGTGTTCGTACGCGACCAGCCGGGCATCCTGTACCGCGTGCTGGAACCGCTCGCCCGGCGCGGCATCAACATGGACCGCATCGAATCGCGGCCGGCGCATGGCCGCAAGTGGCAGTACGCGTTCTTCATCGACGTGGGTGGCCACGTCGATGAATCACCGCTCAAGGATGCGCTCGCCGAGCTGGGCGATTTCGCCTCGCAGGTGACCGTGCTGGGCAGCTATCCCACCGCGGTCGGTTGAACCCGTCGGGCGCCCACGTGGTCGAACCGACGTTGCCACCACGGGAAACGCGCATGCGCCGCATGGTTTGGCTGCTGCTCGTTGTGCTCGCCGCGCAGTGCGCATGGCCCGCGTTTGCGCGCGCCGGTACCTACAGTGACCAGCTGGCGCAGTGCCTGATTCGCGCGACCACGCCTGCCGACCAGAAGATCGTGGTGCGCTGGGCGTTCGCGACCATGGCGCTCGATCCGGACGTCAGTTCGATGGCTGCGGTCACCGCGGCCGAGCGCGATGCGATCAACCGCAAGGCCGGCGCGCTGGTGACGACGCTGCTGGCGCAGTCGTGCCGCGATCCCGTGCAGCAGACGCTGATGTTCGAAGGCGTTGCCGGCGCGCAGTCCGCGTTCGAGGCCTGGGGCCGCTGGGCGATCACGGGGCTGGTGGCCGAGCCGCACGTCGCGCAAGGCATGGGCGCGCTGCTGCAATACCTCGACATGGGCCAGCTCATGTCGCTGGTGCCGCTGCAGGGGCTGACGCCCAACGGCAGCAGCGGGCACTGAAGCTCAGGCCGGTTGCTGGTGCAGGTCGGCCCATTCGGGCGGTTCGGGCCATGCGGGTTCGGCGTTGCCGGCAACCACCCGGCGCAGGTCGATCGCATCGATCTGCGGCGCGACTTCGTGCAGCAGGCGCAACGCGTAATCGCGCATCACCCGGCCGCGCGGCAGCACCGCCCAGGTGGTGCATTCGGGCAGCGTGGCCGGCGCCGGCAGTGCGACCAGGTCCTTGTCATCGCTCGAGACCGCCATTTCGGCGAGGATGCCGACCCCGAGGCCCGCGCGCACGTAGGTCTTGATGAGGTCGGCGTCGTGCGCGGTCATGGCGAGCTGCATCGGCAGACCCGCGGCGTCGAACGCGCGCCGGAGCGAGGACTCGGGCTTGCGCGAGGATTCGTAGCTCACCAGCGGCAGCGCCGAGAGCTCGGCCAGCGTGACCGGTTTGGGGCGCCTGGCGAGCGCATGGTTGACGGGCACCAGGACCACGCGCCGCCAGCGGTACAGCGGCACCGCGATGCCGGCGCCCGGCACCGAACCGCTGGTACTGATGACGGCCATGTCGTCATTGCCGCGCACCAGGCGCTCCAGGATTTCGTCTTCGCTCGACGGGTGCAGCCGGATGCTGACCGCGGGAAACGCCTTGCGCGTGGCGGCGATCGCTGCCGGCAGCACGTGGCGCGCCTGCGTGTGGGTCGTGACCAGGGTCAGCCGGCCGCGGCGCTCGCCGCGCTGGTTGGCCGCGAGCGCGCGGATGTTGCCGGCCTCGTCCAGCAGGCGGCGCGCGTGCACCAGAACGTGCTCGCCCGCCTGCGTCATCGCGGTCAGGCTGCGGCCCTTGCGGGTGAACAGCAGGAATCCCAGCTCGTCCTCGAGTTGCTTCATCTGGCGCGACAGGCCGGGTTGCGTGGCGTGCACGCGCTCGGCGGCCAGCGTGATGTTGAGTTCCGAGTCGGCGATCGCCACGAGGTAACGGAGTTGGTTGAGCGTCATCCGGAATGTCCCAGCTGGGTGGTCGCAAGTCATCCTGCCCGTCATCGTCGTCCGGTGGTGGTGGCAGGCGGCCAACCGGCCCGTGCGGGCGGTTGGTGGTGTCCGCGCAGGGCGCCGCGAAACGCGAGGCACGGCCGGTCACCCTAGCAGATGGCCGTTCGGGCGGCCCATTTTTTTTATAACCAAATCGCATAAGCGGCATGGTCTTCTTCATTTCACTCCGCCGCTTGCGTGGCTCAAGCTGGCGGCATGTACGCGCTGGCGACTCAATCGGCAACCGTTCCGCTGTTTCCGCTGTTCGCGGACCTGCGCGGCCGCGCGGTGGTGGTCGTGGGCGGAGGCGTGGTGGCGCGGCGCAAGGTTGCGGCCTTGATCGAGGCCGGAGCGGACGTTGCCGTCGTGGCCCCGGTGCTTGATCCGCAACTGCTGGCGTGGGTCGAAGCGGGTCGCGTTCGGCACCAGCTTGGCCCATTCACGCCCGAATCGCTGGATGGCGCGTGGCTCGTCATCGCCGCGACCGGTGATGTCGCGCTGCATCGACGCATCGCGGCCGAGGCTGCCGCGCGGCGTGTGTTCGTCAACGTGGTCGACGATGCCGACGCCTCGAGTTTCCATGTGCCCGCACGCGTACGCCGTGGACGCCTGCAGGTCGCGGTGTCGACCGGCGGAACCGCGCCCGTGCTGGCGCGCCGCGTGCGCGAAAAGGTCGAAGCCGAACTGGACGTTGCGCTGACGGAAATGACCGACGTGCTGGCGCGCGAGCGCGCGCGCATCCGCCGGCGCTTTCCGCAGCCGGCCGCGCGTCGGTATTTCTACGCGCGCTTGCTGGACGGGTCCTGGTCCGATCGGGTGCGCGCCGGACATCCCGACGCCCGCAGCGTGTTCGAGCGGGCGCTCAATTCGAGCGCTGCCGATCCGCGCAGCGGACGCGTGACGCTGGTCGGGGCCGGGCCCGGCGATCCGGGCCTGCTGACCCTGAAGGCGCTGCGCGCGCTGCAGGACGCCGACGTCATCGTGCACGATCGGCTGGTCGGCACCGAGGTGTTGGAACTGGCACGCCGCGACGCCGAGTTGATCGACGCCGGCAAGCGGGTCGGCGAAAACCACGCCGCGACCCAGGCCCGCATCCACGCGACCCTGCTGCGGCAGGCGTGCGCCGGGCGCTACGTGGTACGGCTCCAGGGTGGCGATCCGACGGTGTTCGGACGCGCCGGCGAAGAGCTCGAATTCCTGCGCGCGCACGCCGTTTCCTGCGACGTGATCCCCGGCGTCACCGCGGCCCTCGCGGCGGCGGCAGCGGCGGGCATCGCCCTGACCGATCGGCGCCATGCGCACGGCGTCACCCTGGTGTCGGCGCGGGCCGCCGGCGATTGGCTGGCTCCCGTGGCCAAGCCGCATACGCTGGCCATTTACATGGGCGTCGGCGAGCTCGAACGCCTGACCGCCGACCTGATTCGGCATGGACGCGACGCGAGCACGCCCTGCGTGTTGGTAGAGCGCGCCAGTTTGCCAGGAGAGACCCGGCTGGAAGGGAGCCTGGCCGGGATCACCGCGCTGGCGCGCGCGCGCAAGGTTGCAGCGCCGGCGCTGTTGATCGTTGGCGAAGTGGCGGCGCAGGCGCGCCGCGTGACGCGGGCCGAACGATGTCGTGACGGCGCCGTTGCCGTTGCCGATGTTGCATGAACCGTCTTTTCAACCTGAGGAAACCATCATGAGTTTGCAATTGGGTCAGACCGCCCCCGACTTCACCCTGGACTCCACCGAAGGCTCGGTGCACTTCAACCAGTACGCCAAGAACAGCTGGGTCGTGTTCTTCTCGCACCCCAAGGACTTCACGCCGATCTGCACCACCGAGCTGGGCGCATTTGCGCACCGCAAGGCCGAGTTCGACAAGCGCGGCGCCAAGCTGCTGGGCCTGTCCGTCGACCCGGTCGACAGCCACAAGAAGTGGGCCAAGGACATCTCCGACGTCGGCGGCAGCACGCTCAACTATCCGATCCTGGCCGACCCGACCCTGGAAGTCGCCAAGCTCTACGGCATGTTCCATCCGGAAGCCGATCCGACCGTGACCGTGCGCTCGGTGTTCATCATCGATCCCAAGGGCAAGGTCCGCACCACGCTGACCTATCCACCTTCGGTCGGCCGCAACATCGACGAGATCCTGCGTACGATCGACGCGCTGCAGGTGACCGACAAGGGACCGGTGTCGACGCCGGTCAACTGGAAGCCGGGTGACGAGGTGGTGGCCTCGCCCAAGCTTTCCGACGAGGAAGTCGCCAAGAAGTTTGGCAAGGTGCGCAAGGTCAAGCCGTACATCCGCTTCGTCAAGCCGGCCCAGGCGTGAGAAGATGGCGGCCATGATCCACGCACGTGCTGATTTTGCCGCCACCGTCGGACACACGCCGCTGGTTCGCCTGCGGCGCGCGTCCGAGGCGACGGGCTGCGAAATTCTCGGCAAGGCGGAATGGCTGAACCCGGGCGGTTCGATCAAGGATCGAACCGCCTTGGGTCTGATCCTGGACGGCGAGCAGCGCGGCCTCATCCACCCGGACACGGTCCTCGTGGAAGGCACCGCCGGCAACACCGGAATCGGCGTTGCGCTGGCGGGCGCCAGCCGCGGCTATCGCAGCATCATCGTCGCACCCAACAGCCAGAGCCCGGAAAAGCTCGACGCGCTGCGTCTGACCGGCGCTGACCTGCGCCTGGTGCCGCCGGCCAAGTTCGCCGACCCCAACCATTACGTCCACGTGTCCGAGCGCCTGGTCGCGGAATTGAACGCCAAGCGGCCGGGCAGCGCCTGGTTCGCCAACCAGTTCGACAACACCGCCAACCGCGACTACCACGCAGCGACGACGGCGGTCGAGATCTGGAACGAAACCGACGGCGCGGTCGACGGCTTCGTGTGCTCGGCCGGCACCGGCGGCACGCTGGCAGGCGTCGCCGAGGGCCTGAAGGCGCGCAATCCGAAAGTGCGGATCGCGCTGTCCGATCCCGCGGGTTCGGCACTGGCCAATTTCATCCTGCACGGTGAGCTCAAGGCCGAGGGCAATTCGATCACCGAGGGCATCGGTTCCTCGCGCATCACCGCCAACTTCAAGGACGCCAAGCTCGATACCGCGTACAGCATTCCCGATTCCGAATCGGTCCCGCTGCTCCACGCGCTGCTCACCGAGGAGGGCCTGTGCCTCGGCGGCTCGACCGGGGTCAATATCGCCGGCGCCATTCGTCTGGCGCGCGAGCTTGGGCCCGGCCACGTCGTGGTGACGATCCTCGCCGACGCGGGCACCCGCTACGCCAAGAAACTGTTCAACCCGACCTTCCTGCGCAGCAAGGGGTTGCCCGTGCCGGCGTGGCTGGATCGGGCGTTTCCCGGCGCGGCAGACGCCGGCCGCAGGGTGGCCTGAGGGCGCGATCGCGATACGGTTCCCGTGAGACGTCCTTCCCCGCTCGTGGGGAAGGACGGGGCTGCGCGCCCGGGAGCGGCGGAGCGCACGCCCGCGCACGTGGCAAACTAGCCGGTCATGCCCGGCCTCATTCCCGAACGCTTCATCGACGAGCTGCTTGCACGCATCGACATCGTCGACGTGGTGCAGAGCCGCGTGCCGCTGAAGCGGGCGGGCCGCGAATGGACGGCCTGTTGCCCGTTCCACGACGAGCGCACGCCCTCGTTCTACGTCAGCCCGACCAAGCAGTTCTACCACTGCTTTGGCTGCGGCGCGCACGGCAGCGCCCTGAAGTTCCTGATGGAGTTCGAGCATCTGGAATTCCCGGACGCGGTCGAGGAACTGGCGCAAACGGTCGGACTCACCGTGCCGCACGAAGGCGGCTCCGCGCGCCCGCGCGAGGACCATACCGATCTCTATGCACTGCTGGAATCGGCGGCGGCTTTCTATCGACGCGCACTGCCGGGTAGCGTGGCGGCGCAGGCGTACTGCAAAAAACGTGGCCTGGATCCGGCCATCATCGAACGCTTCGGCATCGGCTGGGCGCCGGGTGGCTGGGATGCGCTCAGGCGCGCGCTCGGCACCGACGCCGAACGCATCAAGCTGCTGGAGGCGGGCGGCATGCTGTCGGCGGGCGACCAGGGCAGGCCCTACGACCGTTTCCGCGAGCGCCTGATGTTCCCGATCCGCGACCGGCGCGGGCGCGTGATCGCGTTTGGCGGGCGCATCATCACCAGCGCCGCCAACGCACACAGCGCGGACGCGGCGCGCGGCGAAGGACCAAAGTACCTCAACTCGCCCGAGACCGCGTTGTTCCACAAGGGACGCGAGTTGTTCGCGCTGTGGCAGGCGCGCCAGGCCAACACCAAGCTTGGGCGCCTCATCGTGGTCGAGGGTTACCTCGACGTGGTGTCACTGCACCAGGCCGGCATCACGCAGGCGGTCGCGACGCTCGGCACCTCGACCACCGGCGAGCACGCCGAGCTGCTGTTTCGCGCGGCGCCGGACGTCTATTTCTGCTTCGATGGCGACAAGGCCGGCCGCGGTGCGGCGTGGCGCGCGCTGGAGGCGGTGCTGCCGCGCCTGCGCGACGGGCGCCAGGCGTGGTTCCTGTTCCTGCCCGAGGGCGAGGATCCGGACACGCTGGTACGCAAGGAAGGCAAGGACGGCTTCGAGGTACGCCTGGCGCAGGCGACGCCGTTGTCCAAGTATTTCTACGACTCGCTTGCGCGCGACGTGAACGTGGCCGCGCTCGATGGCCGCGCGCGTTTGGCCGAACGCGCGAAGCCGTTGCTGGCGAAACTGCCGGACGGCGCGTTTCGCGACCTGATGTTCGCCGAGCTCGAAAAGCGCACCGGCGTCCAGATCCGCGCGGCGACACCGAATACGCCGGCGCCGCGGCGCGCGATCGCGCCGGATGCGCCGCGCCGGACGCTGGTGCGCAGCGCCATTGCACTGTTGCTTGCCAATCCCGCGCTGGCCGCGGGCACCGAGCCGCCCTACGCGTTTGCGGCGTTGGAGCAGCCCGGCGTCGCGCTCCTGATCGAGCTGCTCGAACTGGCGCGTGTGCGGCCGGACATCAACACCGCGCTGGTGCTGGAGCGCTTCGCCGATCGGCCAGAGTCCGCTGCGCTGCAGAAGCTCGCGCTGACTGACTTTCCCGGCGAGCCTGAAGCCCTGCAAGCGGAGTTCGCCGGCGCGATGCGCCGGCTCGCCGAGCATGCCGCCCAGCAGCGCCGCGCGGCACTCATCCACAAGCAGTCCGAAGCGGGCCTGGACGAGGCCGAAAAAGCCGAGTTGCGCGAATTGCTGGCGCGCCGGGTGAACTTCGCCGACCCACCGCGACAGCCGCGGTAGGAGCGGCGGAAGCCGCGATCCGGCAGCGCGGGCTGGGTCAGCGCTGTCGCGCGCACGTCGCGCCTTCCGGCGCTCCTACAACAACGGCTCCAAATCCTTGTCGATCTTCTCCGGCGTATCGGCCGATGCGTAGCGGCGCGCCACCTTGCCCTCGCGGTCGATCAGGAATTTGGTGAAGTTCCACTTGATCGCTTCCGAACCCAGCAGGCCGGGCGCGGCGTGTTTCAGGTATTGATAGAGCGGGTGCGCGTTGGGGCCGTTCACCTCGATCTTGGCAAACAGCGGAAACGTGACGGCGTACTGCGTCGTGCAAAAGCTGCGGATCGCCTCGGCGTCGCCGGGTTCCTGACGGCCAAACTGGTTGCAGGGGAAGCCCAGCACCGCGAAACCCTGCTCCCGGTGCGCGCGGTACAGCGCTTCGAGCCCCTTGTATTGAGGCGTGAAGCCGCACTTCGAGGCCACGTTGACGATCAGGAACACCTGGCCGCGCCAGGCGTCGAGCTTTTGTGGCGTGCCATCGAGCAGCTCGGCTTCAAAGTCGTACACGGTCGCCATGCGCATGCCTCGGCCAACGGTTGGAACTCCAGTTTAGGCCATTCCGCGTGGTGGTCGCCGTCGCGCTACAGCGCGTGCGTGCCTTTCCATTCGAGTTGCAGCCAGACCCGCGCGTCGTTGCGCGCGAACGTGTCCGCACGATAGCTTGCGACCTCGAACAGGGCTGCGACCTGGCGCGTGAGGGGAAGGCTCAGCGAACCATCGGTTTCGGTGCCGTAGCGGCTGCCGCGGACCGACTGAAAAGCGTGCCAGGTGAGCGCCCACGCCAGCTTGCCGTCGAGTCTGCCGGAGCCGAAGCGTCCGGTGGCGCCGACGTGGCCGTCCTTGAGGCCGCCGTTGGGAATCACGCCGAACTCGCCCGCCCAGCCGTTGAAGGGATGCAGCGAAGCCAGCGGCGTCTGCAGGGCGTGGTGGCCGTTGCCGCCCAGATACTCCCAGCCGAGGGTCGCGGTGAACGTGCCCACCGTCCAGCTCGGTTCGGCCAACCAGTACGCATGGCTGAAGGACAGCGGGTTGTTGGCGTACTTGCGTTGGCGTGCCGCTTCGAGTGCCCAGCCGAGGCCTTGCGCGTCGGCCCGCAGGTGGCCGGTCCAGCGCGTGCCGACGGTCGCGGTCGACGCCGAGGGAACGTCGCGATCCTCATGCAGGTAGGCGTAGCCTACCCATTCCCACGTCGCATGCGTCCATGCCGCATTCACGAGGTGCGTGTCGAGTGCGCGCGCACGCGCCAAGGGGTTGAGCGCATCGGGTCCCGAGACCCGGTGGACGCGATCCAGCCACGCATAGCGCAACGCTAACGAGGGCGTTGCTTGCCAGCGGAACGCCACCGCGTCGAAGGTCTGCTCGAACTGTCGCCAGCCGCTGTTGCCGATCCAGCGCTGGTTGTCGAACTGCAGCCGCTGGCGGCCGACCGTGGCGCTGAACTCCGCGCGCTGCCACGCGAGCCACGCCTGGTTCAATACGGCGCCGCGCGGGTCGGACTCGAGCGGGTACTGCACCTGGCCGTTGGCGCCGCTGTTGTACCGGTTGCCGGCGCTCGCGATGCCGGCGCCCTCGACGAGCGCGCTCCAACCGTTGCCGAATGCGCCTGCGACGCCAATTCGCAGCCGCAGGGTGTCGGCGAAGCCGGTGTGCGCGAATGCATCGTCGTCGAGCGTGGCGTAGCGCCAGCGCGCGTCCCACTCGAGCTGCAGCGGCGGTGCGACGGCATCGGCATCGGCAATCGCGTCCGCATCCGTGGCGCCGCGCGCGCATGGTGTCAGTGCGGCGGCCAGCAGCACCAGCACACCAATCGTACGTGGCGTCATATCGTTCTTCCCCCGCAGCCGGCGATGCGCGTTGGTGGCTACCGGCACTCGCCGAAGCCAACGCGTGGACGTCCAGACGTCCATACGGAGCAGCTTAGAGGCGCCAAGGGCACGTGCGGCCGAAGCGGCCAGCAGCAATCGGCATATCCATATGCCGGCATCGCGCGCCGCTCACAACCAGTGCGTGAACCGGCGCATGTAGACGACCTTCACCACCTGCGTCAGCGTGCAGTATGCGATCACCGTGGCGGCCAGCCAGCCGAAATACTCGCCGGGCAGTTCGACCATGCCGAGCTTGTGGCCGAGTTCGGTATAGGGGATGGCGATGCCGATGGCGATGATCGCGGTCGTCAGCCCCAGTACCGGCGCCGCGGCCGAGCTCTGGATGAACGGGATCCTGCGCGTGCGGATCATGTGCACGACCAGCGTCTGGGTCAACAGGCTTTCCACGAACCAGCCCGACTGGAAAAACGCCTGGTGCACAGGCGCGACGGAGTTGGCCCCGAACACGAACCACAGCAGCAGGAACGTCGTCACGTCGAACACGGAGCTGGTGGGCCCGATCCAGAACATGAAGTGGCCGATGTCACCGGCGTCCCACTTGCGCGGTCTCCGGATGTATTCGTCGTCCATGCGGTCGAACGGGATCGACAGCTGCGAGATGTCGTACAGCAGGTTCAGCACCAGGATCTGCAGCGGCAGCATCGGCAGGAAGGGCAGGAAGATGCTCGCGATCAGCATGCTGAACACGTTGCCGAAGTTCGAGCTGGCCGTCATCTTGATGTACTTGATGATGTTGCCGAAGGTGATGCGGCCTTCCAGCACGCCTTCCTCGAGCACCATCAGGTTTTTTTCCAGCAGGATGATGTCGGCCGACTCCTTGGCGATGTCGGTCGCGGTGTCGACGGAGATGCCGACGTCGGCCTGGCGCAGCGCCGCCGCGTCGTTGATGCCATCGCCCAGGAAGCCGACCGTGTGGCCCCGGCGCTGCAGCGATTCCACGACGCGCGATTTTTCCAGCGGCGACATCTTGGCGAACACCGTGGTGCGCGCGACCAGGTCATCGAGCGCGACATCGTCGAGGTCCTCGATGTCGCGTCCCAGCACCGAGTGGGTCACGTCCAATCCGACCTCGCGGCAGATCTTGCGCGTGACCGCCTCGTTGTCGCCGGTCAGCACCTTGACCTCGACGCCGTGGTGGGCCAACGCGGCGATGGCGGTGTGCGCGGAATCCTTGGGCGGATCGAGGAACGCCAGGCAACCGACGGCCGTGAGCTGGCCCTCGTCGGCGACGCCGTAGGCACGGCCCGTGGCGGGCTGACGCTTGATCGCGACGATCAGCACGCGCAGGCCGTCCTCGTTGAGGTCGTGGGTCATCACGCGGATCGCCTCGCGTCGCGCGTCGGTCAGCGGCACGTCCGCGTCGCCCTCGTGCGCGAACGCGCAGATCGACAGCATTTCCTCGACCGCGCCCTTGCACACCAGCACGTCGTTGCCATCGCCCTGGCTCAGCACCACCGACATGCGACGGCGCTGGAAGTCGAAGGGAATCTCGTCGACCACCTTCCATTTCGCGATCGTGGCTTCGAGGTCGCGGTGCGCCAGCACCGCCTTGTCCATGAGGTTCTTCAAGCCGGTCTGGAAGTGGCTGTTCAAGTACCCGTATTCGAGTGCGTCTTCGGACTCGTTGCCGTCGAGGTCCAGGTGCCGGTCCAGCACGATGTGGTCCAGCGTCAGCGTGCCGGTCTTGTCGGTGCACAGCACGTCCATCGCGCCGAAGTTCTGGATCGCGTTGAGGCGTTTCACCACCACCTTGCGGAGGCTCATCGCCAGCGCACCCTTGGCGAGGTTGGCGGTGACGATCAGCGGCAGCATTTCCGGCGTCAGGCCCACCGCGACCGAAATCGCGAACAGGAAGGCCTCCATCCAGTTGCCCTTGCCGAAGCCCTGGATCAGGAACACGATCGGCACCATCACCGACATGAAGCGGATCAACAGCCACGAAACGCTTTTGACGCCGCGATCGAAGCTGGTTTCCTGTTGCTGGCCGGTCAGCGTGTGCGCCAGCGAGCCGAGGTAACTGCGCGGGCCGGTGGCGACGACGACCGCGGTTGCACTGCCGCTGACGACGTTGGTGCCCATGTAGCACAGCGTCGGGAGATCCAGCGCGTCGGCGCGCTCGTTGCGCTCGCGCACGTGTTCGGGCGCGGTCTTCTCGACCGGGATCGATTCGCCGGTCAGGATCGCCTGCGAAATGAACAGGTCCTTGGCCGCCAGCAGGCGCAGGTCGGCGGGCACCATGTCGCCCGCGGACAGGTGCACGATGTCGCCGGCGACCAGTTCGATCACGGGCACTTCGATGCGCTCGCTGTGCCCGTCCGACGCGCGACGCGTCACGGTGGCGGTGTTGCGCACCATGGCCTTCAGCTTTTCGGCGGCGTGTGAGGAACGAAGCTCCTGGCTGAAGCTCAGCAGCACGCTGATCAGCACCATCACCGCGATGATGATCGGGCCGGTCAGGTCGTCCGAGGTGAACAGCTGCACGACCGCCAGGATCAGCAGCACGATGATGAACGGGTTCTTGAACGTACGCAGGAGCTGCAGCGACCAGTGCGGCGGCTTCTCGTGCGCCGCCTCGTTGGTGCCGTCGCGATCGAGGCGCTCCTCGATCTGCGCCTCATCGAGGCCGGCGTGGCTGGTCTCGAGCGCGGTCAGCAGGCCGGCTTCGTCGGTCCACGCGGTCGCGGCAACGGGCGGGCGGGCGTGCGGACTCGAGGTCTTTGCGGGAGCAGCGGAGTGGGGTTTGCGGGAGGAGCCAAACATCGCGCGAGGTCCGTGGCGGCGGGGACACGCCCACGGACCGGCGACGCGCCGTGGGATCAGGGCAAATCAGGAGGTCGAATGCGTTTTCGACCCGGCCGCGCCGAGCGTGTGCCGCGCGGCGCGCCAACGCAACGGGACGCCCGCCGTCCGCCGGGCTCGACGCGCCAATCCGGGACCGGCCGCACGCGTGCGCCCACGGCCGCGCCGATGCTCCGCAGCAGGCGCGGTCGCGACGTCAACGGGTTGCGCGCAGCGCTCACGCGGCCAGCCGTTGCGACTCGGCGGGCGCGCGCGGCGCGGGCACCGTGACCTTCCACTCGCGACGGCGATCACGACGGAGCAAACGGACCGGGCGCGCAGCCAGGCGCGCACGGAAGAAATTGCGAAGGAGGTTCATGGCCCATCTCCTCAAGCAGTGCAGCGGCACCGCGAGGGATCGGCCGGGTGCCTAGTCGAGGCGCATTCCAGCCGACCGGGCGCGGTCGCCGCGGTTCGGTTCGATTTTGGCCGCCGTCACCCGATGCGAGCAGGTGCCGGCGGTGCGACTAGGGTGTACGTCCATGGGCATAGGAAGTGGAGGACGATGCCGGTCGGCGCAACGCGCCAGCCGGCGCGCGCATTGTGGTGGCCTGCGCGCGACGAGTCAACCATTGGTGGACGCGCCTCCGGCGCCTGCACGTGCGCGGCGGGCAAAACCGCAAACTGGGCATCGATTGCGCCGCTGCTCGTCCGATCACGAAGGGCAGTAGGGGCCGACAATCCCCAGCATCGTCCCATCCGTGGAGAGTTGTCATGGCCGAGGTCGCGACCCCAGGAAGCGAAGCGCTGCAGGCACGCTTCGAGTGGTCGTTCCAGGGGCGCGTGATCGCGGTCGACAACGGCGCCGGCTTTGCGGGCGGCAAGGCTTTCCCCGCCCTGATGAAACTTGGCAGCTTGGCGGTGGTGTCCTTTGATCCCACCAACGCGCTGGCCGAACGCAAGGATCTCGAAGCCGTCGAGGAGTTCCAGTGCGTGCCGCATTCCACGCTGGGCGATGGCAAGCCGGTGACCTTGTACGAGTGCCTCGACGCGCGCCTCAGCGCCACGCTGGAACCGCTGCCGGAAACGCTTGCCGCCAGGGCCGCCGGCGCGCTCAAGGTCGACCCGATCCTCGCGCGTCTGCCGATCGCCAGCGTCAGGCTCGATGACATCACGGGCCTCGAGCACGTCGACTGGCTGGTACTCGATGCGCGCAACGACAACCTGGCCATCCTGGAAAACGGCGTGCGGCGGCTGGCCCACGCGCTGCTCATCGAGGTGCAGGTGCCGTTCCAGCGCGACTACGCGCGGCAGGCCGACTTTGCGGCGGTCAATGCCTGGATGGCGACGCACGGGTTTCGGTTTTGCCAGTTCCGCAGCCTGGTCCTGCGCACCCGGTTTCCGACCGACGTGTTTCTCGAGAAAACGCAGGCCAGCGACACGCGGTCGGCGACCACGGTGTTCCTGCCGACGGACGGCTACCTCAAACACCTGTCGACCAACCAGTTGCTGAAGCTGTCGTTCCTGTTGCACACGGTCTATCGCCTGCACGACCTCGCCTACCACGTGCTGGCGTTTGTCGACCCGAAGCTGGCGCGGCAGTACCTGGTTGCCGAGGGCTACCTGTGGCCGGTCGATGCGGACGAACGCGAATTTACCCTGACCGCCACCTACAGCCCGGATATCTGGGCAGACGCCGCGTCCTGATCGCGCGCCGCTACGGGACACCACCATGAGCAAGCACAGCCAACCCTTTGCGCACCCGCACCAGAGCGCCGGCATCGCCGCGCGCGATGCGGCAATCGCCAGGGCCGTGGAAGCGTTCGAGGCCGACGACGTCGACGGCGCGCTCGCCATGCTGGCCGAGTCCGAAATCGCCTGGCCCGACGAGCCCCGCATTCCCTGCCTCATCGGCAAGTACACCGCCGATCGCGGGCTGACCGCCGACGGCATCGCCAAGCTGGAAGGCGTGTTGAAGCGGTTTCCGAAACACGTGCCGAGCCTGCTGGAACTCGGCGGGATCTACCTGAAGCCCGGCAACATGGTGAGAGCCAATCCCTATATCCAGCAGGCGCTGGAACTCGCGCCCCGCGCGCCAGGACCGCATTGTTCGATGGGATCCCTGCAGCAGCGGCTGGGCAACCTGCCCGAAGCCGTCGAGCAGTTCCGCGCCGCGCTGGAGCTGCAGCTCAAGGCGCACGTCGAGGTCGACAGGTCGACCAGCAAGACGGCCGCGTTCCGCGTCGATGACGCCGAAGGCCTGCTGTGGCGCACGCTGGCGCTGTTGGCCAACAACGGCGTGCACATGTTCGCGGCGTTCGGCAGTCTCCTGGGCCTGACCCGCAACGGCGCCCTCTTCGCGCACGACAAGGACATCGACAGCGGCGTGCCGTTTTCCGAAATGGAACGCGCGGTCGGTATCCTCTGCCGGAACGGCTGGAGCGAGGCCAACCATTCGTTCGGCTTCAGCAATCCGCGCGCGATGTACCACGCGGCCACCCGGATCAGCATGGACGTCAGCGGCTTCGTCATCGACGAACACACGGGCAAGGCACTGACCGCCGGCGCCTGGATGCCGGGCCTGCCCAAGGAATGGAACATGATTTTCGAATTCGACCGCATCGAACTCGAAAAGCGGCCCGTGCCGAAGGGCGAAGGCGAGGCCTGGTGCATGCGCCATCCCGAGGCCTGGCTGGAGGCGATCTACGGCAACTGGCAGGTGCCGGACAAGCATTTCGACACGATGGTGCGCGCGCACAACATCCGCGGGTTCTCGCTGCTCGCGAAGTGTTTTGCCTACTCGCGCATCTTCGAGCACTGGTCGAACGGCAACCGGCCGCGTGCGGTTGCGCTGGCGCGCCACACGCTGACGCGGGATCCGACCGACGCGCTGATGCAGAAAGTGGTCTCCCGCCTCAACCACTGACGTCGACACCGGCGAGGTCCACCATGTCCGCAGCCCTCGAGCCCGCACCCGCCGCCGGCAAGGTCGTCCTGACCTACGGCACGTTCGACCTGTTCCACATCGGGCACCTGCACCTGCTGGAGCGGCTGAGCCGGATGGGCGATCGCCTCATCGTTGGCGTGTCCACCGACGAGTTCAACCAGCAGAAGGGCAAGCGCACGGTCATCCCGTACGCCGAGCGCAGCCGCCTGGTGAAGGCCATCCGCTACGTCGACGAAGTCATTCCTGAAACCTCGTGGGCGCAGAAGCGCGTCGACATCCAGCGCTACGGCGCGGCGGTGTTCGGCATCGGCGCCGACTGGGAAGGCAAGTTCGATGACCTGCGCGACCTGTGCGAAGTCGTATATCTGCCGCGCACCCAAGGCATCTCCACCACCGCACTCAAGGACGCGTTGCGCATCCTGAGCCATGCGCACGTCAAGGAACTCAAGCGGGCGCTGGACGTGATGTCGACGATCATCGCGCGGCTGGAGTAACCCCTGCCAGCGCGCGCACGAGCCACCGGCGGATCCCTGCCCGGTGGAAGGCCTCCATCTGGCCTTTGGCCTGCTTCCCCCGCGAGCGGGGAGGCGATCGGGGTGGGAGTGCCGTCCCCATCAGCCGGCCTCGACGTGCCGCGTCGCGCGCCGCGCGCCTGGTCACGCGGATGTCGCGTGCGGCACCCAAGGATGATCGGGACACGGTGCAGTTCGTCCTTCGACGAATTCGGGACGAACGGCGCTGGTCCGATTCCGTTCGTGGCGAGCCCGTCGAACCATGAGCGGAATCAGCAAAATCGGGAGGCCTAAAGAAATCCGCGCTGCCGCCGAGAAACTTCCACGAAGGGTGGTTGCGATGAGATTTCGCCAAGGGGCGAATCCAAGACCAACTTCACGGAAGGCCGCCAGAGCGGCTTCCAGTCCCAGTCCACTTAGAGGAGCCATCCCATGGCAGTCATCAACACCAACATCACCGCTCTGATCGGCCAGCAGAACCTGACCAAGTCCGCGAGCGCGCTGCAAACCGCAATGGAGCGCCTGTCTTCGGGCCTGCGCATCAACTCGGCCGCCGACGATGCCGCCGGCCAGGCCATCGCCAACCGCATGTCGGCGCAGATCACCGGCCTGTCGCAGGCCCAGCGCAACGCCAACGACGGCATTTCCGTCGCGCAGACCGCCGGCGGCGCGCTGAACCAGGTCAACGACAACCTGCAGCGCATCCGCCAGCTGACGGTGCAGGCCGCCAACGGCACCAACAGCGCGTCGGACCTGGCCTCGATCCAGGATGAAATCAACCAGCGCCTGGACGAGATCAACCGCGTTTCGACGCAGACCAGTTTCAACGGCGTCAACGTGCTGGCCAGCAACCAGACCCTCAACATCCAGGTGGGTGCCAACGATGGCCAGGTCATCGGCATCAAGCTCAACCAGATCAACCGCTCCACGCTGGGCCTGGACGGCTTCGACGTCACCAAGCAGGTGACGAGTTCGACGCTGGCCGTGGTCGGCGCCAACGTCAGCGAAGCCGCGTCCGCAGCTTCCGTGAAGCTGTCCTATGCGGCGCCTGCGGGCACCTACTCGGTGGTGATCAGCAACGACAACAAGCTGTATGTCCAGAACACCGCCACCAGCAAGTACTACTCGGCGACGTTCAACGCGGGCACCAACCGGCTCACGTTCAGCACCGGCACTTCGGTAGCGGCGCCCACCGCCGGCGGCAGCACCTTCATCGATGCCAACAACAACATCGTCAGCGCGGCGCAGCTTGCGGCGGCCGCCAAGGTCGACGGCGCCGCTGGGGCCACCTTCAGCATGATGATCACCGCCAGTGGCCAGCTGTTCGCCTCGGACGGCACGAACCAGTACCTGATGGGTTCGGCCGGCAATGCCATCGACATGGCCACCGGCCTCGTCACGATCGGCACCAAGCATGGCTCGGCGCTGACGGGTATCGCGGCGACGACCGCCAGCGGCGTGCTGACGGTTCCCGGCGCGGCGGCGGTGGCCGTGGACATGAGCGCGGCCAATGCAACGCTCGGTGCGAGCGCCACCAACACGCTGATGAAGAATGGCGCTGGCCAGTATTTCGTCAAAAGCGTCAAGGGCGGCGCCACGACGTGGTACGCGGCCACCGTGGATGCGGGCAACGGCAAGGTGACGTTGGGTAGCCAGGCCGTGGTCGATCCGCTGAAGACGCTGGATGATGCCCTGTCGCAGGTCGACGACCTGCGGTCCGGCCTGGGTGCGATGCAGAACCGCTTCACCTCGGCCATCGACAACCTGGGCACGATCACCACCAACCTGTCGGCGGCGCAGTCGCGCATCCAGGATGCCGACTACGCGGTGGAAGTGTCCAACATGACCCGCGCGCAGATCCTGCAGCAGGCCGGCACCGCGGTGCTGGCGCAGGCCAACCAGGTGCCGCAGACCGTGTTGTCGCTGTTGCGGTAACTGCCCCGGGTGGGACGCTTCCCCCACAACCCCACCTCTGGCAGCAAGGCCCCGCTTCGGCGGGGCCTTTTTTCTGCGCGCAAGGCGCGGGGGGCTTGGTCCCGCTGGCGGTGTTCACGTTCGACGGGTGCGCTGCGCGCGGAAGCAGGCGATTGCCCACCCTTGCGGGACCCGGTCGGAGCGCGGGCCGCCCCTTGCGTAGGCCGCCCAAGGTTCTTCTGATCTTGCTGAGTCCGCTCGGGGTTCGACAAGCTCGCCACGAACCGCGTCCATGCGTAGTCCGTTCGTCCCGAGCTTGTCGAATGACGCGCAAGGCGTTTGATCGGAGCGTCCCTAAAGAATTCCCGCGGGCCGCCGATGAAGACAGCACAGGCTGGCGGCGCGAAGGTGGCGCCGCGTCAGTCGACGAAGTCCAGCCGGGCCCGCGTTGCGGGTTCGGCAGGCCGCCACGGGTGGGTTCCCTCCCTCCCACACACCTGCCCTGGTGCCTCAAGGCCCCGCTCGCGCGGGGCCTTTTTTTCCGGCACCGGACGCGGGCGGTGGGTGCGGACCAGTCGGTGGGGCGCGGGCGACGTGTCCAAACGTCACGTTTGGCCAATCTGAGACGTGGTGCCCGAAGCGCACTCAAGCCTGCAGCGTGCCGGCCGATACACCCTCAGAGCAGGAGCCGGTGAAGAACGGGAGCAAGTTGTGCTGATTTTTATAGGTGTGCTGGTCGTCCTTGGCTCCGTGTTCGGCGGCTTTGCGCTGTCGGGCGGGCACCTTGGGCCGCTGTACCAGCCCGAGGAAATGATCATGATCGTGGGCGCCGCGGTGGGCGCGTTCATCGCCGCCAACAATGGCAAGGCGATCAAGGCCACGTTCCACGCGGCCAAGGTGCTGAAGCGTACCAAGAAGTACAACCGCGACCTGTACATGCAACTCATGTCGCTGCTGTTCAAGCTGCTGACCAAGATGCGGCGCGAGGGCATGCTCGGGATCGAGAAGGACATCGAGAATCCGGCCGAGAGCCCGCTGTTCTCCGACTTTCCGCAGATCGTCGCCGACACGATGATCATGGGGTTCCTGACCGATTACATGCGCCTCATGGCCAGCGGCAACGTCGATCCGCTGGAGATGGACGAGTTGATGACGCACGAGATCGAAACGCTGGAACGCGACGCTCACGTGCCGGCCGACGCGCTGGCCAAGGTCGGCGATGCGCTGCCGGCGTTCGGCATCATCGCCGCGGTCATGGGCGTCGTGAAGGCGCTCAGCGTGGCCGATTCGGGCGCCAACCAGATGGGGCAGATGATCGCGCATGCGCTGGTCGGCACGTTCATGGGCATCCTGCTCGCGTACGGTGTGGTCAATCCCATTTCCGCGCGCATCGATCGCCAGGTGCGCGAGGCGGTGCGCATGCTGCAGTGCATCCGCGTCACCCTGCTGGCGACCCTGAACGGCTACGCGCCGCAGCTCGCGCTGGAATTTGGCCGCAAGGCGCTCAACCGCGCCGAGCGCCCGACTTTCGATGAACTCGAAGAACACGTCCGCGGCAACCACGGTGGCGCGGAGGCGGGCGCGGACGGCGCCAAGGGCGAGTAGCCATGGCCGACAAGCACGCCGACAAGCCACGGGTCGTCATTCGCCGTCGTGGCGGTGGCCATGGCGGCGACTACCACGGCGCGTGGAAGATCGCGCTGGCCGACTTCATGACGACCATGATGGCGCTGTTCCTGGTGCTGTGGGTGATTGCCACCGCGACGCCCGAGCAGCGGCGCGGCCTGTCGGAATACTTCTCGACGCCGCTGGCCGAAGCCATCGCCGGTGGCAACAAGGAAACCGCCAGCGACAGTGCGATCCCGGGCGGCGGGCCCGATCCGACGCACAACGAGGGCGAGCGCACCGACATCCACATCCGCGCGCAGGACCCGCCGAAGGAACAGAACCGGCGCTTTCGCCACCTGAAGGATCGCATCGCCGCCGCGATTGCCGCCGACAAGACCCTGCAGAGCATCCAGAACCAGCTGCGCTTCGAGATGACACCCGAAGGACTGCGGATCGAGATGGTGGATTCCGACCAGCGGCCCATGTTCGAGCTCGGCAGCGACGTGCTGGAACCCTACACGCGCGAGCTCCTGAAGACGCTGGCGCCGCTGCTCAACGAACTGCCGAATCAACTGGCGATCTACGGGCACACCGACAGCCGGCCCTATCCCAGTGGTGACAGGGGCTACAGCAACTGGGAACTGTCGGCCGACCGCGCCAACGCGTCGCGGCGCGAGCTGGTGGCCGACGGCCTCGACAGCGCCAAGCTGCTGGCGGTGAGCGGCGTCGCCGACCGCTTCCCGTTGGCAGGCAGCCAGCCGACCGACGCCGACAACCGCCGGATCGAGATCATCGTGCTGACGCAGCAGGCGGCACAAAACATGCGCATGGGCAACGCGTCGCCGGGCTGACAGTGATGGCGCGCACGGCCGCCGGCGGCAAGGCGACCTATGCTCGGGACGGCGCGCCTTTGACGCCGTGACGACGTGGTTGGCAATCCGGCAGCACGAGACAGGACAGCGAAGATGGACATCAGCGAATTCCAGGACCAGTTTTTCGACGAGGCCGAAGAACTCCTGCACGACATGGAGTCGCACCTGCTGCAGCTGGATCTCGAGCAACCCGATCCGGAGCAGCTGAACGCGATCTTCCGCGCCGCGCATTCGATCAAGGGCGGCGCCGGCACCTTCGGCTTCACCGCGATGCAGCGCACCACGCATCTCCTGGAGAACCTGCTGGATGCCGCGCGCCACGGCGAGCTCACGCTGCGGCGTGACCTCGTGGACACCTTCCTGGAAGCCAAAGACATGCTGGACGATCAGCTGGACGCGTATCGCCAGGGCGGCGAACCCGACCCCGAAGCGCTGGAGCGCATCTGCGCGGTGCTGCAGAAGCTGGCGGCCGACGAGATCGGGGCCAAGGCCGTACCGGGCAAGCCTGCCGTCAAGCCGGCCAAAAAGCCGGCGACCCGGAAATCGGGCGGCAAAAAGACCGCAGCGAAAACCGCGCCGCCCGAAGCCGAGGTGGCGACTCCGGCCCGCCCGCCCGCCGCGCCTGCGCCTGAAGGCACCGCGTATCGCGTCGCGATGCTGGGCGTCGGCGCCAAGGATCGCGCCCTCCTGATCGACGAACTGGGGCACCTGGGTACCGTGCAGGCCCAGGCTGGCGACGATACGCGTTACGAGGTGACCCTGGTGTCGGCCGCCAGCGCGGATGAAATCGGAGCGGTGATGTGCTTCATCGTCGAGCCGGCCCAGCTGGAGATCACCCCCGCGAGCAATGCCGCGGCGGCGCCGGCCGTCGTGGCCCCGGCTCCACCGCCCGCCGCCGCTACGCCACCCGCGGACGGTGCCGTGCACGCGGAGCCGCGGGCCCCCACCCACAAGCCGATGGGCCACGCCGCGCCCGCGGAATCCTCGCTGCGCGTGCCGGTCGGCAAGGTCGACCAGATCATCAACCTCGTGGGCGAGCTCATCATCACGCAATCGATGCTGAACCAGGTGGTTGGCCAGCTGGGTGGCCCGGCCAACGCGAATCTCGTGGCCGGCATCAACCAGCTGGAGCGCAACGCGCGCGACCTGCAGGAAGCCGTGATGTCGATCCGCATGGTGCCCATGGATCACGTGTTCAGCCGCTTCCCGCGGCTGGTGCGTGACCTTGCGACCAGGCTCGGCAAGGAGGTCGAACTCGTCACCGAGGGCAAGTCCACCGAACTCGACAAGAGCCTTACCGAGCGCATCGTCGATCCCTTGACGCACCTCGTGCGCAACAGCCTCGACCACGGCATCGAGCACCCGGACGAACGCGAAGCCGCGGGCAAGCCGCGCGCCGGCGTGCTGACGCTCGCGGCCGAGCATCACGGCGGCAACATCGTGATCGAGGTGCGCGACGACGGCGCCGGCCTCAACCGCGAACGGATCCTGGCCAAGGCGCGCGAGCGTGGCCTCGCGGTGTCCGACGCCATGAGCGACGACGACGTCTGGCATCTCATCTTCGCGCCGGGGTTCTCGACCGCCGCGGTCGTGAGCGACGTATCCGGGCGGGGGGTCGGCATGGACGTCGTCAAGCGCAACATCGAAGGCTTGGGCGGCCACGTCGAGATCGTGTCGCACGCGGGGCAGGGCACGACGACGCGCGTCGTCGTGCCGCTGACGCTCGCGATCCTCGATGGCATGTCGGTGCGGGTCGGCGCCGAGATGTTCATCCTGCCCGTGTCCAGCGTCATCGAGTCGCTGCAGCCCCGCAAGGCTGACCTGTACGGCACCGCCAGTGGCGATCACCTGCTGAAGGTGCGCGGGGACTACCTGCCGATCGTCGCCGTGAACGAGGTGCTGGACGTGCCCGACGCGTGCGCCGATTGCGAGCGTGCCATTGCCGTCATCGTGCAGGGCCGCACGCGCCGCTACGCGCTGCTGGTCGACGCGCTGGTGGGGCAACAGCAGGTGGTCGTGAAAAACCTCGAGACCAATTACCGCAAGGTGCCGGGGATTTCGGCCGCGACCATCCTGGGCGATGGCAGCGTGGCGCTGATCCTCGACGTCAATGATTTGTTGCGGCTGGGCTCGTACCAGAAGGGCAGCGGCGTGTTTGCCGCGGCCCCGGCGACGGGCGCGGCGGCGGCGGAGGCCCTGCCGTCATGAACGCCACTGCCGCCATCGAACACCCCGGGCTCAACGAGCATGCCGTGGATGCGCGCCAATACCTCGTGTTTTCGCTGGGCGACGAGGAATACGCGATCGATATCCTGAAGGTGCAGGAAATCCGCGACTACGAGCACGTCACGCGGGTGTCCGGCGCGCCGCCCTTCATCAAGGGCGTGGCCAACCTCCGCGGGCTGATCGTGCCGATCGTCGACCTGCGCATCAAGTTCAGGCTGGCGCACGCGGACTACAACGGGCAGACCGTCGTCATCGTGATCAACCTCGGCGCGCGCGTGGTCGGCGTGGTGGTCGACCGGGTATCCGACGTGGTCACGCTGGCGCCGGGGCAGACCAAGCCCGCGCCGGATTTTGGCATCGGTCTGCCGCTGGACTACGTGGACGGCCTGGGCGACCTGGCTGAGCGCATGCTGATCCTGGTCGATATCGAAAAGCTTCTGACCAGCCCCGAGATGGCGCTGGTCGATGCGCCGCAGCAGGCGTAGGGACGGAATGGGTCGCGATGTCGAGTGCAGACGTGCAAACCGCAGGTTCGGCCCGGCGTTCGTCCGCGGCGCCCGCCGATGCGCTGCCGGCTGGCCACGCTACCGCGTCCGCGCCGCCGGGGGGCGACGCCATCGCCTGGGCGCGCGACCTCGAATTCGATGATCGCGACTTTCGCCGCATCCGCGACCTCATCTACGAGCGCGCCGGCATCGTGTTGGCCGACCACAAGCGCGACATGGTCTACAGCCGCGTCGGCCGGCGGGTCAGGCACTATCAGCTGACGTGCTTCGCCGATTACCTCGAGCTGCTGGAAGGCGACCCGACCTCGTCCGAATGGGAGGCGTTCACCAATACGCTGACCACCAATCTCACCTCGTTTTTTCGCGAGGCCCATCACTTTCCGCTGCTGGCCAAACACGTCGCCGGCAAGCGGGGACCGGTGCGCGTGTGGTGTGCCGCGGCGTCGACGGGGCAGGAGCCCTACTCGATCGCGATGCAACTGGCCGAAACCCTGGGCGATGCAGCGCAGGTCGAGATCCTGGCGACCGACATCGACACCCAGGCGCTCGACGTTGCGCGCCGCGGCATCTATCCGTTGAAGCTCATCGAGCGCCTCGGCGACGCGCGGCGCAAGCGCTTTTTCCAGCGCGGCAGCGGCCACAAGGTGGGCTACGCGCGCATCCGGCCGTCGCTGGCCGCGCGCGTGCGGTTCGAGGCGCTGAACCTGGTGGGCGGCCACTGGCCCGAGATCGGCGCGTTCGACGCGATCTTCTGCCGCAACGTCATGATCTATTTCGATACCGAGACCCAGGCCCGGATCCTGAAGCGCTTCGCGCCGCACCTGCAGCGCGATGGCCTGCTGTTTGCGGGCCACTCCGAGAGCTTCACGTACATCACCGACGTTTTTCACCTGCGTGGGCAGACGGTGTACACCCTCGCCTGATCGCGGTGCGGTCGGGATGTGCCCCTTTCTCCGACGCTCTCCACATGGGGGAGGGGATCCAAGGCTGCCCGCAGCGGGTATCCGTTTTTTCCTCCCCCGCTTACGGGAAAAGGTGGCTGCAGGCCGGATGGGGCGCGCCCCCGCTGTGCCCACCGCCACCTCGTCCACGCTGTGGTTCTGCGATGCGCGTCACTCCGGGCGGCGCATTCTGTCTAAGGGATGCCGTGGTCCAGCCGATAAGCCATAAGTACAGCGCACTCGGCGCGGGTTGCCGGTGCCAGGGAGAGCCAAGGTGGTCGCGTCCAAAATCAAGGTGCTGTGTGTCGATGATTCCGCGCTGATCCGCGGCCTCATGGCCGAGATCATCAACGAGCACGAGGACATGGAAGTGGTCGCGGTGGCGCCCGATCCGCTCGTCGCGCGCGACCTCATCAAGCGCCACAACCCCGACGTGCTGACGCTGGACGTGGAAATGCCACGGATGGATGGCCTGGATTTCCTCGAGCGCCTGATGCGGCTGCGGCCGATGCCCGTGGTGATGGTGTCCTCGCTGACGCAACGCGGATCGGAAGCCACGCTGCGCGCGCTGGAGCTGGGCGCGGTCGACTTCGTGGCCAAGCCGGAATCCGGCATCCGCGAGGGCATGCTCGAATACAGCGACCTCATTGCGCACAAGATCCGCGCGGCGGCGCATTCGCGGCCGCACCGCCACGGCGAGCCCAAGCCGGTGCGCCACCTGCAGCAGCCGCTGGTGTCGAGCGAAAAGCTCGTGATCCTCGGCGCTTCCACCGGAGGTCCCGAAGCCATCCGCGCGGTGCTGGAGCCCCTGCCTGCGAACAGCCCGGCGATCCTCATCGCGCAGCACATGCCGCCCGGGTTCACCCACTCGTTTGCGCAGCGCCTGGACCGGCTTTGCCAGGTCGGCGTGAAGGAGGCCGAGGACGGCGAACGCGTCCTGCCGGGCCACGTCTACGTCGCCCGGGGCAACCATCACCTCAGGCTCGCGCGGAGTGGCGCCAATTACGTTGTCGCGATCGATTCGGGCGCGCCCGTCAATCGGCATCGTCCGTCGGTCGACGTGCTGTTCCACTCGGCCGCCGAGCACGCGGGCCGCAACTGCATCGGCGTGCTGCTGACCGGCATGGGCAAGGACGGCGCGGCGGGGCTGCTGGCGATGCGGAACGCGGGCGCCGTGACGCTGGCCCAGGACGAGGCGACTTCGCTGGTGTTCGGCATGCCGCGCGAGGCGATCGCGATGGGAGGCGCGAGCGAGGTGCTGGCGCTGGATGACATGGCGCCGCGGATGCTGCAACTGGCCGCGGCGTCGGGGCGCGCACAGCGCGTATGACGCACAACGCGCCGATTACCGTGGGCGACACCACGACGGAATCACCGCAATGAACGCACTCGCCAACCTCAAGATCAACACCGCCGTGATCGGGCTGCTCACCGGGTTCGCGCTGATGCTGGGCGCGGCGATCGCGCTCGGCGTGGTGTCCAACGCCAAGACCGACCGCTACCTCGATGGCATCACGGAGCTCAACGTCGACCAGATCAACGTCGTGGCGCGGATCAACAACCGGCAAAGCTTCGTGCGCTCGAAGATCCAGGCGCTGGCGGACGACCGCCTCGCGCACCAGGAACTGCCGCCGACCGCGATCGCCGAAGCCGACCAGACCCTCGACGCCATTGCGGCGCTGGTCGAGAAGTACCAGGCGGCGCCCAAGACACCCGAACAGGCCGGGCTCGCCGTGCCAATCACGTCCGGCGCCACCGGGCTGGTGAAGATCATCCGCGCGCAAGCGGACGCCCTGCAGAAGTCCGACCTTGACCGCTTTAACGCGCTCAACAACGAGCTGGTCGGACCGGCGACCCAATTGCACGACGGCATCGTCGCGCTGATGAACCACGCGGACGAACACAACGGCACGATCGTCACCGACTTCGAGCACGCGAGCCGCACGACCGTAGCCGCCTACGCGACGCTTGGCGTGCTCGCGTTGCTGGCGTTCCTGCTCGCGTACCTTGGCCTGCGGCACCTCGTGATGGGTCCGCTGCAGGGTGCGGTGAAACGCCTGGACGCCATCGCCAACGCCAACCTGTCCGAGTACATCGGCGTCCGCGGCGACAACGAGATCGGCCGCCTGTTCCGCTCGATGCGCAACATGCAGCAGAGCCTGGGCCGGATCGTCGGCGAGGTGCGCGACGGCGCCAATTCGATCAACACCGGGTCGAGCGAGATCGCCAGGGGCAACGCCGACCTCGCGGCGCGCACCGAGCAGCAGGCAGCATCGCTGCAGGAGACCGCGGCCAGCATGGAAGAGCTGACCGCGACCGTGAAGCAGAACGCCGACAACGCGCGCCAGGCGAGCAGCCTGGCC
This sequence comes from Rhodanobacteraceae bacterium, assembly GCA_035720985.1. Classification (GTDB taxonomy): domain Bacteria; phylum Pseudomonadota; class Gammaproteobacteria; order Xanthomonadales; family Rhodanobacteraceae; genus 66-474. The sequence goes on along the minus strand of DASTNI010000040.1, from coordinate 64,042 downwards.
AACGATGCCTCGACCACGGCAGCGCGCGGCGGCGAGGTGATGGACAAGGTCATCGCGACCATGCGCGGCATTTCCGCGAGCTCGAAGAAGGTCGCCGAGATCACCGGCATGATCGATTCGATCGCGTTCCAGACCAACATCCTGGCGCTGAACGCCTCGGTGGAAGCCGCGCGCGCGGGCGAGCAGGGTCGCGGCTTTGCGGTGGTCGCGGGCGAAGTGCGCAGCCTGGCCGGGCGCAGCGCCGGTGCCGCGCGCGAGATCAAGCAGCTCATCGAAAGTTCGGGCCAGCAGGTGGGCGAGGGCTCGCAGCTGGTCGAACAGGCCGGCCAGACCGTGCAGGACGTGGTTGCCGCGGTGAAGCGCGTCAACGACATCATGGACGAGATTTCGTCCGCGTCGCAGGAACAGTCGCGCGGCATCGAGCAGGTGAGCCACGCGGTGACCCAGATGGACGAGGTCACGCAGCAGAACGCGGCGCTGGTCGAAGAAATGAACTCCGCGGCAGCCTCGCTGGACGCGCAGGCGCATCGCCTGGATGCGGCCGTGGAGGTGTTCCAGCTCGCCGATGCAGGTCCGCGTGTGGCGGCCGCCGCGACGCCCGGCACGGCACCGCGGCTGGCACGTACGGCGGTGGCACGCAGCGTGCATGGTTCCCAGGCGGCTGGACGGCCGCGACGCCAGGCGGTCGAACCGCGGTCCGTTGCCGCACCGGGCAACTGGGAAGAATTTTGAGATGCCCGGCGCCGCCACGCGGCGCTCCGGGCCCGCAGCCGACAGCAGGAAGGTTCCATGATCGACAAGGGCATCAACATCCTGGTGGTGGATGACTTCCCCACCATGCGCCGCATCGTCCGCAGCCTGCTGAAGGAGCTCGGCTTTGCCAACGTCGACGAGGCCGAGGACGGCCAGGACGCGCTCGGCAAGCTCAAGGGTGGCGCGTTCCAGTTCGTCATTTCCGACTGGAACATGCCGAATCTCGACGGGCTCGAGATGCTGAAACGCATCCGCGCCGATGCCGCGCTGGGGGCGACGCCGGTGCTCATGGTCACCGCCGAGGCCAAGAAGGAAAACATCATTGCCGCGGCCAAGGCGGGCGCGAACGGCTACATCGTCAAGCCGTTCACCGCCGCCACGCTGGAAGAAAAACTCAACAAGATTTTCGAGAAGCTCGGCAAATGAACGCGCGGGCTTCCGGTCTGACGGGAGACAAGCACATGGCGGGCAAGGTACAGCAACTGCCGACGGCGGGCGGCGCGGACGGCGATGACCTGGTGCGGCGGATCGGCCAGCTGACGCGCATGCTGCGCCAGAGCATGCGCGAGCTTGGCCTCAACAAGGAAATCGAGCGCGCGGCGGCGGCGATTCCCGACGCGCGCGATCGCCTGAGCTACGTCGCCCACATGACCGAACAGGCCGCCGAGCGCTCGCTCAACGCGATCGACCGCGCGCAGCCGTTGCAGGAACGGTTGGGGCATGACGCCGAGGCCCTGGGCCAGAAGTGGCAGGCGTGGTTCGACGGCCCGGTCGAACTGGACGACGCCCGCGATCTCGTGAAGGTGACGCGCGCGTACCTCGGCAACGTGCCGAGCGTGACCCAGAAGATCAACAAGGAACTCCTGGAAATCACCATGGCGCAGGACTTCCAGGACCTCACGGGCCAGGTCATCAAGAAGATGATGGACGTGATCCAGGAGGTCGAACGCCAATTGCTGCAGGTGTTGCTGGACAGCGTGCCCGAGGGCCGCGAGCGCGAGGAAATGCGTCAGCGCCTGGAAGGCCAGTGGCGCGTCAACGGCGCCGAAGCGGGCGCGCTGATGAACGGCCCGCAGGTCAACGCCGAGGCCGAAGGCGTGCTGAGCAGCCAGGACCAGGTCGACGATCTGCTGGACCAGTTGGGGTTTTGAGACGGGGCGCGCAGGCCTGCGGTGAACGGAGCGCGAGCCGCGCGCGCCCCGTCCACTCCCGAGTCGCAGCGGTGTGGGAGATTGCCATGCGTTTGTTGCTCGCCATCGTGCTGCCGTGGCTGCAGTTCTTCACGATCGGACGCCCGCTCGCTGGGATCCTGTGCCTGTTGCTGCAGGTCACGCTCATTGGCTGGCTGCCGGCCGCGATCTGGTCGGTGTACGCGCTCAGCCAATACGAGACCGATCGGAAGATCGCAAAGGCCGTGGCGGAGCAACACCTGGCGTAGACGGCCTGGGCCGCGCGTTGCCGCAACGCGCCGTCCGGGTGCGGTCGCGGTGACGCGGGGTCAGAAGGAGCGGGCCGGCGCGGCGCGTCGGCCTCTTCTGTGGCCAGCGACCGGCGCTGCCATGGTCGTCAATCCGCGGCCAGCCGCGCGCGCATGCGCGAGACCGCCTGGCTGTGCAGCTGGCACACGCGCGACTCGGACACGCCCATCACGGCGCCGATCTCCTTGAGGTTCAGGTCTTCCTGGTAATAGAGCGTGATCATGAGTTTTTCGCGCTCGGGCAGGGCCTCGATCGCGGCCTTCAGGCGCTCGCGATGTTCGGTGTCGAGCAGCCGGCCCATCGGCGACGCGGCGGCGTCGCCGTCGTCCTCGGGTTCGCCGCGCTCGGCCACGACGTCTTCGAACGGCAGCAGATAGCCATTGTTGGTATCGGCCAGCAGCTCGTGGTATTTGCCGATGCCGATGCCCATTTCGGCGGCGATCTCGCGCTCTTCCGGCGCCCGGCCGTGGCGCTGTTCCAGCCGCCGCACGCAGGCGTCCATTTCGCGGGCCTTGCGGCGCACGCTGCGCGGCAGCCAGTCGCGCGTGCGCAGCTCGTCGATCATCGCGCCGCGGATGCGCTGGCTCGCAAACGTGCCGAAGGTGACTCCCGCCGCCGGATCGAAACGCCGGGTGGCGTCCAGCAGGCCCAGCGTACCGGCCTGGATCAGGTCATCCAGCTCGACGCCCGACGGCAGCTTCACCTGCAGCGCCAGCGCCTGCCGGCGCACCGCCGGAAGGTGCTGTTTGATCAACTCGTCCTGATCGATTTTGCCCTGCGCCGTATACATGCTTTCCCCGCCGACAGTTTCCGGTCCCGCATTCAGCCCCGAGGTGACAATCCCATCATAAGCCGCAGCACCCACCGGCAAGGCGCGAACAGACCCTATTCCCGACGGCTGTTTGAACCATCGCCACGTCGAAGCCGAAGCCCCTACCACACCGGGAGGTGACTCGGCCTGGTGGGAGCGACTTCAGTCGCGCCCGTCGATGCACGGCGGTCGGGTCTGAAGCCCTCCCACACCCTGCACCTTCGGTCGGGAGCGGGGCCCATCCTTCCGGGGCCGGCCGCCGGCCGTGGCCTGTATTTCAGCCAAGGTCGATCGACGATTGGATGCCGCCGCCAGCGCGCGGCAGACGCGCTTCATGTCGATACCCGCCACGCCGGAACGCCGACTTCGCGCAGGGCATCGCGGGTCGCGAGCAGGGTGACGAGGCTCTCCAGCACGACCTTGGCGCCGCGACCGCGCCGCATGCCGGCGAGGTTCTGGAGTTCGACGCGCAACTGCAGCGCCCATTCGTCCGCCTCGCCGTCCAGGCGGCAGGCGAGTGCCGCAAGGCTGTCGGCGGCAAGCCGCGTGGCCGCCCCAGCCAGCGTTCCGCCCAGCGCGAGCAGTCGGCGTTCGGCCAGCGCGGTCAGCCGCGGCAGGGCTTCGGTCCGCAGCTGGATCGCGACCAGCCGCAGCGCGATGGCGCGCGGCAGGCCGCGTGGCAGCAGACCGCGGCGCGCCGGCAGCACGGCACCGCTTGCGCGATCGCGAAGGTCGGCGAACCACGCATCCAGCAGCGCGCTCGCGCGCGTTCCGCGCAGGTCCAGCGCCACGGGCGCGCGCCGCAGGCTGACGTGCACGCTGCGTCCGTGGCAGTGCAGGAGGGTGTCGCCGACGCTGCGTGCGGTGCCGCGGCAGTCGGCGAGCGTGCGGCGTTCGCCGATGTGGCAGACCCGCATGCCGCCGCGGGCGCTGGCGATCCAGGACTGCGCGTGTTCGCCGAGCCAGTGCCACGCCGCGCCCTCCGGCGGCGCGGGCAGCAGGTGCAGCGCGCCGGCCATGCGGGCCGCCTCGGCCACCAGCACGGGCAGCATCGAATCGGCCAGCGCGTAGACGACGACGCCCGGCAGCGGCAGCCCTGCGGCATCGAGGCCCTGCGCCGCGCCGCCAGAGCGCGTCGCGCACCAACGCCACGCGACGGCCGATCCGGACGGCACGGTCCGCGCGTCCGCGGCCTCGAGCTCCTGCAACGCGGGCGCGAGCCGGCGGCCTGACCACGCGCGTTCGGCCACGTCGAAACCGGTTGCGCGCTGGCGCAACAACGCGAGCGCCTCGCCGAGCGCACGGCCTTGGCGGAGCAACGGGTGAATATCCGGCAGAGGTTCCGCGTGGGCGTCCGCGCTGGTGGCGGCGAGCGCGCGCGTGACCAGCGCCGCAACGTCGACCGTCCCCGCAGGGACGCCGGGCGTTTGAAAACCCTGTCCCAGCGTGGCGTGCAGGGCCAGACAATGCCGGATCAACACGTCCAGCACAGGGCCCAGCCGTGGCCCGGCATCGACGGCCGTGATGCAGGCGTCGGCAAGGCGTACGCCGGCTTCGTCCGTCGCCGCGCGGTGGGCCCGTACCTGCTGCTCCAGCGCTTCGGGTTGCAGCGCGGCATCCAGCACCAGGATCGGCAGGGCGCCTTCAACGCCGCAGGCGGCGTGGACCTGTTCGAGCGCCCACGGATCGGCGGCACCCAGCGCGGGCGCGACGATGATTGCACGGCGTGCTCCGCCGCGCGGCGGGAGGATGTCGGCGAGCGTGCCGTCCGCCGTGACCACCGGCAGGTCGACGTGTACGGCGGCCTGCGCCGCCGCCATCTGCTCGCGCGTGCCGGCGTGACGGCAGTCCATGTTGAGCAGGACGAGGTCGTCGCGTACTTGCGCCTGTGCGAAATGCGCGCCAGCGCGGCCTTGGCGTCGGCGTTCGCGCCCAGCAGGACGATGGCGCGGGCGGCGTCCAGCGCCCGCGCCTCCGCGACCGCAAGGCGCGCGGCGAGCTGCGCGGCCAACCCGCCCGCGGTGGGGGCCTCCGGCATGGCGTTCAGAAGGCGCTGGCCGAGCCCGGCGCCGAAGCCCGCCGCGCAGAGGTGTTGCCACAACGCCGCCTGTGCGGGCGCCGGAGCCTCCCTGCGCGGCACGTCCAGGCGTGCGCGCAGCGCGGCCAGCTCGCGCAGCAGGCGCTCGCCCAGCGCATCGCCACCCATGGCCGAGACGTCGGCCATGCGCTCGGCATCGGCGGTGGCGAGGGCCAGGATCTCGACACCGTCGGGCGCCGCGTGGTTGGCCAGCACCAGCGTGTCCTCGCCCAGCGCGGCGCGGACCTGTTGCAGAGCTTCGCGCGTGCTCGACGCGCGGAAACGCTGGATGCTCACTGGGTCGCACCGATCAGGCTGGTGACGCGCAGCCCGCGGTCATCGGGAATTTCCGCGTGCGACATCACGGCCAGCTGCGGCAGCCGTCGACGCAGGAAGCGAGCCAGCAGCGGCCGCAGCGCCGGCGGTACGACCAGCACCGTGGGCTCGCCCGCGGCTTCCTGCCGCGTCAACGCACGCGTGGATTCCTGCATCAGGGTCTCGGCGAGGCCGGGCTCCATCGCGCCGCCGCCGGTGATGGCCTGATCGAGCACCTGCTCCAGCTGCGTGTCGAGCCCGATCACGTGCAGCTCGCGGTTGGCCTCGAACCACTGGTCGGTGATCGCGCGGCCCAGCGCCACCCGCACGCGCATGGTGAGCTCGTTCGCATCGACCTTGTCGTCGGCATGCTCGGCCAGCGTGTCGAGGATGGTGCGCATGTCGCGGATCGATACCGCCTCGTCCAGCAGGTTCTGCAGCAGGCGCTGCAGCATCGCGAGCGGAATGATCTTCGGCACCACGTCTTCGACCAGTGCCTTGTTCTCCTCGCCGACCTTGTCCAGCAGCTTCTGGACCTCCTTGCGGCCCAGCATCGCGCCGGCATGGAGATGCAGAAGATGATTGAGATGCGTGGCCGCGACCGTGGCGGCGTCGACCACGGTGTAGCCGAAGATCTGCGCCTGCTCGCGCTGGTCGGCGTCGATCCACGTGGCCGGCAGGCCGAATGCGGGATCGGTGATGGCATCGCCCTTGATCTGGCCCGAAACCTGCCCTGGATCGATCGCCATCCAGCGGCCGGGATACACCAGACCGCCGCCGATCCGCGCACCCTTCAGGGTGACGACGTAGGCGTTGGGCGCGAGTTCGAGGTTGTCCCGGATGTGCACCACCGGCGGCAGGAAGCCCATTTCCTGCGCGAACTTCTTGCGCACGCCCTTGATGCGCCCCAGCAGCTCGCCCTGCTGGTGGAAGTCCACCAGTGGAATCAGCCGATGGCCGACTTCAAGCCCCAGCACATCGATGAGCTGGACGTCGTCCCAGCTGGCTTCGGGACTTTCCTGCGCGGGCGCGGGGGCTTCCTCTTTCGCCGCCGCCTGCCGGCGCGCGTCGCGGCGCATCAGCAGCCACGCGAGCCCGGCCAGCGCCGCCGTGAAGAACAGGAAGATGAAATTCGGCATGCCCGGCACCAGGCCCAGCAGGCCCAGCACGCCGGCGGCCAGCCACAGCACGCGCGGCTTGGTCAGCAGCTGGTCGACCACCTGTTGGCCGACGTCCTGGTTGGCGTTGACGCGCGACACCGTGACGCCCGCGGCGGTCGAGATCACCAGCGCGGGAATTTGCGCGACCAGGCCATCGCCGATCGTCAGCAGGGTGTAGGTCTGGCCCGCGGCGGCGAACGACATGCCGTGCTGGAGCATGCCGACCAGCAGGCCGCCCACGATGTTGACGCCCATGATGACCAGGCCGGCGACGGCGTCGCCGCGCACGAACTTGGAGGCGCCATCCATCGAGCCGTAGAAATCGGCCTCGGTCGCGACTTCGGTGCGACGCCGGCGTGCTTCGTCCTCGCGGATGAGGCCGGCGTTCAAGTCGGCATCGATCGCCATCTGCTTGCCGGGCATCGCGTCCAGCATGAAGCGGGCGCCGACTTCGGCGATGCGCCCGGCACCCTTGGTGATCACCATGAAGTTGATCACGATGAGGATCAGGAACACCACCAGGCCCACCGCAAAGTTCCCGCCCACCATGAAGTGGCCGAAGGCTTCGATGACCTTGCCCGCGGCGCCGGCGCCCTTGTGGCCGTCCATCAGCACCACGCGCGTCGAGGCGACGTTGAGCGACAGCCGCAGCAGCGTGGTGAACAGCAGCACCGAGGGGAACGCCGCGAACTCCAGCGCGCTCAGCGTGAACATGCTGACCAGCAGCACCATCACCGACAGCGCGATGTTGAAGGTGAAAAAGAAATCCAGTGCGAAGGGCGGCAATGGCAGGATCAGCATCGCCATCACCAGCAAAATGAAAATCGGCCCGGTCAGGACCTTGAGGCGCGGATCCTTGAACCAGTTGCGGCGCAGCGTGGCGACGGCGGCGTTCATGCGCCTTCCTCTCCAGTGGGTTCGACGACGTCCATGCCCGTGGGCACTTCCAGATCGTGCGGCGTGGGCGGCGATGCGGCGCCGTCCTCACGCGCCCGCTTGAGGCGCATGGCCCACACCAGCACTTCGGCGACGGCGTTGTAGAGCACGCCCGGGATTTCGCGATCGAGGTCGACGTGGCGATACAGCGCGCGCGCCAGCGGCGGCGCTTCCAGCAACGGCACGCGGTGCTCGTGGCCAAGTTCCCTGATTTTCGCTGCGGTCTCGCCGGCGCCCTTGGCCACGACGCGTGGCGCGCTCATGCGCTCGCTGTCGTAGCGCAGCGCCACGGCGTAGTGGGTCGGGTTGGTGACGATCACGTCCGCCTCGGGCACCTTCGACATCATGCGGTTGCGCGCCATGGCCTGCTGCTGCGCGCGGATGTGGCCCTTGACGTGCGGATCGCCTTCGGTTTCCTTGTTCTCGCGCTTGACCTCTTCCTTGGACATGCGCAGTTTCTTGCCGTGGCTCCACAGCTGATACGGCACGTCGATCAGCACCACCGCGATGAGCGCCATCACCATGAGCCCACAGGCGGCGAGGATCAGCCGCGTGGCGTCGCCCAGCGCCTGCAGCACCGGGGCGCCCATCAGCGCGATCAGCGCGCCGCGATGCTGGTAGAGGTAGGCGACGCCGACGCCACCCACCAGGATCGACTTGGCGATCGCCTTGCCAAGCTCGGCCAGCATCTGGCTGGACAGCATCCGCTTCAGGCCCTTGAGCGGATTGAGCTTGGAGAGCTTGGGTTCCATCGACTTGCCGGACATGAGCCAGCCGCCCAGCAGCAGCGGCGCCGCAAGCGCCACCGCCACCAGCGCCAGGAACAGCGGCGCGATGGTCGCAAGCGCGCTGGAGCCCAGCTGCGAGACGCCGCCCAGCATCGCCTTGGCATCGAACGCCTGCGCGCGGTCGAACAAAAACGCCTGGCCCATCACCGCGCCCATGCGTTGCGCGAGGTGGCTGCCCATCAGCCACATCCCGAGCAGCCCGCAGCCCAGCAGCAGGAAGGTCGTCAGCTCGCGCGAACGCGCGACCTGGCCTTCCTCGCGCGCCTTCTCCAGGCGTCGCGGGGTCGCGGTTTCGGTTTTCTCGGCGTCGTCGGTGTCGTCGGCCATGCCGCACGCAGTCGCAATTTCCTGACGGTCATTGTCGGGCGCACATGCGCGGGCCAAAGGCGGGAGCAGGCGCGCGTTCACCCCGCTGTTTGCGGGACCGCGGGCCGGCCCACCGGCCGGGGAGCGGCTTGCGCTGCAGGCGGGGAAGGCTTCGCAACCCGGTTGCCCTTGCGCCCTCGCGGGTCTTGCGCCGCGGCGCAACCTGCGCGTCATTCGCCGGCGGCGGGGGTGCCCTCGCGGGCGGTCGCGTCGAGCTCGGCCACCCATGCCAGCAGTTCGGCGATCACGTCATACAGGCGCGCGGGAATGCGCTCGTCGAGGTCGAGTTTCATCAGCAGCGCGACCAACTCGGGCGATTGGTGCACGTAGATGCCGTGGCGCCGCGCTTCGGCGATGACCTGCTCGGCAAGATCGCCGTAGCCCTTGGCGATGACGCGGGCGCCATCGCCGTTCGCCGGGGCCGCGATGGCCACGGCCTGCGGGTGCGCGGGTTCACGCACGGGGCTTTCCCGCGCCCACGGCGTCGGCGCGCACGTGCACGCCGACCTCCCCGAACCCAAGCGTCGCGAGGCGCGTGTGCAGGCCCGCGCTGCCGGCCCGCATGCGGGCGGCGGTGGCCGGCGATCCCACGAGGTCGAGCGCGACGCGGTGGGCGTCGAGCCGCAGCCCAACTTCCACTTTTCCGAGCCGCGCCAGGCGCAACACCAGGCGCGATCGCCAAGGCGCCTCGTCGTCCGCGCGCCGCGGGTCTCCGGCGTCGGGCTGCGGTTCGGCATCGGGGCGATCAGAGGGCGGCTGCAGCGTCAAGGTCATGAAGACGCCCGACCAGGGCGCACCTTCCCAATGCAGCACGGGTGCCACCAGGAGTTCGAGCTGATGTCGCAGGACACCGTCGAGCCCGGCGGGTGGGGCGCTGGGCATGGGGGGTTCCAACGTCGGCAGCGTCGCGTTCGTTGCCGCCCGCGGCTGCGCCGTGTGGCGTCCCCGCAGTGTCGGCAGGGTCGTCGCGGCGGTCGCGCGCATCTGCGGCTCGACCAGCAGTCGCGCCAACGGCAGGCTGCCGCTGCGCCAGCGCTTGAGGTGCGCCTCGTAGAACAATCCGCTGGTTTCGATGCTGGCGCGCAGCAGCGCCGCCAGTTTGGCGGCGTCGATGGTCGGTCCCGCAGCCAGCAATGGCGCGGCAACGCGCAGCGCCGACGGCGGCGCCGGAAAGCGCGCGAGCACCTCGGCGATGGTGCGTGCGGCGCCGCTGAAACGGACGGGAGTGGCGGTTCGCGTGGGGGCCTCCGTTGGCGGGTCCGCGCCCGCCGTGCCCGCGTCGGGCGCGGCGGACTTGCTGGCCGAGGCGCCGGCGGAGCGCGCCGGCACCAGCGCGCGCGGGTCGAGGCGCGAATCGCTGTAGGCCTTGGCTGCAGCGCTGCCCGGCTGGGCGGGCAGGATGAGCGTATCGGGCAGTGGCCGCTCGACGGGCATCTCACGCCGACCCAACACCTGGTGCAGCAGGGTGTCGATGATCGGCGTGACGCCGCTCACGGCTGCCCGTTCGGCTCAGGCACCGGCGCGTGGGCGGTGGCGATGCCCACCGCGCCATACGTGCCCGCGGTGGCCCGGCGGTGGCGCGAACGGGCGATCTGTCGGGACAGCTCCTCCCGACATTCCATCAGGCGCGCACGGATTTCGAGGTCATAGTTGAGCGTGCGCTCCAGCAGCGCGTACTTGGTGGCGCGGGCGTCCGCGTCGAGTTCGCAATTGTTTTCCAGCGCCGCCAGCGCCGTCACCGCGGCGACGTAGTGCTCGCCTTCGCCAAGGATCGCCGGCCAGTCGTCGCTGCGCAGCAGCGCCACCATGCGTGCGGCCTGCGCCTCGAGCGCGCGGTAGGCGCTGATCACTTCATCGCCCGGTTGCTTCATGGTGCAGGAATCCTTGCTCATTGCGGGTGGTGGGCGGCTTGCGGATCGATGTCGCGCCAGGCCGAGCCGAGGTCTTCCAGCAGGCGCCCGGCTTCCAGCAGCGCTTCCTGGTCGTTGTCGCGGTTGGCGGCCAGCAGGCGCCGCGCGACGTAGTCATACAGCGCGGCGAGCTTGGGCCCCATTTCGCCGCCACGCTCGAGGTCGAGCGACGCCAGCAACCCGTTGTTGACGATGTCGAGCGCCTTGGAGATGGCTTCGCCCTTGCGCGCCACGTTGCCTGTCTGCATGTGCGCGAGCGCGCTGCGGATGGCGAGGCCCGCGCCGTCGAACAGCAGGCAGATGAGCTGGTAGGGCGAGGCGGCCATGACGTCGCTTTCGACGCGCACGTCGGCGTAGGCGCTGGCTCCGGTCCGGATGTTCATGACACGTCTCTGCTGGCTGTCTGGTTATTTGCCGCCCGAGAGCATCTTGCTCATGGCGTCGAACTGCTGGGTGAGATAGCTGCTGGTGCTGTTCATCTGCGCGATCAGGCCGTCGAGCTGGCTGAACTGCTGCTTGTAGTTCGCCATCGTGGCGCTGATGCGGTCCTGCATGGCGCTGTATTGCTGCTGCAGGCTCTTGATGCTGGCGTTCAGACCGTCGGTCGCGCCGCTGATGAGCCCGCCCGTGCCGGCCATCCGGACGACGGCATCCTTGACCTGGCCCGCGATGCCCTGGCCGCCGGCGCCACCCGCGAAGAACTGCTGCAACGCCGGCAGGCTGCCGGCCTCGATCTGGCCAAGCTTGGTGGTGTCGAGCTGCAGGGTGCCGTCGAGCTGCAGCGTGATGCCGACGTCGGTGAGCGTCTTCAAGCTGCCGCCGTTGCCGATAACGCTGGTCAATACGCCGCGGAGCTGCGACTGCACGCCGCGCACCGTGCTGTCGCCCAGCAGTACGCCGGCGGCCCGGGTTTCGGGGTCGTAACTGGTGAAATTGCCGATCACCTTGGACAGCGCGTTGTAGGCATCGACGAAACCCTGCACGGCAGTCGTGATGGCGCCGGTATCGCGCGTGACCTGGAGCGTCGCGCTGCCGGCCTGCGCAAGATTGAGCGTGACGCCCTGGATCGCATCGTCGACCTGGTTGCTGGCGCTCTGGATAGCGATGCCGTTGACGCTGAACTGCGCGTTCTGGCCGGCCTGCTGGGTCGACGCGTCCAGCGACAGGCTGCTGGCGAGATCGCCCGAGAACTGGATGTTGCTGACCGCCGCCGCGGTGCCGGTGCTGCTGGCGCGCAGCACCAGGCGATAGGGCGATCCGCTGCCGTCGTTGATGACCGACGCGTTGACGCCGCCGTTCTGCGCGTTGATCGCGTTGGCGATGCTCTGGATGTTGCTGCTGCCGGCACTGACGGCCACCGACATCGTGTTGCCGTTCGCCAGCGTGAAGTTGATGCTGCCTGCGCCCAGGCTCGCCGTGTTGCTGGCCACGCCCAGCGTGGCGACGCTGGAAGCCTGCGCGCGCTGGGTGACGTTGATCTGGTAGTCGCCGGGCGGCGTCGTGTTGTCCGGGCTGGCGGTCACCGCGTCGTCGGCAACGCTGCTTTTGACGGCCTGGAACGTCGACGCGCTGCCCAGCGCGTTGGCCGCGTCCTGGAACGCCGACAGCGCGCTCGAGAGCGTGCCGTAGGCCGAAATCCGGGTCTGGTAGCTCTGCTGCTTGTTGGTGAGCGGGACCAGCGCCTGGTTTTCGTTCTGCTGGATCTGGTCCAGCAGCCCGTTCAGGTTCAGCCCCGAGCCGACGCCCAGCGCGGTGATGGTCGACGAGGTCGAAATGGATGGATCGGTGGGGGTAACTGACATGCCGGCAACTCCTGTTAATCCCGGGACAACCTGCCGTCGGCGTGCCAGTCCTGGCAGCAGCGCGATGACGGGTTCATTGTGCCCAGCGCCGGCCGCCACGATGGGTGGATAAGGCTTCCGGAACGGTCGCTATTTGAGTGATCGGCGCCGACGCCGGAAACTTGAGGGTGCGCCCGCGCGTTGCCGCGAGGCGCAAAAAAGAACCCCGCCTTGCGGCGGGGTTCCGGTGTTGCAACGGCAGCTGACGCGTGTGGATCAGAACCCGCCCATGCCACCCATGCCACCCATGCCGCCCATGTCGCCGCTGGGCGCGCCGTGGCTGTGCTCTTCCTTCTTGGGGGCTTCGCCGATCATCGCTTCCGTGGTGATCATGAGGCCAGCGATCGAGGCCGCGTTCTGCAGCGCTGAACGCGTGACCTTGGTCGGATCGAGAATGCCAAGCTCGACCATGTCGCCGTACTCGCCGTTGGCGGCGTTGTAGCCAAAGTTGCCCTTGCCGGCGGCCACCTTGTTCAGCACCACGCTGGGCTCATCGCCGGCGTTGCTGACGATCTCGCGCAGCGGCGCTTCCATGGCGCGACGGGCAATGACGATGCCGTGTTCCTGGTCCTCGTTGTCGCTCTTGATGTCCTTGATGGCGTTCAGCGCACGCACCAGCGCGACGCCGCCGCCGGGGACCACGCCTTCTTCGACGGCCGCACGCTGGTCGCTTGTTCGCTTCGGTGGGCGAAGTTGGCAAAACCGGTGCCTTCAACCGGCTTCCGACGCTGAGCGTTGCGTTCGGATAATGGCCCCGCGGGGCACAGCGGCACGGGCATCGTCTCAGAGGATAGCGGCGTGCGCCGCCGCTTCCGTGCGGTCGTTTGTGGCGGTTACTCTGGACGCGAAGGCTTGCAAGACGGCCGTCAGATCTGGCTCTTGTGCAGCCAATCGACACGCATTCCCTTGCGCTCCCAGATTCCAACTTGGGCGTCGAGACTGCCATGCAACCTGATGTGCGCTACGACGATGCAATCCGACAATGCAACGACTGCTTCGTTTCGAGCCGCCGCGCGGGTGGAATCAAGACGCGATATGTCGACTGCATCGGAAACGATTGTTAGATGCCGCCGCCGGATAGCCGCTTGCCAAACGCTAGGGAGGCGCGCGGATGCTGCATCGCGCGCGAGTACAACCACCGCCGGGCTGCGCGCTTCCAGTAGCAGGTTCAAAACCGAGCGTTCCAATGGCGAATGGAATCCACCGATCACAGTTGCGCCAAGGCGGACTTGTTCGAGCGCCCAAGCCAGACCAGCGTGGATCGCAGGTGCAGGACACGTGCGGGACGCAAAGAACGCCGTCAGTCGGCGGAAGAGCAAGTTAGTGTCACCACGCCCGTGCAGCTCTTGACCCCGGAGCGTCTGTTTCCAGGTTCTGGAGATAACAACGTCTTCCATAACATATTGTTTCTCAAGCACTTTATGGATTCGCATTCGTTGTTTTCCGGGGCATTGGAAAGCAATCTCACCTTAGCAGGCTCGGCGGCGATCTTGTGCGACACGCTAACAACCGTGCGTGCAAGTATCTGTCGGCGCACGACTTGTGCGGTGATCAGACGTTGTTATCTTGGGGTGTGGAAAACAACGGGTCCGGTTGCTCCTGAGCCGATTTGGTGTAGGCCATGTTGCGCTTGGCGCGACCCGGCAACGGCTCCAACAGCCCTCCATCGCACCAAGCCTTCAGCATCTTGGAGGCCTTCAGGGTGTCCACCCCGGCGATGCGCACCACATCGGCGTTGGCGACCGAGCCGCGGCGGTCGACCCAGTCGCTGACCTCGTCCCACGCGCTGGGGCGGCTCAGGTTCAGCAGCGTGACGGTGACGGTTTCCACCGCGGCGCCGGCACTCTGCCGATACTGCGGCGGGTACAGGTTGGCCTGCTTCATTTCGGCGAACATCATCGGCACGCCCTCGCCGGCATCGATGTTCGGGGCCACAGGGAACTCGCGCAGGTTCTGCGCTATCAGTGCGTTGCGTGGAAAGGACCCGGCCCGGCTGATGCTGGCAGGCGTGATGTTGCCCGGAAATGCGCCGGGGCTCTCCACCTCGATGCGGTCATCGAAGACGCGGACGAAGATGTCGCGGTTGAGCCGGTAGTCGCGGTGGATCACCGCATTGACGATGGCTTCTTTCACCACGCGTTCGGGATACACGTGGCGGCCCTTGAAGCCGCTGCCGGAGAGCGTCAGCCCGTGGGTCAACTCATCCAGCACCAGTTTGATGGCGGCGTCGATCTGCGCGATCAGCGGCCCGCGCACGGTCTTGGCCGGCTTGCGCAGATTCGGCGTTGCCCCGGGCACCGCCTGCTTGCCGTCGTACACCATCACCCGCACATCGGCCCGGCTGCCGTGCATGGCCAGAAGGCTGCCGGGCTCGTCGGCAAACAGCAGCACGGCCGCACGCAGGGGCTGGCAATCATCGCCCACCATCTGCGCTAGCCCGATGCGCTGCAGTTGTTCCGCGAACCCGCCATGTTGCAAACCGCGCGCGGCCGCAAACCTGCGCCAGGTTTCGGTCTGCAGGAGTTCCAGCGGCACCGGCACGCATTCGGCGGTGGCGCTGCGCGTGCCGCGACGATAGTGCAGCTCGGCGATCTCATCGGCATTCATTTGCCGGTTGCTGGCGTCCATGCGGGTCCAGGTGCCGTGACCTGTCACCGAATGCACCTTCGCGCTTTTCTCGACCCGCAGCAACACAACGTGACCTGGCTGGCTATTGTTGAGGGTGCAGGGCAGCCGAATCCACTGCAGGCGATCGATCGGCGGGGCGAACTTCGCCATCACCTGCCGGCAGAAGTCATCGAAGGCCTCCGGGTTTTCCTCGATCCCGAACAGGCGCGAGGCAGGCTTGGCGCCGGGCTTGACGTCCTTGGCATCGCCGATGCCGATCGCGAGCAAGCCGCCGTCACCGTTGGCGAAGGCGCACACCGTCTCCATCATCCGTGGGTGCTTGGCGCTGATGCGCTTGAAATCCAGCGTGCGACTTTCCGGCCGCGCCAGCAGGTTGGCGAGGAAGGATGCAGCCTGCGGTGCACTAAGGTCCATCATTCTTCGGGCTCGTCACCGACAAGCGTACGTACGGTCTGGGTGTGGAGCAGCTCAATGTCCTCCCAGAGTTTGCGCTCGCCGATGATGCCGAGCGTCGTCAGGTCGATCACGTCCGTCACATCCCGCATGTGTGACAAGTTGAAGTTGCCGACCCGTTTGCCAGCGTTGAGCTTGAAGGACACGTTGACCTTCATCGCACGCCACAAGCCGTTCGCCGCCGCACGCAGGTCGCGCCCGAATCCTTGCGCAACCGCGGCCAGATTCACGGGCAGCTCATCGAACATCCACTGCGTCACGTCAAAGTCATCACCGATCGCCACCCAGTACGCGAACTGCAGCTTGCCGTTGAGCACCAGCAGCGCGGCATCGGCCAGCTTCGTTGACTGGTAGTACGTCGAGCCGTATTTGGTCTGCGCGATCGCCGCGCCGTCCGCGTCGTAGCACGGCGCCTCCTCGCGGCCGAACGACAGCCAGTTGTAGGCACTCTTCTTGAACGCCAATGCGTGTGCGTTCGGGTGCCGATCCATCGCTTGCTTGACCGAAGCGCCCTGGCCGAGCAACCGCTCGAACCCGTCCACCAGTGGCTGCAAACCCAGCTTCGGTATGCGGCCGTTCCAAGACGCTGGGCGATAGGTCACGTAGGTCAGCGACTGCATGAGATGCGGACGATATTCCTCGAACCAGCGATGCAACCGCGTCGTCATGGGATCAGCGCCGGCACCGCAACGCCATCCCAGATGAACCACGTTGCGAACACGCACATCCGCGGAAAACAATGCGGCCGGTATCCGCGCGAACGATGCATACCAGTTGCGTGGATAGGTCTGCTGTAGCAACGTGCGCAAGGTGCCGAAGTCGCGGCTGCCGATGTTGGTCTTTTCATCGACAAACAGTCGCAGTTGGCTGGAAAGGTCGGTCTTGGTCTTGTTGTACGGCGTCGCTGACAGCAGGATGACGCGTGCATCCACGCTGCGGATGTAATCGGCGATGGCCTTGTAGCGTTTGACGTGCAGCGATCTTTACGGCGCTCTTCTGGAAGTCGAACAGCTCCTGCTCGAACCGCGATGGCAATTGGAACTGGCTGAGCCCGGCGCGTGCCTCAGTGCTGAGGTGGAACGCCATCTTGAGGTAGATGTGATAGGGCGGAACTGGTACCTCGCGCGCCCAGCTCGTCTCGATGATGTCCGCGAGCTCGGCGGAGACGTCGATCGCCCAGCGGTCATTCCAGCGATCTTCAAACCACTGCGAAAGTCGTTGGGTGCCTTGGTGATCGAGCACGTCGACGTTTAGTTCGCCCTGTTTTGACAGCCCCGACAGCGTGAGATTGCTGCTGCCGACGAAGCCCGTCACCGGATTGTTGACGTCGTCGCGGAACAACAGGTACAGCTTCGCGTGCAGCGGGTGCGGCAGAAACAGCTTGACCATGACCTTGCCTGCACGCAGTTGCGCCGCCAATCGCCGTAACCCCGCCTCGTCCTTGCCGGTCGGGATGCCGAGCGTGATCTGTTCTCGCAACTGCACAGCAAACTGCGACTTCAACCTTGCCGCCTGTGCGTTGTCGAGGCCTCCTTCCGCCTGCGCCGTCCTGTAAAGCTCGCGCACGTCGTCGTGGCGCGGCCGCTGCATGCCGACCAGTACGCGGCAGATTTGCCCGTTGTCGGGGACCCACGCATCGATCAGGTCGTCGATGGCTTGCCAACCGCGCAGGTTCAAGTACCCGACGCAAAAGTCAGCGCGGCGCGCAGTAGTGAGCGTCGCACGTAGCGTCGGAAGCAGGTGTTCCTGGATGTTGTCGAAAATGCGTGGCATCGAAGCGGTTCCCTTGCACCCTCGAAACGACACGTGGAATCCCGAAGGCTAGGATGTCTTGGGTGATTCGCCAAGACTAACCATTGACTCCGAACCGCGTGAGATTTGGGCCGTGCCACCACACCGACGTTGATATCGGTGAGAACCTGCGGATGAAAAAGAACCCCGCCTGGCGGCGGGGTTCTGGTGTTGCGAGTGCAGATGACGCGTGCGGATCAGAACCCGCCCATGCCACCCATGCCGCCCATGCCGCCCATGTCGCCACCGGGTGCGCCGTGGCTGTGCTCTTCCTTCTTGGGGGCTTCGCCGATCATCGCTTCGGTCGTGATCATGAGGCCGGCGATCGAGGCCGCGTTCTGCAGCGCCGAACGCGTGACCTTTGTCGGATCGAGGATGCCGAGCTCGACCATGTCGCCGTACTCGCCGGTCGCGGCGTTGTAGCCGAAGTTGCCCTTGCCGGCGGCCACCTTGTTCAGCACCACGCTGGGCTCGTCGCCGGCATTGCTGACGATCTCGCGCAGCGGGGCTTCCATGGCGCGACGGGCGATGACGATGCCATGCTCCTGGTCCTCGTTGTCGCTCTTGATGTCCTTGATGGCGTTCAGCGCGCGCACCAGCGCGACGCCGCCGCCGGGGACCACGCCTTCTTCGACGGCCGCACGCGTGGCGTGCAGGGCGTCTTCGACGCGGGCCTTCTTCTCCTTCATCTCGACCTCGGTCGCGGCGCCGACCTTGACCACCGCAACGCCGCCCGACAGCTTGGCAACGCGTTCCTGCAGCTTTTCCTTGTCATAGTCGGAGGTGGTTTCCTCGATCTGCGCCTTGATCTGGTTGATGCGGCCCTGGATCGACTTGTTGTCGCCGGCGCCGTCGATGATGGTCGTGTTTTCCTTGGTGATGACGACCTTCTTGGCGCGGCCGAGATCCTTGACGGCGGCGTTCTCGAGCTTCAGGCCGACCTCTTCGGAAATCACGGTGCCCTTGGTCAGGATCGCCATGTCTTCCAGCATCGCCTTGCGGCGGTCACCGAAGCCCGGCGCCTTGACCGCGCAGACCTTGACAATGCCGCGGATGGTGTTGACCACCAGCGTGGCCAGCGCTTCGCCTTCGACCTCTTCCGCCACGATCAGCAGCGGCTTGCCCGACTTGGCGACGCCTTCCAGCACCGGCAGCAAGTCGCGCACGTTGGAGATCTTCTTGTCGTGCAGCAGCACGTACGGGTCTTCCAGCTCGCACTGCATCGACTGCTGGTTGTTGATGAAGTACGGCGAGAGGTACCCGCGGTCGAACTGCATGCCTTCGACGACTTCCAGCTCGTTTTCCAGCGACTGGCCGTCCTCGACCGTGATGACGCCTTCCTTGCCGACCTTCTTCATGGCCTCGGCGATGATGTCGCCGATGTGCTCGTCGCCGTTGGCCGAAATGGTGCCGACCTGTGCGATGGCCTTGTCATCCTTGGTGGGCTTGGAGAGCTTCTTCAGCTGCTCGACCGCGGCGGCCACGGCCTTGTCCATGCCGCGCTTCAAATCCATCGGGTTCATGCCGGCGGCGACCGCCTTCATGCCCTCGCGGATCATCGCCTGCGCCAGCACGGTCGCGGTGGTGGTGCCATCGCCGGCGGCGTCGGACGTCTTGGAGGCGACCTCCTTCACCATCTGCGCGCCCATGTTCTCGAACTTGTCGGCGAGCTCGACTTCCTTCGCCACGGACACGCCGTCCTTGGTGATGGTCGGGGCGCCGAAGCTCTTCTCGAGCACGACGTTGCGGCCCTTGGGGCCGAGGGTCGCCTTGACCGCATTGGCCAGGGCGTTCACGCCGCGCACCATGCGCGCACGCGCGTCTTCGGAGAAACGGATTTCTTTGGCTGCCATGGTTTATTCCTCAAACAGGGAGCAGGGAGCGGGGAGCGGGGAAAAACCGGCTCGTGTCGCTCATTGCAAATTCAATGTGTTGGTTCGTACTGGCTGGATCGAGAGTGGCGTCCGGGAGTGCGAACAGTTTCCTGTCCCTGCTCCTTTTGCCCTGCTCCCTGTCAGCCCTCGATGATGGCCATCAGGTCTTCTTCGCGCATGACGAGCAGTTCGTCACCGTCGACCTTGACCTCGGTGCCCGAATACTTGCCGAACAGCACCTTGTCGCCGGCCTTGACGGCCATCGGGCGGACCTTGCCGTCTTCCAGGATCTTGCCGGTTCCGACGGCAACCACCTTGCCCTTGATGGGCTTTTCAGTCGCGGTGTCGGGAATGACGATGCCGCCGGCGGACTTGGTCTCGGCGTCCAGGCGCTTGATGATGACGCGATCGTGCAACGGACGAAGCTTCATGTCGACTCCATCTACGTGTGAATTGGGGAAATCGTGCTGCTAGCACTCAACAGCAACGAGTGCCAATTGTAGGGGCTAAACGGCCTGTTTCAAGGTGGTGCCGTCGTGGGAAGGGCTTCAGCCCCGACGATCCTGCATCCATGGTCGCGACTGGGGCCGCTCCACAATCAGGAGCGAATGCGATCTACCATCAATCCATGTCCAAGCCGCTGCTCGCGCTGTCCACCTGTCCCGACGCCGACACCGCGGCGCGGATCGCCCGGGTGCTGGTCGAAGATCGCCTCGCCGCCTGCGTCAACCGCATCCCGGGAGTGGCGTCGACCTACCGCTGGCAGGACAAGGTTTGCGACGCCGCCGAAGTGCTGTTGCTGATTAAGACCACGCGCGGGCGATTCGAGGCCCTGCGCGCGCGCCTGGCCCAACTCCATCCCTACGAACTGCCGGAGCTGGTCGCGGTCGAAATCGGTGTGGGTTCGCCGGCGTATCTCGACTGGCTCGCCGCGCAGACGGAGTGACTGGCGGCCCGGCGGTGCGCCTGCGACAATCGGTATCCGGGCGGTCGGTTGCATCCAGTTGACCGCCGTCCGCCGCGCGGCGCGGATCGCGTCGGCATGTGGTCGTGGTCATGATGAAGCCGTCCTCACGAAATCCCTTGATGCGCCTCGCGGTGCTGGCGGCGCTGCTGCTTGCGCCGATGGTGGCGCTGGCGCAGAGCGCGAGCCCGGGCGATGGCCTGCTGCCGGTCACCCGCGCATTCGTCCTGAAACCCGCGATCACCGCGCCCGGCACCATCGCGCTGCACTTCGACATTGCCCCGCACTATTACCTCTATCGCGGGCGCATCCACGCGAAAATCCTGACCGCCGGCATCACCGCCGGCACGCTGGACCTGCCGCCCGGTGAACAGGAACACGATCCGTATCTGGGCGACGTCGTCATCTATCACGATCGGGTGGACGGCGCGCTGCCCTACCACGCGACCGGTGCCATGCCGGCAACGCTCAAGGTCGAGGTGACCTACCAGGGCTGCCATGAGGTGGCGCCGCAAATCTGCTATCCGCCCAACGCGCAGACTTTTACCTTGCCGACGGCCGGTGGCGGGCCGATCGGGGGTGGCTCGGGCGGGACGATCGGCGCTGCGCTGACGGGTGCGGCTTTGGCCTCGCCGCCGTTGGCGCCAGGCGGTGGTGCCGCGGCATTCACGGCGGGCCCGGTCGATACGGGCCTTGCGTTCGCACTGCTGCTGGCGTTCACCGGCGGTTTGCTCCTGAACCTCATGCCCTGCGTACTGCCGGTGCTGGCAATCAAGGCGGTGGGCGTGCTCGAGGCCAATGATTCACGCGGTCGCGCGCGCAGCCACGCGCTGGCCTACGCGGCGGGCGTGGTGCTGACCTTCCTTGCGATTGGATTGGCGATCCTCGGTGTGCGCGGCGCCGGACACGCGATCGGCTGGGGCACGCAGCTGCAGCAGCCGTGGCTGGTCGCCGTGCTGGCCTGCGTGTTGTTTGCGGTCGGCCTTTCGATGTCGGGCGTGGTGAGCTTCGGCTCGCGGCTCGGCAGCCTCGGCAGCGGCTTGACGCACAGCGGCGGCATCGCTGGGCACTTCTTCACCGGTGTGCTCGCGGTCGTCGTTGCCAGTCCTTGCACGGCACCGTTCATGGGGGCCGCGCTGGCCTACGCGTTTCTCGCGCCGCCCGCGCACGAACTTGCGGTGATGCTGGCGCTGGGCATCGGGTTGGCGTTGCCGCTGGCCGCGATCGGCCTGGTCCCGGCCCTGGCGCGGCTGCTGCCCAGGCCCGGTCGCTGGATGGAAACCCTGAAGCAGATCCTGGCCTTTCCGATGTATCTCTCGGCGGTGTGGCTGGTGTGGGTGCTGGCGCACCAGCGCGGCGCCGACGCGGTTGCGCTGGTGCTGGTCGCGATGGTCGTGCTGGCCGCGGCGCTGTGGTGGCACGGCCGCGCCCGCCCCGAGCGCCGGCTGGGCCACGCGCTGACGCTGGCGCTGCTCGCCGTGACGATCCTGCCGCTGGTGGCTGTCGCCCGGCTCGCGCCGCCGGCGCGCATGGCGAACGCGGTGGTGGGCGATGGCGTGCCGTTCAGCCCGGCGCGGCTCGCCTCACTGCGCGAGGCCGGTACGCCGGTGTTCGTCGACATCGGCGCCGACTGGTGCGTCACCTGCAAGGCCAACGAGTACGCCGTGCTGGACACGCGGTCCTTTCGGGATCTGCTGGCGAGTACCGGCGCCGTGTACATGAAGGGTGACTGGACCGACGTCGATCCCGAAATCGGCGCGTATCTCAGGAAATTCCACTCGCCCGGCGTGCCGCTGTACGTTGTCTACCCGCGTGGCGGCGGCGCCGGTCATGCGCTGCCGACGGTGCTGACCGCGGCGTTGGTCCACGGCGCGCTGGAGGCCGCAGCGCGATGATGGGTCGGCGGACCTGGCTGATCCTCGCCTTGGCGTGCCTGGCGGCGTTTGGCGGCTGGTGGCTGCAAAATCGCGTGCTGAACGCACCGCCCGCGCAGCCGGCCGCCCCGGCCGGCGTCAAGGTATTCGCGGTGGGTGATGCCGTGGCGGGCTACGCGTTGCCCGATCTCGATGGCCAGACGACGACCCTCGCCAAGTGGCACGGCAAGGTGTTGCTGCTCAACTTCTGGGCGACCTGGTGCCACCCGTGTCTCGAGGAAATGCCGCTGCTGGCCAAGCTGCAGCGCCAGCACGCGGCGCAGGGCCTGCAGATCGTGGGCGTCGCGATGGAACAGCCGCAGTCGGCCGCCGCATTCCTGCAGCGGCTCCAGATCGGCTACCCGAGTCTCGTCGGCATCGACGCCGACCCGGTGCCGACGACCTCGTTCGGCGATACCGCCGGATACCTGCCCTACAGCGTGCTGGTGGGCCGCGATGGGCGCATCCTCGCCACCCGGCTGGGGCCGCTGACCACGCAGATCGTGCAGCAATGGCTGGCCGAGGCTGACGGCGACAAGTCGTAAAACATGATTGCATTTGTCCAGCATCTTCGGCGAACGGCCGCGAACTGCTGGACAAACAGCGGTTGATGGTCCAGACTTCCCGACTTCCGGCTGCGGCCGCCAGCAACGTCGACGTGGCCAAGATCCTGGTCCTCCACGGTCCGAACCTCAACCTGCTCGGCGAGCGTGAGCCGGGCGTCTACGGTCGGGTGACGCTGGGCGACATCGATGCCGCGCTGGGTGCGCAGGCGAGCGCGGCGGGGCATATGCTCGCGAGCTTCCAGTCCAACGCCGAGCACGCGCTGGTCGACCGGGTGCAGGCGGCGAAGCGCGAGGCGGTCGACTTCATCGTCATCAATCCCGCCGCATTCACGCACACTTCGGTGGCGCTGCGCGACGCGCTGGCCGCGGTGGCAATCCCGTTCATCGAAGTGCACCTGTCCAACCCGCACGCGCGCGAGCCGTTCCGGCACCATTCGTATTTTTCCGATCTGGCGGTGGGCGTGGTGATGGGCTTTGGCGCCGACAGCTACCGCTATGCGCTGGATGCGGCGATCAAGCGCCTGGCGGCACCGGTCGCGGGTATGCCCCCATCCGAACCTTCCTCCGCGCGTGGCGGCAGGGGTCTGGGGGGCTGACGTTTTTTCGGCCTTCCCCCGGTTCGCAACGAAGGCATCCAGTCGAGGTCACCATGGATCTGCGCAAAGTCAAGAAGCTCATCGAATTGCTCGAGGAATCGCACCTGTCCGAGCTCGAGATCAAGGAAGGCGAAGAAACGATCCGCCTGTCGCGCTTCCAGGCCGGGGCCGTGCCCGCGATGGTGCCTGCGCCGATGGTGGTCGCGGCGCCGGTGCCCGCGCCAGTCGCTTTGGCACCCCAAGTGGCGACCACGTCCGCGCCGACCGAGCCCGGGCTGCCGCCCGGCACCGTGGTGCGCTCGCCGATGGTTGGCACGTTCTACGCCGCGGCGACGCCCGGCGCCGAGCCGCTGGTGAAAGTCGGACAACAGGTCAAGGTGGGCGATCCGCTGGGCGTCATCGAGGCCATGAAGATGTTCAACCAGATCGAGGCCGAACTCGCCGGCACCGTCGTCGCCATCGTTGCCGAGAACGGCCAGGCCGTGGAGTTCGACCAGCCCCTGTTCGTCATTGCCTGACGCCATGCTCAACAAGGTCCTCATCGCCAACCGGGGCGAAATCGCGCTGCGCGTATTGCGCGCCTGCCAGACCATGGGCATCAAGACCGTGGCAGTGCACTCCACGGTCGACCGCAACCTCAAGCACGTCGCGATGGCGGACGAGGCCATCTGCATCGGTCCGGCGCCCTCCGCACAGAGCTACCTCAACATTCCGGCGATCATCGCCGCGGCGGAAATCACGGACGCCTCGGCGATTCATCCGGGCTACGGTTTCCTGTCCGAGAACGCGGACTTTGCCGAGCAGGTCGAGCAGTCGGGCTTCGTGTTCATCGGCCCGACCGCGCCGGTGATCCGCCTGATGGGCGACAAGATCCAGGCCAAGCACGCCATGAAGGAGGCCGGCGTGCCGTGCGTGCCGGGCTCCGACGGCCCGCTGGACGACGATGTCGAGAGGAGCCTCGCGCTGGCGCGCGAGATCGGCTACCCCGTGATGATCAAGGCGTCGGGCGGTGGCGGCGGGCGCGGCATGCGCGACGTGCACACCGAGGCGCACCTCGCCAACGCGATCGCGACCACCAAGGCGGACGCGCGCGCGGCCTTCGGCAACGACGAGGTGTACATGGAAAAATTCCTGGAGAACCCACGCCACGTGGAAATCCAGGTGCTGGCCGATGGCCAGGGCCACGCGATCCATCTTTGCGAGCGCGATTGCTCGCTGCAGCGCCGCCACCAGAAGGTCGTCGAAGAGGCGCCCGCACCGGGGATCACGCCCGAGCAGCGCGCCAGGATCGGCAAGCTTTGCACCGATGCGTGCCTGCGCATCGGCTATCGCGGCGCGGGCACCTTCGAGTTCATGTATCAGGACGGCGAGTTCTATTTCATCGAGATGAACACCCGCATCCAGGTCGAGCACCCGATCACCGAGTGGATCACCGGGGTCGACCTCGTGGCCGAGCAGCTCCGTATCGCCGACGGCCAGCCGCTGTCGCTCAAGCAGTCCGACATCGCGCCGCACGGCCACGCGATCGAGTGCCGCATCAACGCGGAGGATCCCGAGACGTTCCTGCCGTGCCCCGGCCTCGTCAAGCGCTTCGAGGCGCCAGGCGGGATCGGCGTGCGCATCGATACGCATCTTTACGACGGCTACCGCGTGCCGACCGCCTACGACTCGCTGCTGGGCAAGCTCACGGTGCACGCGCCCGATCGCAAGGCCGCGATTGCGCGCATGCGCCTCGCGCTGTCGGAAACCATCATCGAAGGCATCAAGACCAACATTCCGCTGCACCAGCGGATCATGGCCGATTCCGGCTTCAAGCACGGCGGCCGCAACATCCACTACCTCGAAAAGCGCATCCGCGAGCAGCGCGAAAAGGGCGTGGGCCTCGGAAGCTGAGGACTGTTGCCTCAGGGCACCCGTGGGAGCGACTTCAGCCGCGACCTACGGCGCGCGCTTCAGGGCAACCACTGCGTTCAAGCCCCCAAACGCGAACGCGTTCGACAGCACCGTGCGCACCGGCACTTCGCGGGGCGCGTTGGGCACGTAGTCGAGATCGCACGCGGGATCGGGGTCGATGAAATTGGCGGTCGGCGGGATCACGCCCTCGCGCAGCGCGCCGATGGCCGCGACCAGCTCGATCGCCCCCGCGGCGCCCAGCGGGTGGCCGTGCAGGGACTTGGTCGAAGACACCGGCACGTGACGAGCGCGCGCGCCGAGCGCCTCGTGGATGGCGCGGGTTTCGGTCGGATCGTTGGCGGGCGTGCCGGTACCGTGCGCGTTGATGTAATCGACGTCTTCCGGGTTCAGCCCGGCGTCCGCCATGGCCGCGGCGATGGCACATGCCGCTCCGCGCTCGGAAGGCATCACGATGTCGCCCGCGTCGGCGCTCATGCCGGCGCCGGCGAGTTCGGCCAGGATGTTCGCACCACGCGCGCGTGCGTGCTCGAGTTCCTCCAGCACGACCATGCCCGCGCCTTCGCCCAGCACCAGCCCGCGGCGCTGCTTGCAGAACGGCCGGCAGGTATCGTCAGCGAGGATGCGCATGGCTTCCCAGGCGCGCACGCAGCCAAGCGAGATGCACGCTTCGGCGCCGCCGGCCAGGGCCGTGTCGGCCATGCCGGCACGGATCAGGGCCAGTGCCTGCGCAAAGGCGTGGTTCGAGGTGGCACACGCGCTGGTGACGCCGAACGTCGGACCGGTGATGCCGAACTCGATCGAGACGTGCGACGTGGACGCGCTCGGCATGATGCGCACGACGGTCAGCGGGTGCAGCCGCGGATTGCCGTCCGCGTAGAGCCGTTTGGCGGCATCGTCGTGCGCCACCTCACCGCCCACGCCGGTACCGACGATGCAGGCTGCACGCGCGCCGGTTTCCGCGTCGTGGAAGTCGAGCCCGGATTGCGCGACCGCCTCGCGCGCGGCGATCAGCGCGAACTGCGAAACGCGGTCGTAGAGCGGCAGTTTCTTCGCGTCGAAATACTGATTCGGGTCGTAATCGTGCACCTGCGCCGCGATCTTGGCCCGCATGGCCTGGTCTTCGAACCCGACCAGCGGTCCGATGCCGCCGCGGCCTTCGCGCATCGCAGCCCAAGTGGTGCGCGCATCGTGGCCCAGCGCGCAAATCGCGCCCACGCCAGTAATGACGACTCGACGTTGCTGCATGGAAGTGGATTCAGGCGGCGGCTGGTGGCGGAGCCGAGGGCGGCGTGCTGCCCGCGGCGGGCGGCGCCGGAGGATGGGCGGCCTTGTCGGCCAGCAATTTCTGGACGGTGTCCACGAGGCCCCTGACCGATTCGGTGTCGAAGTTCGGATCGCGATCGGGCATTTGAATCTTGAAATGGTCCTCGATCTCGAAAATGATTTGAATCGCATCCAACGAAGCGATTTCGAGATCTTTCAGGGTCGAATCCAGGGTCACCCTCGATTCGTCGATATTGGCTTCCTTGGCGATGATCGCAAAGATCGTCTTCTGAAGATCGTCACTCATCGATGCATCCCTCCGGCGTCATCGCCGTTTCCCGGTGGTGGTTGGGCTCCGGATTCGCCGCCCAGCAACAGGATACCAGCGACGATGACCACCGATCCCAGAATCTTCTCCCACCCCATCGCTTCTCCAAAAATCGCCCACGACGCCAGCATGACCGTGACGAACACGATGGCGCTGGTGGGAAACGCGATCGAGAGGCTGGATTTTTCCAGGATCACCATCCATGCCGCAAAACCACCGCAATAACAGCCGAGCGCGATCCATAACCACGGCGTCGCCACGGCCAGGTGGATCGAGGCCGCATTGAGCTCGAACGCGCCGACCGCGCGCCCGGCCATTTTCAGCGCAACCTGGCCCAGCGTTTCGATGATGAGCAGCACGACCCAGGCGCCGATCAGCGGCGCCAGCCGTCGGTGGCGGACGACGGCGTTCACGGGAGTTGCGCCCGCGGTGCCGGGGCGGCGAAATCGGGATCGGCACGGTCCAGCCGCGCCAGCCGTTCCATGCGCGCGAACACGCCATCGACGAACCGGTTGCGGTGCCGATACCACAGCCGATTGGCGTTCAGCGTGCTGCCCAGCCGGCGTTTTTCCGCCTGCAGGCCCTGGCCGCTTTCGTACACGGCGATGCCCTGCTCGATGCAGTAGCGGATGTTCTCGAGCCAGCTCACGTGGTACAGGTTGTAGCGATCCATTGCGGCGTAATCCATGCCGAGAAACTTGTCGAGCAGGCGCGTGGCGTCGCGCAGCAGCAGGTTGAAGGCGACCAGCTTGCCGCCCTCGCGGTAGGTGACACAAAACGCGCGCCCCGGCATCGCCCGCAGCACGTTGGCAAAGTACGCCGGCGTCAATTCCTCGAACGCGAATTCCGCGTGGGCGAGCGTTTGGCGATAGAGGTCCTGGACCTCGCCCGCGATCCCGGCCAGATCCGTGCGCCACTCGATTTCGAGTGCCGCGCCGGCGCGGCGCTTGCGGCGCAGGTCCTTGCGGGTGGCAGGTCCGAGCGAGGCGAGGTAGGCCTCGACGCTTGGCCAGGCGATCGCGAGCGTGGCGCCCGGCAGGCCCGGCAGCGCGCGCAGGCCGTGGCGCGCGCAGGCCGCGTCCCAGCCGGACTCCGCCGCGGGCGCATCCTTCACCGCGACCATGCCGAGCTCGTCCCGGGCGGCGACGCTTTCCATCCCGGTGAGGATCGCCTCCAGCCACGCCGCACGCTGCGCGGGCGTGCTGCCAGGCGCGAATCCCACGCGGCAGCGCTCGGTCACGGGCGAACCCAGGGACAGCATCGGGATCCGGAGCAGGCGCGGGAACAGCCGCGCCAGCGCTTCGGCGGCGCGGCGCACGCCGCCCTGCATCGTGGTGTCCAGCCGGTAGTCGGTGATGAACGCCGGTACCGCAGCAACGGGTCGTGCGTCTTCGTGCACCACGAAATAGCGATACGCGAAGCCCACCAGATCCGCGTGCTCGATGGCGCGAAGATAGGCATGGTCCTCGAGTTCGCCCGGGAACAGGCGGTTCCAGGCCTCCGGCGCCAGCGCGTCGATCGAAGCCTGCGCCGACGCCTCGATCATGCCGCCGACACGGCCATGGCTGGTCGTGGCCGCGCCGGGTGCAGCGCGCCGTTGACCAGCACGCGCTTGAAGAACTCCGCCGAACGCGCGATGACCTTGTCGCGTTCGCCGTCGACCGTGATCATGTGGTAGCTGTCGTTCAGCAGCACGGTTTCACTGGGACCGGTGATGCGGCGCTCGATGATGCGCGCGTTGCGGACGCTGGCAATGTCGTCATCGGCCGCGTGCATGATGAGCGCCGGAGCGCGCACTTCGGCCAGGCGCGGGCGCACGTGCCAGACCAGCTTGTGGAATTCGGCCAGGGAGGGCCACGGATTGCCTGGCAGGCCGCCGGCGTCGCTTTGCCCGTCCAGCATGGCGCCAGCGATGCGCAGGCGCACGCGCTCGTCCTTGATGCCGTACGGGAAGCTTTCCATGAACCGGCGCCGCTTGAAGAGCCCCAACCCGCACACCAGCGGCAGCAGGAAGGACAGGCGCGCGCGCCGCGGGATGGTCCAGCCGTCGTAAAACAGCGTGCTGCCGTAGAGCCCCAGCCCGTCGACGCATTCCGGACGCTCGATCGCGAGGTTCAGCGCCAGCACGGAGCCCATCGACAGGCCCGCCACGAACAGGTGGTCGACTTCCTTCCGCAGCCGGTCGGCGCCGTCGCTGACGCTGCGCGCCCAGTCGCGCCAGCCGGTCTTGATGAGGTCGGCCTCGGTGCCGCAGTGCCCGGCGAGCTGCATGCCGTATACGGTGAAGCCGGCGCGGTTCAGACCCTTGCCGACGAAGCGCATTTCCGCCGGCGTGCCGGTCAGGCCGTGGATCAGCAGAACCCCGGCGCGGCCACCGCGCAGCAGGAAATCCGCCTGTTTGATCATTGATTGCGTCATGATTGGCTTGGTCAACCCAGTTGCGTGCCGGTCACCAGCGCGACTCCGATCGCGATCGTGCAGACCCCGGCCCAGCGCCGGGCCGAAACCCGTTCGCCCAGAAACCAGCGGCTCGCGAGCACCACGCCCACATAACCCAGCGCGGCAAACGCAACCGCGAGGCTGAGCTGGGTGCGCGACAGTGCGGCAAACCACAGCACGAATTCGACGGCGTACACCGCCACGCCCAGCGCGATCCACGGTGAGTGCGCCACCCGCCACACCAGTGAACGCTGGCCCCCTGACTGCGGCACATCATCCACGCCGAGCTTGAAGCACACCTGACCGGTCACGTCGCATGCGACCGAGCCCAACAGCAGCAGCAGGACGACGAAGGTCGAGCTCATGGCGTATCGGCGCCGCAGCCTTGGAAAAAGGCCTGTGCGAGCGCCCGGTCGGTTTGCATATTGTCCTCGATTCTGCGCTGGTCCGCCGCCAGGCGCGTG
Organism: Rhodanobacteraceae bacterium; assembly: GCA_035720985.1. GTDB lineage: Bacteria > Pseudomonadota > Gammaproteobacteria > Xanthomonadales > Rhodanobacteraceae > 66-474. The sequence goes on along the minus strand of DASTNI010000040.1, from coordinate 34,414 downwards.
GGCTGGTCCAGGCGCGCCTCGATGCGCTTGAACCAGTTGCGGTGCCGCACCGGCGAATACTCGCCACACACGTCCATCCCCAGGATGCGCCTGGTCCGGCCGGTGGTCGCCAGCATCTCCAGCAGCGCAGCGCGGGGCATCTGGCCCTGGTCCCAGTTGGTGACGGCCTCGCGCTCGGGCAGCACGTCCTTGTCGACGGTGATCCACACGGCCGGCGTGGGAATCGCGTCCAGCACCATGCGCACAGCATCCTCCAGTCGCCTTTCAGCCAGGTTTCGCCAGTGCAGGTAGCCCTCGTGCCATTCATGTCCCGGTCCGTTTGCGAGGCGGCGGCGGGCGCGCGAGGACGCGTGCTGCCAGGGAAACAGCGCGAGGCGTCCCGAATCGAGCGCCGGCAGATTGCCGCCCTTGCGCCAGGGATCGTCGAGATCGTCGCTGCACACGCCAACCGTGACCACGCGCTGGACGTTCGGCAGCGCCAGCACCCGGTTGACCCACGAGCCACAGTGCCAACGCGGTGCGAGGCGTACCCAGTCGGGGTGGTTGTCGAAGTGCAGCACGCTGAACGGTTCGGCCACGCGCTCGATCAGGAGCGCGGCGAGGTGGTGAAAATCGCCCGAGCCCATGAACGTGAGCGACGGCCGCGGATCGGGCGCCACGGCGATCCGTGCGCGGGCCAGGTCGATCGTGCGCCGCCGGCTCCAGAGCCGCAGCGCGGGCGCGAGATCCCGCAGCCCGACCGTGGCGATCGATGCCCACGGCGCGGCGTCGGCCAGCACGGTGGCATCGACGCTGCCGTCGGTATCGAGGATGCGCAGATGGGCGGGCATGGGGCTAGAGCCGGTCGCCCCGGTCGATCGCCGTCAGGGCGGGAAACAGTGCCGCCGGGTCGAGCCCGCGCGCCAGCAGCATGGCCTGGAAGCGCTCGCCCATCTCGCCCGGCAGGGTCAGGCGCTTGACCTGCTGCGACAGGGCATAGCGCCCGGCTTCGTCGTCGGCGGCTGCGTGTGCTTCGGCGAACAGTTGATCGAGGCCGGACGCGATCAGGAACCGCGCCTGCGGGGCGTAGCACGCCGGGTCCATCCCGGCTGCGATGGCCGCCTCCGCCAGGGCCGTGAAATCGATCGAGGCCGTGATGTCCTGCAGGCCCGGCAGGATCAACGGGTCGGCGTGCACCCGATGGCGGTAGTGGCACACCAGCGTGCCGTCGCGCCGCTCGGGCAGGTAGAACTCGCGGCGCGTGTAGCCGTAGTCGACGAACAGCGCCGCACCGCGCTGCTGCTCGCCCGCGATGGCTTCCAGCCACCACGGCAACTGCGGCAGCACTTCCGAGCGATAGCCGTCGGCAAATTCGAATCCCAGGCGGCGCTGGAGGTGCCGGACCGCGCCCGCGACCAGCGCATCGGCCGGCCGATCGACGCGTGCAAACGCGCCGTTGGCGTCCAACGCGACGTGTTCCTCGAACACCTCGCCGTTGCGCACGGTAAACCGCGTGATCGGCAGCGCGTCCAGCACCTCGTTGGCGAACAGCACGCCTGACCAGGCGTGCTGCGGGGGCCGGTCGAGCCACACGCAACGTGCGAACAGCGCGGCCGGCAGCTCGTGCGCCAGGCGTTCACGCTGGCGTTCGCGCAGGTCGGCGGAAGGTTCCAGCAGCCAATACTGTCGCGGCAGGGCGTGTCGGGCGTCCAGCTCCAGCAGGCAGTCGCGCGCGAATGCGCCGCTGCCGCCGCCCAGCTCGAACCACACCGCGTCCCCGCCGCTCGCGGCCAACGCCGGTGCCAGGGCCCGGGCCACCGAGCGCGCGAACAGCGCGCCCAACTCAGGCGCCGTGACGAAATCGCCGGCGGCGCCAAACTTGATGCGTCCGGCGCTGTAGTAGCCCAGCCCCGGCGCGTACAGGCAGCGCTCCATGAAGCGCGCGAAGGACACCGTCCCCGCCACGCGGATCTCGTCGCCGAGAACTTCGACGAGGCCAGCGGAATGGGCGATTTCCTCGGTGGAGGGCTGGGGCAGTGAAATGGCCACGCGGGCGTATTGCGATTGCGCGATCGAAACCGGGCAGTGTAGCGTGCGTGCGCCGTAGTCGATTGACCTGGGGCCGGTGGCGCCGGGCGCGCCGCGCGCGGTGCGCGATGCGTCGTGAACTGCGCGGCGCCGCCGTTTGACTTGAACCTGCCGCGTACAGCCGGCATCTTGGACGCGTGACTGCCCCGCGTGCCTCCCGATGAACGCCCCTGTTTCCGCATCGCGCGATCGATCTGCGCAATGGATCGCGCGCCAGATCGTGGATTTCATCTCCGAAATCCCGGCGAGCCGCGAGCCGGTCAGCGCGCAGCCCCGGGCGCGCGCCGACGCGATCGCGCGCGCGGCGCGCCGGCGCGCCTTCGTCGCGTCGTCATCGCTTGCGCTGCCGCCCGGGCCGCTCGGGTGGCTGACGGTGGTGCCCGAGCTCGTGACGATCTGGAAGATCCAGGCGCAGATGGTGGCCGACATTGCATCGGCGACGGCGCGGCACGTGACCCTGACGCGCGAGGAGATGCTGTACTGCCTGTTCCGGCACGCCGCGTCGCAGGCGGTACGCGACCTTGCCGTGCGCGCGGGCCAGCGCTGGATCGTGCGTGCGGCGAGCGCCAGCATGTTGCGCGCGGTGGCCGATCGCATTGGCGTCCGGCTCTCCAGCCGCGCGCTGGGCACCTCGCTTGCCCGCCTGTTGCCCGTTGCGGGCGCGCTCGGCGTGGGTGCCTACGCGTGGTACGACACCCATCAGGTCGCCAGGACCGCGCTGGCGATGTTTTTGCGCGAGGTCGAAGTGATTCCGGCCGGGCGCAGCGTCGAAGTTCCTGCGCGGCGCGTGCGCGATCGCGCGCAGGATGCCCGCGAAGCCGGGCTGTAGGCGGATTCAGGCGCGGGACGCGGGCCAGTGCTCGATCGGCGGCAGCCGCGTGGCCAGCTGCCGCCAGCGCGCGCCGAGCGGAGTGCCCGTGAAGGGCTCGCAAAGCGCTGGCGCGAGGTCGGCCAGCGGTGCCAGCACGTGCGCGCGTTCGAATTCTTCGCGGGTGAGGTCGCTCGTGCACTCGCCGCGTTCGCACCACAGCGCGATGTCCAGGTCGAGCGTGCGGTCGGCGTAGCGCGGCAGCGAGCGGTCGCGGCCGGCGGCGTCTTCCAGGGCGCGCAGCGCGCGGCGCAGGGCCAGGCGTGTCGCGTCGCACTGGAACGCCGCCACGCTGTTGAGGAAATCGGCGCCGGCAAACCCGACCGCGCGGCTGCGATAGGTGGGCGACACCTCGAGGGGGCCAAAGCGGCGGTCGAGTTCGGCGAGTGCCGCATCCAGGTGGCGTTCGGGGTCGACGTTCGAGCCGAGGCTCAGGAAGACCCGCGCCATGGCTCAGGTCCGGGTGCCGCGCTCGATCCGGACACCCACCGACTTCACGCCGGTGACCGCGCCGGGCTTCGCGAGTTTCAGGCGCACCCAGCCGACGCCGAATTCGTCGCGGATGAGCGCCGCGCACCGTTCGGCGAGGGTTTCGACCAGCAGGAAACTCGATTCGCCGATGAACGCGGTCAGGCGCTTGGTGACGGCCTTGTAATTGATCGTGTCCGCGATGTCGTCGCTGGCCGCGGGCTTGGCGTTGTCGAAGCCCATCTCGATGTCGAGCACCACGGTCTGGCGGATCTTGCGCTCCCAGTCGTAGATGCCGATGACGGTTTCGGCCGCAAGCTGCTCGATGAAGACGACGTCCATCGTCATGCGACCGCCGGCAGGTCGGCGAGATCCCAGCGTGGCCGCACGCGGATCTCGGGGCCGGTGGTTTGGCCGGCCGCAAGGCGGATCGAACCCGCCAGCGCGATCATCGCGCCGTTGTCGGTGCAAAACGCGAGGCGCGGGAAGTGCGTCTCGAAGCCGTCGCGCTGGCCGGTGGCGGTCAGCCGCGCGCGCAGCCGCTGGTTGGCGCCGACGCCGCCGGAGACGACGAGGCGCCGGTAGCCCGTCTGCCTGAGCGCGCGCCGGCACTTGATGGCCAGCGTCTCGACGATGGCATCTTCGAAGCCGCGCGCGATGTTGGCGCGGGTGGCTGCGCTGTGGTCGCTGGCCCGCCAGGCCATCAGTACTTGGGTCTTGAGGCCCGAGAAGCTCATGTCGAGACCCGGCCGATCGGTCATCGGGCGTGCGAAGTGGAAAGCGTCGGGGTCGCCCTGGACGGCGATTTCGGCCAGCGCGGGCCCGCCGGGATAGGGCAGGCCCATGAGCTTCGCGGTCTTGTCGAAGGCTTCGCCCGCGGCGTCGTCCAGCGTGTCGCCCAGGATGGCGTAGCTGCCGATCTCCTCGACGCCGACCAGCAGCGAGTGCCCGCCCGACACCAGCAGCGCGACGAACGGCGGCGCCAGGGGCGCGGTGCCGGGCGCCGGGTCTTCCAGCAGCGGCGCCAGCAGGTGCCCTTCCATGTGGTGGATCGCGATCGCCGGCACCTCCAGTGCCCACGCGATCGAGCGTGCGGCCGCGGCGCCCACCAGCAGTGCGCCGATGAGGCCGGGCCCCGCGGTGTAGGCCACCGCCTTGAGATCGGTGATCTCGAGCTTGGCCTCGTCGAGCGTCTGGCGGAGCAGCGGCAGGAGCTTCCGGACGTGGTCGCGGCTTGCGAGTTCGGGCACCACGCCGCCGTAGCGCGCGTGCAGCCTGATCTGCGAATACAGCCGGTGGGCGAGCAGGCCGCGCCCGGCCTGGTAGATCGCCACACCCGTCTCGTCACAGGAGCTTTCGATGCCCAGCACCGGGCCCGTCACCGGGGCCTTTGAATTGCTCGATTGACTCAAGTTATAATTCCCTGCTCACCCGCGCACAAGCGGGCAAGTTTACCAAGTGGAGCCTACATGCCCAGCGTCAAAGTCCGCGAGAACGAGCCGTTCGAGATCGCCCTGCGCCGTTTCAAGCGTACCTGCGAGAAGGCTGGCGTGCTCGCCGAAACCCGCAAGCGCGAGTTTTACGAGAAGCCGACCCAGGAACGCAAGCGCAAGCGCGCGGCGGCCGTCAAGCGGCACCTGCGGCGCATGTCGCGGGAAGTCACGCGCCGCAAGCGCCTGTACTGAGCTGGGCCACGCGATGATCGGGCCGGTGCTGCGATGCGGCGCCGGCCTTTTGCGTGCCCGTTGTCCTGTCGAGGATTGAGCCATGAGCGGATTGAAAGAGCGCATCACCGGAGACATGAAAGCCGCCATGAAGGGCGGCGACAAGCCGCGCCTGGCCATCATCCGGCTGATCCTGGCGGCCCTGAAGCAGGTCGAGGTCGACGAGCGCGTGGTGCTGGATGACCCGGCGATCGTGCACATCCTGGAAAAGATGCTGAAGCAGCGCCGCGATTCGGTGGCCCAGTACGCGGCCGCCAAGCGCGAGGACCTGGCCCAGCAGGAACGCTACGAGATGGGCGTGATCGAGGCTTACATGCCGGCGCAGCTCGGCGCCGCCGAGGTCGATGCGCTGATCGACGCCGCCGTCAAGGAATCGGGCGCGGCGTCGATGCGCGACATGGGCAAGGTCATGGCCCTCGTCAAGGAGCGCGCGGCCGGACGCGCGGACATGGGCGAGCTGTCCCAGCGCGTCAAGGCGCGCCTCGCGGGCGGCTGAGCCTCAGGTCCGCGTTGGGCGCGGGATCGCGGCGATGGCCGCGGTACGCGCCCGCGCGATGGCGGCGCCGATTGCCGGGCCTTCGAGGCCCCGTTCAACGAACGGTTGTGCCGTGACTTTCGCGGCGGCGGCGCGCGCCGCGCGCACGAAGTCGGCCTGGGGATAGGCGTCGTCTGCGTGATCGAGCCGTCCGCGTTTGTCGGCGGTGCAAGTGGCGAGGAACGGCTCCAGTCGCGCAGGGCGGCGGAACGCATCGAACGCTTCGATCAGGCGCAGCAGCGTTGCGGGCTTCAGCTCCAGCGCCCGATGGCAGTCCAGATGATGCCGGCAGGTGAGCGCGGCCAGCGCCGCGTGCTCGGTCGGCACCTTGAGGCGCGCGCACAACGCCTGGATGGGTGCGAGGCCGCGATGCTCGTGGCCGACGTGGCGCGGAAGGTCCGCTGCGGGTGTCAGCGCCTTGCCGAGGTCGTGCGTGAGCGCGCAAAAGCCCGCGAGGTCATCGCCGGGCGCGATGCGCGCGATCTGCGCCAGCACCAGTTCCAGGTGCCGGCCGCAGTCGATTTCGGGATGGTGTTGGGGCGGCTGGGGCACACCGTAGAGCGCATCGACTTCGGGGAACAGCACCGCCAGTGCGCCGCATTCGCGCAGCGTGCGGACAAAGGCCTCGGGCGCCGGTTCGGCCAGCGCCTTGCGGGTCTCGGCCCACACCCGTTCAGGGACGAGGTGCGCGACCTCGCCCGCCTCGACCATCGCGCGCATCAGCGCCAGGGTTTCCGCGGCGATGCGAAAGCCCAGCGGCGCAAAGCGTGCGAGAAACCGCGCCGCGCGCAGAATGCGCACCGGATCCTCGGCGAACGCCGGTGACACGTGGCGCAGGATGCGGTCATGCAGATCGCGCTCGCCGCCGTACGGGTCGATCAGCGCGCCGGTGGCATCGCGCGCGATCGCGTTGATGGTGAGGTCGCGCCGCGCGAGATCCTGTTCCAGCGTCACATCCGGTGCGGCGTGGAAGGCGAAGCCGTGATAGCCGGGACCGGTCTTGCGCTCGGTGCGTGCGAGCGCGTATTCCTCGCCGGTCACCGGATGCAGGAAGACCGGGAAATCCTTGCCGACCGATTTGTAGCCCTGCGCCAGCAGATCGGCGGGCGCGGCGCCGACCACCACGAAATCGCGGTCCCCCGGCGGGCGGCCGAGCAGCTCGTCGCGCACCGCGCCGCCGACCAGGTAGGTGCGCGGCGCCGGCACGCCTCAGTGGCCTTGGGTGGCGCGCGCCAGGTCCATCGCGCGGGCGCGCGTGTAGCCGCCGAGCAGATCGGGCAACAAGGCCCCGAAGCGCCGCGGAATGATCCCGAGCCGCGCAAAGCCGTCTTCGGTGCCGACCGAATCGAACCCCAGCGAAACGAAGTTGTCGCGCGAGAACGGCTTGCCAGGGATGAGGCCGGCCACGAGCGCCTGCACGCGACCCAGGGCATCCGGCAGCGGCAGCACGCAGCGGCGCAACCCCGCGGCGTCGCGGATGGCGCGCACCATGTCGCCCAGCTCGAACGTTTCTGGTCCGTAGAGTTGGTAGATCTGGCCGATGCTGGCGCGATCGGTAAGGCACCGCCGGATCGCCGCCGCCACGTCGCCCACGTAGGCGGGCGCGAACTTGGCGTGCGGTCGCGCGAGCGGCAGCACCGGACTCGCGCCCAGCAGGCGTACGAAGCGCGACACGAAACCGTCGCCTTCGCCGTAGACCACGCTCGCGCGGTAGATGGTCCAATCGAGCCCGGAATTGCGCACCTGGGCGTCGGCTTCACCGCGGGTCTTCAGGTATTGCGAGGCGCGCTCGCCGGCGTTCAGCGAGCTCATCTGGTGGATGCGGCGCACGCCGACCTGGCGGCAGGCGGCGATCACGGTTGCGGTCAGGTCCACGTGGGCGTGGGTGAAGGTGGCGCCGCCGGTTTCATTCAGGATGCCGACGAGGTTGATGACGGCATCGTGGCCTGCGAGGTGCCTGGCGAGTTCCGCACGGTCGTAGACGTCGGTGCTGATGGTGTGCACGTTCGGCAACACGTTGATGCCGCGCCGCTGCTCGCGGTTGCGGCTGAGCACCGTGACGCGCGCACCGTCGTGGGCGAGCGCAGCCAGCAGATGGCTGCCGATGAAACCGGTGCCACCCAGGACCAGATAACGTTTTGGGCTCATGGCGAAACACTCCTTGCGGTCGCAACGCTGGCGGCGGTTGCGGGTGGCGCCGGCGCGCGGCAGACGACGCGTTTGCGGGCAGGGTCGGCCGCCATGTCGTACGCCGAGCCGATCGCCGGCAAGCGCGAGGATACCGTCTGCGCCGCGGCGTGGAGCCGCCAGTCGTAGAGGGTCGTGAAAGCCAGCACGCGGGTCACATACTGGCGGGTCTCGGTGAAAGGAATCGTGAGGATGAAGCGCGCGGGGTCGAGCCCCGGGCGCCGCGCCAGCCACCGCGTCACGTTGCCGGGACCGGCGTTGTACGCGGCGGTGGCCAGCCACGGGCTGTCGTCGTAGCGGTCGGCCATGTGCGCGAGGTACTGGGTGCCCAGCGGAATGTTGATCGCCGGATCGTAGAGGCTGGCCGCGCCCGCGTAGGGCAGGCCGCTGCGGCGCGCGACCTGTTGCGCGGTCGCCGGCAGCAGCTGCATGAGGCCACGCGCGTCGGCGCCGGAACGCGCGTCGGTCTGCCAGGCGGTTTCGGCGCGGATGATCGCGAAGGCCCACGCGGCATCGATGCCGGCGCTGCGCGCGGCGGTCAGGACGCGGCTCTTGTCGGCCAGCGGAAAGCGCAGGGCGTAGAACTCGAGGTCGCCGGACTTGGCAAGCGCGAACACCGCGCGGTCGTACCAGCCGCGCGCATTCGCCAGCACCAGCGCCTGCCGCTGCTGGGCGGGCGTGAGCGCGGCAAACGCACGGTTCCATTCGCGGCGTGCCTCGGGCAGCAGCGCGAGGGCGAAGAACTCGAACGCGCGGGCCATGCCGGGGTCGCGCGTGACTTCGGCATCGATCGCCGACCGCGTCGGGACGGTGGCTGGACAAATCGAGTACGGCAGGTTGGCCTGATCGGCGGCGAGGAAACCGTAGAACGTCGCTTCGCGCGCCAGCGCGCTGTATTCATCCAGCGCGGTGGCTTCGTTGCCGAGGTGCTGGTTGACCCGCGCCTGCCAGTAGCGCCACTCGTCGTGTTCCAGCGCCGTCGCCGGCAACGCGTCGATCGCGGTCGCCGCGGCCTGCCAATCCCCCGCCGCCACCGCCGCGCGCACGCGCCATTCGCGCGTCGCAAGCGTTTGGGCGGCAGCCGGCAGCGACGCCAACCGCTGGATCGCGTCGGGGCCCGCGTCGATCGCGTTGTAGAGCGCCAGCGCCGCGCCGACCCGATTGCGCTGGTCGGGGTCGAACGCGAAGCGGGAGGCCAGGGTCTGCCAGGCCGTCGCCGCGCCGGCGCTGTCACGTCGCGCCAGCCGCGTCAGCGCGAGCACGAGCGCTTCGCGCACGTGTGCCGTGTCGGCCAGCCCGGCGGCGCCCTGCAAAACCGTCGCGGGATTCCGGATCGCGTCGCTCAGGCGCAGCGCGTCCGCGGCCTCGGTGCCGGTCAGCCACCGTGCCGACGCCTCGATGGTGTCGGCGCGCCCGGCGGCGGCGGCGCGCTCGACGCGGTCCCACACGCGGGCGGGGGTCAGCAACCCGGCGGAAAAAGCCGCGTTCAGCACCGGCCCGCAGGCGGCGGGCAGGCTGGTTTGTTGCCACAACGCGGCCAGGTCGGTGTCGAAATCCAGCCGCGCGCCGGCGGCCAGGCGCGCCTGCAGATCGTCGCATTCGAGCGCTGTGCCCAGGCCGGGACGATAGAAGTGGGTGAAGCGCTGCCAGTCCTTGACCTGCGCCGCCTGCAGCAGCGCCGCACGGCGCAGCTCTTCGGCCGGGATCATTCCTGGATAGCGCGCAAGGTAGGCGTCGATGTCGGCGGTGCTGGCCTGCGCGATGGCGTGCCGCAGCGCGACCGATTCGAGGTACGGATACAGCGGATAGTCTTCGAGCCCCCGCGCCAACGGGCGCCAATCCCGCCCGGCCTGCGCCGCGTTCCAGGCCGCGCGGAACGCGGCCCGTTGGGCATTGAGGTGGGAAGCGGCGGCCGGCGCGGCGCTGGCGCCAAGCGTGAGCATGCACGAAGAAACGGCGGCGACAACCACACCCGCACGCAGCCACGCGTGCAGGCGCTGGACGATTTGCATCCGGCAATTCTAGTGCGGCGTTCCTGAAATACGGCCGCCACGCCTGGCGCGTGGCGGCCCCTGTGCTCAGGCCGCCGGACGCAGCACCGCGAGTTCGGGGACCCGGATCTCTGCCGCCAAGGGCAGGTGGTCGGAAAACGCCGGTGGCAGGGTCCACATGCGCTGGATCTCCAGGTGCGAGTCGACCAGGATGTGATCGATCGCGCGCTGCGGATGCCAGCTGGGAAACGTGGGCCGCGGATCGTCGGGGGGGGTCAGCGCGGTGTGTGCGAACAGCGACTGCAGTTCGGGGCTCTCGGGGCGGCAGTTGAAGTCACCCATCAGCACCACGTTGGGCTTGCCTTGCAGGCGTTCGGCAATGAAGTCGAGCTGGCGCCGGCGCGATTGCGTGCCCAGCGACAGGTGCGCGACCGCCACGGTGAACTCACCCGGCGTGCCGGCGCCGAACGTCGCGATCAGCACGCCGCGGCCGCGCACGCGTCCGGGCAGCGGATAATCCAGCACCTCGCTCGGCGCGCGGCGGCTGATGAGGCCGTTGGCGGTGCACGACACGTGCGCCAGCTGCCGGTTGGGCTGGTGACTCCAGTACGGCAAGCCCGAGGTTTCGGCGAGATAACGTGTCTGGTTCAGGAATCCCGAGCGGATGCTGCCGGCGTCGGCTTCCTGCAGCCCGACGACGTCGAAGTTGGCGATCGAGCGCGCGAGCTTGTCGAGATTGCCGAGCTTGTACTTGCCCGGCAGGATCGCGCCCCAGCTGCGCGTGAAATAGTCGCTGTAACGGGTGACGCTGGCACCCGCCAGGATGTTGCAGCTCAATACGCGCAACACGCCGGCATCGGCGACGGGCAGGTTCTCGGCACTCATGGGATCGAGCCTACCAGCCTCGGCGTGCACATTGCGCGAACCCCGGCACATCCGCGCCGCACGGTGCCTCAGCCCTGCGCCGCGTGCCGGGCCATCCACAGACCCACCTGCTGCAGTTGTTCGTAGCTTTCGATGTTGTTGCTGCGCATGAGGGCGACGAACGGGGCGTCCTTGGCGGCGCTGGCGCGGCGACCCACGACCAGCGTCGGGGTGGCGAAGATGCCCCAGCCGGTCTCGATCTGCTGGTCGGCGGCCATTTCCCGCGTGGTCTCGGCGCCGGTTGCCGCCGCCAGGAATTTTTGCTGATCGACCCCGTGGCGCGCGTAGAACGCCGCCAGGTCGTCCAGCGAGTTCAGCGGGTAGTGTTCCAGCATCGCCTTGAAGAGCGCATCGTGGGTCTGGTCGAGCACGCCCAGCTGCCGCGCGGCGTAGAACGCCTGCGCGTACGGCACCCACGATTGCTCGAACATGGCCGGTTTGTAGCCGATGGCGGTGCCGGGTGGCAGCTCGGTGCGCAGCTTGTCCATGTACGGCGCAAACTCGGCGCAGTGCGGGCAGCCGTAGGAAAACACTTCGATGACTTCCAGCGGCCCGGTGGGCGCGGGCTCCCCCGCCGGCCGCTTCAGCGTGACGTATTGCTCACCGTCCGTGAACGCGGCGGCCGCGGCGCTGGAAGGCGCGCTGGCCGTTGCGGTCGACGCACCAGGCGCCGCCGACGCATCGGCAGCGGCCCCCGCGTGGTCGTGGGCCGAACAGCCGGCGGCCAGCAGCACGCCACAGGCCAGGATCACCGCACGCAGCCAGCCGCCCGCCGTCACGTCACTGTCCCTTCTTCGCGGCCAGTTCCTTGTTGACTAGGAACAGCGTCAGGTCGACCAGGTTCTGGGCGCCGTTGGCCGACAGCGTGTCGGCGCGCCACTTGCCGTCGATGATCATGGTTGGCGTGCCGGTGACGCCCCACGTGACGATCTGCTTGTCGGCGCGCTTCATCTGCATGTTCACCGTGAACGAGTTGGCGGCCTGCACGAATTCATCGGGCTTGGCGCCGTACTTCGCATAGAACTTGGCGACGTCCGTGATCTTGGGCATGTCGGCCATGGCCTTCGGGCGCTGGTCGGCGCCATAGGTCGCGAGCGGCCCGCTCGGGCCCCAGATGGCCTTGAACATCGCGTCGTGCGAGGCCGGTGTATCGACGCCCAGCGCCTTGGCGGTGAAATAGGCGCGCTGGAACACCGGCCAGTCCTCGGTCGGGATGAAGGACGCCGGCAGGAACTCCAGCGTCGCGCCCTTGGGCAATTCGGCGCGCAGTTTGTCGATGAACGGCTCGAACTGGTTGCATACCGGGCACGCGAACGAGAACACCTCGGTCACGACGACGGTGTTGGGTTGACCCGTCGGTTGCGGATTGGGGATGGCGAAGTAGTTCTTGCCCTCGACCCACTGCTGCGGCGCCTGCGCCAAGGCCGCGCCCGCGCAAAGGGTGAGGACGAGGCCGAAAAGTGCGCGTTTCAACATCGTCCGATACCTCGTGTGGAGGGCCGTGCCAGGCCGAGTGTGCAGAGCGTGCGCTGAACCCGCGTTGCCGCAGGCTCAGTCGGTGGGGCTGGCTGCAGCGTTGGTGCCGGGATCGACCGGGGTCGCGGCGTGCAGACCCTCGACGTAGCTCGAGACCGCCGCGATCTCGCCAGGCGTCAGGTTCTTGGCGATGGTCGGCATGATCATGGCGTGCGAACTCGACCCCCAGGTCGTGCCGTCGTGCCAGGCCTTCAGCTGGGCCGCGACGTACTGTGCGTGCTGGCCGCCGATATTGGGCACGCGCCAGCCAGGGTTGCCCGCGCCGTCGGGGCCGTGGCAGGCCATGCAGGCCGGGACGCCGGCTTTGGCGTTGCCTTCGCGGTACAGCGTGCTGCCGGCAGCGGCCAGCTTCGGGTCGGCCACGCCGGGCTTGCGTTTCTGTTCCGAGAAATACGCGGCGATGTCGTGCATGTCCTGCGGCGACAGGGTCGCGGCCATGCCGGCCATGATCGCGTTCTGGCGCACGCCGCTCTTGAAGTGCATGAGCTGCGCGACGATGTACTGCTCGCTTTGCGCGGCAAGCTTGGGATACTGTGGATCGGTCGAGTTGCCGTCCGCGCCGTGGCAGGCGCCGCAGGTCACGGCCTTGGTCTTGCCGACCGTGGCATTGCCGGGCTGGGTCGGCACGGCCTCGAGCTTGGCCAGCGCGTCTTCGGCGGCCTTGGCCGCATTCGCGGATGCCGCGGCACCGCTGGCGGGCGCCGCGCTGCCGGCACTCGCCGGCGCGTCCTGGGCCGGGGCGACTGCCAGGGCGACGGCAATCGGCGCGACGGCGGCGATCAGGGCAGCAAGGGCAAACGGACGCCGGAAACCCATAGAATCCTCTCTTTCCCGAAGGCGTGGACGCGCGCAGGACGCAGCTGCGAACCTCCGGATTATCGCCGCGGCAGGAAAGGTGGTCAAACGTGGGAGCTACCGAGAACCCGTTGCGCGGCGCCCGTTTCGTGCTGGCGGCGCACCGGCTTGACCAGCTGCCCGCCGATGATGGCGCCGAGGTTGCGTTTGCGGGGCGTTCCAACGCCGGCAAGTCCAGCGCGCTCAACGCGTTGACGGGCCAATCCGCGCTGGCGCGCACCAGCCGGACGCCGGGGCGTACCCAGCAGCTCGTGGTGTTCGAGTTGCCCGACGCGCGGCGCCTGATCGACCTGCCGGGTTACGGTTACGCGAAGGTGCCGCCCGCGCTGCGCGACCACTGGAAGCGCGAGATCGACGCCTATCTCAAGCGGCGGCAGTGCCTGCGTGGACTGGTGCTGGTGGCCGACATCCGGCATGCGCCGGCCCCGTTCGATCGCCAGCTGCTTGCGTGGTGCGCGGCCAGCGGGCTGCCGTGTGTCGTGCTGCTCAGCAAGGCCGACAAGCTCTCGCGTGCCGAAGCGCGTCGGCGTCAGGGCGAGGTGGAATCGGAAATGGCCACGCTCGCCGCGCGCGCGCAGGCGATCGTGTTTTCGGCGACCGCGCGCACCGGCGTCGATGCGGCGCGCGCTGCGATCGTGGCGCTGCTGGGTGATCCATAGAGAGGGTGAAGCCGTATTCCCGGCCGCGCGTCTCGGGCCGCCCGCCGAGCGCGCGTCACCGATCCGCTTGCCGGTCCGGTTCCAGCGCCGCGGTTGCAACGGGTTGCCACTTGCGGATGGCCCCCACCCACCCCATGTTTTCCGCCTTGTCCTTCCGAAGGTAAACCCATGTCCGGCCCGAGTCACGTTGCCGAGCAACCGATCGAACGCGTGTCGCAACTGGCCGAATACCTGGCCGCCGGCGCCAAGCCCGCGGCCAACTGGAAGATCGGTACCGAGCACGAGAAGTTCGTGTTCCGCACCGATGACCTGAAGCCGCCGCCGTACGCGGGCGAGCGTGGCATCGGCGCGCTGCTGCGCGGCATCGCGGGCTGCGGCTGGGCGCCGGTGGAAGAGGACGGCAACGTCATCGCGCTCACGCGCGACCAGGCTTCGGTCACGCTGGAACCGGCGGGCCAGCTGGAGCTGTCCGGCGCGCCGCTGGAAACCATCCACCAGACCTGCGGCGAGATCCAGGATCACCTCCACTGCGTCAAGACCGCGGCCGAGCCGCTGCGCCTCGGCTGCCTCGGCATGGGTTTTCAGCCGAAATGGCGGCGCGACGAGATGCCGTGGATGCCGAAGGAACGCTACCGGATCATGCACCGCTACATGCCCAAGGTCGGATCCCTGGGCCTGGACATGATGACCCGCACCTGCACCGTGCAGGTCAACCTCGATTTCGGCAGCGAAGCCGACATGGTCAAGAAATTCCGCGTGGGCCTCGCGCTGCAGCCGGTCGCGACCGCGCTGTTCGCCGATTCGCCCTTCACCGAGGGCCAGCCGAACGGCTACCAGACCTATCGCTCGCACATCTGGACGGACACCGACCGCGCCCGCACGGGCATGCTGGATTTCGTGTTCGACGACGGTTTCGGCTTCGAGCGCTACACCGATTACCTGCTCGACGTGCCGATGTACTTCGTGCACCGCAACGGTCACTACATCGACTGCGCGGGGCAGTCGTTCCGGGATTTCCTGGCGGGCAGGCTGCCCGCGCTGCCGGGCCAGACGCCGACGCTGCGCGACTGGTCGGACCACATGACCACCGCGTTTCCCGAGGTGCGCCTGAAGCAGATCCTGGAAATGCGCGGTGCCGATGGCGGTCCGTGGAATCGCCTGTGCGCGCTGCCGGCGTTCTGGGTCGGGCTCTTGTACGACGGTGCCGCGCTCGACGCCGCCTGGGATCTGGTCAAGGACTTTTCACTGGCCGATCACCATGCATTGCGCGACGGCGTGCCGCGGCAGGCGCTGAAGCTGCCGTTCCGCGGCGGGACCGTGCGGGATCTCGCGCGGCGCGCGCTGGAAATCGCCGGGCACGGGCTCAAGGCGCGGGCGCGGCTCAACCGCAACGGCATCGACGAAACGATCTTCCTGGAACCGCTGATCGAGTTCGTGGACGCCAACCAGACGCCGGCCGAGCGCAAGCTCGAACTGTTCCGCACGGAATGGCACGGCAGCGTCGATCCCGTGTTTCGCGAATTCGCGTACTGATCGGCAGCCTCCCGCCGCGGTGGTCCGGCTGCGTGGCCGGCGCGACGGTTGGCGCGCGAGGACCGTCGATAGGCGCGGCTACGGGGTCTTCGAGCGCGGTGGCATGCACGCCGGACTGCGCCGGTACTTCACCTAGCCGGTCACCGTGAAGATCACCGCGGCAACCGTGCTCCACAGCACGCCGAACCCCGCCGCCTCCAGCGCGGCGTGTCCGCGCAGCAGGTGCGTGGCGAACAGCACGGTCCACGCCGACCGCCAGCGCGACCGCGCAACGCTTGATCCAATAGCCCTTGCCCATGTCGATCCCGGGTGGCGGCAATGTCACCATGATGCGCGGCGCGGCTGCAGCCGGTCGGTCGCGGCCAGCACCCAGGACGGCTGGCGGCGCGCCCGCCGCCAGCGGGTTGGCTGCCAGCGGGTGACGGCATCACACTCGCCGCAGGCTGGCGATGAGGTGACGACGTGCGTGTTTTCTCCCATACCGCTTCCAATACGGAGATCGTGTGTGCGCTGGGCCGCGCGGACTGGCTGGTCGGGGTCGACGCGGATTCGGATTACCCCGAAGACGTGGTGGCGCGGCTGCCGCGGCCGGGGCGGGATCTCGATCTCGACGCCGCGGCGGTGCGCGCGCTCGCGCCCGATCTGGTACTGACCTCGCTGACGGTGCCTGGGCACGAAAAGGTGGTGGCGGCGCTGCGGGCGGAGGGCATGCGGGTGCTGGTGTGCGATCCGGTGTCGCTGGCGGACGTGTATGACGACATCCGGCGGATCGCCGTCGCGCTCGAGGTGCCGGAGCGGGGCGACGCGCTCGTCGGGGCGATGGATGTGGCGATGCCGGAGGTTGCGGTGGAAGGCGAGCGTCCGCGGGTGCTGGTCGAGTGGTGGCCCAAGCCCGTGATCGCGCCGGGGCGGCAGTCGTGGGTGACCGACATGATCTGGCGCGCGGGTGGCACGAATCCGTGGGCGGATGTCGAGGTGAAAAGCCAGCCGTTGGACACGGCACGGGTGGTCGCGGCCGCGCCCGCGATCGACGTGATGAGCTGGTGCGGGGTCGACGTGTCGAAGTACCGCGCCGACGTGGTGCGGCGGCGGCCGGGCTGGGATACGGTGCCGGCGGTGGCGGCGGACCGCATCATTCCCATCAGTGAGGCGTTCCTCGGCCGGCCGGGCCCGCGGCTGGTCGCGGGCTACCGCGCGCTGCGGCGCGTGATCGAATCCGCGGCGGGCGCGGGTAGCGGAGTGATGGTACCCGTGGGCGCGATTTGATTTTCTGCGGGAGCGGCTTCAATTGTGAGCGTGGGATTTAGCACAGTCCTAACGTTTGCCGTTGGTGGATCTTCAGGACAGGTGACGGCGGCTGAACGCGGAGAGCGGGGCGGCCGGCTTGTTAAGCGCGACGCCAGCGTCGGATTGCTTTAGTAGCGCGTGACTCCACGGCAAAGGACGTCAGCGTGTACCTCTGGCGGATTTATCTGCGTGTGCTGCGTCTGCTGGCGCCCGAGCGCACGCTTGCGATCTTCCTCGCGCTCGCCAACCTCGCGTTGGCCTGTGTGCTGTTCACCGAGCCGATCCTGTTCGGCCACGTGGTCGATGCGCTGGTGCATCCGAAGGCGCACCAGCTGGCGTTGCTGATCGGCGCGTGGGCGCTCGTTGGATTCGGCGGCGTCGCGATGGGCGTGCTGGTGTCGCTGCACGCCGATCGCATGGCGCACCGGCGGCGCATGGCCGCCATCCGCATGTTCTTTGCGCACACCCTGGCGCTGCCGCTGGCGTTCCACCGCGAGCACCATTCCGGACGCCTGCAGCGCATCATGACCGTCGGCGTCGATGACCTGTTCACGCTGTGGCTCAGCTTCTTCCGCGAGCACCTGACGACGTTGTTGTCGATCGTGGTGCTGATCCCCGTGGCGCTGTGGATCAATTGGCGGCTGGCGCTGCTGATGATCGCGCTGCTGGCGGGCTTCGCGGCGTTCAACCTGATTGCGGTGCGCCGCAACCGGGTGGCCCAGGGCGAGGTGCAGGAGCACTTCAACGCCATCGCGACGCGCACCGGCGACGTGCTCGGCAATGTCGCCGTCGTGCAAAGCTTCACGCGCGTGGACGCCGAGGTGTGCGACCTGAAGCAGTTGACCGAGCGTGCGTTGGCCGTCCAGTACCCGGTGCTGAGCGGATGGGCGGCCTTGTCGGTGGCGACGCGCGCGGCCAGCACCCTGACGGTGGTGGCGATCTTCATCATGGGTGCGGCCTTGCATGCGAAGGGCCAGATCTCGATCGGCGGCATCGTGAGCTTCGTCGGGTTCTCGCTGATGCTGATCGGGCGCCTCGAGCAATTCGCCAGCTTCATTTCCAACCTGTTTTTCCAGTCGCAATCGCTCAAGGATTTCTTCGAGGTGCTGGATACGCGCGCCGGCCCGCTGGCCGCCCGCGGTGCCCTGCCGCTGACGCGCGTGCGGGGCGACGTCAGGTTCGAACACGTCGGGTTCAGTTACGACGGCAAGCAGTCCTCGCTCGACGATCTCAGCTTTCACGCGCCACCGGGCAGCCGGGTCGCGCTGGTGGGGCCGACCGGCGCTGGCAAGTCGACCACGGTGAGCCTGCTCTATCGCGCCTACGACCCCGACCGCGGACGCATCACCATCGATGGCCGCGACATCCGCAGTGTGGACATCGAATCGCTGCGGCAGAACGTCACCACGGTGTTCCAGGAGGCGGGCCTGTTCCAGCGCAGCATCGAGGACAACCTCCGGGTCGGCGATCCGGCGGTCGGCACCGCCGACATCGAAGTCGCGGCGCGCGCCGCCGAGGCACACGATTTCATCGCGGCCAAGCCGGATGGCTACGCGACGCGCGTCGCCGAGCGCGGCCGCTCGCTGTCGGGGGGCGAGCGCCAGCGGCTTGCCATCGCGCGGGCGATGCTGAAGGGCGCGCCCATCCTGATCCTGGACGAAGCCACCAGCGCGCTCGACACCATCACCGAAGCGCGCGTCCAGCGCGCGCTCGATCGGCTGACCGTGGGACGCACGACGTTCATCATCGCGCATCGGCTGTCGACCATCCGCGACGCCGACTGGGTGCTCGTGCTCGACCACGGTCGCCTGGTGGAGCAGGGCACCTACGATGACCTCATCGCGCGTGGCGGCATGTTCGCGCGCCTGGCGGCGCAGGGTGGCTTTGCGCCGACCGCGGATGCCGGGGCCGGGCCACGCGTCGCGCTCGAGGTGGCGGCGTAGCGGCCCGCGCATGGCGAAGGGCCGGCGTGCGGCCGGCCCTTCGTTGTCTGCGGCAGACGCCGCGGTGGCGGCGGTAGCCGCTATTTCGCTTCGAGCCCGCGGTCCTTCTTCATGGCGTCGATGGTGGGTGCGCGCCCGCGCCACGCCTGGTACATCGTCGCCAGGTCCTCGGTGTTGCCGCGCGAGAGGATCATCCTGCGGAACCGGTCGCCGTTGGCGCGGGTGAGTCCACCGTGTTCGCCGAACCAGCCGTAGGCATCGTCGGCCAGCATCTGCGTCCACAGGTAGGCGTAGTAGCCGGCCGCGTAGCCGTTGCCCCAGATGTGCAGGAAGTAGGTCGAGCGATACCGCGGCGGCACGTACGGCACCAGGATGTGGTCGGCGGCGAGCGCCTGGTTCTCGAACGCGCTGACGTCCGCGACCGGGATCTTTGCGTGGCTCGCGGGCAGCGTGTGCCAGGACATGTCGAGCAGCGCGGCTTCCAGCAGCTCGGTCATGTCGTAGCCCTTGTTGAACAGGCGCGACTTGCGCAGTTTGTCGACCAGCGCCTTCGGCATCGGCTGGCCGGTTTTGTAGTTGACGGCGTAGTGGTCGAACACCGCGGGATAGGTCGCCCAGTGTTCGTTGAACTGCGAGGGGAACTCCACCCAGTCGCGCGCGGTGTCGGTACCCGACAGGCTCGGGTATCGGGTATCGGCAAAGAACGCGTTCAGCGCGTGGCCGAACTCGTGGAACATCGTGATGACGTCGTCCATCGACAGCAGCGCGGGTTGGCCTGGCGCGGGCTTGGCGAAGTTGGCGACGTTGTAGATCACGGGCGACTGGTGGAGCAGCGTGTTGGGATGCACGAGGTCGCTCATCCACGCGCCGCCGGCCTTGTTGTCACGCTTGAAGTAGTCGGCGTAGAACAGGCCCAGCGGCTTGCCGTTGGCGTCGTAGACCTCGTACACCAGCACGTCGGGGTTCCAGGTCGGCAGGTTCTCGACCTGCTTGAAGGTGATGCCGTAGAGCTGCGTCGCGGCGTAGAACACGCCGTTGACCAGCACGTTGTGCAGCTCGAAATAGGGCTTCACCTCGGATTCGTCGATGTCGTACCTGGCCTTCTGCACCTGCTGGCCGTAGTACTCCCAGTCCCAGGGTTCGAGCTTGAAGGCGGGTTTGCCGAGCGCCTTCTGGTCCTTGTCGATCATCTGCTGGCGCGCGTCGGCTTCGGCTTCGGCGCGCGCCTTGGCGGGCGGCACCAGCTGGTCGAGGAAGTGCATCACCGTGGCCGGGGTCTTGGCCATCTGGTCCTCGAGCTTCCAGGCGGCGAAGTCGTCGAAACCGAGCAGCCTGGCCTTCTGCGCGCGCAGGTAAGCGATCTCGGTGATGATCGCGCGGGTGTCGTCGGGGCCGCCGTGGTCGGCGCGGTTGATCGAGTGCTCGTAGAGCTCGTGGCGGATCTTGCGGTTGGAGAGCGCGGCGAGATCGGGTTGCTGCGTCGTGTTCTGCAGCAGGATGACCCACTTGCCGGCGAGTCCGCGGGCCTTGGCGGTCTGCGCCGCGGCCTCGATCTGCGCCGGCGACAGTCCCGCGAGGTCGGCCTTGCTGTCCAGCACCAGGGCGCCGGCCTTGGCCGCGGCGATGAGCTTGTTGCCGAACTGCGTCGTGAGCGTCGAGATCTGTTCGTTGTAGTGCTTCAGCGAGGCCTGGTCGGCCTTGGACAGCTTGGCGCCGTTCAGCACGAACTCGTGGTAGTCGACCTCGAGCAGCCGCTGCGACTCGGGGTCGAGTTTCAGCGTGGCGCGCTCGTCGTACACCTTCTGGATGCGCGCGAAGAGTTTGGGGTTGAGGTAGATGGCGTCCTGGTGTGCGGCGAGCTTCGGCGCCTGCTCTTCGGAGATCTTCTGCAGCGTCGGGTTGGTGTCGGCACCGGCGTACAGGCTGAACACGTTCATCACGCGGGTCAGCAGTTGCCCCGTCTTCTCCATCGCGACGATCGTGTTCTCGAAGGTGGGCGCGGCTGGATCGTTGGCGATCTTGTCGATCTCCGCGGCCTGCCGGCGCATGCCGGCTTCCATCGCGGGCACATAGTCCGAATCCTTGATCTTCGCAAAATCGGGCGTGCCGAAGGGCAGCGTGGAGGGCTCGAAGAAGGGATTCGTGGCGGCGGGCGCGCCCGTGGCGGGATGCGCCTGCGGCGGCGCGGCGGCGTTGGCGGTCACGATCGTGCCGGCGCCGCCGGCAACCAGGGCGCAGCAGGCGAGCACGAGCGCGCGCCTCCGGAAACCTTGCATGGAGTCACTCCTTTCACGGGGATGGGTTCAGGCGGCAGCGACGTCGTGCAGCTGCCAGTGCGGGCCAATCAGGATGAAGAGGCGGTGGCGCAATACGAAGTGGGTGAGCGTGGTCACGACTTCGACGTCGGTGTGCAGGTCGGCCTGGGTGGCCGTCACGGTCGCCGCGAGGTCGACCGGCGCCAGCGAGGGGTCGACCTTGTCGGGATCGGGCTGCTTGGCCTTCCAGCGTTCGAACAGGATCGGCTTGCGCAGGGCCTCCTGCAGGGCATCGGCGAAACCCTGCGGCGACACACCCTGGAAGGACAGGTCGGCGTCGGGACCGCGCGCGGCCCCGAGGTTGGAGATGGACAGGTAATAACGTTGAGCTTGGGTCAAAGGGCGCTCCTCATCCGAGGCAGGTCGGGTCGCGGACGCTCGCGGTAGGGGCGCCGCTGGCTGGATCGAGATGATGCCCTGATTGCCGTGAAGGTTCCATCCATGCCTGAAGTCATGGACGGCCCGCGTCGCGCCGTCAGCGCGCGATGGTCACGGCATCGGCGGCATCGCGCAGCGCGGCGGCCGCGGCGGCCGGCATCACGTCGTGGCCCACCACGCCCAGGCACGGCGCGCCCAGTACGCGGTTGAGTGTGGCGAGGTGCTCCTTGGGGTGCGCGAATGCGGGGTCGATGCGGTTGCCGATCCAGCCGACGAGCTCGCAGTCGTTCGCGTGCACGGCGCGCACGCTGAGTTGCGCGTGATTGAGGCAACCCGGCTTGAGGCCCACCACCAGGATCACCGGCAGGTTGAGCTGGCGCGGGATCGCGCTGCTGCGCAGCAGGTTCGACAGCGGCGCCAGCCAGCCGCCGGCCCCTTCGACGACCACCGCCTGCACGTCGAGCGCGATGCGGTCGTACGCGTCCTCGATCGGCGGCAGCGTGACCTCGACGCCGGCCTCGGCGGCCGCGATGTGGGGCGAGACGTGCTCGGCGAAGCAGAACGGATTGCAATCGGCGTAGGCGGGCTTCGGATCGCTCGCGGCGATCAGCGCCAGCGCGTCGGGATGGCGCAGGCCATCCGGCGTATCGGCGCCGCCGGTCGCGACCGGTTTCATGCCGCTGGCGCGCAGGCCCGCGGCACGCAGCGCATAGAGGAGCGAGCACGCCACGCGGGTCTTGCCGCAACCGACGTCGGTGCCGGTGATGAACACGCCGTATGCCTTCATGCCGTAGCCTCGCGTTCAAGCCGTCCCCGGATTCGTTCGGCAATCATGCCGGCGCAGCCCAACAGCGCATAGCGGAACCCCGCC
The DNA here is from genome assembly GCA_035720985.1 of Rhodanobacteraceae bacterium. Classification (GTDB taxonomy): domain Bacteria; phylum Pseudomonadota; class Gammaproteobacteria; order Xanthomonadales; family Rhodanobacteraceae; genus 66-474. Next base: position 12,273 of record DASTNI010000040.1, on the reverse strand, counting down.
ACCGGATCAGCGGGCGGTGGTCGCCGTCGCGCCCGGCGCGGTCAGGGTGGAGGCGAGGTCAATCAGTGCGATCAGCCCCAGGTGGCGACGCCGGCGCGCGCCTCGGGATGGCCAGGCGCGGTTGGGCTCGGCATCGCGCGATAATGGAGCACCTGATCCGGATTGCGTTCGGGCTGGCGTACCGGACCGACGCGCCGCCGGACACGATCCGATTTTCAACCGAGGATGCCAAGGTGTTCCAAGCTGCGCCCATCACCGCCACCACCAAACCCGCGCTGTACGCCGAACTGGCGCAGCAGGTGCGCGGCCTGCTGCACGGGGAAACCAACTTCGTCGCGAACGCCGCGAACTTTGCGGCACTGGTGTTCCACGCGCTGCCCGACATCAACTGGTGCGGCTTTTATCTTCCCGATGGCGATGGCCTGGTGGTGGGGCCCTTCCAGGGCAAACCCGCCTGCGTGCGCATCGCGCACGGCCGTGGCGTGTGCGGTGCCGCGGCGACGTCGCGGCAGGTCCAGCTCGTGCCTGATGTCAACGCATTTCCCGATCACATCTTCTGCGATGGCGCCTCGCGTTCGGAAATCGTGGTGCCGCTCGTGCGCGGTAACGGCTCGCTGCTGGGCGTCTGGGACGTCGACAGCCCGCACCTCGCGCGCTTCGATGACGGGGATCGCGCCGGCATGCAGGCGCTGTGCGCCGAATTCCTGCGCGCCTGCGGCTGACCGCCGCCACGCGCCGCGGCCGCACCAGGGCGGCCGCCACGTCGTGGGCGGCGGCTTCCTGACCGTGGCGGGCGACCAGCCGCCGACCGCTGATCCAGGCTACAGCCGGGCGGCGCGCATGGGCGAGCCGTCGCCGGCTGAACGCGCGGTGCTGCGTCGCGCATCTGAACGCAGTGCGTACGGGCGGCGCGAAGGGGCTGCAAACGCGCGCCGATCGATGCATGCTCGAGGGCAGGTTCCAGACGAGGGTCATGCCGATGCCCCACACCCGCCCGGTTGACGCGCCCGCGCGCCGGTGCCTGCCCGCCGATCTGCGCTACCTCGGTGCCTGCGCGCCCGACGAGCCGCTGGACGTCACCCTGGTCCTGCGCCGGCGCCAGCCGCTCGCCTCGCCCGCGCCACGCGTGGCGCGCGCCGGCTTCGCCGCGCAATACGGCGCCGACCCGACCGACGTCGAACGCGTGCGCGCGTTCGGCAACGCACGCGGACTGCGGGAACTCGATTGCGACCTGGCCTGCCGCACGCTGCGCTGGGCCGGTACCGCGCGCGCGCTGGAGCAGGCGTTTGGCGTGCGCATGGGCCGTTACACCATGCTGCCCGGTGGCCATAGTTTCCTCGCCTGCGATGGCGAGCCGCAGCTGCCCGATCCCAGCGTGATCGCGGTACTCGGGCTCGACCGGCGCCCCATCGCGCATCCGCATTTCCGCATCGCCCGCGCGCAGCCTGCGGTTTCCTACACGCCGCTGCAGCTCGCCGGCCTGTATGCGTTTCCAAGCGGCGACGGCACCGGGCAGGCCGTCGCCATCATCGAGCTGGGCGGCGGCTACCAGGCCGCCGATCTCAGCAATTACTTCTCCGGCCTCGGACTTTCCGAACCGTCGATCCAGGCGGTGGCCGTCGACGGCGGCGCCAACCAGCCGGGTTCGGACGCCGATGCCGAGGTCCTGCTCGACATCGAGATTGCCGGGGCCGTGGCGCCGGCCGCGAGCTACGCCGTGTACTTTGCGCCGAACACGGATCAGGGGTTCTACGACGCGATCGCGCAGGCCGCGCACAACGGCAGCCCGCCGACGACGGTGATGTCGATCAGCTGGGGCGGGCCGGAGGACAGCTGGAGCGCGCAGTCGCGGACCGCGATGGAAACGGCCCTGGCCGACGCCGTCGCGCTGGGCGTCACCGTCTGCGTCGCCGCGGGCGATGGCGGCTCGAGCGATGGCGAGACCGGCAGCACGCCGCACGTCGATTATCCGGCTTCCAGCGTGTCCGTGGTGGCCTGCGGCGGCACCAAGCTGCTGGCCGCGGGCGGCAAGATCTCGAGCGAGGTCGTATGGAACGAGACCGCGACCGGCGAGGGCGCGACGGGTGGCGGCGTCAGCGCGGTGTTTGCCTTGCCAAGCTGGCAGGCCGACGCCAGCGTGCCGCCAGGCCCTGCCGGGTTTGTCGGGCGCGGCGTGCCCGACGTTGCGGGCAATGCCGACCCGCTCACGGGTTATCGGATCCTGGTCGATGGCCAGTCCGAGGTGGTCGGCGGGACCAGCGCCGTCGCGCCGCTATGGGCGGGGCTGGTGGCCCGCATCAACCAGCAAGCCGGCAAGTCGGTGGGCGCGGCGCACGTCGCGCTGTATGGCGCCGATGGCAAGGGTTGCCGCGACATCACCAGCGGCAACAACGGCGCGTACCAGGCCGGTTCCGGGTGGGATGCGTGTACGGGTTGGGGCAGCCCTGACGGTACGGTGCTGGAGTCGGTGTTCGCGGCTGCGGGCGGCGCGGGACCGACGACGCCGGATCCGAAGCCCAAGCCGAAGCCGAAGCCCAAGCCGAAGCCCAAGCGCGGACGGAAGTAACCCACGAGCAGATTCCGGATCTGCCCGCTGCGCCGCGCCCGGAACGACGTGATCCGCGGAAGCAGGCGCCGGGTTGAAAGGGCCGCGCCGCGGGGTTGATCGGCGCAACCTCAGCCCAGCCATTCGCCGTGGAATCCGGCGCGCTGGAGGCCCAGCCGGATCGGGGCGCACCCGCGCATCTGCTGCCACACCAGGCGCGAGCGATAGTTTTCGATCATCAGCACGATCGGGCCCTGGTTCAGCGCGAAGTGCCACGGCGACACCCACGCGCACAGGTGCTCGCCGGCGCCGGTGGTGCATATGACGCCGGTGGTGGCGGACTCGGGCCAGGACAGGTTGAACGACGCGTGGAAGCCGTAGCCTGCCGGGCTGTGACCGATCAGCTGATCGAGATGCCGGATTTCGTCGAGCACGATTTCCGGCGCGAACGGCAGCGACGCGATCGCGGCCCACGGCGAGATCGTGCCGTCATCGGGGCCGAACGGCGCGCCGCGTGCGGTGTAGTCGAAAAACTGCTGGGCGTGGCCGTTGAACGCGGTGGTGGCATCGGCCGGCCCATCGCTGGCGGTGAAGCCCCAGCAGTTCGCGCCGTAACCGACGAAGTGGTGCGGGTTGCGCATCGCGTATTCGCGATGGATGTGCGTCATGACCCGGCTGTTCGCGAAGTAGTCGGTCTTCTTGTCGGCCATGAACGCGTCCTGCAGGCCGGCGAGGTCCAGCCAGATGTGCGAGTACTGGTGGATGAACAACGGGCCGGCGTAGAGCACGTCACGGCCGTAGATGCGCTTCCACTTGAACGTGGACGTCCACGCCCGGAATGCCGCCGGCGCCACCGCGAACTCGGGCGCGGCGAGCGCGAGCACGTAGAGGAGCAGTGCCTCGTTGTAGCCCAGCCAGCGGTTCGCCAGGAATCCGCGTTCAGGCGTCCAGCCCATGACGATGGAGTCCTGCCCGTTTTGCGCCCAGCGCCAGTCGACCCGCGCGTAGATCAATTGCGCGCGCGCGCGCACCTCGCGTTCGTCGGCGCTGTCGCCGGCGAAATACTCCGCGGCGTGCAGTACGCCTGCCAGCAGCAGCGCGGTGTCGATCGTCGACAGTTCGCAGTTCCAGGCCCGCGTGCCGGTATCGGCCTTGAGGAAGTGGTAGAAAAAACCCTTGTACCCGACGCCGTCGCGCGCGCCCGACTGGTCGGCGGTGTCGAAGAAGCGCAGCGCCGCCAGCGTCAGGTGCAGGGCGTGGTGGCGCAGCATCCAGCCGCGCTCGATCGCGACCGGATAACACGACAGCGCGAGGCCCACCGCGGCGATGCTGGCCGGTTGCCCGGGCTGGGTCGAATCGAGCACCAGGCCCGTGCGCGGATCGGCGTGACGCTCGAAGAACCGGAAGGCTTTGCGTTCCAGATCGTCGAGCATGGCGTCGTCGTCACCGGCCAGGCGGGCGGTGGCGCGGCGGCCGGTGACCATCAGGCGGCCCCCCGGCGGCGTTTGTTCCGGCCGGCCGCGAGTGGTGGCCGGCCTTGCAGGGCCGGCAACGTCCCCGGCCTGGTTGCGTGCGCCGCCGCGGGAACGCGTGGGCTCATACGAGCTCTACTCCCGCCGCGGTGATGGCGTGCGGTGGCTGGTTCAACCGCGGCTCGACGCCGTCGACGACCGGTACCGTCGCGCGGGCTCCGGATGCGGGCTGCGAAGCTTCATCGAACCCCTTGGCCGGCGCGGCATCGGGATTGGTCGGGAAGGTGGTCGTCATCCCTCGCCTTGCGGTGAAAGCCGGGAGTCTTCCGGGCGTGGCGTTAGCATGGCGTCAATGCGGGCGCCGCGCTTCACGGCGCATGCCGGAGCGGCGCTGCGCAGGCCGACACCGCGCGGATTCCCGTCAGGCCCGAGGTGACGGTGATCTGCGAGGCCACGTGTCCCGCGCCGTCCAGCAGTTGCCAGGCCGCGGCGCCATCGAAGCGCACGTGCAGCGTGCAGCTTGCGTAGCGGCGGGGTTCGACGTGCGTGAGGTAGGTGAGCGTCAACGGGTATTCACCGGCGCGTCCGGCGACGTGCCCGTGCAGGACCAGCAGCGGAATGTCCTGGTAGCTCGCGAGGATCGCGCCGTCGCGGGTGGTCAGCATGTCGAGCGTGTAGCGCTCGCTCAGGGGGACCTTCGACTTCGATGGATAGCTCCGGTAGATGCCGATCGGCTGGTAGTGCGCGTCGACGAGCATGCCGAGCGTGACGCGAAACGTGATCGCGCCGCGACCGATGATGGTCGCCATCGGAGTGCCGTACACCTGGGATCCGAAGGCCGGCGGCGCGCCGTACGTCGCCGGTGCCGCGGCGAGGCCGAGCACCAGGAGCCATGCGCGTCGCGCGCTTCGCCGCATGCGCACGACCTCAGGCGGGCGGCAGCGACGAGGCCGGCGGATGGGCCACCTGCCGCGCCTTCCGTTCCGCGCCGGCGAGCCCGCAGCGCACGTGGACGGTGTGCTTGCGGCCATCGTCGGCAAGCTCGATGTACGACCCGGGTTGCGGGACGCCATCGACGTCGATCGCGCTGACCCGCGTGGCGCCCGGCTGGCGCTGGAACTCGAGGTGCCAGGTGCTGTGGCCGTGACGCCAGGTGGCGGACCAGCGGGTCCAGCCGTCCGGGACGCGCGGCTCCAGGTACAGGCGCGCGCCTTCGCGCCGCAGGCCCAGCAGCGATTCGGTGAGCAGGCGGTACATCCAGCCGGCCGAGCCCGTGTACCAGCTCCAGCCGCCGCGCCCCCGATGGTCGCGCGCCGAATAGATGTCGGCGGCGACCACGTAGGGCTCCAGCCGGTAGCGCTGCGCCGCGGCGGGATCCGCGCTGTGACGGATCGGGTTCAGCAGGCGGGCGACGTGCCACGCGTCGTCGATGCGCCCCTGTTGCGCCAGCGCCATCGCGAACCACACCGCCGCGTGCGTGTACTGGCCGCCGTTCTCGCGCACACCCGGCACGTAGCCCTTGATGTAGCCAGGATCGAGCGCGGTCCTGTCGAACGGCGGAGCGAACAGTTTGACCAGTCCGCCGTCGTGGTCGACGAGGTGTGCGAACACGGCATCCAGCGCCTCCGTGCTGCGCGCGCGGTCGCCCAGGTCGGCCAGCACCGACCAGCTTTGCGGCAGCGAATCGATGCGGCATTCGTCGCTGGCCGCCGAACCCACGGCCACGCCGTCATCGTTCCACGCGCGCAGATACCAGCCGCCGTCCCAGGCGTGGGCGTTCGCCGCCTGTCTGAGCGCGGCCGCCGCCTGCGTGAATCCGTCCGCGGCGGCCGCATCGCCGCGCGCTTTCGCGAGCGGCGCGAAGCGGGTCAGGACATCGGCCAGGAACATGCCCAGCCACACGCTTTCGCCGCGTCCACGGAGGCCCAGGCGGTTCATGCCATCGTTCCAGTCGCCGCCGCCGATCAGCGGCAGCCCGTGTTCGCCGAGGCGCTGGCCGCGACGGATGGCGCGCAGGCAGTGTTCGTACAGACTGGCCTGCTCCTGCGTGGTGCGCGCGTCGTCGTAGACCGATTCCTCGTCGTCGGCCAGGGGGCGGCTGTCCAGGAAGGGCGCCGGCGCGTCCAGCACCGCGCTGTCGCCGGTGACGCGGACGTATTCGGCGGTGCACCACGGCAGCCACAGGAGGTCGTCCGTGATGCGCGTGCGCACGCCCTTGCCGGCCGGAGGATGCCACCAGTGCTGCACGTCGCCCTCGCGAAACTGGCGCGCCGCCGAGCGCAGCAGTTGCGCACGGGCGAGATCGGGCCGCAGGTTCAGGAGCGCCATGGCGTCCTGCAGCTGGTCGCGGAAACCCCACGCACCGCCGGACTGGTAGTAGCCGCTGCGCGCGAGGAAGCGCGAGGCGAGCACCTGGTAGGGCAGCCAGCCGTTGACCAGCACGTCGGTGGCCGCATCGGGTGTGTGCACGGCGAGCGCGGCGAGCGTGTCGCGCCAGTGTGAGCGCACCTGCGCGAGCTCTTCGCGCGCCACCTCGACATTGCAGAACGTCGTCGCCAGCGTGCGCGCGGTGCTTTCACCGCGCGCGGCGCCGAGGACCACGACGGTTTCCACGCTCTGGCCGGGCTCCAGCTCGAATACCGCGCGCTCGACCGAGCACGGATCGAGCCCTGCGCCCAGCGTGCCGTCGAGGAGTTCGGCGCGCATGCCGGCGGGCGCGCCGAGGGCGCGGTTGCGCCCGATGAACGCGCGGCGGTCGCCGCCGTATTGCACCTGCGCCGCGTCCAGCGCGTGGAAGGCCACACGGTCGGCGAAGATCGGGTCGAACGGATTGCTGGCGAAGGTCGCGCCCGAAGGGGCATCGCGGCGCGTGCGCACGTGGAGCGCGCTGCGCTCGCGGCGCTCGCCCAGCACCCATTCGACGTAACTCGTCACCGACACCGCGCGCGGATCGGCGCCGTGGTTGGTGAGCTTCAGCCGGGCGAGCTTGACCGGCGCGGTGCGCGCCACGAACACGTCGAGTTCGGAGAGGAGATCCGCATGCGCGTGCTCGAAATGGCTGTAGCCGAATCCGTGAAGCACCCGGTAGGGGTCGGCGCTGGGAGTGGGCAGCGCGGTGGGTGACCAGTATTCGCCGGTGATCTCGTCGCGCAGCCACAGCGCCTCGCCTGAGAGGTCCCGCAGCGGATCGTTGTACCAGGGTGTCAGGCGGAATTCGTGCGCGTTCTCGGCGAATGTATAGGCGCCGCCCGTTTCGCTGATGACGCTGCCAAAGCCTTCGTTCGCCAGCACGTTGCACCAGGGCGCCGGCGTCGGCCGGCCGCGGTCGAGCGTGAGCGTGTATTCACCGGTGCCCTCGCGAAAGCCGCCGAACCCGTTGGGCGACTGGAGAGCCTCGTCGGCAGGCGGCAGCGTGAACCGGCCCGGCCGCGGCTTCAGCCGCGCCAGGGGCTCGGGCGCGGCGAGCGCGGCATCGTCGGGCAACAAGCGCTCGATCTGGTCGCGCAGCCGTCCGGCGTTGCCGTTGAACACGCAGCGCGCGCTGGCCAGCATCAGCGCGCGATCGGGCGCGGGCAGATGCTCGACCCGCCACGCGTACATCTTGCCGGGGCCCTGGCCGCCGCGCGCCTCGGCGCCCGACTCGATCAGATACAAGATGTGCTCCTGAAATTCCTGGCGGTAGCCGGACAGCTCCTCGTTCCAGATCAGGAGATCGACGTCGAGCCCGCTCATCTGCCAGAAACCGTGGGCCTGGATGAGATGCCGCACCAGATCGATCTGGCTGGCATTGGCGACGCGCGCGAGGACGATCGGCAGGTCGCCCGAAATGCCGTGCTTCCACAGCGCGGATTGTGGCGGCAGCGTCGCATCGACCGTGACGCGCTGCGCGACCTGGCCATACAGCAGGGCCGCCGCGAGGCGATCGTAGCGCTCGGCCTGCGCGGCGCTCATGTTGAGCTGCTGCAGCACCACCTGCTCGTGGGTCCACGCCAGCTGGAACACGCGCTGGTACAGGTGCCGCTCGCGGTACTTGCGCGCCAGCGCCAGCGCCGCCACGCGGTCGGGCGCGATGCCCGTCAGCACGTCGAGCGCGGCCGTGTGGCCCGGCAGGATGCGGATGCGCCGGCGCAGCGACACGATCGGATCCAGCACCGCGCCGGCGTGGCCTTCGAGCGGCGCATCGGGATCGAGCGCGCGCGGCCGCGCGGGGCCGCGCAGCCGCCCGAGGAAAGCCTCGCGGCTGGTCTCGAAGCCTCCCTCGCCCACGGTGCCCCCGCGCGTCGTCAGTTGGTGGAGCAGCCACGGGTGGTGCTCGTCCGGGCGGCGCGCGCGGCGCGTCACCAGCAGCGCATCGAGCCCCGGCACCGAGCGCGTTTCGAGGAACAATTTGCTGAACACCGGGTGCGAGGCGTCGGCGTCGGGCGGCGCCAGCACGACTTCGGCGTAGGTCGTGATCTCGAGCGTGCGGGTGCGCCCGGTGCGATTCGTGAGGCGCAGGCGACGCAGCTCGACGTCGTCCTCGGCCGAAACCGCGACCACGAGCTCGCTCGCGATGCCATGATCGACGCGGTGGAATTCGGCGCGCGCCTGCGAGAAGGTCGCGCTGGCGCTGCCGCCCGGATCGCCAAGCGGTTGCACGGTGGGCGACCACACCAGGCCCGAGTCGACGTCGCGCAGATAGATGAACTGGCCGTCGGCGTCGCGGGTGCCATCGGGCTGCCAGCGGGTCAACGCGAGCTGGTGCCAGCGGCTGTAGCCGGCGCCGGTCTGGGTCAGCATGACGTGGTAGTTGCCGTTGGACAGCAGGTGCACCTCGGGCAGCGGCGTCACCATCTGCCGCAGGGTGCGCAACTGCGCGTGGGTGCGCGCGCGCGTGGCGCGCGGCTGTTCGAGATCCAGCCGCGCCGGGTGCCGCGGCAACGATTCCGGAACCTTCTCGCGCAGCAGCGACTCGTAGGCGCGGAACATCGGCTCGCGCATGAAGCGGCGCTGCATCGGGCGGCCGTTGAGCTGCGCCGACAGCGCGAGGAAGCTCATGCCCTGGTGGTGCGCCATCCAGCTCTGCACGCGCGCGAACTCCTTGCCTTCGCTGACGCGGCCGGCGGTGAAGTCCAGCGCTTCGTAGAACCCGTAGCGCGTGAGGGTGCCGAGCCCGGCGAGGCGTTCGAGGTTGGTGCACGCGGCAGACGGGTCCACCATCACGGCCATGACGGTGGCGTATGGCGCGATCACGAGATCCTCGCCCAGCCCGCGCTTCAGGCCGAGGCCGGGAACGCCGAACGCGCGATACTGATAGGTGAGGTTGGCGTCGGTGGCGTTGTAGGCCGATTCGGAGACGCCCCACGGGACGCGCTGCTGGTTGCCGTACTGGATCTGGCGGGCCACGGCGGTGCGGCAGGTGTCGTCGAGCAGCGTGCCCTTGAAGCGTGGCATCAGAAGGTGCGGCATCAGGTACTCGAACATCGAGCCGCTCCAGGACACCAGCGCCGGCCGGCCCGTGGCGATGGTCATGAGCCGGCCCAACTGGAACCAGTGCGAAGGCGCGACCTGGCCCTGGGCGATGGCCACGTAGGACAGCATGCGCGCCTCGGACGCCAGGAGGTCGTAGCGGCCGGCGTCGCGTTTGTCGCGCTCGACGTTGTAGCCGATGGCGAACTGTTCGCGCTGCGGATCCCACAGGAACGCCAGGTCCATCGCGGCGAACTCGCGGCAGCGCACCGCCAGCGCCGCGGCGTCGTCATGGCGGCGTTGCAGCGTGGGCTTCAGCTCGGCGAGCGCGGCGCGGAGATCCGGCGCCGATTCGCCATCGCGGCAGGCGGCAAGCCCGCTGGTCAGCGCGTCGATCAGGACCAGCGCGCGCGACTGCGACGGATTGGCTTCGAGTTCGGCCAGCAGCGCGCGCAGGTGCTCGTCATCGCTGCCCGGGTCGCCCAGCGCCAGCCACGGCGCGAGCAGGTCGAGTTCCTCGCACGCGCGGTCCGCCTGGCGCGCCAGCGCCTGGGCCCATTCGGCGAACGCGCCCGGGATGGCGTTGTCGGCGACGAGCTCGGTGAGCCGCTGGGTCTCGGTGTCGATGCGCGCCAGGAGCGCGCGCAGCACCGGCAGCGCGTTGTGGTTGCCGGCGGCGTCGTCGAGCAGTGTGTCAAGCTCGCTGAGGGTCGCCGCCAGCGCCAGGTTGGCGTGCGGATCGGCCGGATCGATGCGGGGCAATTGCTCGCCCAGCACGCGCGTCGTATCGCGCAGGCCCGGCGCAATCGCGGTCGAGACCAGGGGCTCGCCAGGGGCGTGTTCCAGCGCATTGGCCAGCACCAGCAGGCAGCCCATCAGGTTGCCGCTGTCGACGCTCGAGACGTACGCCGGCGGCAGCGTGGCCAGGGTGTGGGTGTCGTACCAGTTGTAGAAGTGCCCGCGGTGGCGCGGCAGGCGGCCGAGCGTGTCCAGCGTCGCGGTCGTGCGCCGCAGCAGCGCGCCCGCGTCGAGGTAGCCGAAGTCGTAGGCGGTGAGGTTGGCCAGGAGCGCCATGCCGATGTTGGTCGGCGAGGTGCGGTGGGCCGTCTGGGGCACCGGGAATTCCTGGTAGTTGTCGGGTGGCAGCCAGTTTTCCTCGGCGTTGACAAAGGTCTCGAACCAGTGCCAGATGCGACGCGCGGCGCCGTGGAGGAATGCGCGCTGCGCGCTGTCCAGCACCAGCGGTGCCTTGGGCGGTCGCCGGCTGATGGTCCAGGCGAGGAACGGCGAGGCGAACCACAGCGCCAGGAACGCGCCCGCGGGGCGCAGGGTTTCGGGTGCATACACGCCCAGCAGCGCGGCGAGCGCCGCCGCGCCCGCGGGCGCCATCCACATGAGGCCGAGGTAGCCCGCGAGCGTCGACGCCGCGCCGCGCTGCGCGTCGCTCATCGGCGTCCATTCCAGGAGGTGCTTGCGCGTGAACAACAGGCGACCCGCGCTGCGGGTGATGGCATCGAGGTTCAACCAGGCCTCGAAGGGCAGCGTCGCGATCGCGAATCCGTCGCGCAGCAGTTCGTCGCGAATGCCGCGCCAGGTATTGCGCCAACGCCGCGTCGGCACGTGCTGCCACACGTTGCGCCACACCTGCGCGAGCGCGATCAGGACCGGCGGCCCCAGCAGCAGCGCCACCACCACCAGCGTCCAGTACGCTGCCGACGGATGGTGCGACCAGCCGCGCAGCAGCAGCGCGAGCATCGCCAGCGGCACCAGGCCGCGCCGCAGGTTGTCGAGGATCTTCCAGCGGTGATGGACCTTCAGCGTGTTGCGCAGTTGGCGCCGGCGCGGGCCCGGCACGATCGGCAGCAGCCACTGCACAATCTGCCAGTCGCCGCGGGTCCAGCGGTGCCGGCGGCGCACGTCCACGCTGAACCGGTTGGGCTGATGTTCGAGCAGTTCGATGTCGCTGACGAGACCGGTGCGCGCGTACGAACCCTCCAGCAGGTCGTGTGACAGGATGAGGTCGTTCGGGAAGCGGGTGCCGACCGAGCGGCTGAAGGCATCGACGTCGTAGATGCCCTTGCCGACGAACGAGGCCTCGCCGAAGAGGTCCTGGTACACGTCCGACACCGCGTGGGTGTACGGATCGAGCCCCGTCGAGTCGCTGTACAGGCGCGCGAAGCGGCTGGGGCGGTCGGCCTGGTGGGCCACCGACACCCGCGGCTGCAGCAGTCCATAGCCCGCGGTGACGCGCCGCGAGCCCTTGCTGAACCAGGGGCGGTTGAGCGGGTGCGCCATCGTCTCGACCAGCCGGCGCGCGGCCTCGGGCGGCAGGCCGGTGTCGGCGTCCAGCGTGATGACGTAGCGGGTTTGCTGCAGCGCCGCGAGGTTGCCCACGATCACGCTGAAGCAGCGCTCGGGCCGGGTGCCGCGCAGCACGCGGTTCAGGTCGCCGAGCTTGCCGCGCTTGCGCTCGAAGCCCATCCACACCGACTGGTGGGCGTTCCATTCGCGCGGCCGGTGGAACAGGTAAAAGCGTGTGGTGTGCGCCAAGGGATACTTGGCATTGAGGCGATCGATGCCGCGCGTCGCCGCCGCCAGCAGCGCGGCATCCTCCGGCATGTCGCGGTGCGGCGCGTCGGGGAAATCGGTCAGCAGCGCGAACCTGAGGTTGGGGTCGCGATTGCCGAGGTAGCGGATTTCGAGGTCCGCCAGCTGGCTTTCGAGCCCGGTCTCGCTGCCCAGGAGCCACGGCACCACGACCAGCGTGCGGCAAGCGTCCGGAATGCCGCCCGCGTAGGACATCCGCTG
>DASTNI010000039.1:0-42428 GCA_035720985.1 Rhodanobacteraceae bacterium | reverse complement strand
GTCTGCCCCCGTTGGCCGCTTGGGTATCCCTCCGAAATTTCTTGCCGTAACCTTGCTCGTTGACCGTCGCGCGCCGCGAAAAAAACGACACGAGCAACCCGGCATGCGCGTTGACACCCGGGTTTCGACAGTTTGCATCACAAAGACCGCGTATTTTTGCGGCTCGGGCCGCGCAAGTCAACCTCCCGCCCCGTCGCCCACCTGGCGCACCGACAGGGCGCCGCCACACCATCGAGGTCCTCGCGCGACAACGGCTACATCTTGCCTGCACGTTGGGGCCTAGCGAACGCGTCCTGAACGCAAATGAAGGACCGATCGCGGCAGAGTGCGTCTTTCTGTGGCAGCCGACGCGCCGGCCGCCTGCACGCGGAAAGGTCGACACCAACACCTTGCGTCCCGTTGCGCCGGCGCCCGGCTGCATCCGCGCGCACCCTCCTCCGTCCCCACCCATGGACGCCCCGCGCACCCCGACCCACAACGCCCGCCCCCTCCGATGTGCCGTCCCGCCGGCCACGGTTCCGGGCTACATGGCGACAACGCATATCAACATAACGATGCCTCCCTTCGGCGCCTGGCGGCCGCTGCCTAGAATTCTCCCGTCGTGAAACATCCTTGCAGGAGTCTGCTTCAATGAGTCGTCTTGACATCCAAACCGTTGAAAGCGCGGCGCCGGAAGCGCGCGAACGTCTGGCCAATGCACAAAAGGCCAGCGGATTTCTTCCCAACCTCCTCGGCGTGCTGGCGAACGCGCCAACCGCGCTCGAAACCTACCAGGTCGTCAGCGGCATCAACGCCCGCAACAGCCTGACCCCGGCCGAGCGCGAAGTCATCCAGATCACCGCCGCCACCCGCAACGGCTGCCACTTCTGCGCCGCGGGCCACACCAAGATCGCCTTGAAGAAGGCCAAGATGCCTGAAGACCTGGTGCGCGCACTGCGCCACACGCAGGCGCTCAGCGATCCGAAACTCAACACGCTCGCGCGCTTCACGCTGTCGGTCATCGACCACAAGGGCCAGGTGAGCGACGTCGAACTCAAGGAATTCCTGGCGGCCGGCTATACCCAGGCGAACGTGCTGGACGTCGTCCTGGGCGTCAGCCTGTCGACGCTGTGCAACTACGCCAACAACGTCGCCCACACTCCGATCAACCCCGAACTCCAGGAGTACGCCGAGCAATATGCGTGAATCCCTCGCGTCGGCCACGCAAGCCAGGTGAAGACATGAACACAACGGATCCCAACCAGACCGCGGGCGGGGGCATTCGCGCGCTCATCGCGCGCGAGTTGGCGCCGCTTGCGGCCCGCATCGACCAGGACGGCGTGTATCCAGAAGCCTTCCTGCACGAACTGGGTGCGGCGGGTGGCTTTGGCGCCGCAATTCCGCAGAAGTTTGGTGGACAGGGACGCCAGCTCGCCGACCAGATTGCGGTCACCACCGCGGTGGGCGCCGAATGCGGATCGACCGCCTTCATCGTCTGGTGCCAGTCGGTGTCGGCGTGGTATTTGCTCCACACGCCCAATGCCGCGACCCGTGAACGCTATCTCGGCCCGGTCGCACGCGGCGAGCTGCTGTCGGGCAGCGGCATGTCCAACGCCGTCAAGCATCTGGCGGGAATCGAAAAGATCCACCTGCGCGCCCGCCACGACGGTGACGGCTATCGCATCGACGGCGTACTGCCGTGGGTGTCGAACCTCGGCGAAAACCACTTGCTGATCGCCGCCGCGGAGGTGCCCGGTGAGGGCTACATCATGTTCGCGGTGCCGTGCAACGCGCCGGGACTGGGGCTGAACCCATGCCCCGAATTCTCGGGCATGGAAGGCACGCGCACCTTGAATCCGCGGTTCCACGACGTACGCATCGATGCCGATGGCGTGCTGGCCCATCCGCGCCAGTTCCGGGAATACCTGGCGTGCATCAAGCCGGGGTTCGTGCTCGGGCAGGCCGGCATGGGGCTCGGCGTGGCCGCGGGCTGCATCGCGTCGGTCCACAAGTTCAACGTCGGCCACTCGGTCACCAACGGCTACCTGGATGAACAGGAAGGTCCACTCAGGGCCGACCTGGACGCCCTGACTGCACGTACCGCTGCGCTTGCCGCGCGCGTCGATGCCGGCGAGCCGGTACTGCTCGAGGTCCTCCAGGCCCGCGCCGCGGCCTCCGAACTTGCGCTGCGCGCCGCCAACGCGGCCGTGCTGCACGCCGGCGCCCGTGGCTACCTGGTGCGCAGCCCCGTGCAGCGGCGCCTGCGTGAGGCCGTGTTCGTTTCGATCGTGACCCCCGCGCTGAAGCACCTGCGCAAGGAAATCCACGATCTCGAGGTGGCGCCACTGCAAGCCGTGGCGGCCTGAGCCCTCGTGTTCACCGCCCCGCCCCGGCCGACCGCGTCGCTGACCGCCGCAGCAACGTCTGCCCCCTTGCTGGAGGCCCGCAACCTTGCACTCAGCTACCAGCGCGACGATGCGGTCGCCAATGCCGTACTCGCGGATTTCTCGCTGACGCTCGCGGCCGGCGAAACCGTTGCCGTGCTGGGGCCGAGCGGGGTCGGCAAAAGCTCGCTGCTGCGCGTGCTTGCCGGTTTGCGCAAACCCGACGAGGGCGACATCCACGTCCAGGGGCAGGCGCTGGCCGGCCCGCACCCGCGGATCGGCTTCGTGTTCCAGGATCCATGCCTGCTGCCGTGGCTGACCCTCGAGGAAAACGTCGGGTTCGGACTCGATTTCAAGCACCAGGCGCGCGCCACGCGCGCCGAGAAGCGCGCGCGCATCGACGCGGCGATCGCCGAAGTGGACCTCGATGACGCTCGGCGTGCGTACCCCGCCGAGCTCTCGGGCGGCATGAAGCAGCGCGTCGCCTTGGCACGCGCGATCGCGCGCAAGCCCGAGATCCTGCTGCTCGACGAGCCGTTCAGCGCGCTCGATGAAATCACCCGCGGCGAAATGCAGGCGCTATTGCGCGTCATCACCGGCCGCCACCACACCGCCGCCGTGCTGGTGACGCATGACATCGACGAAGCGCTGCTGTTGGCCGATCGGGCCATCCTGATCGGCGGGCGGCCGGCACGCCTGATGGATGATTGGCGCATCGCACTGGCCCATCCGCGCGACGAAGCCGCACCGGAGCTGGCGCGCATGCGCACCGAAATCGTCCGCGCGATGCGACAGGCGCGCTCGGGCATCGCCAGCGCCCGCCGCCTCGCTGCCTGAAAACCACAATCCGGAACACACCGTGAGCCACGACCACCACGAGATTGAGCAGGGCCTGACGCGCCGCGAATTCCTGAAACTGTCGGCGCTGTTCACTGCCGCCGGCGCGCTGCCGTTGATCACGCGCTTCAACCAGGCCTACGCTGCCGAACCCGACGCGCCGCTCAGGATCGGCTACCTGCCGATCACCGATGCCACCGCGCTGCTCATCGCCTACCAGCAGGGTCTGTTCCAGAAACAGGGCCTCAAGGTCGAACGCCCGCACATGTTCCGCGGTTGGGACCAGATCGTCGAGGCGTTCCTGTCGGGCAACGTCAACGTGGTACATATGCTTTCGCCGATGACCGTGTGGGCACGTTACGGCAGCAAGTCGCCTTCCAAGGTGGTGGCCTGGAACCACATCAACGGTTCGGCCGTGACCGTCGCGGTCAATCACCACATCGACCAGATCACCGATCTTGGCGGAACCACGTTCGCGATCCCGTTCTGGTACTCGACCCACAACATCGTGCTGCAGTTCCTGCTGCGCAACAAAGGGCTTGCGCCGATCAAGAGCGGCAAGCCCGGCCCGAAACAGGTCAAGCTGGTCGTCATGGCGCCCTCGGACATGCTGCCCGGACTCGCGACCGGACGCATCTCGGGCTATATCGTTGCTGAACCGTTCTGCGGTGCCGCCGAGCTCATGAAGGTTGGCAAGATCCTGAGGTTCACGGGCGACGTGTGGAAGGAACACGCGTGCTGCGTAGTGCAGATGCACGAAAAGGACATCGACCAACGCCCGCAGTGGGTACAAAAAGTGGTCAATGGCATCGTCGAGGCCCAGGTGTGGGTGCGCGGCCATAGGGACGAAACCGCGCACATCCTCGCCAAGGACAATCCCGCCCACTTCACGCCGCACACCTACCCGGTACTGGCACAGACGCTGGTGCCGAACGCCGCGCGCCGCGCCGAATACATCAGGACCGGCGCGATCCGGCATACCGACTGGACGGACCCGCGCATCGGTTTCCAGCCGTATCCGTACCCGAGTTACACCGAAAGCCTGGTGGAGATGCTGCGCGACACGCTGGTCGACGGCAACAACGCGTTCCTCAAGACCCTCAAGCCCGAATTCGCCGCACGCGACCTGGTCGACGACCGCTTCGTGCGCCAGGCGATCGCCGGCGTCGGCGGCATGCGTACGTTCGGTCAGCCCACGAGCTTCACCCGCAAGGAAGTGGTGGAAGCGTGAGCGCCACGGAAGCCATCGCGGCGGCGCCCGCCGCGCGCCCGCGCCCGGTGGGCCGCGGCGCGCAGCGCGCGCGACGTGTAGCCGCAAACGTGGCGCTCGGCCTGTCCGGGCTCGGCGTCCTGCTGGTGCTGTGGGCCCTGGGCGTGCACGCGCTCGAACGCAGCATGCCCCTGGCGCACCTCTTCACGCCCAAGGCCGCCATCGTCAGCCTCTACGAGCTGCTGCGGCAGGGTGAATTGACGACCGACATCATCGCCAGCCTGCGCCGCGTCGGCGTCAGCCTCGCGCTTGCGCTCGCCGCAGGCATCCCGACCGGGCTCGCGGTGGGCTCCTCGCGCCTGTTCGATGCCACGACCCGCGGCGCATTCCAGTTCGTGCGCATGATTTCGCCGCTGTCCTGGATGCCGATCGCCGTGATGCTGTTTGGCATTGGCGACGCGCCGATCTACTTCCTGCTGGCGATTACCGCGGTGTGGCCCATCGTCCTCAATACCGCTTCCGGCGTGCGCCAGCTCGATCCGCGTTGGCTGGCGCTGGCCAGAAGCCTGTCCGCGACGCGCACCGAGGTGCTCTTCAAGATCATCCTGCCGGGCATCCTCGGGCACATCCTCACCGGCGTGCGCATCGCCATCGGGATCATCTGGATCCTGCTGGTGCCATGCGAGATGCTGGGTGTGACCTCGGGGCTCGGCTACTTCGTGCTCGACACGCGCGATCGCCTGGCCTATTCCGAGCTCATGGCCGTGATCCTCCTGATCGGGATCCTCGGCTTCACGCTGGACGTGGCCGCGAGCCGCATCCACCGGCACTGGGCGCGCACCGCCTGAGCGCGGGCGCCGGTACTGCACCGCGTCGCGGTGCTGCGGGGCCCCCTACACGTTGAAGCGAAAGTGCATCACGTCACCTTCGGCAACGTGATAGTCCTTGCCTTCCAGGCGCAACCGCCCGGCATCGCGCGCGCCGGCTTCGCCCCGGTATTTCACGTAGTCGTCGAAGGACACGGTCTCCGCGCGGATGAACCCGCGCTCGAAGTCGGTGTGGATGACGCCCGCGGCCTGGGGCGCGGTCGCGCCCCGCCGCACGGTCCACGCGCGGACCTCCTTCGGCCCCGCGGTGAAATACGTCTGCAGGCCAAGCAGCGCGTAGGCCGCCCGGATGACGCGGTCGAGGCCCGGTTCGGCCAATCCCATGGACGCCAGGAACTCGGCCCGGTCGGCTTCTTCGAGCTGCGCGAGTTCGGCCTCGATCGCGGCGCAGACCGGGACCACCACCGCGCCTTCGG
This sequence comes from Rhodanobacteraceae bacterium, assembly GCA_035720985.1. GTDB lineage: Bacteria > Pseudomonadota > Gammaproteobacteria > Xanthomonadales > Rhodanobacteraceae > 66-474. The sequence continues at coordinate 36,715 of DASTNI010000039.1, read as the reverse complement.
TCGCGGCGTGCGCGCGGACCGCGTCGAGGAACGGATTGTGCTCAAAGCCGTCTTCCAGCACGTTGGCGACGTACATCAGCGGCTTGGCCGTGAGCAGGAACAGCTCGCGGATCGTGCCGTGCTCCTCCTCGTCGAGGGGGACCGAACGCGCGGGCCTGCCGTCGTTCAACGCCGCGGCGATCTTCTCCAACACAGGCCGCCTGGCCATGGCCTCCTTGTCGTTGGCCTTGGCCGCACGCTCGACCTTGTTGAGCGCCTTGTCGACCGAATCGAGATCGGCCAGCGCAAGCTCGGTGTCGATGGTCGCGATGTCAGCCACCGGGTCGATTTTCCCCGTCACGTGGACGATATCGGGATCCTCGAAGCAGCGGACCACGTGGGCGATGGCATCGACCTCACGGATGTGCGCAAGGAACTTGTTGCCCAGGCCCTCGCCCTTGGACGCGCCCGCGACGAGACCCGCAATGTCGACGAATTCCACCGCCGCGGGGATGATTTTTTGCGGATGCACGACATCGGCGAGCTGCGCCAGGCGTGGATCGGGCACCGGCACTACGCCGACGTTGGGATCGATCGTGCAAAAGGGGAAGTTCTCGGCCGCGATCCCGGCCTTGGTCAACGCATTGAAAAGGGTCGACTTGCCAACGTTGGGCAGACCGACGATGCCGCACTGAATTGCCATCACTTGCTCCAGAAACCAACCGCCGGGAACCGTGTACCGGACCTGGCCACCGCGCAGCACACGAACCCGCTACGCCTGATTCGCCCCGTCCGCCGGCGCCGCAACGTGTGTATTCAGGCGCTTCATCGCCTCGTTCACGTTCCCCGCCACCGCGAGCGGCAACACGCCCAGCGCACGCCCGATCGCGTCCAGCATCAGATCTTCGTCCGCGGCCGACGGATTGCCCAGCACCCAGGCCACGACACTGCCCCGCGCCGGATGCCCGGTGCCGATGCGCAGCCGATGGAAACGACCGTGCCCCAACTGGCCCATGATGTCACGCAGGCCATTCTGCCCGCCGTGGCCACCATCGAACTTGAGGCGCACGGTGCCCGGTGGCAGGTCCATGTCATCGTGCACGACCAGCAGTTCTTCGGGAAGCAACTTCCAATAGTTGAGCGCGGCGATGACGGCACGCCCGCTTTCGTTCATGAATGTATCGGGCTTGATCACCCGCACGTCCGCACCATCGACCTGTATCCGACAGGTTTCGGCGTGCAGACGCTTCTCCAGCACAAAACGCGCACCCGCGCCGGTCGCCAAGGCATCGGCAAACCAGAATCCGGCATTGTGGCGATTGCGCAGGTATTCAGGCCCGGGGTTGCCGAGTCCGGCGATGAGTCGAATACCCGTCATGTCGTGATGATTCCCTGCCCTCGCAGCGTTGCCCCTCCCGCGGGCGGAAGAGGCAACGTCACCCGCGCCGCGCGCCATCCGGCCGCCGGACGCGCGGAATGCCGCCAGCGGTTACTTCTTGCCGGCGGGCTTCTTGTCGCCCGCCGCTGCCGGCGCGCCCTTGGCCGGCGCCGCACCCTTCGCGGCCGCCGCGCCACCGGCCGGCGCCGCACCTTTCGCCGCAGCCTCGCCACCGGCCGCTGCCGGCGCCGCTGCGCCCGCCGCCGCACCTTCGGCGGCCGCACCCTCGGCCGGCACCACCGGCGCTTCCTCGACCTCTTCCTTGACCATCTGCGCGGTGACGACGGTCAGGTCGTATTCCTTGCCCAGGCGCAGCTCGGGGATTTCGACGCCCGCCGGCAGTTTCAGGTCCGACAGGTGCAACACGTCGCCGAGGTCGAGCTTGCCGAGATCGAGCTCGATGTACTCCGGCAGATCCTTCGGCAGGCAGGACACCTCGACCTCGTTGACGTGGTGCGAAATGACCACCCCGGAGGTCTTGGCGGCCGGCGAGATTTCCTTGTTGATCGAGCGGATCGTCACGTACACGCGGATCGGCTTGGACTCGTCCACCCGCAGGAAGTCCAGGTGCAGCAGCAGCGGTTTGACGGGGTGCTTTTGCACGTCACGCAGCAGCACCTTCTGGCGATTGCCATCGACCAGCAGGTCCAGGATCGCGGAGGAGAACCACGCGTTGCGCGCCGCCAGCGAGAGCTTGAGGTGATCGAACTGGATGTTCTCGGCGGCGCCGCCGGCGCCGTAGACGACGGCCGGAACCTTGCCCGCACGACGCAGGCGGCGGCTCGCACCTTTGCCCTGGTCCGCGCGGCGCTCGGCCGTGATTTCATGGATGGTTGCCATTGCTGTTTCCTCAGGTTGCAGTAAGACCGCGTCACCGCGGCGATGATGGCTTTCCCGCGACCAGGAAAGCCGATGAAAGGAGCAGGGGAAGGGGAGCAGGGAAAAACAAAAGCATGCAGCCGCTTTTACCCTGCTCCCTTCTTCCCGCTCCCTGCTTCAATCGACGTACAGCGAGCTGACCGATTCGCCGTACGCCACCCGGCGTACGGTCTCGGCCAGCAGCTGCGCGACCGACAACTGGCGGATTTTCCCACACGCGGCGCCCGCGGCGCTCAGCGGAATGGTGTCGGTCACGACCAGTTCGTCCATCTCCGATTGCTGGATATTGCGCACGGCCGGCCCCGACAGCACCGCATGCGTGCAATACGCCACCACCTGCTTCGCGCCACGCGCCTTCAGCGCGCGCGAGGCCGCGCACAGGGTGCCGGCGGTATCGACGATGTCATCGACCAGCACGCAGGTGCGGCCCTTGACCTCGCCGATGATGTTCATCACGGTCGCCTCGTTCGGGCGCGGCCGGCGCTTGTCGATGATCGCGAGGTCGGCATCGTCCAGCCGCTTGGCAACCGCGCGCGCGCGCACCACGCCGCCTACGTCCGGGCTGACCACGGTGATGCCTTCGGTGCCGTGCTTGCGCCAGATGTCGGCCAGCAGCACCGGCGACGCGTAGACGTTGTCGAGCGGCGCGTCGAAGAACCCCTGGATCTGGTCGGCATGGATGTCGACGGTCAGCACCCGGTCGGTGCCCACCGCATCGATCAGCCGTGCCGCGACCTTGGCGGTGATGGGTACCCGCCCCGCACGCAGCCGGCGGTCCTGGCGCGCGTAGCCAAAATAGGGAATCACGGCGGTGACGCTGGCCGCCGACGCGCGGTTCAGCGCGTCGACCAGCACCAGCAGTTCCATCAGGTGCTCGGCGGCCGGCGCGCAGGTCGACTGCATCACGAACACGTCCTGGTTGCGGACGTTCTCGTCGATTTCGACCTGCACCTCGCCATCGGAGAACGTGCCGACGACCGCCTTGCCCAGCGGCTCGCCCAGCGTGTGCGCGACGTCTGCGGCGAGCTTGCGGTTGGCATTGCCCGAAAACAACAACAAACCGGATGTGTCATGCATGTCGCAGTCCTCGTCCACGCGCCTGGGTGGCTGGGGCGGCAGGATTCGAACCTGCGAATGCCGGGATCAAAACCCGGTGCCTTACCGCTTGGCTACGCCCCACCGTTGTTCCCGCCCCCGGATGGTCCTCCGGGACGTGCAGCGGCACCGTGCGGTGAAAAGCCCGCTATTTTCATGCGCGCGTCAATACGTGTCAATTCAGACGCTTGCCGCACCCGCACCGGCGTGCCTCAGGGCGTTCCGGAACGCGCCGCGGGCGGCAAGCCCCATTGTTCGATCAACAGACGCACGTTGAACGGGTCGCGGCTGGCAAACACCTTGCGCGGCAGCGGCGGGTTCCGCTTGGCATACCAGTCCTTGAACTCGACGTGCCAACCATCCTGGTCCAGCGTGGCCGGCAGGCCATCGGCGCCAAACGTCAACACCGCGGCGGCACCCGGTGCGCGCAGGCCGCGCACCCACCAGGCGAGATCGACCACCGGGATGCGCCAGCCGAATTCGGCGCTCAGCACGCTGTTGGCGTCGGCGCCGACGCGGGGCGTGCGTCCAACGCCCAGCAGCTCGGCGCCCTCGGGCCCGCCACGCAGCTCCACGGTCTTGCCGGTAACCGGTGCGCGCAGCGTGAACCGGTAGCGATCGCCGTCCTGCCGCCAGTCGAGGCCACCGCTGCCGCCCTGGCGCCCGTCCGAGGCCGCGAACCGCGCGGTCAGGGTCCAGTTGCGTTGGGCCGACAACGCGCGTTCGCGCGTCGCCTGCGCCGCCAATTCCGCAGCCGTACCCGGCGTGCGCACGGGGAGCGGCGCGCACGCGGCGAGCAGCAGGCCCAGGCCCAGTCCGGCCGCGACGACCGCAAGCCCATGCCTCACGGCTGCAAAGTCCGCTCGGCCTGTTTCAGCGCGGCGTTGCCAGGATCGAGCGCCCGTACCTTCGCAAACACCGCGCGCGCCGCGCTCTGCTGGCCCAGCTTCCACAGCACCTGGCCGAGATGCACGCCGATATCGGGATCCTGCGCCCTCGCCCAGGCGCGCTCGAGATAGCTGCGCGCCGTATCGAGGTGTCCCAGTCGAAACTGCAGCCAGCCCCACGAATCCATGATCGCCGGTACGTCGGGCTTGGCCGCGATGGCCTTGCCGAGCAACCGCGTGGCCTCGGGCAAGTCGCGATCGGCGTCGGCGAGCGTGAAGCCCAACGCGTTCATCGCATCGACGTTGTCGGGGTGCTTGGCGAGCACCTTGCGAAAATCGGCAACGGCGGCATCGATATTGCCGGCATTCGCCTCTTCGATGCCGCGGTCATACAGCAGCACCGGGTCGCCCGGCAGGGCCACCAGTCCACGGTCGTAGGCGGAGATTGCCGCCGCGTGGTCGCCGACGCGTGCGTGCAGCTGGGCTTCAAGCTCGTAGGCGGTGCGCAGGTTGTCCGGATCATCCGAATAATCCTGCTCGAGCTGGTGCACCAGCGTGGCCGCCTCGGCGTGCTGCCCCGCCTTGTCCAGCAGCACCGCGCTGCGCACCTGGGCGTCGAAGCCGTGGTCGCCGTCGGGATCGACCTCGCCATACCAGCGCAGGGCATCCCGGTCGTGTCCCAGCAGTTCGGCCAGCTGTCCCAGCAGGAACGCATTGTCGGTGCGTTCGGACGCCGGCGCGTGCTGGAGCTTGGCGTACAAATCGGCGATTGCGGCCTTGTCCTGGCCGCGGGCTGCGTACGCGACCCGCGCTTCCCAGGTTGCCTGGGTCTGGGGACCCGCCGCGAGCACCTTCAGCGCCACGGCATAGCGATCCTGGCCGGCCAGCAGCGCCGCGTAGCCGAGGCGCAAGGGCACGCTGTGCGGGTGTCGGGCAACGCCCTTGGCATACAACGCCTCGGCGCCCGCGCGATCGCCGATCGCGATGCGCAGGCTGGCCGCCCACCGGATGCTGTCGACGCCGCCAAACCGGTTGACTGCGGCATCCGCCAGCGTGCGTGCAAACGTGTGCCGGCCCAACTGCTCGCCAAGCTGGCTGAGCGCAATCCAGACGCTCTCGTCGGGCGGCAACGCCGCGGGCGTCGCCAGGCTTTCCAGCAGCACCCCGGCCAGGGCGCGATCGCGCGCCATCAGAAGATCAGCGGTGAAGGTCTTCCAGGCCTCGGCGCCGCCGCCGGCCAACAGCACGCGAAACTGCTGCTCGGCGAGCGCACGGTCGCCATCCAGCATCGCCAGCTGCGCACGCGCGCCGGCGAGGTCACGTGGATCGGCGCCCAGCGCCTGCCAGCGCGCGATCAACGCCTGCGCCGAACCGGCGTCGTGGGTCACGACCGCGAGCTGCACGGCACGCTTGGCCACGCGCGGGTCGCGCGAAAGCTTCGCCGCCGCCGCATAATCGCGCGTCGCTTGCGCAACGTTGTTGTTCTGCAAGGCAAACTCGGCCGCGATCAACAGCGCCGTTGCCTGTCCCTCGGCCCGGTCCATGGGCAGCGTCAGATGCGCCAGCGGCTGGCTCACGACAGCCTGCGGCGCCGGACGCGCCGGCAACCCGGTGCAACCTGACAGCGCCGCCGCGGCCGCGAGTCCAAACGCGGTAAAATGACGCCGCAAACGGTGCATCGAGTTGAACCTTTGCGTTAACCACCGCACCAGCGCGGTCCTTTCTTCGTCCTGCGACGCGACAGCTTAGCCGGTTGCCGCCTACCGTTGCCATGCCGCTGATCGCCCTCGGCCTCAACCATCTCACTGCACCCGTTGCCCTGCGCGAGCAGGTCGCGATCGACGCCGAAGCGACGCCGCCGGCGCTTGCCGACCTTGCCGCCCAGCCGGGCATCGACGAGGCCATGATCCTGTCGACCTGCAATCGCACCGAGCTGTACTGCAGCGTCAAGGCGGGCGCGGAGGCCGTACCCGAGCGCTGGTTGCACGCCCGCAACCAGATGACCCCTGGCCAGCTCGACGAGTTCCTGTACCGGCACACCGACGATGAGGCCGTCCGCCACGTGTTCCGCGTCGCGACCGGACTGGAATCGATGGTGCTGGGCGAGCCGCAGATCCTGGGCCAGGTCAAAAGCGCGTGGCGCGCGGCCAAATCCGCGCACACGCTGCGTGCACCGATGGACCGCCTGCTGCAGAACGCCTTTGCGGTCGCCAAGCGCGTGCGTACCGAAACCCGCATCGGCACCGGACCGGTCTCGGTGGCGTTCACCGCCGTGCGCCTGGTCGAACAAGCCTTCGCCGACCTTGCCGAATCCTGCGTGCTGCTGATCGGCGCCGGCGACACGATCGAGCTCACGCTGCGCCACCTGGTCGAACGTGGCGTGCATCGGGTGATCGTGGCCAACCGCACCACGGAAACCGCGCAAGCACTGGTCGCGCCGGTTGGTGGTTACGCCATCGCGCTGGCGGAATTGCCCAAGCACCTGGCCGAAGCCGACATCGTCATTTCGGCAACTGCCAGCCGCACACCCATCCTGACCGCGTCGGTGCTGGGCACGGCGATGCGCGAGCGGCGGCGGCGGCCCATGCTGCTGATCGACCTTGCGGTGCCGCGCGACATCGAGCCCGAGGTCGCCAAGTTGCCCGATGTGTTTCTCTATACCATCGACGACCTGCAGCAGACGATCGACAGCGGGCGCCGTTCGCGCGAGGCCTCGGTGCACGAGGCCGAAGCGATCATCGACCTGCAGGTCGAGCGCTACGTGGCCTGGCAGCGCACCGCCCAATACGGCGAGCCGCTGCGCGCCTTTCGGGCCCAGGCCGAAGCGCAGCGCGACGAGGTGCTGGCCAAGGCCCGCGCCATGCTGGCGCACGGCGACAAACCCGAAGACGCGCTGGGCTATCTCGCCCACACACTGACGGGCAAGCTGTTGCACGTGCCCAGCGTGCGCCTGCGCGAAGCCGCCGAGCACGGCGACCACGTGCTGCTCGATGCCGCGGCGCGCCTGTTCGACGCGGGCGGGCACGCGCCGTGACGCCGCACCTCGCGCAGCGCCTCGCACAACTTCTGGAACGCCATCACGAGGTCGGCCTGCTGCTGGCGCAGCCCGACGCGGCATCCGATCCGGCACGGTTCCGCGCGTTGTCGCGCGAATACGCCGAAGTCGAGCCGCTGGCCGCCGCGTTCACGGCCCGCGAGCGCAACGCGACCGAGCTTGCGCACACGCGCGACATGCTGGCGGACGCCGAGCTCGCCGAACTTGCGCACGAAGAAATCGCGCGCCTCGAAGCCGAGCGGACGCGGCTCGAGGCCGACCTCGAAGCAGGCCTGGTGCCGCACGATCCGCTGGACGACGCCAACCTGTTCCTTGAAGTGCGTGCCGGCACGGGCGGCGACGAGGCGGCGCTCTTTGCCGGCGACCTGCTGCGCATGTACCTGCGCCACGCCGAACGCAAGGGCTGGCGCACGCAGCTGGTGTCCGCTCACGAGGGCGAACAGGGCGGCTACAAGGAAGCCGTCGCGCGCATCGAGGGCGCCGGGGCGTACGCAGCATTGAAATTCGAGTCCGGCACGCATCGCGTGCAGCGCGTGCCCGTCACCGAGGCTTCCGGTCGCATCCACACCTCGGCGGCGACGGTCGCGATCCTGCCCGAGCAGGAAGACATCACCGACGTCGAGCTGCGCGACGTCGACCTGCGGGTCGATACCTATCGTTCGTCGGGCGCCGGCGGGCAGCACGTCAACAAGACCGACTCCGCCATCCGCATCACGCACCTGCCGACCGGCATCGTGGTCGAATGCCAGGACGAGCGCAGCCAGCACAAGAACCGGGCGCGCGCCATGTCGCTCCTGAAGGCACGCCTGCTGGACCTGCGGCGCAGCGAGCAGGCCGCAAGCAAGGCGGCGAACCGCAAGTTGCAGGTCGGCTCGGGCGACCGCAGTCAGCGCATCCGCACCTACAATTTTCCGCAGGGCCGTGTGACGGACCACCGCATCAACCTGACGCTCTATCGCCTGCCGGAAATCCTCGACGGCGACCTCGACGAGCTGACCGGCGCGCTGGCGCGCGAGGCGCACGCGGAAGCGCTGGCGGCGCTGGCGGAGCGTGTGTGAACGCGCCGGCTGCGGCCGTGGCGGCAGAGGCAATCGTTGCACGGCTGGAACAGGGCGATGCCACCGCTGCCGAACGTTTGGCGCGACAGGCCTGCGGGCAATTTCCGGCGAACGCGACCTTGCTTCGCCTGCACGGCGTCGCCCTGCTGACACTGGGCCGCGGCCCGGAAGCACGCGCGACGCTGGAACGCGCACTGCGGATCGCGCCCGACGATCCCGCGATCGTTGCCAACCTCGCGTCCGCCGCGCTCGCGACAGGCGATGCCGCGCAGGCCGTCGCGCTGCTGCGCCGTGCGGTGAAAACGCAGCCTGGCAATGCCGCATTGCACAACAACCTTGGCAATGCGCTGCGCGCCGCAGGCGATGACTCCGCCGCACGCGACGCCTACGCTGCAGCGCTGGCCGTCGCCCCGGACTACGTCAACGCCAGCCTCAACCTCGCGGCGACCGAGATCGCGCTTGGCGAGAGCGCCGCCGCGCAGGCGCGTCTGCGCGCGCTGCTGACGCGGCAGCCCCACCCACAAGCATGGCTGCTGCTTGGCCATGCGCTGTATCGCGAGCGGCACGACGCGGAGGCGGAAGCCGCCTACTTGCAGGCGGCGCGGCTCACGCCCGCGAGCGCGGAACCCGTGTACCAGGCGGGGCTCATGGCCGACGAGCAGCGGCACTACGCCGACGCGATCGAGCGTTATCGTCGCGCGCTGCAACTCGACCCCGCGCTCGTCATCGCCGAAGGGCAGCTGCTGTTTGCGCTGCGCCGTGAGTACGTCTGGACCGCGGCCAAGCTACTCGGCGCGCGCGTGAAGGCGCGCGCGCTGGACGGCTCGGGCACCGTCGATCCCTTCGCGTTCCTGGCCGAGGACGCAACCGCGGCGGACCAGCTGGCGTGCGCCAGCGCGCGCGCCGCGACGATCGGACGCGAGGTCGCGCCGTTGCGCCAGCGCCTCGCCTTCACGCACGCACCGCACGCAGCGGGCGCGCCGCTGCGTGTCGGGTTCGTATCGGCGGGATTCGGCAACCACCCGACCGCGCTCCTCACGGCGGAGCTGTTCGAATACCTCGGCCAACGCGACGATCTCGAGATACACCTGTACGCCACCACGACCGACGACGGCAGCCCGCTGCGCGCCCGCCTGCGACGTGCAATCCACGCCTGCCACGAGGTGGCCGCGCTGCCGTCCACCGCCATCGCGCAGCAAATCCACGCCACCCGCATCGACGTGCTGGTCGACGTCGACGGCTGGTGCGCCGGCGCGCGGCCCGAAATTTTCGCGCTGCGCCCCGCGCCCGTGCAGGTCAACTGGCTCGCCTATCCCGGCACCTCGGGTGCGCCGTGGATGGACTGGCTCATCGCCGACCGCTTCGTGATCCCCGAAGCCGCGCAGCGGTTCTACTCGGAAAAAATCGCCTACCTGCCCGGCTGCTACCAGCCCTCGGACACCACGCGCGCCTTGGGCCCGGCACCCGACCGCGCCGCCTGTGGCCTCCCGGAAGGCGCGGTGGTGTTTGCGAGCTTCAACCTCTCGTGGAAACTCAACGCGGCCAGCTTCGCCCGCATGTGCCGGGTCCTGCGCGAAGTCCCGGGCAGCGTGCTCTGGCTGCTCGCCGCGAGCCCTGCCGCCGACGCGCGCCTGCGCGACGCCGCGCGCGCACACGGCATCGATCCAACCCGCCTGGTCTTCGCGCCCAAACTCCCGCCCGCCGGGCACCTGGACCGCCTGCAGCGTGCCGATCTCTTCCTCGACACCCACCCGTACAACGCCCACACCACCGCGTCCGACGCCCTCTGGGCCGGCTGCCCGGTCCTCACCTGCCCCGGCCAGACATTCGCCTCGCGCGTCGCCGGCAGCCTCAACCACTTTCTTGGACTGCCCGAACTCAACGCGAAGAACGATGACGACTTCGTCGCCATCGCGGCGCGCCTGGGCAATGATCCCGGCGCGCTCGTCCACACGCGCTCGCGCCTCGCCGAACAGCGCCGGAGCTCCGGCGTGTTCAAGACACGCCTGTACGCACCCGGCTTCGCAACACTGCTGCGGCACTTGGCGGGGTACGACACACCGAGGCAGGCACGGTAGGGTACGTGCGGCACGCCAGGTCCACCCGACGCGCGCGCAAATAGTCTCCATCGGCCCCACGATCCGCTACGCACTCGTAGACACGAGTCACTGCACGTGTGGCGCACGGCGCGAGCCGCATCGGCTCGCGCTTACACATTGGTCACGCGACGAGTCAGATCACAACCGTGATCACGAAGACCAGCAGCGCCAAAGCGCAACACGACGCACCTGCCAGCGTCAGTCGCCCACGGTTGCCATTTCGGAAGTCCAGGTAAATCTGCCTCGGAGTTCGGTTCACGGCGCCAAGCCAGCGCCTGACCCCACCCGATACGACGACTATGCCAGCCCACGCCAGGACCAAGGCCGAAAGATCGGCAACGAGAGTGAGGGCGTTCCACAGGCCACGCCGTGGAATGAACGTCCAGGCAACCACAACGACAACCAGCGCCATCGCTTCGAACGCCAGCGCCGACCGATCGCTCAACCCCTTCTCGTTTGCCGCATGTTCGAACATTTTTAGCATCCTGATTGCGCAAGACTCGCGAACGCATCGTCGAACCGCTCCGTCCAGGGTTCATTGTCACGCTCGCGGCACCACCACGCACCGGGAGGGATGCTTAATGCACAACAGCCTTGCATTCAACGCACTCCCATCATCACCATAAAGTAGACGCAAAGTACAGAAGCCAATAGGATGCATACTCGCTGCAGTGCCGTGTGCTTCGGCTGCTTGCCAGTCAAAACGTCCGCGTATATCTGCGACAAGGTACGATTCAGAGCCCTGAATCTAAATCCACCAACTAGGAACGAACCGATCACTGAGAGCAATAGGCCTAGCCACAAGAGCGCTTCATGTATATTCGGATCATGCACCACCATACGCGACGTAGCCATTCCAACAGTGGCTGCAATCGCGCACAAGCACAAAGCGACCCAAGTCTGCGGCTTCTCACCTTCCATATTCATCATGGCATCCTATAAAAGCGTGCTCGGTAGATCAGTCAGGAGACGGTTAGATACATCTGCGTTTGTGCTCCAGAGCATGTGCCAGGCATCCGCCTGGCACATACCTTTCGGTCATCAGCAGCCGGAACCGCTTAGATCATCCTCGTAGAAGGCATAAGACCCGCCTACATCATCATCACCAGCGTAGTCGCCGGCGTTAGCCAAGGGCGAGCCAAACAATGCATCAATAGATTTCTCGTACCGTCCTTGCTCGAACTCGGTGGCTGCGCTCTGCATATCTTGCACCATGTTGTATTCGGTGCCACCGATCGCCTGGTCCAAGCCCGGTGCATAATTTTCGATCAGATAGTTCAGTCCCTGACCGAGCGCATATCCAACTGTCGCTGCTCCGACCAGCTCCGAGCCGACATAAAAACCGGTTTCCGCGAGTGCGTCACGTACGCCAAGCGAACCGACGGGGTCAGTACGGAAGTCGAGGTAAATTTCGCGGAGCGTCATACCAACATTTGGGGTCATCGTATGGATCCCCGATACCCCGACCGCACCGGTACTCTGTGCAGCTTGGGCATCGAGCGCCAGCTCCGCTGTGAACGCGCCCTCCACAGTTGCGCTGGCGACTGATCTCACCGCAGCTTCCACTGGCGCAGCGCCAAATGCGACGGCCGCCCGAATAAGCTGGTTGGCGTCGAGGCGACTCGCTAACGTGCGATAGAGATCGACATCGCCCACCGGCGCGGAACTCTTATAGAGAGCCGCCAGATCGGAAAGCTCCTTGTCGGAAAGGCGAGCAAACACAGCGGCCGCACCGGGGCGCGCGAAATGCCGCTCGATCGTCGCTGCAAAACCCGCCTGCACTTCCTCAGGTGTGCTCCCCAAGAAAGCGCGGGATTGCCTATAGGCCTCGGAGATCAACGGACCGGTGTCAGCACTGTGCGCAACGAAACGTCGCGCACATTCACCTCCACTGAGGCAATCTGCCGTAGTAGGACCGCCATGTGACGTGACGTGGCGTTCGCGTTGCTATCCACAGGTGCCGCAGCCATGGCGGGAACTCCCACCGCCAAAGAAATCGCCAGAGCGAGCAGCGCGTGGGACGTAACATGACCAAATGACTGCTTGGCGTCCATCGCGAAACCCCCTGTCAGTAACCGCTTAACCGCGGTTCATCGTGTATCCCCCTGCCCTGCCTGTATAGCATTGTTACATTTCATCAACCTTTCAGCCGCCTTGCCTGTTGCAGCCACCGCCAAAGGGGGCAACGCCTGCGCCGGAGGCGCCATTGCCTCGCGCGGGGCCGGATCCCGGCTTGGTGCAGGCCTCGCGAATACCGCCTGACGACCCAGCCGGCGTCAACCCGTCGTGAATCCGTGCAGCTCCTGCTCCGGCAAGGCTTCGCGCACGACGCTGCCGACGCGCGCGGCCGGCGGGCCGTGGTGCAGCCAGCCGTCGAGTTCATCGAGCGCCGCGGCGCTGCCGGATGCGACGACTTCGACGCGGCCGTCGGCGAGGTTCTTGGCGTATCCGGCGATGCCCAGCCACAACGCGCGCTCACGTGTGGAGGCACGAAAGAACACGCCCTGCACCGTGCCGCTCACGAGGAAGCGTACGCAGGGCACGCCTCAGCGACCCTTCGCCGCGGCGACGGTGGCATCCAGCAGCTTGGCGTTGATGGGGCCGATGAAGCGCTTGGCCAGCCGGCCATCGGGGGCGATGAGGTAGGTCGTCGGCAGCGCGGCCACTTCAAATCCCGCGGGCGGCTGGGCGCCCACGTAGGCCAAGGGGTAATCGACCGGGTGCTTGCGCGCAAACTTCTCCACGTCCGCAACCGGTTCAGGCTGGTTGGCAAGCCCGATCGCGATGACGTTCTTGTGGGTCGAAACGTATTTCGAAATGGCGGGCATTTCGGCCAGGCACGGCACGCACCACGTCGCCCAGAAATTGACGATCACCCACTTGCCGCGCTCGGCGGCGAGGTTGAAGGTTTTCCCATCCAGCGTGCGGATCGTCAGCACGGGTGTCGCCGAAGCGGGCCGGGGTGCGGGCGCGGCCGCGGTGGATCCCGCAGCGAGCAGTAACAGCGCGGCGGCGCACACGCACCAACCAAAATGCATGATCTTCACGAACGATCACCCGATTCCAGCGCCACGACGGGCGACGGTTCGGAGAATAGCGCGCGCAGCGACACGTTGAAGTTCTGCCGCAGCGCGGCCTCGGCGCGTTGGAGCACGCGTCGCGCGTCGGGCGCCAGCGGCGCGCTCGCGCGCTGGAGGGCCATCGCATCGCCCGGCAGGCGATACCTACCGGCGCGGAAGAGGTCATCGACCGACACGCTGCCGAGATCGCGCACGACCACCCACGACGAACCGTCGAAGCGGCGGACCATGCCCACCGCCTGCAGGTCCGCGAGGTAGCGCTGCAAAAGACCCGCGGTGAGGAAACGTTGCTGCTCCAGCAGGTCGGCCTCCCGCAGCTCTTGGCCCGCACGCTGCGCCGCCACGAAGGCCTGCACCACCTGCAGCAGCCCCGCAAACTCGGCGCCGTGCGGCAGCAGTTCGTCGGCGCGACGGTATTCGAACGCGGCCTTGGCGGCCGCGAGGATCGCGCCCAGCAACACGATCACCCACGACAGGTAGATCCAGATGAGGAAGATCGGCACCGCGGCCAGCGCGCCGTAGATCTCGCGGTAGTTGGCGATGCCCTGCACATACAGCGCAAAGCCCTTGCGGGCCACCTCGAACAGCACGGCCGCGACCAGCGCGCCCGTCAACGCGTCGCGCCAGCGGACCCGGCAGTTCGGAACCACTTCGTAGAGCAGCGTCAGGCCGAGCCAGGTGATGAGGAACGGCGCCAGCAGCCACAGGCGAAAGCCCGCCACGCCGTGGCCCGCGACCCCGCGCCACAGAGGCTGCGCGTACACCCACGAACTCACGCCGATACCGGCGGTGACGAGGATCGGCCCCAGCGTCAGCGCCGCCCAGTACAGCAGCAGCCGCGCGCTGCCCTTGCGCTTGGCCGGGACACGCCAGATCCGGTTCAGGCGATCCTCGATGCTGGCCATCATCAGGAGTGCGCTCAGCAGCAGCACGATGATGCCCGTCGCCGTGAGCCGGCTGGCGTTGTCGGCGAACTGGAGCAGGTATCCTTGCACGGTCTCGCCGGCCGCCGGCACGAAACTCCGGAAGATGAAACGGGTGACGTCGCCGCGCAGACCGGAGAAAGCCGGAAACACCGAGATGATCGCGATCACGGCCGCCAGCATCGGCACGACCGCGAACAGCGTGGTGTAGGACAACGCGCCGGCGGTCTCGAAGCACTTGTCCTGGCGCAGGCGCTGCCACAGAAACCGCGCGAACGCGGCGACGTGATCGCGGCGCGCATTCCGGCTGTCGGGTGCTTCGCGCATGCGACGAGGCTAGTGCAACCCTGCAGTGAAGGAAAACCCCACGCCGATGGAAATCCTGGTCCTTTACTACAGCCGCCATGGCGGCGTCGCCCAGCTCGCGCGCTTGATCGCCCGCGGCGTCGAGGAAGTCGACGGCGTCCGCGCGCGCCTGCGCCAGGTACCGCCCGTCGCGCCGATCACGCAAACGGCTGCGCCGCCCGTGCCCGAGGAAGGTGCGCCTTACGTGGCGTTGAGCGATCTCGCCGAGTGCGCCGGCCTCATCCTTGGCAGCCCGACCCGTTTCGGCAACATGGCTGCGCCGCTCAAGTACTTTCTCGATTCCACCCCCGCCGAGTGGGCTTCGGGCACGCTGGTCGGCAAACCCTGCGCGGTGTTCACGTCGACCTCGACGATGCACGGCGGCCAGGAATCGACCCTGCTGTCGATGCTGCTGCCGCTGCTGCATCACGGCATGCTGGTGGTCGGCATTCCCTTCACCGAGCCCGCGCTCAACCACACCACCAGCGGTGGTACGCCCTACGGCGCAAGCCACGTGTCGGGCCTCGAACGTGGGCGGCCGATCAGCGCGGATGAGCGCGCGCTGGCGCGCGTGCTGGGACGGCGCGTGGCCGACGTGGCCAGGCGCCTGGCGCACTCCGCATGAACGCCGCCCAGCGTCGACGCATCGGCCTCGCGGCGTGGGGGGCACTGGCCGTGCTGCAGGTGCTGTGGCACGCGTGGCTGCTGCCGCCAGCGCGCATGCCGATCGCGGTCGCGCTCGCCATCGCGCTCATCCCGCTCGCCGTTCCATTGGTGTACTGGCGCCGGCCGGCGCGTGCGCTGCTGGTCGCCGGCATGATGGCTCTGTTCTACTTCTGCCACGGCGTGGCCGAAGCCTTCGCGGTGCCGCGCGAGCGCACGCTGGCGTGGATCGAACTGCTGCTCGCGGTCGTCGTGATCCTGGGCTCGGCGGGCCTGCCGAAACGGCGCCGACCGGCCGGGAGTAAGCTTCCGCCATCATGAGCTTCGTGCAATCAGCGCCGCGGCTAGGTGATCTTTACCACGACGATCGCATGCTGCGATCGACGCTCGCGCGGCTGCTGCCGGAGCCGATGCTGCGCGCTGCCGATGCCGACTTTGCCGCGCTGGCCGATTACGCCCAACGCACCTGGCCGCGCAGTACCCGCACGCCGCGCGAACCCGTACTGACGCAGTGGGACGTGTACGGCCATCGCATCGATCGCATCGAGCTGACGCCGACCTGGCAGGAAGGCCCGACGATCGCCGCGATGCGCGGTCTGGTGGCCGACGGGCATGACCCCGCGCTGCGGGAGTTCTGCCGCGTGCAGCAATTCGCCAAGGTCTATCTCTATCACGCGGCCAGCGCGTTCTATTCGTGCCCACTGGCGATGACCGATGGCGTGGCGACCGCACTGCGCGATGCGCCCAACGCCGCGCTGCGCGAGCGCGTCCTGCCGCACCTCCTGAGCCGCGATCCCGCGACGTTCTGGATCAGCGGCCAGTGGATGACCGAGACCGCCGGCGGCTCGGACGTGGCCGGCAGCGAAACCACCGCGCGCCGCGATGCCGACGGCAGCTGGCGGCTCGCGGGCCGCAAGTGGTTCACCTCGGCGATCAACGCGGAAGTCGCGCTGGCCCTCGCGCGCCCCGAAGGCAACCCCGCCGGCGCGGACGGGCTCGCGCTGTTCCTGATCGAAACGCGCACGACCGACGGTCGCTGGAACGGCATCACGGTGGATCGCCTGAAGGACAAGCTTGGCACGCGCGAGCTGCCGACCGCTGAAATTCACCTCGACCATACGCGCGCGGAACTGGTGGGCGACACGCGCCACGGCGTGCGCGCCATCGCGCCGGTGCTGCAGGTGACGCGCCTGTGGAACGCGTTTGGCGCACTCTCGACGATGGCGCGCTGCCTCGCGCTGACGCGTGACTATGCGGCGCGGCGCCGGGTGTTCGGCAAGCCGCTCGGCGAGCAGCCGTTGTTTGCCGACTCGCTCGCGGATTCCGAAGCCGAATTCGAGGCGGCGTTCCAGTTGGCCATGCAGGTGGCCCTGTTGCTGGGGCGCGTCGAATCAGGCCAGGGCACGCCACGCGATGCCGCGCTGCAGCGCCTGCTGACGCCGTTGGCAAAACTGTGGGTGTGTCGGCTGGGAGTGCACATCGCCTCGGCCACGGTCGAGGCCTTCGGCGGCATCGGCTATCTCGAAGACAGCGGCATCCCGGTGCTGCTGCGCGATGCGCAGGTGCTGCCGATCTGGGAAGGCTCCGGCAACGTGCAGGCACTGGACTTCCTGCGCGCGCTCGCCAAGTCCGGCATCGAACCCCTGGTCACCGCGGTCGACGGCTGGCTGGAAGCCGCCGACGGCGTGCTGCGCGACGAGGACGCCGAAGCGATCCACGCCGCCATCCTGCACGCCGACACCTGGCTGCGCGACCACGCGGACGCAGCGCCTGCGCTGCAGGCCGGCGCGTCGCGGCTGGCGCTGACCGCCGCGCGCGCCACCGCGGCCGCATTGCTGGCGCGGCACGCGCAGTGGGCTGAGCGCGCGCAGCACGATGGCGCCCCGGCGCGACATCTGCGGCGTTTCTGCGCGCGCCGCATCGACCGCATCGTCGATCTGCCTTGATTGCACGGCTCAGCCGACCCGCGCCTCGCGCTGCGCGCGGAAATCCCCGACG
This sequence comes from Rhodanobacteraceae bacterium, assembly GCA_035720985.1. Lineage (GTDB taxonomy): Bacteria > Pseudomonadota > Gammaproteobacteria > Xanthomonadales > Rhodanobacteraceae > 66-474. The sequence continues at coordinate 19,216 of DASTNI010000039.1, read as the reverse complement.
TAATGCTCCAGGGCGTGCGCCTGGATGGCCGCGCGCAGTTCGTGCATCAGGTTCAGGTAGTGGTGCAGGTTGTGGATCGTCGCGAGCTGCGCGCCGAGGATCTCGCCACAGCGATCGAGGTGGCGCAGATAGGCGCGCGAAAATCCGTTCGCACACGCGTAGCAGGTGCAACCTTCCTCGATCGGACGCATGTCCGCGGCGTACTTCGCGTTGCGGATGCGCAGCGTGCCGGTGCGCGTAAAGAGGAATCCGTTGCGTGCGTGGCGCGTTGGCATCACGCAATCGAACAGGTCGATGCCGCGGCATACCGCTTCGACGATGTCCTCCGGGCGCCCCACGCCCATGAGATAGCGCGGCTTGTCCACCGGCAATCGCGGCAGCGTCGATTCCAGTGTGGCGTTGCGCGCCGCTTCCGGCTCGCCGACGGCAAGCCCGCCCAGCGCGTAGCCGTCAAAGCCGATCGCCAGCAGCCCGTCGACCGAGCGCGAGCGCAGATCGGCGTGCACTCCGCCCTGCACGATGCCGAACAGCGCGTTGTGGTTGCCGAGCTCGTCGAAGGCCCGCCGCGAGCGCGCGGCCCAGCGCAGCGACAGCTCCATCGAGTCGCGCACCACGTCGGCACCGACCGGTTGCCCATCCACGGCGTAGGGCGTGCATTCGTCGAACGCCATCACGACGTCGGAATCGAGCACCATCTGGATACGCATCGATTCCTCGGGCGACAGGAACACGCGCGCGCCGTCGACGGGCGAGGCAAACGCAACGCCGTCTTCCGTCAGCTTGCGGCGCTCCGCCAGCGAGAACACCTGGAAGCCGCCGGAGTCGGTGAGGATCGGCCGGTTCCAGCCGATGAACCGGTGCAGACCACCCAACGCACCGATCACGTCCAGCCCGGGCCGCAGCCAGAGATGGAAGGTGTTGCCCAGGATGATCTCCGCGCCCACGTCCACGAGGTCGCGTGGCGACATCGCCTTCACGGAACCATAGGTGCCAACCGGCATGAAAGCCGGTGTCTCGATCACGCCATGCGGCAGCGTCAGGCGGCCGCGGCGGGCGACGCCGTCGGTGGCCAGCAGCTCAAATCGCATGATCACTCACCCTCTTCCGCGGGAAGGGGGTCGGCGCGCGAGCGCCGGGGGGATGCCGCGGCATCCCGGAAAGCCATTCCCCCCGTCACGCTGCGCGCGTTCGCTTCGCTCCGCCCGTCCTGCGGAAGGGGGAACCAGGCATCGTTAACCCCGGCCATCGGGCCACACCAACATCGCGTCGCCATAGGAATAGAACCGGTAGCGCTGCTCGACCGCGTGCCGGTAGGCGTCGAGCACGAACGCGCGGCCGGCGAACGCCGACACCAGCATGATCAGAGTCGATTCGGGCAGGTGGAAATTGGTGATGAGTCCGTCGACGCTGGCGATGTGATAGCCAGGAAAGATGAAGATGTCGGTTTCGCCCGCGAACGGCTGAACCTCATCGGCGCCGCCGCGTGCGGCCTCCAGCGAACGCACCACCGTGGTGCCCACCGCGATCACGCGCCCCCCCGCGGCGCGCGCGTGCCGGATCTTCTCGACCAGTTCCGCGCCCACGTTCAACCACTCGCGATGCATTTCGTGGTCTTCGATGTTTTCGGCGCGCACCGGCTGGAAGGTGCCGGCGCCCACGTGCAACGTGATGTAGCCGAAGTCGACGCCGCGCGCACGCAGCGCATCCAGGAGCGGCTCATCGAAGTGCAGTCCCGCGGTCGGGGCCGCGACCGCGCCGGGCTTTTTCGCGTACACCGTCTGGTACAGCTCGTTGTCGCGCGCATCGGCGGGGCGCTGGATGTACGGCGGCAGCGGCATGTGGCCGATCTTCAGCAGCAGCTTCTCGAGCGGCTCGACGCACTCGAACTTCAATTCGAAGAACTGCCCCTCGCGGCCCAGTACGCGGACCGGCGTGCCGCCCTCGAGTTCGATCACGTCGCCGTCGTGCGGCTTCTTGCTGACCCCCAGCATCGCGACTGCGGTGTGGTCGCCCGTAATGCGCTCCAGCATGACCTCGACCGCGCCGCCGCTCTGCTTGTGGCCGAACAGGCGCGCCGGCAGCACACGGGTGTCGTTGAACACCAAGAGGTCGTTCGCCCGTAACAGGTCGGGCAGGTCGTGAAACACGCGGTCGGCGAGGCTCCGATGGGTGGCATCCAGCACCAGCAGCCGGCTCGCGCTGCGCTCGGCCAACGGCTCCTGCGCAATCAGCTCGACCGGCAGGTCGTAGTGGAAATCGGATTTCTTCACGGGATCACGCGGCGCGACAGGGATCCGCAATTGTAGGAGGGCCGACAGGCCCGACGCGGCATCGCCGCGCCGGTCACGCCCTCGATCGTACCTGCCGGCGCGCCTACAGCCAGCCCTTCTGCCGCGCCAGCCGGTAGGCCTCGATGCGATTGCCGACTCCGAGCTTGCCGATCGCCTCGGACAGATAGTTGCGTACGGTGCCATGCGACAGGCTGAGCCGCTGCGCGATCTCGCCCGCGCTCTGCCCTTCGCCCGCCAGACGCAGAATCTGGCGTTCGCGGTCGTTCAACGGATCGGCCTCGGTCCAGGCTTCCAGCGCCAGCTCGGGGTCGATTGCCCGCCCGCCCCGGTGCACCGTGCGCAGGGCGTCGGCGAGCTTTTCCGCGGGGGCATCCTTCAGCAGGTAACCGGAGACGCCGGCATCCAGCGCGCGCCGCAGGTACCCCGCGCGCGCAAAGGTGGTGACGATGACCACCTTGACCGGCAGCGCGTGGCGCTGGATGCGCTGGGCGAGCTCGAGCCCCGTGAGGCCCGGCATTTCGATATCGGAAACCAGCAGGTCCGGGCGCAGCCGTTCCACGTCGCGCCACGCGGCTTCGCCATCGGCGGCCGACCCCAGCACTTCGATGTCCGGCTCCAGCGCCAACAGCGCGGCCAGCGCACCGCGCACCATCGCCTGATCCTCCGCCAGCAGGACGCGCATCATGCGCGGCTGCCCGCGGCATGGATCGACGGCGACGGCGCTGCGCCCGCCGGCACGGTCCTCGACGCGGGTTGCGCGGGCGCACCAAACTTGCCCAGCGGCAACGACACCTCGACCTGCGTGCCACGCCCGCGCGGCGACTCCAGCGTCAGCCGGCCACCGCAGCCCCGGATGCGTTCGCGCATGCCCGTCAGGCCATTCCCGAGCTCGAGCACGCCACCGCGACCGTCGTCGCGCACGCGCATGATGACGCGCTCGGCACCGACGATGACGCTGACCTCGGCGCTGCGGGCGCGGGCGTGCCGCTGCACGTTGGTGACCGCCTCGCGCAACACCAGCGCGAGGCAGGTCTCGACCGGCTGCGGCACCGGTTTGGGATCGACCCAGTAATCCATCCGCACGCCCGCCGCCTCCAGCAACAGCCGCGCCGATGCGAGTTCTGCCGCCAACGCGGCGGCGCGGATGCCGGATACCGCGCTGCGCACCTGCGACAGCGCCTCGCGCGCCACGCGCTCCACCTCGGCCATTTCGCGGCGCGCGGCGCCGGGATCGCGATCGATCAGTCGCCCCGCGAGCTCCGACTTCAAGGCGACCAGCGACAGCGTGTGCCCCAGCAGGTCATGCAGGTCGCGGCCGATGCGCTCGCGTTCGGCGCTGGCGGCCAGGCGCCGGATTTCGTCGTGCGTCAAACGCAGCTCCGCGCGCCGGTCGCGCTGCACGCAGCCGTAGATTCCAAGGGCCCCCACGATGAGGCACAGGATCCAGAAATTCACGAGGTACTGCCACGGAATGTGCAGCACCAGCCACTCGGCACCGAGCAGTGCCAGGATGGCCGCGATCAGCATGAAGGACCGCCGCGGCTGGCTCCACTCGCCCGCCAGCGCGCAGGCGTAGATGACGTAGGTGCCGGCATACGGGTTGAAGGGCAACACCGCGAGTCCGAGCGCGGCAGTCGCCAGCGCGTACCCGACGAGGTAGCGGCGCGACATCACGTACGCGGCCACGTACAGCACCAGGAACAGCGGCAGGCTCGCCAGCGTCGGCCACAGCCAGTGGCCGAAATACCCGCTGAGGCCAAACACCACCGGACCAAACAGCCAGACCAGCCAGATCAGCCAGACCCACGGCATGCGGCTGGCCCCTTGCCCATGCGCATCCGCGGATTCCCGGCTCAGGATGGAGTCTGACGCCGCTCGTGCAGCCAGGGCGGCGTTGATGTCGATCCACGTCATGGCGCACCTCGTCCGCTGCGGAGCTCACCATACATGCGGCACGATCCGCCACGTGCGCCGCATGTACTGGCGATAGGGCTCACCCAGGTCGGCGCACAGCACGCGTTCCTCGATCCGCATGCGCCAACCGTAGCCCATGATGCCACCCGCCAGCACGACGACGAGGCTGGCCCAGTTGGCCATCGCCATGCCGAGCCCGGGAAGCGTCAACCACGCACCCGCGTAGGACAGATGGCGAAGGTGCCGATACGGGCCGCGATCGACCACGTACTGCCCCGCGCGCGTGGCCACGCTGCGCGTGAAGAAGCGGCCCAGAACCTGGATCGCATACCAGCGATACACGGCGCCTGCCAGCATCAGGATGATCCCGGTCCAGAACCAGAGCACGGGATGCCAGGTCACCGCGGCCGCCGGCCGGTACATGAAGAAGAAGCCGAAAAAGATGCCCGCGAACATGGCCACGAGCAACACCGCGTACGAACCTCCGTCGCGCCGCTTCGCGTGCCTTTCCGGATTCTGGAGAAACGTGCCGATCCACTCGGGCGCATAGCAGACCGCCAACGTCGCATACAGCACGAAGAGGTGGAACCCCGACGACACCGCGGACGTTGGCATGACGATGGCCTGGACGCGGCACGGCCGCAGGTCGTGGCGATGGCGCGGACGCTCGATACGAGGGGCATCGAACGGGGTCGGGGGATCCCGTGGACGCCGCGCCATCGCCGCATCGCCATCCTGCAGCATGGCCGCCATCGGGCGACAGTCGGGTCCGTCACCTGCCGCATCTGACAGCCGTCACGCGCCCCGGCGCGCGGGGTTACGCCGGGAATGGCCGAATGCTAGACTCAATCCACGTTTTCATTTTGGCTTGAACTACTTACGCGCCGTTCCACTTGCGAATCTCGCGTACTGGAGACCTCCATGAAATACACTCAAATGTTGCAGGCGTTGCGTGCCCAGGGCGGCAAGATCCGGACGCACGGACTGGACGATGCCACGATCGAGCGCTTCGCCGCACGCGACGCCGGCCTCGCCGGCGCGATCGGCGATGCACAGGCGGCCTTCGCGCAGCTCAAGGCCACCCAGCCGGACGTGCTGGGCCTCGACGAAGACGTCCAGCTGCATCAGGTGCAATCCGGCCTGGTCAACTTTTATCCCGACGACGCCATTTGTCCGTTCATTCCACTGGCGGCGCGCGGCGCCTGGATCGTGACCTTGAAGGGCGCCGTCCTGTACGACTGCGGTGGCTATGGCATGCTCGGCTTCGGCCACAACCCGCCCGCGGTGATGCAGGCGCTGGCCAAGCCGCAGGTGATGGCGAACGTGATGACGCCGGCGCTGGCGCAGCACGCCTTCACGCGGGCGCTCCACGCCGAAGTCGGACACCGGCGCGGTACGCACCCGTTCGCAAAATTCATGTGCCTCAATTCCGGCTCGGAGTCGGTGACGCTGGCGGCGCGCATCGCCGACGTCAACGCCAAGCTCATGACCGATGCCGGTGCCCAATACGCCGGCCGCACGATCAAGCGCCTCGTCGTGAAAGGCGCCTTCCATGGCCGCACCGAACGCCCGGCGCTGTACTCCAACTCCACGCGCAAGGCCTACCAGACCTACCTCGCGAGTTTCCGCGACGAGCATTCGGTCATCGTGATTCCGCCCTACGACGTGGCGGCACTGCGCGCGGCGTTCGCCGAAGCCGAAAAGAACGACTGGTTCTTCGAGGCGATGTTCCTGGAACCCGTCATGGGCGAAGGCGACCCCGGCCGTGCGGTCACGCCCGAGTTCTACGCCGCCGCGCGCGAGCTCACGGCCAAACACGATTCGATCCTGCTGGTGGATTCGATCCAGGCCGGCCTGCGCGCGCAGGGCGTGCTGTCGATCGTCGACTATCCGGGCTTCGAAAAACTGCCGGCGCCGGACATGGAGACCTACTCCAAGGCGCTCAACGCCGGCCAGTTCCCGCTGTCGGTGCTGGCGCTCAACGAGCGCGCGGCCGGGCTGTATCGCAAGGGCATCTACGGCAACACCATGACCGGCAACCCGCGGGCACTCGACATCGCCTGCGCGGTGCTGGCCGCGATCACCCCGGAATTGCGGGCCAACATCCGCGACCGCGGCGTCGAGCTCGTGAAAAAGCTGGGCGCACTGAAGGCCGAACTGGGCGGTTTGATCACCAAGGTGCAGGGCACGGGGCTGTTGTTCTCGTGCGAGCTCGCGCCGCAGTTCAAGTGCTCGGGCGCGGGTTCGATCGAGGACTACATGCGCGAACGCGGCATCAACGTGATCCACGGCGGCGCCAACTCCCTGCGCTTCACGCCGCACTTCGCGATCGACGAAGCCGAGGCGGACCTGCTGGTCGCGCACATTCGGGAAGCCGTGCTGCACGGCCCACGCCAGGCGGAGCCCAAGCGCGCCGCCGCGTGAGCGTCGCCCGCGTACCACAAACGCAGTGTGATGCAAACGCCCGGCATCCGCCGGGCGCCTGTCATCGATCGACGGCGCGCCGGCTCACGCGATCCGGCCGGCGAAGGCGTCGGTCGCACGCACCAGCTCATGGGTGTTGCCGGGTTCGAATGCCGAATGCCCGGCGTTCGGGACGATGCGCAGGTCGGCCTCGGGCCACGCGCGATGCAGGTCCCAGGCGCTCCGGATCGGGCACACCACGTCGTAGCGCCCCTGCACAATGACCGCCGGAATCCCGGCCAGCCGCGGCGCGTTGCGCAGCAGCTGATCGTCCGATTCAAGAAACCCGCGATTGACGAAGTAGTGGTTCTCGATGCCGGCAAACGCGAGCGCAAAGGCGTCTCCCATGCTCGCCGCCACGTAGGCTTCGTTCTGCAGCAGGAAGCTCGTCGAGGCTTCCCAGCTGGACCACGCGCGCGCCGCGGCCAGGCGCACGACCGGATCGCCGGAAGTCAGCCGCCGGTGATAGGCCGCGATCAGATCGTTATGCTCGGCCTCGGGAATGGCGGCCAGATACTTTTCCCAGGCGTCGGGGTAGAGCATGTCGCAGCCCTTCTGGTAAAACCAGGCGAGCTCGGCATGGCGGAGCATGAAGATGCCGCGCAACACCAGTTCGGTGACGCGCGCCGGGTGCGTTTGCGCGTACGCCAGCGCCAGGGTCGAGCCCCACGAGCCGCCAAACACCTGCCAGCGATCGACGTGCAGATGCTCGCGCAGGCGCTCGATGTCGGCCACGAGATCCCAGGTCGTGTTCTCGCGCAACTCCGCGTGCGGTGTCGAACGCCCGCACCCGCGCTGGTCGAAGAGCACGATGCGGTACAGCGCGGGATCGAAGAATCGCCGGCACTTGGGATTGCAGCCAGCGCCCGGACCCCCATGCAAAAACACCACCGGCTTGCCGCGCGGGTTGCCGCACTGCTCGTAGTACAGGGTGTGCAGCGGCGACACCGGCAGCATGCCGGTTTCGAACGGTTCGATCTCGGGGTACAGCGAACGCAACGGCGAAGACGACATGGGGCATCCGGTGGGAATGAAATCAGCGCGAGGTTAGCACGCGGCCACGCGCAACAGGCTCACGCGTTCGCGAACAACTTGCCCGGATTCAACACGCCGTTGGGATCGAACACCCGCCGCACGCCGCGCATCAACGCGATTTCGGCGGCGCTGCGCGTGCTGCCGAGATAGGCCCGCTTGACGAGGCCGATGCCGTGCTCGGCCGAGATGCTGCCGCCATGCGCCTGGAGCGTGCGCGCCAGCAGCTTGGTGACGTGCTCGCACTGCGCGATGAAATCGGCATCGGCCATGTCTTCGGGTTGCAGCACATTGATGTGCAGGTTGCCATCGCCGATGTGGCCGAACCACACCACTTCGATGTCGGGGTATTCGTGCGCGAGCAGCGTCTGAGTCGCGTGGACGAACGCCGGCACCTGTCCGATCCGCACCGAGACGTCGTTCTTGTAGGGCTTGTGCGGCGCGAGGCTTTCGCTGATGCCTTCCCGCAGGCGCCACAGGTCGGCGGCCTGGGCCTGGCTTTGCCCGACCACACCATCGCTGATCCAGCCGTGATCGGTGCCTTCGGCAAACACCGCAAGCGCGGCGTCTTCGGCCGCGGCATCGACGGCGTCGAACTCGGTGACGACGTAGCAGGGATACTCGGCGTCCAGCGCGCGCCGCGCGCCATGCGCCAGCACGTGGTGCAGTGCGAGGTCGGTGAAAAACTCGAACGCCTGCAGCGCGAGGCGTGAGCGGAACAGTGCGAACACAGCGAGCACGGCGTCCATGCTCGGCAATCCCAGCAGCATCACCTGCGAGCGCGGGGGCGGCGAGGTCAACTTCAACGTGGCCTCGACCACCACGCCCAGCGTGCCCTCCGAGCCGATCAGCAGGTGACGGAAGTCGTAGCCGCTGGAATTCTTGACAAGGCTGCGGTTCAAGTCCAGCAGCTCGCCGTTGCCGGCCACCACTTTCAGGCCGGCGATCCATTCGCGCGTATTGCCATAGCGGATCACGCGGATGCCGCCGGCGTTGGTCGCAATGTTGCCGCCGATCGAGCACGAGCCGCGCGCGGCGAGATCCACCGGGTAAATCAGGTCGTGTTCCGCCGCCGCGTGGTGCACGGCTTCGAGCGGCACGCCCGCTTCGACCGTGAGCGTGCGGTCGGCGGCGTCGAAGCCGAGCACGTGGTTCATGCGCTCGAGGCTCAACACCAGCTCACCGTGCGCGGCCACCGCGCCGCCGGAAAGCCCGGTGCGTCCGCCCGAAGGCACGATCGCCACGTGCGCGTCGTTGGCCCAGCGCACGATCGCCTGCACCTCGTCGACCCGCGCCGGCAACGCGATGGCGAGCGGCGCCGGCTGCCAGCGACGGGTCCAGTCGCGGCCGTAGTGTTCAAGGTCTCCGGGCGCCGTCAACAGGCGCAGCGCGGGCGCGCGACGGGCAAGGTCGTCCAGGGCGGCAGGCATGGCATCTCCAGAAAAATGGCGGGATGGGCTGTCCATTCGGACGTCCAAATGCTACTGTGTTGCGCTGCCGCAATTCTGGCACAGTCGCCCACCCCACACACCGGAGCCCCCATGAAGACGTCGTTTCCGAAGAAGGACATCAAGATCGTGTTGCTGGAGAACATCCACCAGAGTGCTGTGGAGGCGTTCAAGGCAGCGGGCTACAGCCAGGTGGTCCACTTCGACAAGGCGCTGTCGCGCCCCGATCTTTTCGAGGCGATCTCCGATGCACACATGATCGGCCTGCGCTCACGCACGCAGCTCGATGCCGAGGCCCTGTCGCACACGCGGCGCCTGCTCGCGGTGGGCTGCTTCTGCATCGGCACCAACCAGGTCGACCTCAACCAGACGCGCGAGATGGGCGTGCCGGTGTTCAATGCGCCGTACTCCAACACGCGCAGCGTCGCCGAGCTCGTGATCGCCGAAACCGTGATGCTGATGCGCCGGGTGCCGGAACGCAGCGCGCAAAGCCACCGCGGCGGCTGGGGCAAGTCTGCCGAGGGCAGCTACGAGGTGCGCGGCAAGACGCTCGGCATCATCGGCTACGGCCACATCGGCACCCAGGTCGGCGTGCTCGCCGAGGCCTACGGCATGCACGTGCTCTACCACGACATCGAGCCGAAGCTCTCGATCGGCAACGCCGCACCGGCGGCGAGCCTGCCTGACCTCATGCAGCGCTCGGAAATCGTGACCCTGCACGTGCCGGCCACGCCCGAAACCAAGGGCATGATCGGTGCCGAGGAAATCGCGCACATGCGCAAGGGCGCCGTGCTGATCAACGCCTCGCGCGGCAACGTCGTCGACATCGACGCGCTGGCCGCGGCGCTGGGCGAGAAGCGCCTGGCGGGCGCCGCGATCGACGTGTTCCCGAAGGAGCCCAAGAGCAAGGACGAGGAATTCGCCTCGCCGCTGCGGGCCTTCGACAACGTCATCCTGACCCCCCACGTCGGCGGCAGCACGCAGGAGGCCCAGTTCAACATCGGCGGCGAAGTCGCGGCCAAGCTCGTGAAGTACAGCGACAACGGCACCACCCTGTCGGCCGTCAACTTCCCCGAAGTCAGCCTGCCCGAACACCCGAGCAGCAACCGGCTGCTGCACATCCACCACAACGTGCCGGGCGTGCTCTCGCGGATCAACGACGTGTTCTCCAAGAGCAGCGTCAACATCAACGCCCAGCACCTGCAGACTTCGGGCAACCTCGGCTACGTCGTCATCGACGTCGCGGCGTCGGACGCGCAGACCGAAACCCTGCGCGAGCAACTGGCGGCGATCCCCGGCACGATCCGCACGCGGCTGCTGTACTGACCGATCGGCTTGGGCGCGGCGGCGCCCTTCCCCGCCCGAGGGAGGGGGAAGTTCTCAGGCGCTGCGTCCGTCCCTGTCCGCGCCAGCCGGGAAGGCGCCGGCGCCAGGGTTCTCATCCCGACCGCAAACGACCACAAAAAACGGGCCGCAAGGGCCCGTTTTCTTGTGGTTGGTCGGGGCGGCGGGATTTGAACCCACGACCCCCTGCCCCCCAGGCAGATGCGCTACCAGGCTGCGCTACGCCCCGACCGGTCGAAAGCCCATCATAGCGGATGCGCGGCCTGCAACGCGATCGGATCAGGGCCGACGCACCGGTTCCCGCAGGATTTGCAGCAATTGCTCGAGTTCCAGGCGCATCTGGTGGACGATCTGCTGCGAGATCGAGGCCTCCATCTTGCCCTGCTGGCCTTCCAGGCGCGCGCGTGCACCGGTGATGGTGAAACCCTGGTCGTACAGCAGCGCACGGATCTGGCGGATCATCAGCACGTCGTGGCGCTGGTAGTAGCGCCGGTTGCCTCGGCGCTTCACCGGGTTCAGGGCGGGAAACTCCTGCTCCCAGTAGCGCAAGACGTGCGGCTTGACCGCGCACAGCTCGCTGACCTCGCCAATGGTGAAGTACCGCTTGGCGGGGATGGCGGGAAGCTCGTTATTGTCGCCCTGATCCAGCATGGCTCTCGACTCGCAATTTCAGCTTTTGCCCCGGCCTGAACGTCACCACCCGCCGCGCGGAAATCGGAATTTCCTCGCCGGTCTTGGGATTGCGCCCGGGGCGCTGATTCTTGTTGCGCAGGTCGAAGTTGCCGAAACCCGACAATTTGACCTGCTCTCCCCGTTCGAGCGACTCCCGCAGCACCTCGAAGAAGGCATCCACGCACTCCCTTGCTTCGCGCTTGTTGAGGCCAACGTCGAGGAACAACCGCTCGGCCATCTCCGCCTTGGTCAGCGTCATCTCAACTCCTCAGTTTGGCCCCAAATTCGCGCTCCAGTAGCGCGACCACGGCGGCGACGCTGCGGTCGGCGTCCTGGTCGACAAGGGTGCGCGAACCATCCTGCAAAATCAAGCCGATGGCGAGACTTTTGCGACCTGGACCTACGCCCGCACCGCGAAAACAGTCGAACAGGATCGGCTCGTTGACAATTGTTCGCAAGGATGAATGGATCGCGGCAGCCATCGCGGTCCAGGTCACCCCCTCGTCCACTTCCACCGCAAGGTCGCGCCGCAGCGATGGGAAGCGCGGCAGGGCCTTGGCCTTCGCGATGCGGCGCACCCGCACCACCTGCTCGCGCATCTCGAACACGGCAACCGGCGGCAACCCCAGCCGCTGGACCAGGCCCGGATGCAACAGGCCGACCACGCCCACGGGTTCGCCATCGCGCAGCACGCGCGCGCCACATCCCGGGTGCAGCCACGGCGGAAGCTCTTGCGCATCGAACGACCACGCACCGCGCCAGCCCGACAGCGCCAGCACGGACTCGAGGTCGCCCTTGATGTCGAAGAAATCCACCGCCCGACGGGCCACGCCCCATTGCTCGGCCGCCACCTCGCCACAGGCGACCGCCGCCAGCATCGCCGTTTCCACGGGCGCCGCCCCGGCGTGGGGGTTCGGTTGGCGAAACGCCACGCCCGTTTCGAACAGGCGCACGCGTTCCTGCTGGCGATTGCGGTTGCGCTTCAGGGCTTCCGCCAGGCCCGGCAGCAGCGATGTCCGCATCACCGCCATGTCCGCCGACAGCGGGTTCGCCAGCGCCACCGCGCCCTGCGCGAGCTGCCAGGCGTCCAGCAGCGCCGCATCGACAAACGCGTAGCACACGGCTTCGTGGTAATCGCGCGCGGTCAGCGCATCCGTCAAGGTCGACAACGACAACACGGCCTCGTCGTTGTGCGGCGACGGCGGTGCGCCCGCCGGCAGCGTGGCCGGGATCGCATCGTAGCCATGGATGCGTGCGACCTCCTCGATCAGGTCTTCTTCCAGCGCGATGTCGAAACGGCGCGTGGGCGGCGTGACCCGCCAGCCGTCGGCCTGCGCTTCCACGCGCATGCCGAGCGCGGCCAGCACGCGCACGACGAGCGCATCGTCGACGCCGATGCCCAGCACGCGCGCGATGCGTCCGCGCCGCAGATGGATGGCGCGCGGCGCGGCGAGGTTCCCCGGCAACACCGCCTCGATCACCTCGCCCGCCCGCCCGCCGCAAATGTCGACGATCAGCGCCGTGGCGCGCTCCATTGCGGCCCGTGGCAGTTCGGGGTCGACGCCGCGCTCGAAGCGGAACGCCGCATCGGTCGCCAGCCCCAGCTTGCGGCTGCGCCCCATGATCGCCGCCGGCGCAAAATGCGCGGCTTCCAGGAATACGTCGCGGGTGGCCGCGGTGACGCGCGAATCCCAGCCCCCCATCACGCCGGCCGCGGCGAGCGGGCGTTGCTCGTCGGCGATCAACAGGAACCCCGGGTCGAGGTTCGCCACGCTGCCGTCCAGGAGCTTCAGGGTCTCGCCGACCAAGGCGTGCCGCGCAACGATCGCGCCGTCGAGCTTCTTCTCGTCGAACGCGTGCATCGGTTGGCCCGTTTCCAGCATCACGTAGTTGGTGATGTCGACCACGGCGCTGATCGTGCCGATGCCGGCAGCGCGCAGGCGCTGCGCCATCCACATCGGCGTCGGGCGCGAAACGTCGATGCCCCGCACGGCCCGGCCGAGATAACGCGGGCAATCGGCACCGGCTTCCAGGCGGATCGCGCGTGGCGCGGACAGCGCTGTCGGCACCGGCTTGACCTCGAGCGGCTTGGCCCGCGCGCCAAATTCCGCCGCGACTTCGTCGGCCAGGCCGACCATGCCCAGGCAATCACCGCGGTTCGGCGTCAGCTCGATCTCGATCGACGCATCGGGCAGGCCCAGGTATTTCGCCAGTGGCCGCCCGACCGGCGCGTCGGCCGGCAGTTCCATGAGGCCCGACGCATCGGCATCAATGCCGAGTTCCTTCGCCGAGCACAGCATGCCGGCCGAGTCGACCCCCCGCAGCCGGGCGGACTTGATCGTGCTGCCGTTCGGCAACCTGGCGCCGACCGTCGCCAGGGGCGCGACCAGGCCCGCGCGCGCATTGGGTGCGCCGCACACGATCTGCAACTCGCCGGCGCCGGTGTCGACGCGACAGACGTGGAGCCGATCGGCGTTGGGATGCGCTTCGCAGGCGACGATCCGGGCGACGATGACCCCCTCGAGCGCGCCACCGATGACTTCGGTGCCGGCGACTTCCAGTCCGCTCAAGGTCAGGCGCCGGGCCAGCGCCGCGGTATCGCCCTCGAATTCGACACGCTCGCGCAGCCAGTTTTCGGAAAACTTCATGCCCCGCTCCTCACGCGAACTGCGCCAGGAACCGCACGTCGTTCTCGAAGAACGCGCGCAGGTCGGTGACGCCATAGCGCAGCATCGTCAGGCGTTCGACGCCCATGCCGAACGCAAACCCGGTGTAGCGTTCGGCATCGATGCCGCAGTTGCGCAGCACGTTCGGGTGCACCATCCCGCACCCCAAGACCTCGAGCCAGCGCGAGCCGCCGTTGGTGTCCCAGCGGATGTCGACCTCGGCCGAGGGTTCGGTGAACGGGAAATAGCTCGGTCGGAAGCGCATCTCGAACGCGCGACCGAAGAACGCGGCAACGAACGCCTTGAGGGTTCCGATCAGGTCGCCAAACGACGCGGACTCGTCCACCAGCAGGCCCTCGACCTGGTGGAACATCGGCGAGTGCGTCTGATCGGAATCCGCGCGATAGACCTTGCCGGGCGCGATGATGCGGACGGGAGGCTGGCGGCCCTGCATGGTGCGGATCTGCACCGGCGAGGTGTGCGTGCGCAGCATCCGGCCGTCGCCGAAATAGAAGGTATCGTGCATCGCCCGCGCGGGATGGTGCGCGGGGAAGTTGAGCGCCTCGAAGTTGTGCCAGTCGTCCTCGATCTCGGGGCCTTCGGCCACGGCATAACCAAGCTGCGCAAAAATGGCTTCGATGCGCCGACGGGTTTGCGTCAGCGGATGGACCGTGCCGCGGTCGCCGCCGCGGCCGGGCTGGGTGACATCCACGCCCTCGCTCGCCAGGCGTCGCTCGAGCGCGGCACCCTGCAGGGCCTCGCGCCGGGCCGCCAGCGCGGCCGCAATGGTCTGCTTGGCGACGTTGACCTCGGCGCCGCGCGCCTTGCGCGCATCGGGCGGCAGCTTGCCGAGCGCCTTGAGCTCGGCCGTGATGCTGCCGCTCTTGCCAAGCAGGGCCACGCGTTGCGATTCCAGCGCGTCCAGCGATACGGCGGCCGCAATCGCCGCCAGGGCCTCGTCCACGCGTTGCGTCAAGCTGTCCATCGCACTCCCCGTCAACGGCAAAGCGGAGAGCAGGCCAGAGCCCCTCTCCGCTTCCCTGCATCATAGCTTACGGATCCGAGCGTCGAAGCGCGCACCACCAAGACTCGCCACGGGTGAAGGCAGGTCGCGGGTCGCACACGGTGCGATCACGCACCGATGCATCGGCCGCGGTCGCCCGCGAAGGCGGTACGCATTTTGCGCAGCATCGCGCGGACCACGCCGTCGAGATCACCCGTGCGCCCGCGGCACTGGTCCGCCGGGGCATTCTCATGTGGCGAAGCTTGGCCTCGGCATGCCTTCGGGATGGTGCAGGCGACGTCGACACGTCAGCCGCCGATCCAGCGACTGGCCAGGTTCGCCGCCTCAGGCGGCCAGGCTGGCCTTGGCCTTCTCGGCGATCGCACCAAAGGCCGCAATGTCGTGCACGGCGAGATCCGCCAGCACCTTGCGATCGATCGTGATTCCCGCCTTGTCGAGGCCGTTCACCAGCCGGCTGTAGGACAGCCCGAACTGGCGCGCGGCCGCGTTGATGCGGATGATCCACAGCGCCCGGAACTGGCGCTTCTTCTGCTTGCGGCCGATGTACGCGTACTGCTGTGCCTTGGCGACCGCCTGCTTGGCAGCGCGGTAGACCTTGCGACGGGCGTTGAAATAACCCTTGGCCAGTTTCAGCGTTTTCTTGTGCCGTGCGCGTGCGGTGACGCCACGTTTGACTCGTGCCATGGTCGGTCTCCTTACGCGTAGGGCAGCATGCGGGCGACACGCTTGGTGTCGGACTCATGCACGTGGTTGGGGGCGCGCAGGCCGCGTTTGCGCTTGGTCGCCTTCTTGGTGAGGATGTGCGACTTGAAGGCGTGTCCGGCCTTGAACTTGCCGGACGCGGTCTTGCGGAACCGCTTGGCAGCGGCCCGGTTGGTCTTGATCTTTGGCATGTACCACTCCGTTGTCGATGTTGGTGACTGGCGCGGGCGGCGACCAAGTGATCGCGCTTTCCATCCATGCCCTTGCCGGCTTGTGGACGTGAAGGTCGATGCGGCCGACTCCACGATTCCACCGGCCGCTCCGCGGCAGGTGGATTTTCCTCCGTCTTTCCCCCCGCACGATTTGCATGCGGGGGAAAGGGTTGAGGTGAGACCGCGTTCTGCATCCACCGGGGCGCGCCGGTTGGGCGAAACGCTTTCTCCTCACGCTTTCCCCTATCCCCAACGAGAAAGCCGTGGGACGAGAGAGCAAGTGGGCATCGTACGGGTTCGCTTCGTCTCAACGCCCGAAGCCCCCGTCTCGTTCAACTACTTCTTCTTCGGGCTGATCATCATGGTCATCTGGCGCCCTTCCATGCGCGGAAACTGGTCGACCAGCCCGATTTCGCTGATGTCGCCCTGGATCCGCTTGGCCAGCTCGATCCCCAGTTCCTGGTGCCGCATTTCGCGACCGCGGAAACGGACGTTGACCTTGACCTTGTCGCCATCTTCAAGGAAGCGTGTCATGTTCCGCAGCTTGATGTTGTAGTCGCCAACGTCGGTGGTCGGGCGGAACTTCACTTCCTTGATCTCGACCTGCTTGGATTTCTTGCGCTGCGCGGCGGCCTTTTTTTGCTGCTCAAACTTGAACTTGCCGAAATCCATGACGCGGCACACCGGCGGGTCGGCGTTCGGCTGGATTTCAACCAAGTCCAATCCCGCTTCCTCGGCCAGCGCCAAGGCCTCGTCCCGGCCCAGAATTCCGACCTGTTCACCGTCGGCGCCGATGACCCGCATGCTTGGAACATGGATCTCGTGGTTGCGCCGATTTCGCTTGTTTTCGGTGGCGATACCTTCTACTCCTCGTCAGTCTGCCAGCATGCCTGGCCACATCCGTCAGCGTGGGCCATCCTCGGCCTTCAGGCGATCGATGAAAGCCGGCAGTGCCAAGCTGCCCAGATCTTCCCCCGAACGCGTACGCACGGAAACGGTGCCGTTGGCCTTCTCGCGGTCACCGACCACGAGCAGCCACGGCACCTTGTGCAACGTATGCTCGCGAATTTTATAGCCGATTTTCTCGTTGCGCAAATCCGCCTGTACCCGGAAACCGGCGGCCGTCAGCCCATGTGCAACCTGCTCGACATAATCGGCCTGGGCATCGGTGATGCTGAGCACCACCGCCTGCACGGGTGCCAGCCAGGTCGGGAAGTTGCCGGCGTGATGTTCGATCAGGATGCCGATGAAACGCTCCATCGACCCTACGATGGCGCGGTGCAGCATCACGGGGGTGTGACGCTGGGAATCCTCGCCGACGTACTCGGCGCCCAGCCGCCCTGGCATCGAAAAATCGACCTGCATGGTGCCGAGCTGCCAGTCGCGCCCAATCGCATCACGCAGGTGGTATTCGATCTTGGGGCCGTAGAACGCCCCCTCGCCCGGCAGCTCCTTCCACTTCGCACCCGCCTTGCGCAGGGCCGCACGCAGCGCATCCTCGGCCTTGTCCCAGATGGCATCGTCGCCGATGCGCGCGTCGGGGCGCAGCGCCAGCATCAGCTCCACGTCCTTGAAACCGAAGTCCTGATACACCTTCAGTGCCTGACGGTGAAACGCCACCACCTCGGACTCGATCTGGTCCTCGGTGCAAAAGATGTGGCCGTCATCCTGGGTGAATGCACGCACGCGCATGAGCCCGTGCAGCGCGCCCGACGGCTCGTTGCGCGTGCAGCCACCGAATTCGGCGATGCGCACCGGCAGGTCGCGATAGCTATGCAGCGTGTTCTTGAAGATCTGCACGTGGCCCGGGCAGTTCATGGGCTTCACCGCATAGGTACGTTTCTCCGACTCGGTAAAGAACATGTTCTCCTTGTAGTTGTCCCAGTGGCCCGACTTCTTCCACAGCGACACATCAAGGATGGACGGGCAATGCACCTCGTCGTAGCCGCCGTCGCGGTAGACGCCGCGCATGTAGTCCTGCACCAGCTGGTACATCGTCCAGCCCTTGGGGTGCCAGAACACCATGCCTGGCGCCTCTTCCTGCATGTGGAAGAGGTCCAACTGCTTGCCGAGCTTGCGGTGGTCGCGCTTCTCGGCCTCCTCGATGCGCGTGAGATACGCCTTGAGGTCCTTGTCGTTCAACCACGCCGTGCCGTAGATGCGCGACAGCATCGCGTTGTTGGAATCGCCACGCCAGTAGGCGCCCGCCGTCTTCATGAGCTTGAAGGCCTTGAGGCGCCCCGTATCCGGCACGTGCGGTCCGCGGCACAGGTCGGTGAACTCGCCCTGGGTATAGAGCGAAAGCTCCTCGCCGGCCGGGATCGACTCGATGATCTCGGCCTTGTAGGCCTCGCCGATGCCGCGGAAAAATTTCACCGCTTCGTCGCGCGACTTCACGCTGCGCGTGAGCGGCTCGGCTTCCTTGGCGAGCTTGTGCATCTCGGCTTCGATCGCGGGCAGGTCCTCGGGTTTGAACGGTTCGCCCTTGGGCGCGAAGTCGTAATAAAAGCCATCCTCGATCACCGGTCCGATCGTCACCTGGGTGCCGGGATGGAGCCGCTGCACCGCCTGCGCCAGAAGGTGCGCCGTCGAGTGCCGGATGATGTCCAGCGCCTCCGGTGACTTCTCGGTGATGATCTCGACCCGCGCGTCGTGCTCGATGCTGCGCGAAAGGTCCATCACCTTGCCGTCGACCTTGCCCGCCAGCGCGGCCTTGGCCAACCCCGCGCCGATGGACGCCGCGACGTCGCGCACGCTGGGCGGCGCGTCGAAGGATTTGGTGCTGTGGTCCGGAAGCGTAATCGTGATCATGTGCGTGTCACTGCAGGTGCGATCGAGACGACCGCGGTGGAGCCACGGGCGGGCCGAGGCAAGCGTGACGCAACAAAAAAAGGGCGCCGCGCGCCCTCATGTCCCGCCAAGGCGCGTCAGTCAGATCGTAAAGGTCGTAGTGTCCATGTCGCACGCTCGGCCGAGTCGAACCGGCCACCCTTGGCAAGCCGTGAAGTTAGTGCAGCACCCGCGGGGCGTCAACGTCGCAATTGAGCCATCGCCGCGATCCCGCTACACTGCGCGACCGGTTGTCGTCGCGGCACGTGTGCCCCTTCAACCGTGCCAGTGGGCAGTTAGCTCAGCGGTAGAGCACTACCTTGACATGGTAGGGGTCACAGGTTCGATCCCTGTACTGCCCACCACTGGATGTTGTGAAACAATCACTTAGCGAAAGCGCCATTCTCGTCCAACGCGCGTTTTTGTACCTGTGTGTACCTAAGCGTGTACCTGTGTAGGCAACGTATGCGCAGTGTTGTAGCCATGCCGCGTACCTAAACGTGTACCTAGAGGTAGCCCAGGCTTCCGCCCTGCCGGCGTTGGGGCGAGCTGATTTGCAGCCGAACGTTCGGCCTTGCGAGGAACGTCTGGCGGGGGGGGGGGGGGGGGGGGGGAAAAA
>DASTNI010000038.1:0-80593 GCA_035720985.1 Rhodanobacteraceae bacterium | reverse complement strand
ATGCCGAATGCAAGATAGCCCGCGCGATGCTGGCCCAGCTCGACGCCGCGCAACCCCAGCTGCAGGCCGCGCCCCACCAACAGAGCGAACAGCGCCAGCACGAACAGCACGCCGACGAAGCCGAGCTCCTCGGCGATCACGGCCAGGATGAAATCGGTGTGCGCCTCGGGCAGATAGAACAGCTTCTGTACGCTGCCACCCAGGCCCACTCCCAACCATTTGCCGCGGCCCACCGCGATGAGCGCCTGGGTCAACTGGAAGCCGTTGTTGAACGGATCCTTCCACGGATCGAGGAACGAGGTCAGGCGCTTGACGCGATAGTCGGTCGACAGCGCGAGGTACGCGCCAAGCGGAACCAGCGGCAGGCCCATGATGAGGAGATTGCGCATGCGCGCACCGCCCAGCCACAGCATGCCGATCGTCACCACGCCGATCAGCGCCGCCGAACCGAAGTCGGGCTGCGCCAGCAGCAACACCGCGGTGATCCCGGCAACCGCCACGGGTTTCACCGCCCCCAGGAATTTCGTTTCGACGCCCTCGCGATGGCGCACGAGGTAACTGGCGACGTACAGCACCACCGTGAGCTTGGCCAGCTCGACGGGCTGGAAGCCCGAAATGCCAAGGTTGACCCAGCGCCGCGCACCGTTGACGCGCATGCCGACGTGCGGCAGGAACACCAGCAGCAGCAGCAGGATGGTCAGCAACAGCAGCCGACCGGAATAGCGCTCGAGCCAATCGAGCTCGATCTTCAGCGCGATCCACGCGGCGCCGGCGCCGCCGACCGCCAGGAACAGCAGGTGCCGCTTCAGGTAATGGAATTCGCCGATGTGCTGGTTCTCGGCCACCGCGATCGAACTCGACGCGATCATCACGATGCCGAACGCCACCAGCGCCGTGATGGCCAGCAGCAGCCACGGGTCGTGGCGGCCCTGGGGGCCGTATTTGCGCACCGCCTGCGAAGGAGCAAACCAGTTCGCCATCACCGGACCTTCAACGTCGCCAAGCCGACCAGCACCAGCACCACCGACACGATCCAGAAGCGCACGATCACGCGCGGCTCGGGCCAGCCTTTCAGCTCGAAGTGGTGATGAATGGGCGCCATCCGGAAGATGCGCTTGCCGGTCAGCTTGAAGCTGCCGACCTGCAGCATCACCGACGCGGTTTCCACCACGAACAGGCCGCCCATCACCAGCAGGATGATTTCCTGGCGCACGATCACGGCGACGCAGCCGAGCGCGGCGCCGATCGCGAGCGCGCCGACGTCGCCCATGAACACCTGTGCGGGATAGGTGTTGAACCACAGGAAGCCAAGGCCGGCGCCGGTCAGCGCGCCACAGAACACCGCAAGTTCGCCCGCGCCTGGAATCGAGGGAATGCCGAGGTACTGCGAGAACACCGCGTTGCCGGCGAGATAGGCGAACGCGCCCAGCGCCGCGGCGACCAGCACCGCCGGCATGATCGCGAGGCCATCCAGGCCGTCGGTGAGATTCACCGCGTTGGAAAACCCGACGATCCAGAAATACGCCATGACCACGAAGCCCGCGCCCAGCGGAATGACCACGTGCTTGAAGAGCGGCACGTACAGTGCGGTCGCCGCCGGCACGTTGGCGGTGTGGAACAGGAACAGCGCGGCGATGAGGCCGACCACCGACTGTGCCAGGTATTTCCAGCGCGCCGGCAAGCCGTGCGGATCCTTCAACACCAGTTTGCGGTAATCGTCGTAGAACCCGATCACGCCGCAGGCCAGCGTCACCGCGATGACGACCCACAGATAACGGCTGGCAAGGTCGCCCCACAACAGGGTTGCGACCAGGACCGCGGCGAGGATCAGCACGCCGCCCATCGTCGGCGTCCCTGCCTTGGCCAGGTGTGACTTTGGCCCATCGTCGCGCACGACCTGGCCGGCCTTGAGCTTGGTGAGCTCGCGGATGGTCCACGGCCCCGCGAACAGCGACACGAACAGCGCGGTGAGCGCCGCCATGATCGTGCGGAAGGTGATGAAGTCGAACAGTCGGAACGCCCCGAAGTACTGTTCCAGCCAGCGCGCGAGCTCAAGCAGCATGCGGCGCCCCTCCGGTGGCATCGTCCAGCAGCGCCGCCACCACGCGCTCCATGTGCGACGAGTGCGAACCCTTGACCAGCACGCTCACGCCCGCGTGCAGGTCGCGGCGCAGCGCAGCGACCAGGGGCGCCTGCTCGGCAAACGCGTGCGCGTCCACCCCGAACGCATGCGCCGCCTCGGCTGCCGATGCACCGACGGCGTACAGCCGAGTCAGGCCCTGCGCGCGCGCGGCCTCGCCGATGCGGGCGTGCAACGCCGCGGTGTCGGGACCGAGTTCCGCCATGTTGCCCAGCACCAGCCAGCGCTCGCCGGGCTGCAGGGCAAGCGTCGCGACCGCCGCCAGCGCCGAACCCGGATTGGCGTTGTAGCTGTCGTCGAACAGCACCCAGCCCGCGGGCGAAACGCGCCGGCGCAAGCGTCCGGCGACTGCGACCGCCGCATCCAGCCCGGCCACGATCGCGTGGGCATCGGCGCCGGCCGCGTGCGCGAGCGCGGCCGCGGCCAGCGCGTTGGCGACGTTGTGGCGACCGGGCAGCGGCAGCGCGACGCGTGCGCCCGCGTTCGGCAACACGAGTTCGAATTCGCTGCCTTCGGCGCCCAGATGAATGTCGCGCGCGCCGACGTCGGCCCCGGCATCGAGGCCAAAGCGCAGGATGCGCCGGCTGCCCGCAAGCCCCGCGAAGTACACCGCAAACGCGTCGTCGGCGTTGATGACCGCCACGCCATCGGGCGGCAGCGCCTGGTACATCGCGCCCTTCGTCTCGGCAATGCCCTCCAGCGAATGCAGGCGCTCGAGGTGCGCGGGCCCGACGTTGTTGACGAGGCCGATGCGCGGACGCGCAATGCCGGCCAGATAGGCGATGTCGCCCGGCTTGCCCGCGCCCATTTCGAGTACGGCGTAGCGCGTGTCCGCGGGCATCGTGAGCAGGGTCAGCGGCAGCCCGATCTCGTTGTTGAAGCTGCCCCGGGTCGCGTGGGTCGCGCCGCAGCGGGACAGGATGCCGGCCGTCAGCGTCTTGACGCTGGTCTTGCCGTTGGAACCCGTGATGCCGATGGCGATCACGTCGCGCTGGGCGCGCACCGCGCTCGCCAGATCACCCAGCGCCTGCAGCGTGTCGGCGACGACGATCTGCGGCAGGTCCGCGCTGACCGGATGGGTCACGATCGCTCCGACCGCACCCCGCGCGGCGGCGTCCACCACGTGGTCGTGCCCATCGTGCGCCTCGCCCGCCAGCGCCACGAAGAGGTCGCCCGCGGCGAGCGTGCGCGAATCCGTCGACACGCCGCGCGCCTCGATGTCGGCGCCCTGCAGCAGGCCACGCGTCCACACCGCGATGTCCTTGAGGTGCAGGTTCAGCATGGGCGGGCCTCCAGCGCGGCGCGCGCCACGTCAAGGTCGTTGAACGGCCGCTTGTGGCCCGCGATCTCCTGATAGGTTTCGTGACCCTTGCCGGCGATCAGCACCACGTCGCCCGCGTGCGCCTCGGCAAGCGCGCCCGCGATGGCGCGCGCACGATCGCGTTCGACCCGCGCGTGTCCGGGCGCGTGCATGCCGGCGAGAATCTGCGCAACGATCGCGTCGCCGTCCTCGCCGCGTGGGTTGTCGTCGGTGACGACGACGCGATCGGCCAGCCGTTCGGCGATCGCGCCCATCAACGGCCGCTTGCCGGCATCGCGCTCGCCACCGCACCCAAAGACACAGGTGAGCCGGCCCGCACAGTGCTCACGCAGGGTCGTCAGGACCTGCTCCAGCGGGTCGGGCTTGTGCGAGTAGTCGACGACGATGAGCGGCAACGCACCACCGCCGAGCCGGTTCATGCGACCCGCAACGGGTTGCAGGGTTGCCAGCGCCGCGTGGATTTTCGCGAACGGCACGTCGAGCGCGCCCAGCACACCCGCCACCGCCAGCAGGTTGGCGACGTTGAAGCGTCCCAGCAGCCGGCTGGCGACGCGCGCGTCGCCCCACGGCGTGATGAGCGTGAAATCGGTGCCGTCAGTGTGCGTCGCAATGTCCGTCGCGCGCACGTCCACGTCCCCGGACCGGACGCCGTAGCGGATGACCCGCGCGCCCCGGGTGACCCGCCCGGTCAGCTTACGGCCAAACGCGTCGTCGACGTCGATCACCGCGGCGGCGAGGCCCGGCCACGCAAACAGCTTGGCCTTGGCCGCGCCGTAGGCTTCCATGGTCTTGTGGTAATCAAGATGATCGCGGGTAAGGTTGGTGAATACCGCGATGTCGAAGTGCACGCCGTCGACACGCCGCTGGTCCAGCGCGTGCGAGGACACTTCCATCGCAACGTGCGTCGCACCCTCGGCGCGGAACCCGGCCATGAATCCGTGCACCTGGATGACGTCGGGCGTGGTGCGGGCGCCCGCGTGCAGCGCGCCATCGAGGCCCGCGCCGAGCGTGCCGATGGTGGCCGAGCGGTGGCCGAGCTGCGTGAACGCCTGCGCCAGCAGCTGCACCGTCGAGGTCTTGCCACTGGTGCCAGTGACGCCAACGACGGTCATCGCCGCCGAAGGGTCGCCGTAAAAGCGCGCGGCGATGGCACCCAGATGCTGGCGCAGCTGGTCGATCCAGATGGCGTCCGTGGTGCCCTCTTCAGATACCTTCCCCCGCGCCGGGAGGGCGGCACGATCCTGCGCGGCCGCCGCTTCGGCAATGACGGCCACCGCGCCCGCGCGAACCGCCGCAGGCGCAAACTCGATGCCGTGGTGCTGCATACCCGCAAGCGCCACGAAGGCGTCGCCCGGACGGACGCTATGCGAATCCAGCGTCAGCCCCGACACGCGGCGGTCGCCGCGCGCGGGCCTCGCGATGCCGGCGAGCAGGGCGTCGAGCCGCATCGCGCTCATGGCGTCACCCCGGACGTCTGGCGCGTAGCGACCGCGGTCGGCGCGGGTTGCGCGGGCGCGGCGGGAGGCTGTGGTGCCGGCGGTGCCGGCGGCGCGGGCGCCGGCGTGACCGGCCCGCCGGCGTACCACTGCTGCACGTTGTCGGGCGGGATGTCGAGCAGGCGCAGCGCGCCGGTCATGACCTCGCGGAACACCGGCGCCGATACCAGGCCGCCGAAGTATTCGTTGCCGCGGCCCCCCGCGTCGCGCACGATGACGACGCCGACGAGACGCGGATCGGTGGCTGGAACGATGCCTGCAAACAGCGCCGCGTAGCGGTTCTTGGCGTAGCCGCCGGCAATCGCAAGATGCGCCGTGCCGGTCTTGCCGGCCACGGTGTAGTCGGGAATCGCCGCCTGCGGCGCGGTCCCCTGCGGGGTCACGACCGTGCGCAGCATCGCCATGATCTCGCTGGCGATCTCCGCGGGCTCGGCGCGCACGCCCGGGCTGTCGTCGCCCTTGATGAACGTCGGCGTGTGCCGGATGCCGCCGTCGGCGATCGCGGCGTACGCGTCCGCCAGCTGCAACGCGGTGACGTTGAGGCCGTAGCCGAACGCGATCGTGGCCTTGACGAAATCACCCCAGGTCCGCGGCGGCGGGATGAAGCCGCCCACCTCGCCCGGAAAGCCACTGCCCGTGCTGGATCCGAAACCAAACTGGTGCAGCACCTTGTCCATCTGCTGCGCGGTCAGCGTCAGCGAAATCTTCGACGCACCGACGTTGCTGGAATAGGTGATGACGTGGCTGACGTCGATCAGCCCGTTGTTGCTGTCGTCGCGTATCGTGTGGCCGTCGATGACGAACCAGCCGGGATTGGTGTTGATCGGCGTGGTCGGCGTCCACTTGCCCGACTCCAGCGCCGTGCTGATGGTGAACGGCTTCATGGTCGAGCCGGGCTCGGTCACGTCCGTCACCGCGCGGTTGCGGCGCTGCTCGGCGGTGCTGTGGTCGAGATCATTGGGGTTGTACGAGGGCACGTTGACCATCGCCAGAATCTCGCCGTTGCGCGGATCGAGGATCACCATCGACCCCGAGGCGGCGTGGCGCTTTTCGATGGCCTCGGAGAGCGCCGAATACGCGAGGTACTGGATACGGCTGTCGATGCTCAGCGTGATGTTGCGCCCGGGCACCGGCGCGCGGATCTGCTCGACGTTCTCGACGATGCGCCCGAAGCGGTCGCGGATCACGCGCTTCTCGCCGGGCTTGCCGGCCAGCCAGCCGTCGTAGGCGAGTTCCAGGCCTTCCTGGCCGTGGTCATCGACGTTGGTGAACCCGAGCACGTGGGCGGTCGCCGCGCCATCGGGGTAGTAGCGCTTGTACTCGCGCTGCGCGTTGACGCCGGGAATATCCAGCGCCAGCACGGCCTTGGCGGCCGCTGGCGGCATCAGCCGGCGCAGGTACACGAACTCGCGGTCGCTGCGCTTTTCCAGCTTGCGCGCGAGGTCGACGGCGTTGACATCGAGCGCCTTGGCCAATTCCGGAATGCGGTTTGCATGCTGCAGCAGCTGTTCGGGATTGGCCCACAGCGAGAGCATCGGCGTCGACACCGCGAGCGGCACGCCGTTGCGGTCGTAGATGGTGCCCCGCGAGACCGGGATCGGCACGTCGCGCAGGAACCTGGCGTCGCCCTGCGCCTGCAGGAACTTCTGGTGCACCACCTGCAGGTCGATCGCGCGCGCGATCAGGCCGACGCTGGCGAGGCCCAGCACCCCCGCGACCAGCAGCATGCGCTTGCGCGTATCCGGGCGCGGATGGCGCGGCGGGCGCGAGGTGGATTCGGGCGGGCGGCGCGGGTTCACTGCCGGATCATCTCGACGCTGGACGCGGGCGGACTGATCATGCCCAACTGGCCACGCGCGACCTGCTCGATGCGCGAGGGACTGGCCCACGTGGCCTGCTCGAGCTCGAGGCGGCCAAATTCGACGTTCAGGGCGTCGCGCTGGTTCTGCAGCGCGGACAGTTGCATGAACGCCACGCGGTCCTGATGGCGCGCCCACACCACGGCGATGCCGGTCACGACCACCGCCAGCAGCAGTACGCCGACCGCGAGCACGCCGACGGTCCTCATGCCGCGCCTCCTGCGGCGAGCTTCTCGGCCACCCGCAGCACCGCCGACCGCGCCCGGGGATTGCGTTCGATCTCCGCGGCGTCGGGCAACACGCGCTCGAGCGCGCGCAGCGGCGTCGCCGGTACCGCCAATGGCGGCAGCCCGCGCGGACCGCGCGGCGCCTGTGGCCCGCGGATGAACTGCTTGACGATGCGATCCTCGAGCGAATGGAAACTGATGACCGCGAGGCGACCGCCCGGCTTCAACACCGACACCGCGGCCGGCAGCGCGCGTTCGAGCTCACCCAGCTCATCGTTGACCTTGAGCCGGAGCGCCTGGAACGTGCGCGTCGCGGGGTGCTTGTGGCGTTCGCGCCGGCCGAGCACCCGCTCCACCAGTTCGGCCAGCTCACGCGTGCTGCGGATCGGGTCGGCGCCACGACGCGTAACGATCGCCTGCGCGAGGCGCCGGCTCATGCGCTCTTCGCCGTAGCGATACAACACGTCGGCGATTTCGGCCTCGCTGGCGCGTGCGAGAAACGTGGCCGCGGTCTCACCGGTGGTCGTGTCCATGCGCATGTCGAGCGGCGCATCCGCCTGAAACGAAAATCCGCGCGTGGCATCGTCGAGCTGCGGCGAGGACACGCCGAGGTCCAGCAGGATGCCGTCCACGCCGGCGCGCGCCGCTTCCCACTCGGCCAGGCCGGAAAAATTCGCGTGGCGGATCGAGACGCGCGGGTCGGCGTCGAACATCGCATGCGCAACCTCGACGGCCGCCGGATCGCGGTCCATCACCAGCAGGCGGCCCTCGGGCCCGAGCCGATCGAGCAGCGCCCGCGCATGACCGCCGCGGCCGAAGGTGCCATCGAGGTAGCAACCCGCGGGGCGCGGATCGAGTCCCGTCAGCACCGCGTTCCGCAGCACCGGCACGTGTACCAGCCCCTGGTGGCGATCCTGCGTTGCCGGCATGGCCTGGCTCCACCCTGCACGCCTGCGGCGGTCGCTCCGCGCGTGCCGCACCCGATCCGAAACCGCCCGCCGTGCGGCGAGGGCGGGCCTCACAACTTCAGCCCTGCCATTTCCTCGCTGACTTCCTCCTCGCCGATCGTTTGCTGGATCTTGGCGAGGTGGGCCGCATCGCTCCACAACTCGAACTTGCTGCCCATGCCGAGCAGCACCGCCTTCTTCTCGATGCCGGCGGCGGCCCGCTGGCTGGCCGGCAGCAGGATCCGCGCGGCGCTGTCCAGTTCGACGGGGGCGGCGGCGCCGACCAGCTTCAACTGCAGGTCACGGTGCACGCGCCGGATGTTGGACAACTGGTTGACGCGATCCCTGACGGTTTCCCACTCGGGCAGTGGATAAATCCACAGGCAACCCTGCTCGAACGGGTTGTAGGTCACGACCAAGTGGTTGTTGCACGCGCGCGCGATCAGCTCGCGATAAGCCGTGGGTACGGCCAGTCGTCCCTTGTCATCCACCGTGATTGCGGTTTCGCCCTGGAACATACCCTGCGCGTTTCCACGTATTCCCACTGAACTACACGGAAACCCACGTTAGTCGCAGGGATTGAGACTGTCAAGCAATTTTTGCTTGTAGATCAATAGGAAAGGCGAAGGCCTGACAAAATTTGAGGTGCTTCCTGAGCTACGTCCGCAAGGTCATTGAAAGCAAAAGATTTCACCTGTCACGCCTTTGCCGTCCCGGGCGCGAACCGAGCGCAAGGGGAACGATCGGAGGCGATCTGGGTTCAGGTCGCAGCCAGCCGCATGAACCGGAAGCGTCACCAACCTCGCTGGCCCGTGGATGACCGCAAGCCCCGCGAAAAGTCAGGCCAGGATGGCCGTTCTGGCGCCGATGGCTCAACCACACACGGGGTGCGGGCGCATCGGACGAAGCCGCGTTCAGGGATGAACGCAAGCCCCGCGAAAAGTCAGGCCAGGGACGGCCGTTCTGGCGCCGATGGCCCAACCACGCACGGGGTGCGGGCGCATCGGACGAAGCCGCGTTCAGGGATGAACGCAAGCTTCGCGAAAAGTCAGGCCAGGGACGGCCGTTCCGGCGCCGATGGCTCAACCACGCACGGGGCGCGGGCGCGTCGGACGAAGCCGCGTTCAGGGATGAACGCAAGCCCCGCGAAAAGTCAGGCCGGGGACGGCCGTTCCGGCGCCGATGGCTCAACCACGCACGGGGTGCGGGCACGTCGGACGAAGCCGCGTTCAGGGATGAACGCAAAAACAATGGAGTCGGCCTGTAAGCCGGGTCCTGTGCGCCTTGCGGCGTGACAGTCATTCATCTAGGCCAGCCGTCGCCGGCAGGCTCAAGCAACCAACCCGGGAACGGTGCGGGCCACACCATCGTTCCCCTATTTGGTCTTGCTCCGGGTGGGGTTTGCCGTGCCGGTCGGTTGCCCGACTCGCGGTGCGCTCTTGCCGCACCATTTCACCCTTGCCTGATCCCGTTGCCGGGCCATCGGCGGTTTCTTTCTGTTGCACTGTCCGTCGGCTCGCGCCGCCCAGGCGTTACCTGGCACCCTGCCCTGCGGAGCCCGGACTTTCCTCGGCGCTCTTGCGAACGACGCGACTGTCCGGCCGACTCCGGGGACGATGATATCAGGGCACGTACAGCGCCTTGCGCGGCGCGCCGCTGATGGCCGCGGCAAGCTTGGCCGCCTGCGCGGGCGCAAGTTCCCCGCGCAGCAGCGCGTACACGCGCCGGCCTTCGACGAGCTTCGCGTCGGCCGCGTCGCCGCAGCCCGCGATAACCAAAACGCATTCGCCGCGACGCTGCTCGGGATCGGCGGCCACGCGCGCGGCGATCTCGCCCAGCGTCGCGCCAAGGCAGGTCTCGTGGAGCTTCGTGAGTTCGCGCAGCAACCGCGCTTCGCGCCCGGCGCCCAGCTCGTCGCGCAGGTCGGCGGTGCATGCCTCGATGCGATGCGAAGACTCATACACCACCAGCGTGCGCGGCTCGTCGATGAGTTCGCGCAGCCGCGCACGGCGCGCCGTCGCCTTCGCCGGCAGGAATCCTTCGAATACGAAACGATCGCTCGGCAGGCCGGCCACCGACAACGCGGCAATCGCCGCGCACGCCCCCGGCACCGGCGCCGCCGTGATGCCGGCTTCGCGCGCCGCACGCACCAGCCGAAAGCCCGGATCGCTGACGAGCGGCGTGCCGGCGTCGGACACCAGCGCCACGTCCTCGCCGGCCTGCAACCGCGCGATGAGTCCGGCGACCGCGGCGCGCTCGTTGTACTCGTGCAGTGCGGTCAGGCGCGCCGCGATGCCGAAGTGCTGCAGCAGGGTCTCGCTGTGCCGCGTGTCTTCGGCAGCGACGATGCTGGCGGCGCGCAGCACCTCGATGGCGCGCGGCGAAAGATCGCCAAGGTTGCCGATGGGCGTGGCGATCACCCACAGGGTACCGCTTGAGGGATTGGCCATGGCGCGCGCGACCGTCACGAGGATGCGATCCACTATCATCGCCCAAACGCCGTACCGAAGCGCGGAGGATGCATGCACAGAATCCGGTGGTTGGCCTGCATCGCAGCGCTCGCTGGTGCCTTGGCCATGGCCGGCTGCGCCACGCTGGGCCCGGCGGCGCCACCCACCGCAAGCCCGGCAGCCGAGGCGCAATACGCCCACGCGCAGGAGCTTTACCGCGCAGGCAATTTCGCGGCCGCCGCCACGGCCTTCCAGGCGGCGGCGCAGGCGTACCCCGCGCTGCGGGATCGCGCCGACCTCGGCGCCGCGGCAAGCTATCGCTCGCTCGGCCAGTTCGAGCGCACCGCGGCATTGCTGCGCGAGGTCAATCCGCGACATCTCGCCGCGGGCGATGCGGCGCGCTACCAGGTGCTGATGGCCGACGCGAGCCTGCACGCGGGCCACGCCGACGCCGCACTCAAGCAACTGGCGTCGCTGCCGGCGTCCGCTCCCGCCGAAGTCCAGAACCAGGCCCTCGACGTCACCGCGCGCGCACGTCTGCTGCTGGGTGACCGGGTTGGCGCGGCACGGGCGCTGGTCCAGCGCGTGACGCTGCTGCCGGCCGCGGTGCAGGCGGCCGCACGCCAACGTGCGGTGGCGGTGCTCGTCGGGATGGGCCACGCGGGCCTCGCCCAGTTCAAGTCCACCCTGGCACCGGACGATCCACTGGTGCCCTACGTGACGCAGGCGCTCGGCCAGCGCGGTGGCGCCGCGGTGCAGGTGTTGCCACATCCGGCGCAGCCGGTGGGCACGCTGGTCGGCGGCGCGCCACCACAGGGCTACGCGATGCCCGCGCGCGTGGCACTGCTGCTGCCCGCGACCGGGCCGGTCGCGGTCGCCGCGCAGGCGGTGCGCGACGGGTTCTTCATGGCCTACTTCCGCGCCCCCGCCGCCGAAGGGCACCGTCCGAGCATCAAGGTCTACGACACGGGCGGTACGCCGAGCGGCGCGCTCGCAGCCTACCAGCAGGCGGTCGGCGACGGCGCGCAACTCGTCGTCGGGCCCTTGAGCCGCGCCGCGGTGGGCGCCGTGTTCGCCCAGTCCACGCTGGCGGTGCCGGTGCTGGCGCTGAACCATCCGCAAAACGACGCGCACCCGCCGACGGGCAGCACCGAGTTCGGCCTGATGCCGGAAGCCGAGGGCGCGCAGCTTGCCGCGCACATGGTGGAACAGGGCCTGCACACGGCCATCGTGTTCCGCAGCGACGATGACACCGCGTCGCGCACCTTCGACGCCTTCCGCGCCCAGTTCACCAGCCTGGGCGGACAGATCGCCCACGACGTCGTGCTGCCGCGCAGCGCGGTGGATTTCGCCAGCCAGGCGGCGGCGGCGGTGGCCAACCCGGGCCCCGAAACCGGCGTCGTCGCGCTGCTGCGCCCGATCCAGGGACGCCTGCTGCTGCCGCAACTGCGCCTCGCGCGCTCGACGCTGCCGGTATTCGCGACGTCGATGATCTATTCGGGCATTCCCAACGCCACCGCGGATGGCGACCTCGACGGCGTGCAGTTCTGCGACGAGCCGTGGCTCTATGACGCGCAGGCCGGGCTGCCGGGGCACGCGGCGCTGGCGCAGCAGCTGGAAACCGCGACGGGCCCCGCCGCGCGCCTGTTCGCATTCGGCATGGATGCCTACGCGCTGCTGCCCTACCTGGGCTGGTTGCAAACCCATCCCGACAGCTACCTGCCTGGCGCGACCGGCCAGCTCAGCATGAGCCCGCTGGGGCAGGTCCAGCGCACGCCGATCTGGGTGCAGTTCCAGGGCGGCATCGCGCAGCCGGTCAGTGCCGACCTGCAGGTGTCGCCACCGTCGTCGGCCGCGCCCGCGCCGCAGCCGTGAGCACCGCGGGAATCGGCGCGCACTTCGAGCATGCGGCGTTGCGCCAGCTCGAGCGCGCCGGCCTCACCCGCGTCGATTCCAACTTCCGCACGCGGTTCGGCGAAATCGACCTCGTGATGCGCGATCGCGACACGCTGGTATTCGTCGAGGTGCGCTATCGGCGCGATCCGCGCTTCGGCGGCGGCGCCGCATCGGTCGGCGCAGCCAAGCAGCGCAGGCTGACGCGCGCCGCACAGGGATTCCTCGCGACCCGTCCCGAGCTGGCGCGCTTGCCGTGCAGGTTTGATGTGGTAGCGTTCGACGGCGATGCGGACGCGCCGCGCTGCGACTGGCGGCGCAACGCATTCGATGCCTCCTGAACCCTCCGGACGAACCCATGCGCAAACCCCTGTTCCTCGCCTTCATCGCGCTGTCGCTCGCCACGCTCGCCGCGTGCAGCTCGCTGGCGCCACGCCGCGACTTCCATCGCATGATGGCCGACCGCAACGTGCAGATCACCGCGCAGCGCGCGCTCGACGACGACCCGCAATTGAAGAATCAGGTCCACATCGGCACCGACGTGTACAACGGCGTGCTGCTGATGATCGGCGAGGCCACCACCGAAGCCGCCAAGGAACGCGCCCAGCGGGACGTGACGGGTTATGACGGCGTGCGCCGCGTGGTCAACCTGATCGACGTGATGCCGCTCGCGACGGGCGGGCGCACGGCGCTCGATGCAGCCCTCACCGCGCGCGTGAAAACCGGCCTGCTGGGCCTGAGCGGCCTGCCGGGCTTCGACCCGGGCGACGTCAAGGTGTCGACGGCCCACGGCAAGGTGTACCTCATGGGCCTCCTGACCAAGCAGGAGGCCGACGCCGTCGTCGCCAACGTGAGCCACGTCGCCGGTGTCAAGGAAGTCGTGCCGGTGTTCGAGTACATCAAGTAATCCCATTTCGCCCGCTACTTTTGCGGCGCGTCAAAAACCGGCGCGTTTGATTGTCCGTCATTCCCGCGCAGGGCCCGCCCCGGCACCGGCATTCGGGGGCGGGCCCTGCGCGGGGACGACGTGGAAATGGAATCAGATCGGATACTGCCGCGGCCCGGACTGCAGCGTCACCCAGCGCAGGTCGGTGAACTCGGCGATGCCGGCCTGGCCACCGAAGCGGCCGTGGCCGGATGACTTCACGCCACCAAACGGCATCTGCGCCTCGTCGTAGACGGTCGCGCTGTTGATGTGGCAG
This sequence comes from Rhodanobacteraceae bacterium, assembly GCA_035720985.1. Lineage (GTDB taxonomy): Bacteria > Pseudomonadota > Gammaproteobacteria > Xanthomonadales > Rhodanobacteraceae > 66-474. The sequence continues at coordinate 67,058 of DASTNI010000038.1, read as the reverse complement.
ATGCCCGACCGGATGCCGCGCGCGATCGCCATGCCGCGCGCGCCGTCGCCCGAGAACACTGCGGCGGCGAGGCCATATTCGGTGTCGTTGGCGACCCGCACCAGTTCATCGTCGCCGCCCTTGACGCGCACCATCGCGACCAGCGGGCCAAACGATTCCTCGCCGTAGACGCGCATCTTCGGGGTGACGCGGTCGATGACGGTCGGCTGCATGACGACCGAATCCGCCTCGCCGCCGGAAAGGATCGCGGCGCCATGTCCGCGCGCATCCGCGATGAGGCCGTTAAGGTGCTGCCGCGAAGGTTCGCCGATCAGCGTGCCGAGCGGCGTGTCGCCGCGGCGCGGATCACCCGCGATCAGGCTTTTGGCCTTGGCGGAGAGCTTGGCCGCAAAGGCATCGGCCACGCGGTCGGCGACGACGAGTCGCTCGGTCGACATGCAGATCTGGCCCTGGTGGAAGAACGCGCCGAAGGCGGCGGCCGCGACGGCGGCATCGAGGTCCGCATCGTCGGCGACGACGAATGGCGCCTTGCCGCCCAGCTCCAGCAGCGCCGGCTTCAGCTGTTGCGCCGCCAGCACGCCGACGATCCTGCCGATCTTCGATGAACCGGTGAAATTGATCCGCGCGATGGCAGGGTCCTCGATCAGCGCACGCACCACCTCGGCCGCGTCGGCCGGCGCGTTGGTGACGACGTTGACGATGCCCTCGCCCAGCCCGGCATGCACCAGTACGTCGCCGATCAGCCAGTGGACGCGCGGGCACTGTTCGGAGGCCTTGAGCACCACGGTGTTGCCGCAGGCGAGCGCGGTCGCGACCGCGCGCGTGCCGAGGATCACCGGCGCGTTCCACGGCGCGATCCCGAGCACGGCGCCGCATGGCACGCGCAGCGACAGCGCGAGATTGCCGGGCACTTCGGTCGGAATGGTCGCGCCCTGGATCTGCGTTGTCAGCCCTGCCGCCTCGCGCAGCATGTTGGCCGCCACCATGACGTTGAAGCCAGCCCAGCCGCGCGTCGATCCGGTTTCCTCGATCATCGCATCGACGAACTCACCGGCACGCTGCTCCATGCCGTCCGCGGCGGCCAGCAGGCGCCGCCGGCGTTCGGCGGGACCGGTCATCGACCAGCTTGCAAACGCGGCACCCGCGGCCTGCGCGGCGGCATGCGCATCGGCGACCGTCGCCGCGGCCGCGGTCGTCACCACGTCGCCGCCCAGGGGGTTGGCGCGGGTGTACGTCCGGCCGCCTTCGGCAGCGCGCGCGGCGCCGCCCACGATCAAGTCCAGCTTGTGCATCCCGACGATCCTCCCAGGAAAGTTGTTGTCGATTGTCAGTGGATCGCCGGAAACGGCAACCCGGTGTAGTTGTCCGCGATGCAACACTGGCCCGCCGGCGTACCGAGACTGTAGGCCACGTCGGCAGCGTGCACGCGCTGCTCGAACCCATCTTCGTCCAGCCGGTGCAGGCCCGTCGTCATCCACCACGTGAAACGCTCGGCATTCCAGACCCGCGTGAGGCACAAAGTCGAATACCCGGCCAGCGCCTCCGGATCATGATCCAGGCACGCCCGCCGCAGCAGGTGATACAGCGTGTACGCATCGCCCACGGCAAGGTTGAGGCCCTTGGCACCGGTCGGCGGCACGATGTGCGCGGCGTCACCGACCAGAAACAGGCGCCCGTACTGCATGGGCTCCACCGCCAGGCTGTGCAGCGGCGTGATGCTTTTGGCGATCGACGGGCCGGTATGCACGCGCTGGGCCACGTCCGCGGGCAACCGCGCACGCAGGGCGTCCCAGAACCGCTGGTCGGACCACTCCTCCACGCGCGCGCCAGCAGGCACCTGCACGTAGTAGCGGCTGCGGGTGTGGGAACGCATGCTGCAGAGTGCAAATCCGCTCTGGTGGCCGACGTAGATGAGCTCATCCTCGACCGGCGGCACCTCGGCCATGACGCCCAGCCAGCCGAATGGATAGGCGCGTTCGAACACGCGCAGCCGGTCGGCAGGGATCGCCACGCGCGACGGCCCGTGGAACCCATCGCAGCCCGCGACGTAATCGCAGCGGATCTCGACGGGCTTGCCGGCGTGCAGGCAGCGCACCACCGGCTGCGTCGAATCCAGGCCTTCCAACTGCACGTCACTTACCTCGTACAGGCTTTGCGCACCGCCCTCGGCCCGTGCGCGCATGAGATCGTGCGTCACCTCGGTCTGCCCGTACAGGGTGATCGTGCGACCGACCAGCGACCTGAAGTCGATCCGTGTGCGCCGTCCGCGGTAGACGATGGATACACCCTCGTGCACCAGGCCCTCGCGATCCATGCGTTCGCCCACCCCCGCCTCGCGCAGTACCTCGACCGTACCCTGCTCCAGCACCCCGGCGCGGATTCGCGCCTGCACGTATTCCGGACTGCGCCGCTCGAGCACGATGTTGTCGATGCCGCAGCGATCGAGCAGGTGGCCAAGCAGCAGTCCGGATGGTCCCGCGCCAATGATCGCAACCCGCGTTCTCACGCTGGACCCCGCAGGAACGATCCGCGCGTGGTTCCACGGAAAACCGAGTGCACCCGAATCACTGGTTGCATGAGCCGCCCCACCGTTCGACGCCGCCCATTTCCCATGCAACGCACCGCAGCAAACAAGACGCGGCGCCATCTAGCTGCTATGCCGGTCCGCTATGAACCGCGCCACGCTTGGACACATTCACAACGCCTCGGCAAACCTCCCGCGTTTACAGGGGGTTGCCTCGACCGTCTGCCTCGGTGCGACCGCACCGGCGCCACGACGCACAGGGTCGGTCCGCGGATTTCGGCGCCCGCGACCGTGGCGCCTGGGCGGATTGGACCCACCAATGCTGCAGCGCAATCGTGGACGGCACGCGCGTTCCGCGAAACCGAGCCGCCGACGCCGGCGTGCGCCAATCGGCAGTCTCAGGCGAGCATGCCGCCGTCGACGACCAGGGTGGTTCCGGTGACGAAGCTGCTCATGTCCGAGGCGAGATACAGCACCGACTGCGCGATCTCCGCTGCGCGCGCGTGCCGCTGCAACGGAATCAGGCTGTTGAGGAAGTCCGTGCCGTTGACCTTGAGCACCTTGCCCAGCTCGGCTTCGATGTCCGACTGGAACGCGTTGTCGACCGGTCCGGGATGGATCGTGTTGACGCGAATGCCGCGTGGCGCCAATTCCTTGGCGACCGCGCGCATCAACCCGACCTGCGCATGTTTGGCACTCACGTAACCGTACGGGCCGGCGTCGCCGCGCAATCCCACGACGCTCGAGGTGATGATGATGCTGCCGCCGTCGGCCATGCGCGGCGAGCCGTATTTGCAAAAGAGGAACGCCCCTTTCACGTGCACCCGCCAGGTCGCCTCGAACGCGCCTTCCGGATAGTCGGCGATCGGTCCGATCGCTCCCGCAGTACCGGCATTGCTGAAAATCACGTCGATCGGGCCGAACCTGGCAACCGCCTCCTCGCAGCAGGCCTCGACGTCCGCGGCCCGGGTCACGTCGGCGGCGCGCCACGCCACGACGGGGTCCGCCAAAGCCAAACCGACGCGCTCCAGGCCGGCGGCGTCACGGTCGACCAGCAGGAGCTTCGCGCCTTCGTGCAGGAACAACCGGGCCGTTTCGGCACCCAGGCTGCCCGCGGCCCCCGTCACGAGGCAGGTCTTGCCCGCCAACAGTCCACCCATGGTGTCCCTCCACGGCCCACGCGAAACGCGGGCGTCAGCGCTCGTCGGCGATACGCGGCAGTTTGACATCCACCACGGCGCACTGCCCGCCGCGCACGCGCTGCAGCGCATCGAGCAGCGTTGCATCGAGGGTCGCGCGCGAGGCCACCTCGAACGCAGCCGTGCCGCCCATCGCGGCGGCCACGTCGGCCAGTCGCGAGGTGCCATCGAACTCGACGCCAAACACGTTGGTGCGCCGCGCCACGCCATCCGGATGCACGCCAAGCGTCGACAACTTGGGCGACTTCCAGCCACAGTTGTCAAAGATCACGGTCAGGAACGGCGTGTGATAGCGCTGCGCCACCCAATACACCGAGGCCGGAACACCGAACAGATAGGTGCCGTCCCCTACCAGCGCCACGACCTGCTGGTCGGGATGGCCAAGCTTGACCCCGACCGCGGCGCCGCCATACCAGCCGAGCGAACTCGCGCCGCTGGCCAGCAGCGAGCCGGACCGCGACCGTTGCAGGTGGCGCGCAATCACGCCGTAGTTGGAAATGCCTTCGTTGAGCACGATGGCGTCGTCGTCGATGAGCTGGCGGATCCGCGCGGTGAGGTACGCCGCGGTGATCGATTCGCCGTCCGCGGCCTCCGCGTGCTCCAGGGCCGCCAGCCACGCGGCGTGCGCCGCTTCGACGTCGTGGCGGCGCGCTTCGATCTGGGTACTGTCGACCGCGCGGGCGTCGAGCTCGCCATTGAGCTGCGCCAGCGCCGTCGCCGCATCGACCCGGAACGCGCCTTTGGCCGGGACATACCACAGCGGGAACGACTCCTTGAGGGGATCCACGTCGAGGCAATAGACGGTCGCATCCGGCGAGGGCCGGTTGACCATCGGCATCCACGGCACATCGCTGTCCAGCACCAGCACCAGGTCCGCTTCGGCCAGGCGTTCGTTCTGCGCCTGCTCGTTCCATTGCGAGCCGCAGTAGAGCGGGTGCGTCGCCGGGAAGTTCATGTAGTTCGGCACCGATTCCACGACCGGAATCGCTAGGCGCTCGCACAGGCGGACCAGTCCGTCGACCGCGCGCGGATTGCGGCCGAGGTAGGACGTGACGATCAGCGGATGCCGTGCCGCCAGCAGGTCGTCGACCACGCCGGCCACGTCCGCGGCAGCCAACGCGCCAACTGCAACGGGCCGCCAGCGCCGACGATCCAGCGTCACCGGAGTAGTGGATTCGTCGAGCACCTCGCGCGAGGCCGTCAGGTACACCGGACCCTTGGGATCGGTCGTGGCAATCTGCATGGCGCGATAGGCCAGCTGCTTCACGTTGCAGCCGTTGCGGATCTCGTAGCCGTACTTGACGTACTCGCGCACGATGCCGGCCTGGTCGAACACGTTCTGCAGCCACAGGATGTGCTCGTTGCGGCTGCCGGTCAGCTCGCCCTCCTGGGTCGATGGCGAGGTGCCCGCGAAAATCAACACGGGAACGCGCCCACGGCTGGCATTGTGCAGCGCACCGCCAAGGTTCTGCGTGCCGACGTCGACGTGCACGATCACCGCCTGCGGCTGGCCGGTCGACTGCGCATAGCCGTGCGCCGCGCTGAGCGCGACCGATTCGTGCGGACACACGACGACTTCCGGCAGGCGCCGCCCCTCGACGCGTGCCACCGCGAGACTTTCGATGATCGCCGCGTGGTCGCTGCCGAAGTTGACGAACACGTACGCGACGCCAAGTTCGGCCAGGGCCTCGAGGAATGCGGTGCTGGTGGTATACATGGCGTCCTGTTCCGGCCTCGCGGTGCGTGCACCCAAGGGTGCGTCGTCAACCCTGGTACTTGCGCACGAACAACTGGTCGATCAGCGCGGTGCCCAGACCCACCTTCGCATAGTGCGCCTTGACCGCGTCGATGTAATCGAAGACGTCAAAATAGCCCGCGCAGCCCCCCGACTCGTCCAGCCAGATGAGCGGTCCGGTCACGATGAAAATCGCCCGCATCGGCTCGCCCGTGTCGTAGGCCACCAGCGTATGGCCCTCCCCCGGCGATTCGTATACGAAATCGCCCGCGGTCGCCGTCCAGTCGCGTTCCAGGTAGCCCCACTTGCCGGAGAGGGTGTAGGCAAACACCTCGTGCGGGTGGTAGTGGCGCATTACCAGTCCCGCCCGCTTCGCCATCAGCACGTCGCACCATTTGCCCTCTTGGGGCGAGATCCAGAGCGGGCGTGACCAGACCGTGTCGCTAAGTGGCGCGTAGTAGCGCTCATCGTCGATGGCGGCGTCCTTGATGTAGGCATCGGCCATCGCGTCGCGCTTGAAGGCGTTCGCGATCGGTTTGATGTCCTTCCAGAATTCCGTCTTTGGTGTTTCGCTCATCTGCACTCTCCCGCTGTCCGTTCGGCAGGACCGAAGCCGCGGCGAATCCACGGCCGGCGTGCGCCGCCCGTGGCCGCCAGGACTACAGCCGCATTGAAAACACGATGTGCGCGGTCGAAATATCGAGGTCGTTGCGGGTGCGCACGTTGGCCAGATATTTCGCCGCGATGGAAAACCGCCCGAAGTTGTACGCCAGATACGGCCCGAGCAGCACGTGTTGCACGCGGTTGCCGTTGCCCACGGTGACGCCGCGCAATTCGTCATCCTGCAACTGCTGGGTGTAGTTGCCGACCAGGCCCGCGGTCCACTTGCCGAAGGTACGGGTGGCCGTCAGTTCGAGGTAATACGTATCACCGGTTTGGTAGCCCGTGCGCTGATTCTTCGTGTTGAAATCGACGACGTTGTTGAACGTGATGTTCCAGCCGTGGCCCAGATAGCTGAAAGACAGGCTGGGCTCGAAGGTCCAGAAATTGTTGGCCCAACTGCGCTGGCTGCGCACGCCATCGACCGTGCGGTGGTCGCCGTCGGCCACGTAGACGGACATGCTGGTGCCGACGAACCAGCCCTGCCCCAGGTTCCACGACAGGATGTAGGGCATCAGCACGGTATTGAACATGCCGGTGCCGGTGGTCTTGGGGCCGCCTACGCCGGTGGCATCCACTCCTATCCACCCGTAGGGCTGGGCAATGCCGGCGGCGTAGCTCGCGCCCAGCACCTTGGTGCCGGGCACCCAGGTCAGCAGCGGTGAAATCAGTGGAAAATCCAGTTTGATTGGCAGGTGGGCCCCCCCGGTCTCGAGATAACCCGCGTTGATGTCCGTGAAGTCCAGGCTGAGATACACGCCGGGTGGCGGCAGTGCCGCCACCGGCACGCCTGTGGTGATGCCGGGTTGCAGCGGCGTCACGCCTTCCGCCGCATAGGCGGATCCAGCCGCAAAGACCGCGGCCAGCGCGAGCGCCACACCGCAGGTCAAGCGCCGCCGGGATACATGAATTTGCATGGGTGCCCCCTCTGATAGGTGAATCGGGACAGCGGCCGCCTTGCGCCGTGTGCCTCGCACGCGCCGCGCGTCCCGCCAATGGGTCGAAATCGAGACTTCCTATTTGGAGCGATGCGTTTGCATCGATGAAGCAACCGCGGGCACATCGATGGATGAATCAAACGGCCGGTTCACGAGCCGATCTCCGACGGCGTGCCGCAAATCTCCCTGCCTACCGTGTTCCACGAAGCGCAGCCCGCGCTTCAAACGTCCATCCCAAGCGTCGATACCTGCCATCCGCACCCGAACCAGATGGCAACCAATGCCGCTACGCCGTGCGCCCGTGGCCCTTGTCGACAGCACGAAGAACAACGCAGCCTCTGCGCTGCCATTCCAAGGAAATCGCCGCCCAAAATCACTCGCTGCACGGTCAACTATCGCAATCGGATGCACCCCTATTTCCCGCGCACCGCACCGCAGCAAACAAGACGGCAGGGCGTCTAGCTGCTATGCCGTATCGGCATGCGCATGAACGGCGAAGGGGTTGTGCACAACCTGGCCTCCCGTTTTCAAGCAACGCCAATGCGTTGCGCCAATCGGTACGCCGGGCACGCTCCGCGTTGACGAGCACATTGACTGCATTGGGAGCCATGACCATAACCATCAGATTCGCGATACCGAAACCCAACATGACCGTACTTTGTTGCACCGCAATGGGAGCGTCGACAACGCGGTTTGCATGGGCCGCAATCAGCGTCGCACGACTCTCGGGCCAGATCGGCGCGCCTCGATCGGACGGGTCTCGAACCATCGTCGCTGGCGCAATAGCCAGGCGGCGGGCCCGGCCGTCTCTCGGGCCTGGTTATCTCTTGCGCAGCCAGCCATGGGCGCACTCGTAGGCGCGGTGGAAGCCGCGACCGGTCGGGCCTTCCGGCCCTCCTACGTGGCGTCACCGGCGGACCGCAGCGGGGAGCAAAGATAATCAGGGCGGCGAATTCCGGACCGCCGCCGCACGGCATCCGGAATCACGGGTATTTCGAGGCGGCGGCGTGCGGCCGCCATTGCGCTTCATTTGGAATGACCAGGCGAAACCGCGCGGTTCACTCGCGAGCAGCCATCACCGAGACGCGCAGTCATCCAGATGGCGGCATGCCATGAATCGCGATGCACCCCGTCCGCATTCGCGGCGGTTGAAAACGCCAACACGACGGACCGCGTCGACGGCAGCATTCGAGGACCCACGTGGCGAATAGCGACGCGCAGCGAGCGCCGGGGGCGAGTGCCGCGGGGCGAGCGGCGAGGAACCATCGGCGTCGCGCTGCGTCACGGCGACGCGGCAGATCGCGGGACCCGAGCGCTCCCGGGACAACGAAAACGTCGATCGACCACGACGCACCGATGAATCCCAGGCCGGCCGAGCCCGCCCGTGGCGCGACGACGCACCACGAGCGGACCCTGCGCATGGCCCGCTTACCCCAGCGTTACGGTCCGCCGAGACAGAACCCCCGCAAACCGGAGGCGACCGGCCAATCGATCGGAACGTTCCTGCCTCAGGCCATCATCCGCGCAGGTTGTACGGCACCAGCTTGCGCTGCACCGGCACGTGGCGATCGCCGACGTTGTCGATGGTCACCCAATCCAGCGGGAACTTCGAGCCCGGCGGAGTCTTGACCCACTGCGCGCCGATCATCGGCGTGGTGGCCGTGTTGGGGTAGGGGCCGGTCTTGAAATTCACGCGGCCCAGGGTCGTGATCATGTCGAGGTTCGGGATCACGTCGCGAATCGCGGCGCGGCTGGTCGGATCGTGCGCGGCCTTCAGCACCGCCACGCCCACCTCAAACAGCGCGAGCGTCGCGCCCTGCTGCTCGGCCCAGATGTGGCCCGTGGCTTTCTCGTAGCCATCGGCCAGCTGCTGCGACGTGCCGCCCGTCAGCGGCGACTTGTACGGAAACACCGGCGCCCAGAACGTCTCGGCGCAGATGTTGGGGCCCAACGCGCCAAGCGCCTGGATCTGGTTGAAGAAGCTGCCGGACTTGGTGAATTGCGCGATGACCAGCTTGTCGAGGAAATGCAGCTGCGCGGCCTGGCGCCAGAAGGCCTGGATATCGGGCGGCAATCCGACCTCGTTGAAGATCTGGCAGTTCTCGCGGTTGAACAGGGCAATCTGCGATGAAAAATCGGTGGTGCCATCCTGGTAGGGACCTGGATCGACCACCGTGTAGCCGTTTTTTCTCAGCACCGGCGCAAGATGCTCCCGGAACGCCATGCCATCGGCATCGTTGGGATACATCACCGCGACCTTCTTGTTCGTCTTCAGCAGCGGCCACTGGGAAAGGTAGCCATCCACGAACTGCGCGACGCCAAAGCTGAAATCGAAGCTCCACTTGAATGGCGAGGGCTTGCCCAGCTTGCCGCCCCGCCCGAAGAAGAACGAATCCAGCGGGCAATCGGTGCCGATGCTGGGCACGCCCGCCGCCTCGCAGGCATCGGATACCGGGTTGACGGTTTCCGGCGTCGAGGTCGTGAGGATCAGGTTGACGTTGTTCTTGTCGATGAGCTCCTTCGCCAGCTGGCTCGCCCGCGACGGACTCGACTGGCTGTCCCGGTCAAGGATCGACACCCGGTACGTCGTGCCGCCGATCGCCAGGCCCTTGGCCAGGGCCTTGCGCACCAGTGGCAGCATGTACGAATCGCTCGCATTGAAGGCGCCGAGGTCGCCGGATCGCGGGCTGATGTAACCGATGCGGATCTCCTTGCTGGGCGGCGCGGCGAACAGCTTCGGGCTGCCTCCCAGCATCATCGCGGCCCCTGCCGCCACACCGCCGATGAGCACTTTGCGACGCGACGGTGATACCGGCGCGTCGTCCCTACCGGCCATTTCCGGTTTCTCTTTCATGATGCCCTCCATTGAGTGGGTCGTACGTGATGTTTCTGTCGCAACTCGGGACGCACTTTCTGCGCGAGCGACTGCCCTTCACCGGCATCGCGCACCCAACGACTGCAACTTCCATCCACGCGTCCTGCGGTTGAAAGTTTCCAGATAAGCGCCCGCGAACGTCGCGTTCGCGAAGCCCTGTATTCGATCCCCTTCCGCGGCCGCGCCGGTCCTCCGCAAAAGATCGGCCGCGCTGGACTCCCCCTCCCCAACCGCGCCCCCAGCCACCGCGCGCGTCCCGCCGCGCTACCACCGCACCCGATACCCAACGGGCAGCAAATTGAATCCGAAACGCCTGGCAATCAGGCCCCAGATACCCCTTGGCAAAACCAGCGCGAACGCCAGTGAAACCGCACCGATCGTGACGAGGTACCACACGCCGGCGCCGCCCAGAAAATTCTCGAGCAGGAAAAAGATGACCGCGCCGATGATCGCGCCCTCGAAGGTTCCGATGCCGCCGACCAGCACCATGAAAATCATGAACGCCGACCAGTTCACCGAAAAGAACGACGGCGGCTGGAAGGTGATCGTGGTCGCCAGCCACAAGCCGCCGGCTGCCGCCGAGGCCACTGCCGCGATGACGAACAGGAGGCGCTTGGTCGCCATGACCCGCACCCCCACCGCACCGGCGGCCCCTTCATCGTCACGGATGGCCTGGATCGACACGCCCACGCGATGGCGCAGCAACACGAACAGCACCGCGAGCAGCGCGACCATCGCACCCAGCGCCGACCAATAGGTGATGGCGCGTCGCACCGGCGCTGCCATGCTGGTCAACTGCAGCAGCGACGTGCCGGTGTCGCCGTGCACGATCGGGTCGAGCGTCACCAGCAGCATCGCCAGCTCGGACAGCACCCAGGTGCCGATCGCGAATGGCCCCTCCTTCAGGCGGAGGATGAACATCGAAATCGGATAGGCCAGCAGGCCGAGGAGGGCCGCGCCCAGGAACATCGCCGCGAACGGATTCAGCCCGGTATCCGCAAGCCGGATCGCCGCATAGGCGCCCAGGCCGAAGAAACCCTGCTGGCCGACTGAAATGAGGCCGCCGTAGCCCGCCAGGGCATTCCACATGACGGCCAGAATCACGTACACGAACAGCCGCGTGAGCGCATTCATCACGTTCGCGCTGAACAGCGCGGGGCCGAACGCCAGCAGCGCGAACAGCGTGGCCACGAGGGCGACCGCCGTCATGGATACCCGCGTCCAGCGTTCGACCCGGGCCGTGGACGCCTGCGCCGTCAGATCCATCCCCGCACCTTCTTCGCAAAGTGACCGAATGACCGTCCGGATGCCAGCGCCTGCCCCACGACGACCGCGAGGAACAGGCAATGGCCCGCAATGAGGAAGGCCTGCGGGTTGGCGAGCGCGCCAAGCGACTGGACGACGCCCAGCAGGACGCCACCGAGCAAGGTCCGCCAGAGGGAACCCGTACCGCCGATGACGGCCGCCTCGAAGGCAAAAATCAGTAGATCCATGCCCGAGTACGGCGTGAACGAACCGCGCATGCCGAGGAACAGTCCCGCGATGCCGACGGTGACCATCGCGATGGCCGCGGCGATGGCGTTGACCTTGCGCGGATTGACCCCGATCAGGCCGACCGTATCGCGATCGACCGCCGTCGCCCTGATGGCGCGGCCGGTCAGGGTTTTCGACAGGAACAGGCTCAAGCCCGCGAGCAGCGCGACGGCCACCGCAAAGATCAGGACCGCCAACTGGCCCAGGTAGATGTCGCCGCCAAGGGCCCAGCTGCCGTACGAGAGTGCGCCGATGTAAGGCGCCAGCGACCGCGGGTTCGCGCCGAACTGCTCGAACAACAGGTTGTTGACGAGGATCGCCAGCCCGAACGTCGCGAGGATCGGGACCAGCAGGCCGTAGCGCACGCTGGGCGCAAACACGGCGCGTTCCAGCCCCCAGCCGATGACGGCCATGGCGGGCAGCACGCCGAGCAGCGCGACGAAGGGGTTGATGCCCCAGCGATCGGCGAGGAACCAGAACGCGAACGCGGCCACGACGATCAGCGTCCCGTGCGCGAGGTTGATGATGCGCATCACCTGGTACATGAACGCGAGGCCGCACGCGAGCAGCGCGTAGTTGCCGCCGAGCAGCGCGCCCTGGATCAGGGCATTGAGGAGCTGGCTCATGCCCGCACCTCGCTCGCCGCCATGTCCTGCCCACCGAAGTAGGCTTCCATGATCTCGGCCTTGGACAGGGTTTGCGCCGAACCCTGCGCGACGATCCGGCCCTGGCGCATGCAGAGGATCCGGGTCGCCACCGACAGCGCTCGGTTGAGGTCCTGTTCGACCAGCAGGATCGTCGTCCCCGTGTGCATGACGCGCTGCAGGGATTCGTATACGCGCCCGACCGCGACCGGCGACAGCCCGAGCGAGACCTCGTCCAGCAGCATGATGTCCGGGTTGGTGATCAGCGCCCGCGCGATGGCCGCCGCCTGCTGCTCGCCACCGGACAACGTGCCCGCGCGCTGCTTCAGGCGCGGCGCGAGATTGGGAAACACGGCCAGCGCGGACTCGATGTTCCAGGTCCCCTTGCGGCCGGATGCCGTCGCCAGCACGAGGTTTTCGTAGACCGTCATCTCCGGAAACAGGTGGCGCCCCTCCGGCACCAGCACGATGCCGCGCTTGACCCGCCGGTAGCTCGGCACCGCGGTGATGTCCTCACCCCGCAGTCGCACGTGGCCGCCGGTTGGCCGGTGGGCGCCGGCCAGCGCGCGAAACAGCGTGGTCTTGCCCGCGCCATTCGCGCCCACGAAGGCCACCACTTCGCCGCGCTCGACCTGGAACCCCACGTCCAGCACGGCGCGCAGCAGCCCGTGGCGAACGTCGAGGTTCTCGACTTCGAGCAGGCTCACGTCCGGCCTCCCAGGCCGAGGTACGCCTCGGCGACCGCCGGATCCGTCATGACCTCGCCGGGGCTGCCGTCGGCAATGATGGTCCCCTGATGCAGGCAAACCAGCCTTGCCACGGCACGCGTCAACAGCGGCACCACGTGCTCGACCCACACGATCGAAATGCCATGCGCGTTCAGCGCCAGGATCATGTCGAGCAGCCGCGCCGATTCGCCTTCGGTCAAGCCGCCCCCGATCTCGTCCAGCAGCAATACCTTCGGATCGGTCGCCAGCGCGCGCGACAGTTCGAGCCGCTTGCGATCCAACAACCCGAGCGACTCCGCCAGCCGGTTGGACTGGCGCAGCATGTCCGTGAAGCTCAGCGCTTCGAGCGCGCGCTGCTGCGCGGCGTCGCGATAACCCTCGCCACCGTTCGCGGCCGCGACCAGCACATTCTCGAACACGGTCATCCCGTTGAACGGCCTGGGCACCTGGTGCGTTCTCACCAGGCCCCGGCGACAGCGCTTGGGCATCGACAGCCCGGTGATCTCGGCGCCTTCGAACGACACCGTGCCCGAGTCCGGCCGCAGCGCCCCGACCAGGATGCTGAAGAGCGTGGTCTTGCCGGCACCGTTGGGGCCGACCACCCCCACGAGCTCGCCCGCGCGCACGGAAAAATCCAGGCCGCGCAACACGTGCAGCGCGCCGAAGCTCACGGCGACGTCGTTCGCCGACAGGAGGATGTCGCGCTCGGCCATGTCCATCACGCGCGGCACGGGGCCGGCTTGCGGTGGACGGGTCGGTGCGCAGCGTCGGCGCATGCGACCCCGACGCGATCGAGTGGGCACGCGGGTTCGCCCACGTGCCGCTCGAAGTGTTGGTCTGGCTTGCGTTGGCTCATCGAATCCTCGTCGTGAAGGGTGGAACACATCGGCCATGGCGCTGTTGCGGTTGCACGTCCTGGCACACGTTCAAAGTCGGTCGCCGTGCCGCCGAATGCGATTTCGGACGACCAGCCTCAGTCCGCCAACTGCTTTTGCAATCTGTCCAGCACCCGGTAGCAGGGCAGCACCTGCGCCACGCTGGAATTCGGCTCGCGGCCCTCTCGGATCGCAGCGATGAACTCCCGATCCTGCAGCTCGATGCCGTTCATCGATACGTCGACGTGGCTGACGTCCACCGCCTCTTCGGTGCCCTGCGCACCCTGGCCGTGCGTCTGCACGAGGTCGTCGTAGCGCGCGAGATAGGTCGCGGTGTCGCCGATGTAGCGGAAGAACGTGCCGAGCGGACCGTCGTTGTTGAAGCTGAGCGAGAGCGTGCAGAGCGCGCCGTTGGCCGCCTTGAGCTGGATCGACAGGTCCATCGGAATGCCGAGCTCGGGATGGATCGGTCCCGCGAGCGCGTTGGCGCGGACGATGGGGCTGCCGCACTGCCAGGCAAACAGGTCCACCGTGTGCGCCGCGTGGTGCCACAGGAGATTGTCGGTCCAACTCCGCGGCTCGCCCCGCGCGTTCATGTTCTTGCGGCGGAAGAAATGGGTCTGCACGTCCATCTGCTGGACGCGGAACTCGCCGCGCGCGATGCGCTGGTGCACGTACTGGTGGCTGGGGTTGAACCGCCGCGTGTGTCCGCACATGGCAACCTTGCCGGATTGCGCGGCCAGCGCCACCAGCGCCTCGGCGTCCGCAAGGTTGTCCGCCATCGGGATCTCGACCTCGACGTGCTTGCCCGCGCGCAGGCAGGCCATCGCCTGCGCCGCGTGCATCTGCGTCGGCGTGCACAGGATCACGGCGTCCACCTCGGGTCGGGCCAGCACCGCGTCCAGATCGGTCGCGGCCTGCTCGATGCCGTACTGCCGGGCGATGGTGCGCGTCTTGTCGAGTTCGCGGCTCACCAGCGCCGCCACCTCGACGCCGTCGATGCTGCGCAGGCCATCGAGGTGCTTGATGCCGAACGCGCCGGCGCCGGCAAGGCCGATCTTCAACGTGCGCGGCGACATCACGGATTCTCCAGGATGAGGTGCCCGATCGCGGTGTTGGAACCCGGCACGTGGTAGAAGCGGCTGGCGACGCGCGGTTTGGGTCCACCGGCGACGTCCGCCATGGCGCCGCGCGCGATCAGCCACATGACGAGCTCGATGCCCTCGGACCCGGCCTCGCGCATGTATTCCACGTGCGGCATCCTCGCCTGCGCCGCCGGATCGGCGATCAGGCGATCCATGAACGCGTTGTCGAACTCGCGGTTGATGAGGCCCGCGCGCGGCCCCTGGAGTTGATGGCTGAGGCCGCCCGTCCCCCAGATCTGCACGTTGAGCGGTTCGTCGTAGGCTTCGACGGCGCGGCGGATCGCCTGCCCCAGCGCAAAACAGCGGCTGCCCGACGGTGGGGGATACAGGACCACGTTCACCGCCAGCGGAATCACCGGGCACGGCCACGCGTCCACCTTGCCGCAGATGAGCGACAGCGGCACCGTGAGCCCGTGATCGACCTCCATCCGGTTGACGATGGTGAGGTCGAAGTCCTGCTGGATCACCGATTGGGCGATGTGCGCGGCCAGGCGCGGATGGCCCTTGACCGTCGGCACCGGGCGCCGGCCCCAGCCCTCGTCGGCCGGCGGGAACTCTTCCGCGCAGCCGATCGCGAAGGTGGGCACCAGCTCCATGCTGAAGGCGTCGGCGTGGTCGTTGTAGACCAGGAAGATCACGTCCGGACGGTGGGCGGCAAACCAGGTCTTGGCGGGCTCATAGCCCTTGAACAGCGGCGCCCAGTAGGGCTCGCCGGTCTTGCCGCGGTCGATCGCGGCGCCGATCGCCGGCACGTGCGAGGTGTAGACGCTGGCACTGATGCGGGCGTGCCCGGAGCTCACGGCTTGGTCTCTCCGATGCGGCGGTTGCCTTCGATGGAGCGTCCGCCGCGCAGCATCATCTCGGCGTAGGCCTCCTGGGTCATGCCAGTCATGCTGGCCGCGGTGTACTGGAACGAGTGGCCATCGGTGCCGCCCAGCTTGGCGAGGTAGTAGATGTTGCCACCCAGCGCGATGCAGCGGTTCATGTCGCGCGCCAGGACGGCTTCCTTCTGCGCTTCCGTCATCGGCCATTCGGCGAGATACGCGCGCTCGTCGCGCTTGAAGCGCGCGCGGTTGCCGGCCTTCATCAGCGAATAGCAGAACTGGTTGAGGTAATAGCCTTCGCGCGCCTTGTCGGCGTCGAACACCGTGGTGCCGGGAATGTCTGCGTACGGCTTTTCGATGGCCATGTTCAATGCCTCCAGTACAGGCGCGTCGGATTGTCCACCAGGAGCTTGTGCTGCAGCTCGGCGGTGGGCGCGATCGCGGGAATGAAATCCACCAGCTTGCCGTCATCGGGCATATGCTGCTTGAGGTTCGGGTGCGGCCAGTCCGTGCCCCATAGCACGCGTTCCGGAAACCGTTCGACCAGCCGCTGCGCGAACGGCACGACGTCGCGATAGGGGTGTTGCTCGGTGCCAAGCGCCGGTGGCCCCGATTGGCTGAGGCGTTCGGGGCAGGTCACCTTGACTAAAATGTCCGGGCGGCGGTCGAGCAGCCGCAGCAGGCCCGCGAACGCCGGGCCCTCCACCGGCTGCGTGACATCGGGCCGGCCCATGTGGTCGATCACGATTGGCGTCGGCAGGCTGACGAGAAAGCCTTCGAGCTCGGGCAGGTCGCGCGCCTCGAAATAAACGACCACGTGCCAGCCCAGCGCAGCCACGCGCCGGGCAAGCTTGGCCAGCACGTCGTGCGGCGCGGCGTCGACCAGGCGCTTGATGAAGTTGAAGCGCACGCCGCGCACGCCGACGCGATCGAGCTCGGCGAGCTCGGCCGGAGAAACGTCCGGTGCGACGACGGCCACGCCGCGCGCGAGCGTGCCGGCGGCGCCCAGCGCGTCCACCAGCGCGCGGTTGTCGGTGCCGTGACAGCTCGCCTGCACGATGACGTTGCGGGCAAACCCGAGGTGGTCACGCAGCGCGAAGAGCTTTTCCTTCGGCGCTTCGCAGGGCGTGTATTTGCGCGTGGGCGAATAGGGAAACACCGCGCCCGGCCCGAACACGTGGCAGTGCGCATCGACCGCACCCGGCGGCAGCTTGAAGTGCGGCTTGCTGGGCCGCGCGCAGAAATCCAGCCAGCCGGCCGTCTTCACGAACGCCGCAGCGGTGGCGGTGCGGACGGAATCAGTCGACATAGCGCAGCCCCGCGGCCTCGAGCCGCTCGCGCATCTTGTAGTAGTCGAGACCCAGCGTGCCCGCGGCGAAGACGGGACGCTTGATCGCCTCGTTGTCCTCGCGCGCTTCCGCCTTGTCGGCGACCTGCGGCGCCACCGCCTTGGGCACCACGACCACGCCATCGGTATCGGCAATGACGACGTCGCCCGGATTCACCAGCGCGCCCGCGCACACGACCGGCACGTTGACCGAACCCAAGCTGGCTTTGATCGTGCCGCGCGCGCTGATCGCGCGCGTGAACACCGGAAATTCCATGGCCTCCAGCGCGTCGACGTCGCGCACGCCCGTATCGATGACCAGGCCGCGCGCGCCGCGGGACTGGAACGACGTCGCCAACAGCTCGCCGAAGAACCCGGCGACGCTGGGCGCGGTGCACGCCGCGACGACGATGTCGCCGGGCTGGATCTGTTCGGCGGCCACGTGCAGCATCCAGTTGTCGCCGGGCTGCAGCAGCACGGTCAGCGCCGGCCCGCAAAGACTTGCGCCGCGCCAGGCCGGGCGGATGCGGTAATCCATGAGTCCGGCCTTGCCCTGCGCCTCGTGGATGGTCGCGACCCCGAACGATGACAGGCGCGCAACCGCCGCGGGATCCGCGCGCTGGATGTTGCGGTGGACGACGCCGAGTTGGTTGAGTGGAGCGGCCATGCGAATTCCTTTGACGGTGCCCTGTCTTTTCTGATTCCGTTCATGGTTCGACAAGCTCACCACGAACGGAATCACTTCGTTGACCGTTCGCCCCGAGTCTGCCGAAGGACGAACGATGTTCCGCAACCGTTCGTCCTAAGCCTGTCGAAGGACGAACGACAGATTGATCAAAGCGTCCTCATCGGCCCTGCGCGCGCAGTTGCGCATCAAGGCGCGGATACACCCGCCGCGCGTTGGTCGAATACACCCGTGTGCGCTCGTCCGCGGTGAGATTGGGCGTCGCGTCGACGTAGCGCTTGGTGTCATCGAAGTACTGCCCATTGTCGGGATCGACCACGTCACGCACCGCGCCCATCATTTCGGACGCGAACAGGATGTTCTCGACCGGCACCACGCGGGCCAGCAGGTCGATGCCCGGCTGGTGATAGACACACGTGTCGAAGTAAACGTTGTGCAGCAGGTGCTGCGCGAGCGGCGGCTTCTTCAAGCGTTTGGCCAGCCCGCGGAAGCGGCCCCAGTGATACGGCACCGCCCCGCCGCCGTGCGGAATCACGAAGCGCAACGTCGGAAAGTCATGGAACAGGTCCGCGGTCAGGCACTGCATGAACGCCGTGGTGTCCGCGTTGAGGTAATGCGCGCCCGTGGTGTGGAAGGCCGGATTGCAGCTCGTCGAGACGTGCAGCATCGCCGGGACGTCGTACTCGACCAGTTTCTCCCACAGCGGGTACCACGCGCGATCGGAGAGCGGCGGCGCGGTCCAGTGACCGCCCGAGGGATCGGGATTCACGTTGACCGCGACCGCGCCGTACTGCTCGACGCATTTGGCAAGCTCCGGGATGCAGGTCGCGGGATCGACGCCAGGCGACTGCGGCAGCATCGCGGCGAACGCAAAGCTGGCGGGATACAGGGTCTTCACGCGGTAGCAAAGTTCATTGCAGATCGCCGCCCACGTGCTCGAGACCTGGAAGTCACCGATGTGGTGCGCCATGAAGCTCGCGCGCGGCGAGAAGATCGTGAGGTCGGTGCCGCGTTCGCGCATGACGCGCAACTGGTTGGCCTCGATGCTCTCACGGATCTCGTCGTCGGTAATGTGCAGCTCGGATGGATTCGGACGCTCGGCGGGATTCTTGATGCCCGCGATCTGGCGCTGGCGCCAGTCGGCCAGCGCCTGCGGCGCGGTCGTGTAGTGACCGTGGCAATCGATGATGAAGTCCGTAGCCGCCATGACGCCTGCTTCCTCCTAGTGATTGCGCGCCGGCCACACGGCCGCCGGCACCATGACTTCGCCGCGCATGATCAGCCGCGCGGTCCGCAGCAGCGCCGCGCGCACGACCTTCTGCGGATCGTCGGCGGCGAGCTCCAGCTCGACCGTGAATTCGCCGCTGGGATGCTCGATCGACAGGGCCTTGCGGCGGCCTTCCGGCAGCACGGCTAGTTCGTGCGCGACCGAGCCTTCCAGCACGCACGCGGTGCCGATCGTCACCGACGCGAGCACGCCGATCGCTTCGTGGCAGACGTGCGGGATGAAGCAGCGTGTGTTGAGCGTGCCGCCCGCGTGCGGCGCCGAAATGAGCGTCATCTTCGGATAGTTGCGCGGAGCGACGTCGCCCAGGCCCATGAGCTCGCCGACCCGCAGGCGCAGCGCTTCGAGCCGCGCCTTGAGGCCCTCGTCCGCGTTCAACTCGGCCGGCGTCTCGAGTCCCGTGCGACCAAGGTCCGGCGCGCGGAACAGCACCACCGGCATGCCGTTGTCGATGCAGGTCACGTCGATGTCGAACGCGGCGAATGCGGTGCCCTTGGGCGGGTCGACGTGCACGCGGTCGCGCACGTGGCCGGTCGGCAGCAGGCCCTTGCACACCGAGCCTGCGGTATCGAGAAAGTTGATCGAGATCGGCGCCGCGGTGCCCGGCACGCCGTCGATGCGCGCATCGCCCGCATACGTCACCTGGTAGCCGCCGGGCCCGCGCGGCGTTTGCACCGTGACCTCGCAGCGCATGCCGGTGTTGCGCGTCAGCACGCTCAGGGTCGTCGTCGGCGCCTTCGCGGTGACCAAGCCCGTTTCAAGCGCAAACGGCACCACCGCGGCGAGCATGTTGCCGCAGTTGGCCCGCGTCGCGACCTGATCGCTCTCGGGCTGCAGCTGCGCGAACAGGAAATCCAGATCGATGCCCGGCGTGGTGCCGCGCCGCACGATGCCGACCTTACTGGTCAGGGGGTGTGCGCCACCCAGGCCGTCGATCTGGCGGCGGTCGGGCGAACCCATCACGGCCAGCAGCACGCGGTCGCGGGTGGCCGCGTCCGCCGGCAGGTCGGATTCGAGGAAGAAAGGCCCGCGGGAGGTACCGCCGCGGAAGAACAGGGCCGGAATGGCGCGTTGCATGGCCGTCGTGAACGATGCGATGGCGACCATTTCCCGCGAATCGCACCGCAACAAACAAGCCGGCACGCGATCTAGCTACTATGCCGAACGGGCATGGGCAACCGCCGGCCACCGCGACCACCGGACCGAGCCATTGGATTTCAAGCAATTACAGTATTTTGCGAGCATCGCGGAACTGGGCAGTTTCACCGCCGCCGCGCACGTGCTCGGCGTGGCCCAGCCGGCGCTGAGCCGGCAGATCCGTGCGCTCGAGATCGAACTGCACCACACATTGCTGCGTCGCAACGGACGGGGCGTCACGGCCACGGACGCGGGCAAGCGGCTGCTGGCGCACTGCCACGGCATCCTGCACCAGCTCGAGCGCGCGCGCGAAGACGTCGGCGGCGTGCACGGGGGACTCTCGGGCAAGGTCGCGCTGGGCCTGCCGCCCACCGTCGCGAACCTGGTGGCGGTCACGATCGCCCGCCGCTTCCGCGAGGACTTTCCGGACGCCGCGCTCTCGATCCGGGTCGAGCTGTCGGCGGTGATGCGGGAGTGGCTGACCTCGGGCCGCGTGGACATCGCACTGCTCTACAACCCGGTGCCCTCGCCCGAGCTCGAACTGTCGCCGCTGGCGCACGACCCGCTGTACCTGGTCGAGCCGCGGCGCGAGTCCGCGCTGTCCGAGACGATACCCCTGCGCGAGCTGGCGGAACTGCCGATCATCATCCCGAGCCGGCCCCACACGATCCGCATGCTGCTTGAAACGCGGCTCGCCGCGGTCGGCTGCCGGCCGCGCGTGGCCTGGGAAGTCGACGGCGTGGCGACGATCCTCGGTCTGGTCGCGGACGGCGCCGGCTTCGCAATCCTCAGCCGGCAGGCGATTGCGGCATCCGCGCGACCCGAGCAGTACCACGGGCGCCTGATCGTGGAACCCGGCCTGGTCAGTGACCTGTACCTCGCGACCGCCACCGCGCGCGCCGCAACCCGCACCCAAAACGCGACCGAAGCCATCGTGCGCGAAGCGGTGGCCGAAGCGTACGCGGCGCTGCCGGGCCACGCAGGCTGACACCGCATCCCGCCCGCATTTTCCGCCCGCCCCGGGATTCTGCCTGACGCTGCTCTGACGAAGCCGCCTCGTCGTCCTTCGACAAGCCCAGGACGAACGGACCGTGCACCGATTCTGTCTCCGACGAGCTCAGGCCGAGGGAACCACGCACCGATTCCGTTCGTGGTGAGCTTGTCGAACCACGAACGGAGCCAGCAAAGCGAGAGCGCCTCTAACGCGCGGCGAACGTTTCCGTATCGATCTCGACCAGCCGATTTGGCGCGTAGCGGTCGCCCTCGACCGTGCCCGGTGCAAACAGCGCATCCAGCCGCATCCGCACCGCGTCGTCCACGCGCACGTCGAGCGCCCGCAGGTTTTCCTTGAGGTGCGCCAGCGTCGTCGTCCCCGGGATCGGAATGACGTCCTCGCCGCGCCGCAGCAGCCACGCCAGTGCGAGCTGCGCCGGCGTGCAGCCCAGCCCGTCGGCGAGTTCCCGCAGCACCCGCAACGACGCGGCGTTCCGGTCGATGGCGGACTGCTGGAAGCGCGGCAACCGGCGCCGCAGGTCGCCCGCGTCGAGCGCTTCGGTCGACCCTATGGCGCCAGCGAGGTACGCCCGCCCCAGCGGGCTGAACGCGACCAGCGCCACACCGAGCTCGCGGCACGCGGCCAGCGCGCCGATCTCGACGTTGCGCGACCACAGTGAATACTCGCTCTGCAGCGCCGCGATCGGATGCACCGCGTACGCGCGGCGCAGGGTCGCAGCGGAAACCTCCGACAGGCCGATGTGCCGGACCTTGCCCGCGCGCACCATGTCCGCCAGCGCGCCCACCGAATCCTCGATCGGCACCGACTTGTCCCAGCGGTGCAGGTAATAGAGATCGATGACGTCGGTGCGCAGCCGCCGCAGCGAATCTTCGCAGGTGCGTTTCAGCGTTTCCGGCCGGCCGTCGATCTGCCGCTTGCCGTCCGGGCCGCGGAAGATGCCGCACTTGCTGGCCAGCACGAACTCGTGGCGATGCGGCGCCAGGATCCGGCCCACGAGTTCCTCGTTGGCGCCGAAGCTGTAAAGCGCCGCGGTGTCGAACAGCGTCACGCCAGCCTCCAGCGCGCCCAGCAGCAGCGAGTCGGCTTGCGCGTCGCCAATGGGCGTGCCGTACGCGTGGGTGAGCCCCATGCAGCCGAGGCCCAGCGCGGAGACTTCGAGATCGGCAATCCTGCGCGTGGGCAGCATGGCGCACCTCCGGAAAGTCCGGGATGCTAAACCCCGCGGCAAAACACCGGCAACCGCTAAACTTCGTGGCATGACCCTGCCTGCAGCGTTGCTCGATGAACTCCGCGCCGCCCTGCCCGCCGACGCGCTGGCGCTGGACGAAGCCACGCGCGCGGCCAACGGCACCGACGATTCGCAGCGCACCGCGACGCCCGATGCGGTGGTGTTCGTCACCACGCATGAGCAAGCGGTCGGGCTGGTCGACGCGTGTCGCGCGCACCGCGTGCCGCTCACCGCGCGCGGCCGCGGCACCAGCACCACGGGCGCGGTGGTGCCGCTCGCGGGCGGCGTCGTCGCGAGCTTCGAGCGCATGAACCGCATCGTCCGCATCGAGCCCGCCAACCGCCAGGCGATCGTCGAACCCGGCGTGTTGAACGCCGACCTGCAGGCCGCGCTGGCGCCGCACCACTTGTTCTGGGCGCCCGATCCCGGGTCGGCCGCGTTCTGCAGCGTAGGCGGCAACATTGCGTGCAACGCGGGCGGCCCGCACGCCGTGAAGTACGGCGCCACGCGCGACAACGTGCTGGGCCTGCGCGGCGTCGCCGGCGACGGCACGAGCTTTCGCGCCGGCACGCACACCACGAAGGCCGCCACGGGCTACGACCTTGCGCGCCTCATCGTCGGCTCGGAGGGCACGCTCGCGCTCATCACCGAAGCCACGCTGAAGCTCACGCCGAAACCCGGCGCGGCGCGCACGCTGCGCGCGGCCTATACCAACACGCAGGCGGCCGCCGACGCCGTCGCACGCATCACGACACAGCCCGTCGTGCCCTGCGCGCTGGAGTTCATGGACGCCGGCGCGCTGCAGCTCGTGCGCAATCTCGGCACCGATGCGCCTGCCAACGCCGGCGCGCTGCTGCTGATCGAGATCGACGGCGAACCCGACACGCTGGATGCCGCCGAGGCCGCCATCGAACGCGCGGCGCGCGGCGCGGGATTGGTTGAATGGCGCGCCGCGCACGACGAAACGGAAACCGCGCAGCTCTGGTCCGCGCGCAAGTCGCTCTCGCCGGCGCTACGCACCATTTCCACCGACAAGATCAACGAGGACGTGGTGGTGCCCGTCAGCCGCATGCCCGAACTCATCGATTTTCTGGGCGGGCTCGCCGCGGAATACCGCATTCCGATCGTCACGTTCGGCCACGCCGGCAACGGCAACCTGCACGTCAACCTGCTGCCGCGCGACGCGGCCGAGCACGCGCGCGCCGAGGCGGCGCTGCCGAAGGTCTTCCGGCGCGTGCTCGAACTCGAGGGCACGCTCTCGGGCGAGCACGGCATCGGCGTCGCCAAGCGCGACTTCATGGCCGACGCCCTGGGCCCCGGTACGCTCGCGCTGATGCGCGCGGTCAAGGATGCCTTCGACCCCGCGCACATCCTCAATCCCGGCAAGCTGCTGCCCCATGCCTGAGGAATCCTTTGCGCACCTGATGGCGCGCATCCGCGCGTGCCAGGTCTGCGCGGCGCACCTGCCGCTCGGCTGCCGACCGGTGCTGCAGGCCCACCCCGACGCGCGCCTGCTGGTCGTGAGCCAGGCACCCGGCAGCAAGGTGCACGCGACGGGCATTCCCTTCGGCGATCGCAGCGGCGACAAGCTGCGCGAATGGATGGGCATCGACAAGACCACGTTCTACGACGCCCACCGGGTCGCGATCGTGCCGATGGGCTTTTGCTATCCCGGCAAGGGGAAGTCCGGCGACCTGCCGCCGCGGCCCGAATGCGCGCCGCTCTGGCATCCGCAGCTGATGCCGCGCCTGGTGAACCTCAAGCTCACGCTTGCCATCGGCAGCTACGCCATCCGCGGCATGCTGGGCGAACGCGCGCAGAAGACCCTGACCGACACCTGCACCGCGTGGCGCGAGTACTTCCCGACGGGCATCCTGCCCCTGCCACATCCCAGCGCCCGCAACCTCGCGTGGTTCAAACGCCACCCGTGGTTCGAGGCCGAGGTCCTGCCGGCGCTGAAGCGGCGCGTGCGGCAAATCCTGGCCGCGTAAATCACGCCCACGCCAGTCGCGCACGGCGACTGCGACAAACTGCCGCACCCCCCGATGACTCAAGTCAGATCACCATGACGCCCGCGTTTGTAGCGTGGTGTGGACGCGCGGGCATGGGCCCGCGCCTCTGCGTTGGTCCAATCACAAGGCAAGTCAATGAACAAGAAATCAGCACTCGGGCTTCTGGCAATCGTCGCCATCGCGGCCGTGGCAACACCGGCGTTCGCGAAGAACTTCACCGTGAAGGAACTCAATTCCGGCGCGGCCGGCACGTTCGTGTTCGAGCCGAACTACCTGCACGTGAAGCCGGGTGACACCGTGACGTTCGAGCCGACCGACGCCGGCCACGACTCGCAGTCGTTCGAGGTGCCCGCCGGCGCGCAGGCCTGGAAGAGCGAGATCGGCAAGCCGATCACCGTCACCTTCAAGAAGGATGGCGTGTATCTCTACGAGTGCAACCCGCATCACCTATTCGGGATGCTGGGCGTGATCGAGGTCGGCAAGGCCACCAACAAGGCGCAGGCCGAGAAGGCGGCGGCCGCGATGGAAAAGACCCAGGTGATGAACAAGGGTCGCTTGACCAAGCTGATGGCCGAAGTGAAGTAACCCAGATCGACCGGATCGCCGTAGCGCAGGAGCCTACCCGCGCCCGCGGCCAATGGGGCTGATCGCCCCGGTACCGGACGACGCAGACCCTGCGCCGTCCGGTCCGCCGGTCCACGCATGCAGGACAAATACGGCGCGCCAACGCGCCGGTGCACGGTCGCCGCAACGGCATCCGTGTGGTTGTGTGTGCGCCGCATCCGGCAGTCAAAGCGGAGAGGCAAGCATGAACGAGAACCAGGTTTGGTACGTGGCACTGGCCGGTATGGCCGTGGTCGCGCTGATATTCGTCTACGTGATCGCGACCGCGCGGGTGCGCGCGGCACCGATCGAAAGCCACGATGACGTGGTGAGTTCACGCCATTGGGTGTTCATCGGACTGATCATCCTGACGGCCATCGTGTCCTATTTCACCTTGCGCCATTTCCCGTTCCCCGCGCAGCGCGGACCCGTGGCCGCCCGGCAGGTCGTGAAGGTCATGGGCGTCCAGTGGGCGTGGCAGATGAGTACGCAGAAGGTAAAGGAAGGCGTGCCGGTCGAGTTCGAAGTTTCGAGCGGCGACGTGAACCACGACTTTGCGGTCTACGCGCCCGATGGCCGCATCGTCGGCCAGGTGCAGGCGATGCCGGGCTACACCAACAAGATGGTGCTGGTGTTCAAGCACGCCGGCACCTACACCGTGCGCTGCCTCGAGTATTGCGGGCTGGGCCACGCCGACATGGAAACCACGTTCACCGTGGTCGCGAATCCGCCGACGGAGACCGCCGCATGAACGCGCTGGAAATGTATCCGGTGGAAGAACGCCTGCCCCATCGCGAGCGCGTGGTGTTCACGTGGTACGCGGTGACGGTGGTCGCGCTGTACCTCGCGATGATGCTGGTCGGGCTGACCATGCGGCTGACGCAGGCGACCTGGGCCGACGTCGGGCCGCACCTTTTCTATGAACTCCTGACCATGCACGGCACCGCGATGGTCGCCAACACGGCGTCGGGCGCGCTCGCGGTGATGTGGTTCTTCCTGCGCAAGTACGTGCCGCTCCACACCGGCGCCCTCATCGCCAACTACGCGCTGTTCGTCGGCGGGCTCGCGGTGATCACGGCGTCGGTCTTCTGGGGCAACTTCGCCGGCATGTGGACGATGCTGTATCCGCTGCCGATGCATTCCATGACGATCTGGAGCGACAACGCGGCGGCCGCGTTCATCGTCGGCACGCTCATGATCGGGATCGGCACCACGGTGGTGTTCGTCGACGCCGCGCTCGCGATCAGCAAGGTCTACGGCAACCCGTTCCGCGCGATGGGCCTGCAATGGCTCTTCGGCGGCAGGATTGACCCCGCACATCCCAAGACCGTGGTGGCGGCGACGGCGATCATCATCGCGGACTCCATCGGCATCCTGGCCGGCGCGATCATCATGGTCATGATGCTGCTCAACATCTACGCCGGGCTGCATCTCAACGCGCTGTTCGCGAAGGAGCTGACGTACTGGTTCGGGCACATGTTCATCAACGCCACGATCTTCATGGCGGTGATCGGCGTGTTCGAGCTGCTGCCGCGCTATACCGGCAAGCCCATCCCGATCACGCGCCCCTTCCTGTGGGCCTGGGCGATCGCGGGGCTGCTGGTGATCGTGGTGTTTCCGCACCATCTTTTCATGGACGCCGCACAGCCGCGCTGGATGGCGATCATGGGCCAGGTCGCCTCCTACGGCGAAGGGTTCCCCGTGTATCTCGCGACGGCCTACGAGGCGCTCCGGAACATCCACCACTCGCGCATCCGCTGGACGATGCCGGCGTGCCTGATCGCGCTTGGCATGTTCGGCTGGTCGGCCGGCATCGTGCCCGCGATCCTGGACGGCACGATCGACATCAACCGGCTGATGCACAACACCGACTGGGTGCCGGGGCACTTCCACTTCTACCTGATCCTGGGCGTGCTGCCGATGCTGTTCGCGTTCTTCTATCACCTGATCGGCGAGCGCAAGGCCAGCCGCGCGGCCAGCCGCATCGACGGCTTCGGATTTCCGGTGTACCTCATCGGCGGCATCATCTTCGTGCTCGCGTTCCTCGACGCCGGCCGCAACAGCGTGCCGCGCCGCTACGCGGTGCACATCGCCGAGTGGGTGCCCTACGACCAGGCGGGTTCGGTCGGCGCGATCCTGGTGGTGCTGGGCATGTGCGTGTTCTTCGCGCGGATCATCGTCGGCATGCTGCAGCACGGCGGACATCCGGCGCCGGCGCCTCGCGGCGGCGCCCTGCCCGAACCTGCGCCTGCAGCGCGCGCCACCGGCTGAACGTGGCAGGCGCGATCACGCGCCGCCACAGGGGCACCGGCGCGACTCACGCAAAGTGCCCCGCAATCGGCGCGACGAGCTGCAGCACGACCAGCGCGTAGACGCCGGCCAGCACGTCATCCAGCATCACACCCAGGCCGCCGCCCACGCGGCGGTCCGCGACGCAGATCGGCCACGGCTTCCCGATGTCGAACAGGCGGAATAGCCCGAAGCCGACAACCATCCACACCCAGCCCGCGGGCGCGGCGGTGAGCGTGATCCACATGCCGATCACCTCGTCCCACACCAGCGCGCCCTGGTCGTGCTGTGCGAGCCGCCGATCGGCAACGCCGCAGGCCCACACGCCCAGCGCGAAGCCCAGCACCAGCACCGCGACATATTCCGCCAGCGGCAATCCGCGCAGCAGGAACCACCACGGCAGTAGCGCGACGGCGGAGCCCGCCGTGCCAGGCGCCCTGGGCGACAGGCCCGCGCCCAGAGCGGTCGCGATCCAGCCCGCGGGGTGACCCAGCAGCGCGCGGCGCTGGGACGCGGTCAGCGGAGCGCTCATGCCGCGAAGTGCTGCCAGCCGGGATGTTCGATTGGCACGTCGTGCCCGCTGGCATCCACCGCACGCACACCCGAGCCTGCCACGATACGGCCGATCGGAGTCACCGTGCAGCCGGCATCGGCCAGCGCGCGCGCCATGTCGCCGGCCCGCGCGGCCGCGACCGTGAAGCAGAGTTCGTAATCATCGCCGCCGGTCAGCGCGAGGCGTCGGCAGCTCGCGGCGTCGAACGCCGCCGCGAGCGCCGGCGACACCGGCAGTGCATCGGCGTCGAGCACCGCGCCCACGTGGCTGGCCTCGCAGATGTGCCCAAGGTCGGCCGCGAGGCCGTCGGATACATCGATGCAGGCGCCGGCGAGGTGCCGCAGCGCCAGCCCGGCGGCGATCCGCGGCTGGGGACGCTGCAGGCGCGCCAGCAGCGCGGCCGAAGGTGCCGCGCCGGATTGGCGGAGCAGCGTCAGCGCGCCAGCTGCATCGCCGAGGGTTCCGGTCACGAACACGCGATCGCCCACCTGCGCGCCGGCCCGGCTGATCGCGGTGCCGCGCGCCACCCAACCCAGCGCCGTCACCGTGAGGGTGAGCGGACCCTGCGTGGTGTCGCCGCCCACCAGCGCCACCGCGTGCTGACGGGCCAGCTCGCCGAACCCCTGCGCAAGCCCACGCACGAACGCTTCATCGCCACGCGGCAGGGTCAGCGCCAACAGTGCCCACGCGGGCATTGCGCCCATCGCCGCGAGGTCGGAAAGGTTGACGGCGAGCACCTTCCAGCCGAGATCCGCGGGCGCCGTATCCGGCAGGAAGTGCACGCCCGCAACCATGGTGTCGACGCAGGCGACCAGGCGCTGGCCTTCCGGCACCTCCAGCACCGCCCCGTCGTCACCGATGCCCAGCACCACGTCGCGCCGCGCGCCGCCGACCTGCGCGTCGACGAGGTCGATCAATTCGAATTCGTTCACGGGGCGGTGGCTCCGTGTTCGGCAGGCCGCCACGCGCGCGCCAGCTTGTCGAGCACACCGTTGACGTAGGTGTGGCCCTGCTCTGCGCCGAACCGCTTGGTGACCTCCACGGCCTCGTTCAGCACCACGCGATAGGGCACGTCCACGCGCTGCTTGAGCTCGTAGGCCGCCAGGCGCAGCACCGCGCGCTCGATCGGATCGACGCGCTCGATGTCGCGATCGAGGAACGGCGCGAGCCCGGCGTCGAGTTCGACGCGCTGCGCTTCCACGCCGTGCAGCAGATCCTCGAAGTAGGCAAGGTCCGCGATCTGCATGTCCTGTTCCTTGCGGAAATCCTCGATGACGCGGTGCATGGAGTTGCCGCTCAGTTCCCACGCATACAGCGCCTGCACGGCGCGCCGGCGCGCGCGCGTGCGCGCGGCCGGGTCGATGCCATCGCCGCGGACGTGGCCGGTCACGCGAAGTGGTCCTGCAGGGTGACGACGAATTCCAGCGCGGCGACGGCGACCTCGGCGCCCTTGTTGCCGTGCGTGCCGCCCGCGCGCGCCCAGGCGTCGGCTTCGTGCTCGACGGCCAGCACGCCATTCATGACGGGCACGCCGGTATCCAGCGCGGCCCGCATCAGGCCGGCCGCGCACTGGTCGGCAACCTGTTCGTAATGCCGCGTTTCGCCGCGCACGACGCAGCCCAGCGCGACCACCGCGGCGTACACGCCGCTGGCCGCAAGATGTTTGGCCAGCACCGGCAGTTCCCACGCGCCGGGCACGCGCAGCGTGTCGATCGCGTCCGCGGCCACGCCCTGCCCGGCAAACGCGCCCGCGGCACCCTCGACCAGGCGGTCGACGATATCGCCGTTCCAGCGGCTGGCGATGATCGCAAAGCGTGCCGCCTCTGGCACGCGAAGGCGGGTGGGGCGTGGGGCAGGATGATTGGACATGTCGACTACCGTACAACCGGCGCAGCCGTCGCGGCGCGGATGGACCACGCGTCGCAGGTCTCGCGATGGGGCGCGCAGTGTAGCCGGTAACCCCGCCGACGTCGCAGCCGGGCGGCCAAGCCGCTACGGTGCATCGACGTACTCGACGACTTCCAGCCCGAATCCCGACAGGCCGACAAGCTTGCGCGGCGTGCCCAGCACACGCAGCCGGTGCACGCCGAGATCGGCCAGGATCTGCGCCCCCAGCCCGAGCTCGCGCCACTGGCGCTGCGCGGCCGCGCGGGCGGCGGGCGCCGGCGACGGCATCGAGCGTTCCAGCCGCGCCAGCAGCGCCCGGGGCTCGTCCTCGGCGGCCAGCACGACCACCACGCCACGACCTTCCCGCGCGACGCGCTCGAGTGCCGTTGTCATGCCCATCCCCAGATCATCGCGCTCCAACCGCAACACGTCGGACAGGACGTCGCGCACGTGTACGCGGGTCAGCACGGGCGCGCCGTCATCCACCGTCCCGCGCACCAGCGCAAAGTGCAGGTCGCCGTGCAGCCGATCGCGCCAGGCCACCAGGCGAAACTCGCCGAACGCCGTGGCGACCCGCGCGTCGTGCACGCGTTCGATGGTCTGCTCGGTTTCCAGCCGATGCCGGATGAGATCGGCGATGCTGCCGACCTTGAGGCCGTGTCGCGCGGCGAAGGTCTCGAGATCGGGGCGGCGCGCCATGGTGCCATCCTCGCGCAGGATCTCGACCAGCACGCCCGCGCGCTCGAAGCCCGCGAGCGCCGCAAGATCGGACGCGGCCTCGGTGTGGCCCGCGCGCGTCAGCACGCCACCCGGCTGCGCTTCCAGCGGGAACACGTGGCCGGGCTGGACCAGATCGGAGGCGGTCGCTTCGTGCGCCGCGGCCGCCTGGATGGTGCGCGCGCGGTCCTGCGCCGAGATGCCCGTGGTAACGCCGGTCGCGGCCTCGATCGAGACCGTGAAATTGGTGTGCTGGGCCGACCGGTTGTCGCGCACCATCGGCGTGAGCCCCAGCCGCCGGCAGCGCGCGCGGTCGAGCGCGAGGCAGATGAGTCCCCGGCCCTCGCGCGCCATGAAGTTGACGTCCTCGGCGCGCACCTTCTCGGCGGCCATGATGAGGTCGCCTTCGTTCTCGCGATCCTCATCGTCCAGCATCACCACCATGCGGCCGGCCGCGACTTCCGCGATCAGTTCCGGAACACTTGCAAATCCCATGGAAATGCTCCTTTGAGCGTTTGCCCATCTGCCCTTCACGCGCGCTGGAGTCTTCGGCCGCGGGCGGCAGCTGTACCCGCGAGCGCTGGAAGGGAAGCGCGGCGCAACCAACTTGCCCTGAAACCCCCTTCCCCTTGCGGGGAGGGCTGGAGAGGGGGCCAGTCACGACCTGCCCCCACCCGCGCCCGGGGCGCCTTCGCGCGCCCGCGGGAGGGACAAAGCCTCACCGTCATCGCGCAACATGCGTTCGACGTAGCGCGCCACGAGATCGATTTCGAGATTCACCGCTTCCCCCACGCGACGATCTGCAAAGGTCGTATGCGCGACCGTGTGCGGAATCAGGTTGACGCCAAACCTCGCGCCTTCGACCGCGTTGACCGTCAGACTGACGCCATCGACCGCGATCGAGCCCTTGGCGGCGATATGGCGCGCCAGCGCCACCGGCGCCTCGAGGGTCCAGCGCTGCGAGCGTGCATCCGGCGCGATCGCCACGATGTGCCCCACGTCATCGACGTGGCCCGACACCAGGTGACCGCCCAGCCGATCGGCGAGGCGCAGCGCCTTTTCCAGGTTGACCCGATCGCCGGGCCGCAGCGCGCCCAGCGTGGTCAGCGCCAGGCTCTCGTTGGAGACATCAAACGTCAACACACCGCCGGTACGCGCGATCACGGTCAGGCAACAGCCCGACACCGCAATGCTGTCGCCCGGCGCCACATCGGCAAGCCCCAGCGCGGCCGCTTCGATGCTGAACCGACGGTCGCCACCCCGGGGCTCGCTGGCCGCCACCCGGCCCACGGCCTGGATGATCCCGGTGAACATCAGCGCGCCCCACCCGCGCCGGTCGACCCCACGTACGCATTCCGCATGAACGTTCTCCGCCAGTCGCCGCGTGAAAACGCTCCAGGGCCGTGCATCCCTGCGCGCCCCGGCGCGCAGGCCGTCTTCGCTTCATCCGGACTTTCCGGCAGCGTGCCGCAGCTGCCGACCGTCGGCTCCGGGATCGGACCGGATCTGCTGGCCTTTCGCGTCGCGAAGGCGCTCGCGGGCTCACCCTTGCGGGTCCACCGCCGGTGGGGACTTGCACCCCGCCCTGAAGACGTTTCCGGCCGCAGCCGGAGCCACGATTCTAGCAGCGCCGCGGCCTGCGACCCGGCCGGAATCCGCCGCGCCTGCCACACGACCCGTGCGCCCCGCGCGTTTGGACGTCCAGCCGTCCACTTCAGAAATCCGTTGCGTTTTTGCTGCGCCGCACTATATGCTGCGATCGTCCCCCGTTTCGCGCAGCAAAACCGCCATGATCCAGCCCCGTGCCCAAGGCCTGTACGACCCGACCAACGAACACGACGCCTGCGGCGTCGGCTTCGTCGCCCACATCAAGGGGCGCAAGAGCCACCACATCATCGAGCAGGGACTCTCGATCCTCAAAAACCTGAACCATCGCGGTGCGGTGGGCGCCGACCCGCTGATGGGCGATGGCGCGGGCATCCTGATCCAGATTCCCGACGCGTTCTATCGCGAGGAAATGGCGAAGCAGGGGGTGACGCTCCCCCCGCAGGGCGAATACGGCGTCGGCATGATCTTCCTGCCCAAGGAAGCGGCTTCGCGCCAGGCCTGCGAGCAGGAGCTGGAACGCAAGGTCCACGCCGAAGGCCAGGTGGTGCTGGGCTGGCGCAATGTGCCGGTCGACCACGCCATGGAGATGTCACCGGCGGTCAAGGAGCGCGAACCCGTCATCCGCCAGATCTTCATTGGCCGCGGCGCCGACGTGATGGTGCCGGATGCGCTGGAGCGCAAGCTCTATGTCATCCGCAAGACCGCGAGCCACGCCATCCTGGCGCTGAATTTCACGCACGGCCAGGAATACTTCGTGCCGTCGATGTCCACGCGCACGGTGGTCTACAAGGGCCTGCTGCTGGCCCACCAGGTGGGCCGCTACTACCAGGATCTCGCCGATCCGCGCGTGGTCTCGGCGCTCGCGCTGGTGCACCAGCGCTTCTCGACCAATACCTTCCCCGCCTGGGAGCTCGCGCACCCGTACCGGATGATCGCCCACAACGGCGAGATCAACACCGTCAAGGGCAACGTCAACTGGCTGAACGCGCGCACCGGCGCGATCACCTCGCCGGTGCTGGGCGACGACCTGCCCAAGCTTTGGCCGCTGATCTATCCCGGCCAGTCCGACACCGCCTCGTTCGACAACTGCCTCGAACTCCTGACCATGGCGGGCTACCCGCTGGCGCAGGCAATGATGATGATGATTCCGGAGGCGTGGGAGCAGCACACGCTGATGGACCCGAACCGGCGCGCGTTCTACGAATACCACGCGGCGATGATGGAGCCCTGGGACGGCCCGGCGGCGATCGCCTTCACCGACGGGCGCCAGGTGGGTGCCACGCTGGACCGCAACGGCCTGCGCCCCGCGCGTTACCTGGTCACCGATGACGACCTGGTGGTATTGGCATCCGAAGCGGGCGTGCTGCCGATCGCCGAATCCAGCATCGTCAAGAAGTGGCGCCTGCAGCCCGGCAAGATGCTGCTGATCGACATGGAAGCGGGCCGCATCATCGACGATCGGGAATTGAAGGCACAGATCACCAACGCGCGTCCGTACAAGCAGTGGATCGAGCGCATCCGCATCAAGCTGGATGACCTGCCCGACGCCGTACTGGAACCACGTTCGCACGAGCACCTGCTCGATCGCCAGCAGATGTTCGGCTACACCAAGGAAGACCTGAAGTTCCAGCTGTTCCCGATGGCCGGTGAGGCGCACGAGGCGATCGGCTCGATGGGCAACGATTCGCCCCTGGCGGTGTTGTCCGATCGCGAGAAGCCGCTCTACAGCTATTTCCGGCAGACCTTTGCACAGGTCACCAACCCCGCGATCGACCCGATCCGCGAGCAGCTCGTGATGTCGCTGGTGTCCTTCATCGGCCCCAAACCGAACCTGCTCGACATCAACAACATCAATCCGCCACTGCGCCTGGAAGTGCACCAGCCGGTGCTGGGCTTCGGCGACATGGCCAAGCTGCACAAGATCTGGCGCTACTCGCGCGGCAAGTTCCGCAGCCACGAGCTGGACATCACCTACCCCGTCGAGTGGGGCAAGGCCGGCATCGAGGCGCGCATCGCGACCCTGTGCGCCCAGGCAGTCGACGCGATCAAGCAGGGCAACAACATCCTCATCGTGTCCGACCGGCACGCCGACCGCAGACGCGTCGCGATCCCGGCGCTGCTGGCCACATCCGCCGTGCACCAGCATCTCGTGAAGCACGGCCTGCGCACGTCGACCGGCCTCGTGGTCGAAACGGGTTCGGCGCGAGAGGTCCACCACTTCGCACTGCTGGCAGGCTACGGCGCCGAGGCCGTGCATCCGTATCTCGCCATGGAAACGCTGGCCGCGCACTATGCCAACGCGCCCGAAGGCATCACCGCGGAGAAGGCGATCGCCAACTACGTCAAGGCGATCAACCTTGGCCTGCAGAAGGTGATGTCCAAGATGGGCATCAGCACCTACATGTCCTACACCGGCGCGCAGATCTTCGAGGCCGTCGGCCTGTCGCGCGAGCTGGTCGACACCTATTTCACCGGCACCAGGTCCAACGTCGAGGGCATCGGGCTGTTCGACGTCGCCGAGGAAGCGCTGCGGCGGCATGCCGCCGCCTGGGGCAATGATCCGGTGCTGGCCACCGATCTCGCCGACGGCGGCGAGTACGCCTGGCGCGTGCGTGGCGAGGAACACATGTGGACGCCCGACGCGATGGCCAAGCTGCAGCACGCCACGCGCGCCAACGATCCGAAGAAATACGCCGAATACGCCGAAATCATCAACCGGCAGACCGAGCGCCACATGACGCTGCGCGGCCTGTTCCGGTTCAGGACCGATCCAGCGCGGGCCATCCCCATCGACGAGGTCGAACCCGCCAGCGAAATCGTCAAGCGCTTCGCGACCGGCGCGATGTCGCTCGGGTCGATCTCGACCGAAGCCCACACCACGCTCGCGCTCGCGATGAACCGCATCGGCGGCAAATCCAACACCGGCGAGGGCGGCGAGGATCCGCTGCGCTACAAGAACGAAATGAGCGGCGGCAGCTTCAAGGATGGCGATACCCTGGCCAGCGTGCTGGGCGTCAAGGCCAACATCCAGCGCGACATCCCGCTGCAGCCCGGCGACTCGCTGCGCTCGCGCATCAAGCAGGTGGCCTCGGCGCGCTTCGGCGTCACGGCGGCCTATCTCGTGTCCGCCGACCAGATCCAGATCAAGATTTCGCAGGGCGCCAAGCCCGGCGAGGGCGGGCAACTGCCCGGCCACAAGGTGTCGGAATACATCGCCGGGCTGCGCTTCTCGGTGCCGGGCGTGGGGCTCATCTCGCCGCCGCCGCACCACGACATCTATTCCATCGAGGACCTCGCGCAGCTCATCTATGACTTGAAGAACTGCAACCCGCGCGCGTCGATCTCGGTGAAGCTGGTATCCGAAATCGGCGTCGGCACCGTCGCCGCGGGCGTGGCCAAGTGCAAGGCCGACCACGTCGTGATCGCAGGCCACGATGGCGGCACCGGCGCTTCGCCGTGGTCATCCATCAAGCACGCCGGCACGCCGTGGGAGCTCGGTCTCGCCGAAACGCAGCAGACGCTGGTGCTGAACCACCTGCGCGGACGCATCCGCGTGCAGGCCGACGGCCAGATGAAGACCGGCCGCGACGTCGTGATTGCCGCGCTGTTGGGCGCCGACGAATGCGGCTTCGCCACCGCGCCGCTGGTGGTCGAAGGCTGCATCCAGATGCGCAAGGGGCACCTGAACACCTGCCCTACCGGCATCGCGACGCAGGACCCGGAACTGCGCAAGCGGTTCACCGGCAAGCCCGAGCACATCGTCAACTATTTCCATTTCGTCGCCGAGGAGGCGCGCGGCATCATGGCCGAGCTCGGCATCCGCACGTTCGATGAGCTGATCGGCCGCGTCGACCTGCTGGATACGCGCCCGGCGATCGACCACTGGAAGGCGCGCGGGCTCGACTTCTCCAAAATCTTGTTCCAGCCCGACGTCGAGGCGTCCGTCGCGCGGCGGCATTGCGAGGTGCAGGACCACGGCCTCGACGCCGCGCTGGACCGCTCGCTGATCGAAAAGTG
Organism: Rhodanobacteraceae bacterium; assembly: GCA_035720985.1. Lineage (GTDB taxonomy): Bacteria > Pseudomonadota > Gammaproteobacteria > Xanthomonadales > Rhodanobacteraceae > 66-474. Next base: position 31,015 of record DASTNI010000038.1, on the reverse strand, counting down.
CGCGACGGCCCTTGAGCGCGGCGAGAAGACGCGCTTCATCGTCGACGTCACCAACCGCAACCGCACCGTGGGCGGCATGCTCTCGGGCGAAGTCGCCCGCCGCTTCGGCGCCGCGGGCCTGCCCGACGACACCATCCGCATCCAGCTGGATGGCACCGCCGGCCAGAGCTTTGGCGCGTTCCTCGCACACGGCATCACCCTCGACCTCGTCGGCGAAAGCAACGACTACGTCGGGAAAAGCCTGTCGGGCGGTCGCCTCATCGTGCGCTCGCCCAACGACTTCCGCGGCTTCGGCCCCGACCACATCATCGTCGGCAACACCGTGTTGTATGGCGCCACCGACGGCGAGGCGTATTTCAACGGCGTTGCCGGCGAGCGCTTCGCGGTACGCAATTCCGGCGCCCGCGCGGTCGTCGAGGGCGTAGGCGACCACGGCTGCGAATACATGACGGGCGGCACCGTGGTGGTGCTGGGCGAGACGGGGCGCAACTTCGCGGCCGGCATGTCGGGCGGCGTCGCCTACGTGTACGACCCCGACGGCACCTTCGAGGCCCGCTGCAACCTGTCGATGGTCGCCTTGGAACCGATGCTGTCCGGCATCGAGCAGCAGGTGCGCATCCCGCACAACCAGTGGCATTCGCCCACGCGCACCGCGGTCCGCGCAACCGACGAGGCCATCCTGCGCGAGCTGCTGGAGAAGCACTTCCGCTACACCGGCAGCTTCCGCGCCAAGGAAATCCTCGCCGACTGGCCGAACCAGCGCGCGCGCTTCGTCAAGGTGATGCCGAACGAGTACCGCCGTGCGCTGGCCGCGCCGAAATACGGCATGGCACCCGCCACGGCGCAAGCCACCCACTGAGGCCACGAAGATGGGCAAGATCACCGGCTTTCTGGAGTTTCCGCGGCAGCCCGAACCCATCGAGCCGCCCGCGGACCGCAAGCACCACTGGCACGAGTTCATCCGCGAGATGGACGACAAGACCGCGCAGATCCAGGCGGCGCGCTGCATGGACTGCGCGACGCCGTTCTGCCAGAACGGTTGCCCGGTCAACAACATCATTCCGGATTGGAACGACCTGGTCTACCGCGCCGACTGGAAACGCGCGCTCGACACGCTGCTCTCGACCAACAACTTTCCGGACTTCACGGGCCGCATCTGCCCCGCGCCGTGCGAGGCCGCGTGCACGCTCAACATCGCCAGCACGCCGGTCGGCATCAAGGCGATCGAGCACAAGATCATCGACAAGGGCTGGGAGATGGGCTGGGTGGTGCCGCAGCGCTGCGAGCAGAAGACCGGCAAGCGCGTCGCCATCGTCGGCTCCGGCCCCTCGGGCATGGCGGCCGCGCAGCAGCTTGCGCGCGTCGGCCACGCCGTCACCGTGTTCGAGAAGAACGATCGCCCGGGCGGACTGCTGCGCTATGGCATTCCGGACTTCAAGCTGGAAAAGCTGCACGTGCAGCGTCGCATCGACCAGATGCGGCAGGAAGACGTGGTGTTCCGCACCAGCGTCTTCATCGGCAATCCTGGCGATGCCGTCACCGTTGGCGACCACGTGGAAACCATCGCGCCGGCCGAGCTGCTGCGCGACTTCGATGCGGTCATCCTGTGCACCGGCAGCGAGACGCCGCGCGACCTGCCGGCACCGGGCCGGGATCTCGCCGGGGTGCATTTTGCGATGGAGTTCCTGCCGCAGCAGAACCAGGTCAACGCGGGCGACAAGCTCGCCAGCCAGCTGGTCGCCACCGGCAAGCACGTCGTCGTCATCGGCGGCGGCGATACGGGTTCGGACTGCGTCGGCACCTCCAACCGCCAGGGCGCGCAGAGCGTCACGCAGCTCGAACTGATGCCGCAGCCGCCGGTCACCGAGGACAAACTGCTGACCTGGCCGTACTGGCCGCTGAAGCTGCGTACCTCGAGCTCGCACCAGGAAGGCTGCGAGCGCGACTGGGCGGTCGGCACCAAGCGCTTCAACGACGACGGACACGGCCGCGTCAAAAGCATCACCGTGTCGCGGCTCGAGCGCAAGGGCATGAAGATGGTCGAAATCCCGGACACGGACTTCGAGCTGCCCGCCGGGCTCGTGCTGCTGGCCATGGGCTTCCTGCATCCCCGGCCGTCGCTGCTGGACGCGTTCGGCATCGACAAGGACGCGCGCGGCAATGCCAAGGCCGGCGTCAACGCGAAGGACGGCTATCGCACCAACGTCGACAAGGTGTTTGCGGCCGGTGACACCCGCCGCGGCCAGTCACTCGTGGTGTGGGCAATCCGCGAGGGCCGCCAGGCGGCGCACGCGGTCGACGAGTACCTCATGGGCAGCACGCGCCTGCCGCGCTGACGCCACGCACCGGTCGCATCGTACACAGCGGGGCACCATCCCGCGATGGCGCCCCGCGTTCTCCGTCAACTGGCAACGCTCAGCGGACGGGCGCCGCCGCCTTCGTCGCCGTGCCGGCCGTGGATGGCGAGGTCGAGAACGGCACGCCGTTCATGAACGTCCAGCCCAGCGAGCCATCCCAGTTGATCGACCAGGTCATGAGACCCTTGATGTCGGGCACCTGCGCGTACGCCTGCTGGACCAGCGAGGGCGCCATGTAGCCGCCACCCGCACCAGGTTGCGCCGGAAGGCCCGGCACCTGCTGCGAGTACGGGATCTCGAACGTCGCCCCGCCGGCGGTGAAGCCCGCGTTCATGCACTGGGTCTGCGCGACGAAGCCCTGCACCGTGCCGGCCTCGAAACTGGTGGCGGGACAGCCGTACATGCTGCCGTTGTAGTACTGCATGTTGACCCAGCTCAGCCGACCCTCCTGCTGCAGGTGGGCGATGATCGGCAGGTACGCGCCCCACGGGCCGCCGTACGCGATCTGCCCGCCGGTGACGTACGCCGTCTCGGGGGCCATGGTGACCATGAAGTTGGACGGCATCTGCGCCAGCACGCCATCGATCAGCGCGATCAGGTTCTGCTGTGAGACGGACAACTGGCTCGGCGATGCGCCGGTGACCAGACCCGATTCGAGATCGATGTCGATGCCATCGAAGTTGTAGGTCTTGAGGATCGGCACGATCGTGTCGACGAACTGCTGCACGGCGGCCGTGCTCTGCAGGTTCACCGCAGCCGCGGCGCCACCGATCGACATCAGGAGCCAGTGGCCCGCCGCCTTGGCGGCGCACATGTCGGCCGGCGTCGGCACCTGGACCGTCGGGCTCATGCCGTTCTCCCACTCCGCGGTGCCATCGGACAGGATTACCGGAAATGCCAGGTTGATGACGTTGTACTTGGCCGGCACCTGGCTCAGCGGAATCCAGCCCATGCCGGGGTGGACCGAGGAGTTGTCCCAGTTTTCCCAGTAGCCCTGCAGCACCTTGCCGGTCGGTGCCGACTGGACCGCGCAGGTCGTCGACCCTGGCGGCGGGGCCGGAGGTGGCGGCGCCGGAGGGGGCGGTGCCGGGGGCGGTGGCGCCGGAGGAGGAGGCGCCGGAGGAGGAGGCGCTGGCGGAGGTGGTGCCGGAGGCGGCGCCGGCGGTGTGCTGCACGTACCGCCCGGACTCCACAACGCCGGCGAACTGGCCGGGTTCCAGCCCGTGCCCGCCCAGTCCGTCTGGGCGACGAGTGCGGTGTAGGCCGCGCCCTGGTAGCTCACCACTTGGCCGGCCTGGTACGTGCCGCCTTCGGCCCAGACGGTGCAACTGCCCGATGGCGGCGGCGCTGGTGGAGGTGCAGGCGGGGGTACCGGCGGTGGAGGTGCCGGTGGCGGGTTCGGCGGCGGAGGCGCAGGCGGCGGCGCGGGTGGCGGTGTGCCGCTGCCGCAGGCACCCTGCGGGGTCCAGGGCCGGCCGGAACCAGCGGGACCGCTGTTGGTGGCGGGATCCTGGCCCTGGGTCCACCAGTTGGCGACGTAATTGGTGCCGTTTTCGCTGGCGGTGGCACCGCCGTTGTAGACGCTGCTGGCGCTCCAGGGCGCGGCGCAGCTCGGTGCCGTCTGCGCCAGCACGGACTGCGCGGGCACGATGGCAAGGCCGGTGGCACCCAAGGCCAGCGTCAGCGCGCTGCTCAGGGCCGTGTGCGCAAGCCGCCGCGCGGTGCGTGGTTGCGCCAAATGCAATATCAAGGACATGGATGGGTCTCCTGCGTGAAGGTCGGCGGGGCCAGGCAGTCCACCCGGGTTTGTGGTCGGCCTCATCGCAGTACGCCGGCCCCTCCTCCCTGGTTCACGCCGGACGCAGCAACCACCGCGAATCGCCACCCACACGGCGCAGGTCGACCAGACGGAGCTTCCAGCGCGCCGTCATGTCGGCCAGCGCGGGCAAAGCCAGCAGCGGACGCGCCGTGTCACCCAGCAACACGGGCGCCACGTACAGCAACAACTCGTCCACCAGGCCCTGCCCGAACAATGCACCGCACAACGTGGGGCCGGCTTCGACCTGCACTTCGTTCACGCCGCGACGGGCGAGCAACTGCAACACCGCGGCGAGATCAAGGTGGCCCGTCGCATCGGCGGCCACCTCTGCCAGCTCCACGTCCATGTAACATTTGTCCACAAACTTTGCCCCGGGCGCATGGATTACCAGCGTCGATGCACCGCCGTCAAGCAAATTCATCCGCGCGCGCAGCGCATCGAGGTGCGTATCCAGCACCACGCGCAGGGGCTGCAGGGCCTCCCGCGCCGGTACGGGCCCGAACGCAGGCGCGCCGGGCGTGGCCGGCAGACGCACCGTCAGCCGCGGATCGTCCGCGCGCACCGTGCCCGCCCCGGTCAGGATCGCGCTGCTGCGGGCGCGCCAGCGCTGCACGTCGGCGCGCGCCGCGTCGCCCGTGATCCACCTGGCCGCGCCGTTGGACAACGCGGTACGGCCGTCGAGACTCATCGCAAGTTTCACCCGCACCCACGGCCGCCCGCGTTCGAAGCGCGAAAAAAAGCCGCGGTTCAGCTCGCGCGCCAGCGCACGCAGCAAGCCGGCCTCGGCCACGATGCCGGCAGCGCGCAGCCGTGCCAGGCCGCCGCCGGCCTTGGGATTGGGATCGTCCGCCGCCGCGACCACGCGCGCGACCCCCGCGCGCACCAATGCGTCGGCGCACGGCGGCGTACGCCCCTGGTGCGAACAGGGTTCAAGCGTGACGTAGGCGGTGGCGCCACGCGCCGCGTCGCCCGCCGCGCGCAGGGCAAAGACCTCGGCGTGGGATTCGCCAGCCCGCTGATGCCAGCCTTCGCCGACGATCTTGCCGTCCCGCGTGATGACGCAGCCCACGTGCGGATTCGGATGCGTGGTGAAAACACCGCGCGCCGCCAACCGCAGCGCGCGGGCCATCATCGCGTGGTCGAGCGCCGAAAATCCGCTCATCGCCGATCCCGACGCCACCGCCGGCACGCGGCCGTCGCGCCGCCCGGGGCGCTCACCGCGGCTTGTCCTTGTCGGCAGCCGTCGACGCGCCGCCGATCAGCGGCAGTTGGCTGTCGCTCGCGGGCATCTCGTGCTCCAGGCGATCGAGCTCGGCGCGAAAATCCTCGACGTCCTGGAACGAGCGGTACACCGACGCGTAGCGCACGTAGCCGACATGGTCGAGCTTCTTGAGCTCGGCCATCACCAACTCGCCGATCCGGCGCGAAGACAGTTCGCGCTCGGTGACGACGCGCAGCTGGCGCACCACCGAACGCACGGCGGCGTCGACGCGCTCTTCGGGCACCGGCCGCTTGTGCAGCGCGCGGTCGAAGCCGGTGCGCAATTTCCGCGCATCAAACGCTTCGCGCCGCCCGTCCTCCTTGACCACCGCCGGCAGCTTCAGCTCGACCGTCTCGACCGTCGAGAAGCGCTCACCGCAGGCTGGGCACTCGCGCCGCCGGCGAATCGTCGAGCCCTCCTCCGAGACGCGCGAGTCGATCACGCGGGTGTCGACGTTCTGGCAGAAGGGGCAGTGCATGGTTAGGCGGCGGCAAGCATGGACCGGACAAACGCCCTCACGGGCGGTGGCACGCGCCCAACCAGTGCGCCACGTTCGGGTTGAAACAGTGTCGCCACGAAAAAGGGATGGTTCGCGAGTTCGACGCCGCGCACGTCGCCGGCTGCATCTACCGCGGTGACGTGCAGCGGGCCACCCTCGATGGCACGCCGGAATTCGCCGCTCAGCCCGTAGCCGCAGTGGTAGCCCTCGGCAACGCTCGCGGCGCCGTACACCAGGTGCAGGCGCGAACCCGCGGCAAGCTGCACCGTCGCGGTCACCTCGACCAGCGAACACAGCAGCGGCACGATCACCGGCCGCGATGCCTCGGGCGGCGCGACTTCGGCGTGCTCCGCGTCGCGCCAGCCCAGTGCGTTGCGCGCGTACTCGAGGATCGCGTGCTGGAAACCGCCACATGTGCCGAGGAACGGAATGCCACGTTCGCGCGCGGTACGGATCGCCCTGAGCGCGCCCTCCATGCTGCGGTACGGGCTGGCCGGAACACACCAAAACCCGTCGAACGCGACCAGCGAATCGCCGCCGCCTGCGCGCTCGGTCGGCACCCACGTCGCCTCCATCGCGGTGCCGCTCGCTTCGCCCGCCAGGCGCAGCGCCACGGGGATGGCACGGTGCGCCGTGACCGTGTCATCCCGATCGCCGATCAGTCCCACCCTGAGCGGCGTCGGCATCATCGGGCGTCAACCATAGACGGGAAACTTCGCGCACTGCGCGGTCACGAGTTCGCGAACGTTCGCCAGCACGTGTTCGTCGTTGGGCGCATCCAGCACGTCGGCGACCCAGCCCGCCAGCTCGACGCAATCGGCTTCCTTGTATCCGCGCGTCGTGACGGCCGGTGTGCCGATGCGCAGGCCCGAGGTGACGAAGGGCTTCTGCGGATCGTTCGGCACCGCGTTCTTGTTGACCGTGATGTGCGCGCGACCGAGCGCGGCTTCCGCGTCCTTGCCGGTGAGCGGCTTGCCGATGAGGTCGACCAGGAACAGGTGGTCCTCGGTACCGCCGGACACGACTTTGTAGCCGCGGTCCATCAGGGTTTTCGCCATCGCCTTGGCGTTCCTGAGGATCTGGCGCGCGTAATCCTTGAAGTCCGGCTGCAGCGCTTCCTTGAACGCCACCGCTTTGGCCGCGATGACGTGCATCAGTGGGCCGCCCTGCAGCGCGGGGAACACCACCGACTGCAGCTTTTTCTTGACTTCCTCGGCGTGCTCGCCCAGCGCCGAATCCTTGGCCAGGATGAGTCCGCCGCGCGGTCCCCGCAGCGTCTTGTGGGTCGTCGAGGTCACGATGTGCGCGTAGGGCAGCGGCGAGGGGTACAGGCCCGCGGCGATGAGGCCCGCCGGGTGCGCCATGTCCACGAACAGCCACGCGCCCACCTTGTCCGCGATCGCGCGGAAGCGTTTCCAGTCCATCACCTGCGAATAGGCGCTGAACCCCGCGACGATCATTTTCGGCTTGCTTTCCACGGCGAGTTTTTCAATCACGTCGTAGTCGACCAGCCCTTCGTCGTTGACGCCGTACTGCACGGCGTGGAACACCTTGCCCGAGATGTTCGGCTTGGCGCCGTGCGTCAGGTGGCCACCGTGCGCGAGCGCCATGCCCAGGATGGTGTCACCCGGCTGCAGCAGCGCGAAGTACACGGCCTGGTTGGCCTGCGAGCCCGAGTGCGGCTGCACGTTGGCATAGTCGCAGTCGAACAATTGCTTCGCGCGCTCGATCGCGAGCTTCTCGGCCACATCGACGAACTGGCAACCGCCGTAGTAGCGATGCCCGGGGTAGCCTTCGGCGTACTTGTTGGTCAGCACGCTGCCCTGCGCCTCCAGCACGCGCGGACTCGCGTAGTTCTCGGACGCGATGAGCTCGACGTGGTCTTCCTGGCGCTGGCGCTCCTCGCGGATGGCATTGGCCAGTTCATCGTCGTAACCGGCAATCCGCATTTCGTGGCTGTACATCGCGATCCTCGTGGCTGGCGTTGGGCAAGCGGGAATTTTAGCGGTTTCCGCGCGGGCGGGCGGCCCTGCCGGCCACGCGTGGCAAGCCCGGGTAGGACACGCCATAATGGCCGATTACAGCGCGAACGCCGTCCATGAATGACACCGTTCGCGCTGGCCTGGCTGGCACACGAGACGCGCGCGGGAGCCGGCCTTGCCAACGACGGTCGTGCGCAAGCGGGCGCGCGCAAGCAGGACATGGATGTCGCCGCAATCGCGCACGCCTTGCCCCATCCGGCTTCCGGCCACCTTCCCCCGCAAGCGGGTGAAGCAAAACCACCCAGCCGCTTCGGCTGCCGCTGCCCCGCGCAGCGAACAAGAAAGGGAACGCTCCGTGCAGTACATCTACACCATGATCAACGTGTCCAAGATCGTCCCGCCCAAGCGGGTCATCATCAAGGACATCTCGCTATCGTTCTTCCCGGGCGCCAAGATCGGCCTCCTGGGCCTGAACGGCGCCGGCAAGTCGACCGTGCTCCGGATCATGGCCGGGGTCGACCCCGACTTCCAGGGCGAGGCGCGCCCGGCCGCCGGTATCCAGATCGGCTACCTCGCGCAGGAGCCGGGACTCGACCCGGAAAAGACCGTGCGCGAATCGGTCGAGGAAGGGCTGTCGGAAATCCTCGACGCGCAAAAGCGCCTCGACGAGGTCTACGCCGCGTACGCCGAGGAAGGCGCCGATTTCGACGCCCTCGCGGCCGAACAACAGAAGCTCGAGAACATCCTCGCCGCGGGCGACGCGCACACGCTGGAGCGCCAGCTCGAAATCGCGGCCGATGCGCTGCGCCTGCCGCCGTGGGACGAGAAGGTCAAGACGCTCTCGGGCGGCGAGCAGCGCCGCGTCGCGCTGTGCCGGCTGCTGCTGTCCAAGCCCGACATGCTGCTGCTGGATGAGCCCACCAACCACCTCGACGCGGAATCCGTCGAATGGCTGGAGAACTTCCTGCACCAGTTTCCCGGCACGGTCGTCGCGGTCACGCACGACCGCTACTTCCTCGACAACGCCGCCGAATGGATCCTGGAGCTCGACCGCGGTCGCGGCATTCCCTGGAAGGGCAATTACTCGTCGTGACTGGAACAGAAGGACGACCGCCTGAAGCACGAGGCCGCGACCGAGAAGGCGCGCCAGAAGGCGATCCAGAAGGAGCTCGAATGGGTGCGCTCGGCGGCCAAGGGCCGCCAGTCCAAGGGCAAGGCGCGCCTGAACCGTTTCGAGGAATTGAATTCGGTCGACTACCAGCGCCGCAACGAGACCAACGAGATCTTCATTCCGCCCGGCGAACGCCTGGGCAACGAGGTGATCGAGTTCAAGCACGTCTCGAAGTCGTTCGGCGAGCACTGCCTCATCAATGACCTTTCGTTCAAGATTCCACCCGGTGCGATCGTGGGCGTGATCGGGCCGAATGGCGCCGGCAAGTCGACCTTCATGAAGATGATCATGAGCGTCGAAAAGCCCGACGCCGGCGAGATCGCGCTCGGCAAGACGGTCAAGCTCGCCTACGTAGACCAGTCGCGCGCGCATTTGAACGACGCCAACAACGTGTGGCAGGAAATCTCGGGCGGGCTCGACATCCTGCACATCGGCAATTTCGAGATCCAGTCGCGCGCCTACATCGGCCGCTTCAACTTCAAGGGTTCGGACCAGCAGAAGATCGTCGGCCAGCTGTCGGGCGGCGAACGCGGGCGCCTGCACCTCGCCAAGACGCTGCTCCAGGGCGGCAACGTGCTGTTGCTGGACGAGCCCTCCAACGACCTCGACGTGGAAACGTTGCGCGCGCTGGAAGATGCGCTGCTGGAGTTCCCGGGCTGTGCGATCGTCATTTCGCACGACCGCTGGTTCCTCGACCGCATCGCGACCCACATCATCGCATTCGAAGGCGACTCGCACGTCGAATTCTTCCCGGGCAATTACAACGAATACGAAGCCGACAAGAAGCGGCGCCTGGGCGAGGAAGCCGCGCAGCCGCACCGGGTGAAATACAAGAAACTCGCGTAGCCGTCGGCGGGCAACGGCAGATTCCGGATCGCCGCCGCGCGGCGTCCGGAATGCTTGCGCTCTTCAGGGACCCCGCCGATCCTGCTGATTCCGTTCATGGTCCGGCAGGCTCACCACGAACGGAATCCACGCGCCAACCGTTCGTCCTGAGCGGGTCGAAGGACGTGCACACGGTTTGCGGCGCATCCTCAGCCGGCGAGCGGCGGCAACAGCTCCATCGCCATGACGATGGCGTCCTCGCGCCCGTGTCGTGCCGGGTAGTAGCCCGGCCGCCGGCCAATCTCGTTGAAACCGGCGCGTTCGTACATGCCGTGCGCCAGCTCGTTGGACGGCCGCACCTCGAGAAACACGCGCTGCGCGTGGTGCCAGCGCGCCAGGTCCAGCAACCGCTGCAAAAGGTAGTGCCCGTGCCCCTGCCCCTGGTGCAACGGCGCCACGCACAGGTTGAGGACGTGCGCCTCGTCCGCGCCAATCGACAGGATGCCGTGGCCGATGATCCGGCCGTGGCGCTCCAGCACCCAGCAGTGGTGGCCATTGTCGAGGCAGCTCTTGAAGATGCCGCGCGACCACGGAAATTCGTACGCAGCCGCTTCGACGTTGGCGACGGCCGCAAGGTCGGCCCGCGTCATGGGACGCAGGGCGGCGGCGAGCGGCGCGACGGCGGCCATCACCCGCGACCTTCGCGGCCCAGCAACTGCAACCGCTCCCAGAACGCGCGTTTGCGTGCACGATCCTGGTACAACACGGCCAGCGGATCGGTCCTCAACACGCGCAAGCCCGGCACGTCCGCGGGCACCGGCGCGGTACCGAACACCATCACCGCTGCGGCGGAATCGGCCGCCACGTCGCAGACGCGCACGCACTTGAGGCCCACCTGGCCTACGGCCTTGGTCAACGCGGTGTACATCTCGCGGATGTCGGGATCGCGCAGCTCGGCGGTGTCGACCGAAAGCGCCAAATGCCGAACGCCCGATGCCGGTTCCACGGCTTCGGTCGCGGGCGGGACAGCGGCCAACGCGGGCGCCGCGGGCGCGACCGTGCGGCGCGTGCGCAAAACCAGACGCTCCACGCCGAGCGCCGCCAGGCGCCGGCGTTCGGGATCCACGATCGCGGCGCTCATGGGTGCGGTTCCGTTGGCGGACGCGGCACCGCGGCCGGATGCCGCCGCGCGATCCGGAGCTGCCGGCGCGAAGCGCGGCTGCGCAGTCCCCACAACGTAATCACGACCCCGGACAACGCATACACCGTGGCGAGCACCAGCAACACGCGCGAGGTGTCGATGGCCAGCGCCACCAGCACCAGCACGGCGATGAAGATCCATATGAACGGCACGCGATCACCGACCGGCCAGGCCTTGAAGCTGAAATACCGGAACCGGCTGACCATCAACAGGCCCGCGACCACCGCGACCACCGGCGTGACAAAACACAACGATTCGCCATCGATGGCGTAGCCCTCGGCCCGGAACTTTTCCATCGCCCAGACGAAGGACATGCACAGGGCCGCCGCCGCGGGGCTGGCCAGGCCCTGGAAATAGCGCTTGTCGGCGATCCCGACCTGGGTGTTGAAGCGCGCCAAGCGCAACGCCGCGCATGCGGCGTACAAAAACGCGGCGCACCAGCCCACCTTGCTCCACAACGGACCATATTCACGCAGGTACTGCAGCGACCACGTGTACATCACGAGCGCCGGTGCCAATCCGAAACTCGTCAAGTCCGACAGCGAATCGTACTGGACGCCGAAATCGCTTTGCGTGCCGGTCAGGCGCGCGACGCGTCCGTCCATGCCGTCCAGCAGCGCCGCGACGAACACCGCGATCGCGGCCTGGGTGAAGCTGCCGAGGTATGCCGCCACGATGGCGTAGAAACCGGCAAACATCGCGCCGGTCGTGAAGAGGTTCGGCAGCAGGTAAATCCCGCGCCGCGGCGGTTTGCGGGTAAGCGAATCGGTCATGCCAGGGGCAGGTGAAAAGCGGGCTTCAGTGTAGCCCATAACCGGCGAACCCACGGCGCGCCAAACTGTGAGGCGCGTACCGCCGGTGCCAATCCGCTGTGGCATACTCGCGACCTTCCGAGCCGCGGTTCCGGGGATTGTCCATGCGCGCACGCCCGCTTGTCGCTGCAGTGGTGATCGGCCTTGCACTCGGCTGCGCGGTCCAGTTCGCCAGCGCGCAGCAGATCTACAAGTGGAAGGACGCCAACGGCGTCATCCACTTCTCGCAAACGCCGCCGGCCAACGGCCACAACTACAAGCAGATGACGCTGACCGGCCAGCCCGAAGTGTCATCCAATCCGCCGCCCGCCGCGGCCAGCACCGACACCGCGGGCGGCAGCGGGACTCCGCCCGCCCCGAACCAGCCGGTCGCGGACACGCCGGCCAATCGCGCGAAGCTGTGCAAGCAACTGGTAACCAACATCGGCCTCCTGACCAGCCAGCAACCGCTGGTCACCGCCGGGGCCGGCGGCAAGCAGCAGGTCATGAGCGACGATGCGCGCGAGCAACAGCTCGCCACCGCACGCGCGCAGCAAAAGCAATACTGCTCGACGACCAGCAGCGGCTGAGCGCCCGCGCCGGACGGCGCGCACCCGGCACGACGGCTACAATCGGCGGTTTCGTGCCAGTGGGGACGCCGATGCGCCTGTCCAGATTCCACCTCGCGACCACCCGCGAGGACCCGGCCGACGCCGAGATCGCCAGCCACCGCCTGATGCTGCGTGCAGGCATGATCCGCAAGCTCGCGGCGGGCGTCTATACGTGGGCCCCGCTGGGGCTGCGCGTGCTGCGCAAGGTCGAAGCCATCGTGCGCGAGGAAATGGATCGTGCCGGCGCGATCGAACTCCTGATGCCGACCATCCAGCCCCGGGAGCTCTGGGAAGAATCGGGGCGCTGGCAGAAGTTCGGACCGCAGCTCCTGAAGCTCAAGGACCGCAAGGAAGCCGAATACTGCTACGCGCCCACCGCCGAGGAAGTCATTACCGACTTCGCGCGCAACGAGCTCAAGAGCTACAAGCAACTGCCGATCAATTTCTACCAGTTCCAGACCAAGTTCCGCGACGAGATCCGCCCGCGCTTCGGCGTGATGCGCGCGCGCGAATTCCTGATGAAGGACGCCTATTCGTTTCATCTGACGGCCGCGGACCTGGATCGCGAATACCACAACATGTACACCGCCTACACGCGGATTTTCACGCGCCTCGGGTTGCGCTTCCGCGCCGTGCAGGCCGATACCGGCGCGATCGGCGGCAACGCATCGCACGAATTCCACGTACTCGCGGATTCCGGCGAGGACGCCCTGGCGTTTTCCGACGCGTCCGATTACGCGGCCAACGTGGAACGCGCCGAAGCGCTCGCACCGGCCGCGGTGCGACCCGCCCCCACGCAGGCGCTGGCGCGGGTCGCCACGCCCGCGCAGAAAACGATCGACGAGGTCAGCGCCTTCCTCGAGGCGACACCTGCGCGGTGTCTCAAGACGCTGATCGTGCGCGGCCGCGAAGGGTTGGTTGCGCTGTGCGTCCGCGGTGACCACGAGTTGAACGAAATCAAGGCCGCCAAGTTGCCGGAATTGGCGGGCGATTTCCAGCTCGCCGACGAGGCCGAGATCACGCGCAAGGTTGGCTGCGTACCCGGTTTCCTGGGCCCGGTTGGCCTGCCCGCCGACATTCCGGTCATCGTCGATCGCAGCGCCGCGATGCTCGCCGACTTCGTGTGCGGCGCCAATGCCGCCGACACGCATCTCGTCGGCGTGAATTGGGAACGTGATGCGCGCATCACGCGCACGGAGGATTTGCGCAAGGTGGTGGCCGGCGATCCATCTCCCGATGGCCACGGCACGCTCAAGATTGCGCGCGGCATCGAAGTGGGCCAGGTATTCCAGCTTGGCACCAAATACTCGCAGGCCCTGCATGCCAGCGTGCTCGACGCCGGGGGCCAGGACCACGTCCTGTACATGGGGTGTTATGGCATCGGCGTTTCCCGTATCGTCGCCGCGGCCATCGAGCAGGGTCACGACGATGCAGGCATCGTATGGCCCGACGCCATGGCCCCCTGGCGCGTCGTGATTTGCCTCATCAACCCCAAGCACGATGCGGCCATCGACGCCGCTGCCGAAACGCTCCATTCCGAGCTCATGGCGCGTGGCGTGGAGGTGGCTCTCGATGATCGAGGATTGCGCGCCGGCGCGATGTTTGCCGACCTGGAACTCATCGGTATTCCGCATCGCGTGGTGGTCAGCGGAAGGGGGCTTGCGGCGGGTACCTTCGAATATCGCCACCGTACCGAATCACAGAGTCAAAACCTGACGCACGACGAATTGCTGGCGCGATTGTCGGGCACGGGTTGACGCGCCGCCCGGGTTTTGCAAGATCATCGATTTTGCGCGAAAATACGTCCGCCCGACGGAGTTAATCACGTAGTTCTCCGGCCGAAGCACGCGTTCATTCCCACTAGCGACTGGAGTCAACAACATGGCCATCGATGTCTCGACGCTCAACAAGAAGCAGCTCAGGGAGCTCATTCGCAAAGCCAACGGACGGATGAAGAATATCGACAAGGAAAAGGTCACCAAGGTCAAGGCCAAGATCGATGCATTGCTGAAGACCGAAGGCGTGACGTTTGGCCAGATCTACGGCCGCCGCCGCGGCGGCAAGACCGGCAAGGTGCCGCCGAAGTACAAGAACCCCGATGGCCAGGAAACCTGGTCCGGCCGCGGCAAGCGTCCGCGGTGGTTCGTGGCCGCGCTCAAGGCCGGCAAGAAAGACAAGGACCTGCTGATCAGGTAGGAAGGCCGGAAGGCCCGTTGGTACCGGCCCGATCAACGCAGGAGAGCCGAAAGGCTCGATCGGTACAGGCCCGATCAAGGTGCGGCCACGGCGCCGCGCTCTTGATCGGGCCTCCTTCGCCTCCTACAGGCTGCGTCGCGGCGCGACCAGCAGATCGCCGAACAGCAGTCCGGCAACCAGCGAAATCAGCATCGTGAACAGCAGCACGGCAATGTGCGTGCCGCTCGCAATCTGGTTGTTCAAAAGATCGGTGACGCTGCGAAACCCCACGCTGCCTGGCACCAGCAGCAATACGCCCGGCTCGCGCACCAGCGCGCCCGGTCGATGCCGCAGCCTCGCGTAGAGGTTGCTGCCGGCGCTCAGCACCAGGCCGCCGACGAACACGCCAAACGGTGAGCCGAGCGCATTGCCGCTCCAGTACGTCACCAGATAGCCCACGATCACCGCCGCCAGCACCAGCGGATAGTCGCGCAGCGCGGTCTGGAACAGCATCGCGAAAGCGACCGCGGCAACCAGCAGCGCGGGCCATTGCACCCACGTGGCCAGCGGCGGCAGCCCATGCGCGGGCGGCACGATGTGCAGGACCGCGCAAACCTGCGCGGCGGCGGCAACGCCAAAAGTCAGTTTGAGGATCGTGGCCGCGGCGCCGGCAAAGCGGGCGACGCCCGACGCGAGATGCTGGCTGGTCAGTTCGCGCACCGCGTTGGTCAGCGACATGCCCGGCACCAGCACGATCAGTGCCGACAGCACGACCAGTTTCAGCGTCAAGGGCACCAGCCAGGCACTGACCATGGTCGCAACGAACGTCGCCACCAGCGCGGCGATGGCATCGCCCGCAACCGCCAGGCGTGGCCGGCCCGCCCCGGCCATCACGATCGCCCCGATCACGAGTCCGAGCGCGCCGGCCGCCAGCGCGTCGGCCCCCGAGGTGCGGAACAACACGGCGATGCCGGCGGCGGCGAGGCCGTAGCTGACGATGGTCGCCCACACGGCCGCGCGCGAGAGCGGCCTGCCCAGCACGCGCAACTGCGCCATGCCGCGCCGCGGCGCGAGGCTGCCCGCGGCAACGCGGTCGGCGATTTCATCGGCACGGCACAGCCGCGCCAGGTTGACGTCGCCCGGCGCAATCCGGACGACCTGCGTGACGTCCGCGATGCCATCGCCGCCGGGCGCGCTGAAGGACAGCACGATGGACGTGGGCGTCGACAGCACATCGCACACCAGCCCGAGCTGCTGCGCGGCGTTGCCGATGGCCTGCTCCAGGCGCGGGGCCGCGGCACCGTACTGGTGCAGTCGGCGGGCCAACTCGATCACGAAGCCGATGCGCTCGCGCAAGCGCGGATCCGCTGCGGCACCGCCATACGGCCGATCCAGGTCGGATCCCGTCATCGCGCGTTCCAGGTGCGCGGACGAGTCACGCAGCCACCGCACGCACCTCGAGCAGGGGTCCGCCCACCGCAACCACCTGCTCCGTCACGTCCGCCTTGCACCCGATGGCGTAGATGAAAGGCACAAGAAAATGCGGGCCCGGCGCGAGCGTGCCGGTGTGCGTGCCGAAGCGTTCGGCCATCCACTCGATGCGCTGCGGCACGCTGCGCATCCACTTCGCCGGCACGATGATGGCGACGATGACGATGACGATGGCAACCGCACGGACCAACCTCATCTGCCGCGCTCCCTGCCCCCAAGTGGTTCGGCGCAGTATATCGACTCGCGGTTTTGCCGCCGCTGTCCACGCGGCGCTCTCTCGCCGGCAGCGATCCATGCTTGTTCGGGCCAAACCCACGGCGAACATGATCGGTCCGTTGCCGGTTCGCACCGAGCCGGTCGAAGTGCGGATGGGTTGCCGATCAGTCTCGCCTAGACACGCGATGCCGGCAGGCTCACCGTCACGCGCAGGCCCCCACCCTCGCGGTTCGCCAGGCTGATGCGTCCGCCGTGCGCCTCCACGATTTCGCGCGCGAGCGCCAGGCCCAACCCGGTGCCCGAGCGCTTGGTCGAATAGAACGGCAACAGCGCCTGCGCGAGCACGGTTTCGGACATGCCCGGCCCACGATCGGCCACTTCGATGCGCCAGCTGTGCGTGCCGTGCACGATCGCGAGGCTCACGGCATCGTCGGGACCGCCGGCCTCGTGCGCGTTCTTCACGAGATTGATCAACACCTGCTCGATCTGCGCCGCATCGAAGCGGCCAGGTTCATCGGGTACGTCGCCCGTCAGGCGGAACGCGCAGTGAAGCCGCAGCGTATCCAGGAACGCCGTCCATTGGACGGTCACGGGGTTCGGCTGCGGCAATTTCGCAAAGCTGGCATAGCCCGAAGTGAACGCATGCAAGTGCCGCACGCGTTCGCCGATCCCCTCGAACACCTGCGGCAAACGCGCCAGATCGTTGCGCCGGGCCAGCTCGGCGCCCGAATGCGCCAGCGAGGAAATCGGCGCCAGCGAATTGTTCAATTCGTGGCTGATCACGCGGATCACGCGCTTCCACACCGCGACTTCCTGACGCGACAACTCGCGGGTCATCCGCTGCACCAGATACAACCGGTGCGGTCGCCCCTGCAGGCGAAAATCGCGCCGCGACAGGTGGAAATACTCCTCGTCCTCGCCCATCTCGACCCCGAACAGGCTGTCTTCGCTGGCCCGCAGCGCGCGCCGCATCGCCTCCGGGCAGGCCGCCAACAAATCGCCGAATCCCAGTCCCACCGGGCTTTTGCCATCGTTGAACAGGTGCCGCGCGGCCAGATTGGCGTACGCGATGCGATCGCCCGCGTCGGTCAGCACCAGCGCGGTCGGCGAGTGCTGCACCATGGTGTCGAGCAGCAGCTCACGCTGCGCAAGATCCTGGCGCTGTTGGCGCAGCGCGTGCCCCAATTCGTTGTGGGCGTCGATCAGCTGGCCAAGCTCGTCGCGCCGGCGCACGCGCAGCGAAATGCTGAAATCGCCGTCACGATAGCTGGCAACGCTGCCGGACAAGGCGCGCAGGAGCCGCCGGATCGGCCCGATCGCCGCGTGCGCGATCCACGCCAGCGGCAGCACGCACACCGCGACCACGATCACGCCACCCAGCCACGGACTGCCCAGCCATTGGGTCAGCACCGCGGCCAGCGCCGCCACGGCCGCAGCGGTGGCGATCAGCAGCAGCGCAAGCTTGCCTTCGAGAGACGAGAGGCGCATGAACGGTCACCCCCTTCTGCAGGAAGGGGTGAGAGCCGGCGTTTGCGAGCTGCCGGTGGCAGTTCGCACCGACTCGAACGCCCGAGGCAGGACGCCGGGGGCCGGGTTGCCGGGCGAGCACAAGACGCGCGAGCCTAGCAACCGCCGCGCAGCGGCGCGGGGATGCGGCGGTGCCGGATTCCGCGCACAGCCATCCCCCCTCGATCCCCCTTCGCCCGCGGACGGGGAAGACGAGCGCAACCGCGCCGAAGTCTGCGGCATCATCCCTCCGTCGGAATCCCATAGCGCTGCATGCGCCGATAGAGCGCCTGACGCGAAAGCCCGAGCGCGCGCGCCGCGCGGGTGATGACGCCACCCGAGCGCTGCAGGGCGCGCTCGACTTCCGCCCGCGGCGGGTCATCGAGGCTCCGTGCAGCGGCAACCGGCACCATCGGCAACTGGAGATGCTCCACCTTGATTTCGCCCGCACCGGCGAGCAGCCGCGCGCGCTCGATGGTGTTGCGCAGTTCGCGCACGTTGCCAGGCCAGGAATGGGCCAGCAGCGCCTCGCGCACGTCGTCGGACAGGACCGCCGCGTCGCCCAGGAAATGCTCGGCCAGCGGCAGGATGTCGTCGGGGCGGTCGGCGAGCGGCGGCAGCGCGATCTCGATGGTGTTCAAGCGGTAGAACAGGTCCTCGCGGAATTTGCCCATGCGGATCAGCGCCGGCAAATCCGCGTTGGTCGCGCTGAGGACGCGCACCTTGACCTTGCGCGTGCGCGCGGAGCCCAGCCGTTCGAACTCGCCCGACTCCAGCACGCGCAGCAGTTTCATCTGGCCGGCGGCGGGCAGGTTCCCGATCTCGTCCAGGAACAGCGTGCCGCCATGGGCGACCTCGAAACGGCCTTCGCGTGCACGATTGGCGCCCGTATAGGCACCCGCTTCGGCGCCGAACAATTCGGCCTCGATGAGCTCGCTCGGCAAGGCACCGCAGTTGACCGTCACCAGCGGCCGATCCCGTACCGCGGAATTGGCATGCACGATCTCGGCAATGCGCTCCTTGCCCGCGCCGTTGGGACCGCTGATGAACACCGGCACCTCGGCCCGCGCGACTTGGCAGGCCAGCTCCAGCACGCGCAGCATCTCGTCGGACTGGAACACGATGCCGCGCAGGTCGTGGTCGCGCTCCAGCGCTTCGCGCCGGCGGCGGCGCGTGATCCGCGCACGCGCGCTGGATCGCGCGTTCTCGGCCAGCTCCAGCAGGTTCTCGACCGTCGCCAGCAGCTTGGTATCGTCCCACGGCTTGGCCAGGTAATCCGCCGCGCCCGCCTTGACCAGTTGCACCGCGGTCTCCAGGTGCGTCCAGCCCGTCAACAGGATCACCGGCAGATCGGGATGGCGCGCGCGGATCGCCCGGAACAGCGCCACGCCCTCCTCGCCCGACGTGGTGTCGGCGCTGAAGTTCATGTCGGCGATCACCACATCGACGCGATGGCTCGCCAACAGCACGAGTCCGGCGTCGGGCATCGCGGCCGTGAGCGGGCGAATGTCGTTGATCGACAGCAGCAGCGACAGCGCATCGCGCACCGCGGCCTGGTCATCGATTATGAGTACGGTGCGCATGGCACAGGGTCCACTTGGTACGCGGCGGTGCGCGCGTGGCCAGACATCCCGCGATTCACCCCTCGCCCCCGGTCGACGGCGCGGCCCGATTCGCCTTCACGGCCGCGATCCAGGCCTGGACGCGCTGGTCCAGCACATCCAGGGGCAAGGCACCGCCACCCAGAATCTGGTCGTGAAAGGCGCGGATGTCGAATTTCGCGCCCAGCGCCTCCCGCGCGCGTGCGCGCAGCTCGAGGATTTTCAGCTCACCGAGCTTGTACCCCAGCGCCTGCCCCGGCCAGGTGATATAGCGGTCGGTTTCGGCCTGCACATCGGGCTCGTCTTCCCCGGTATGCGCGTGGAAGTAATCCACCATCTGCTGGCGTGTCCAGTGCTTGTAGTGCACGCCCGTATCGAGCACCAGCCGGGCAGCACGCAGCAGTTCGTCCGACAGGCGGCCGTAATCGGACAGCGGGTCCCGATAAAACCCGGCATCCTTGCCGAGCTGTTCGGCGTACAACGCCCAACCTTCGATGTACGCGTTGTAGCCGGCCTGCTGTCGAAACGGCGGCAACCCTGGCAGCGTCTGCGCAACGGCAATCTGCAGGTGGTGGCCGGGAACCCCTTCGTGGTAAGCGGTCGATTCGATCGACAATATGCTGCGCTGGGCGAAACCCCCGGTGTTGACGAAAATCATCCCCGGCCGCGAGCCATCCGGCGTGCCCTGGTGGTATTCGGCCGACCCGGCTTCCCGTTCGCGGAACCGCTCGACGGGCACGACGAGCACCCTGGTCCCGGGCAGGAGGCCAAAGTGCTTCGGCAACTCCGGCTGCATGCCGGCGATGTAGCCGCGGTAACGGTCCAGAATGTCCTCACGCGACTTCGCGCGCATGGCCGGGTCCTTTGCCAGTGAGGCACGGAAGCGCGCCAGGTCGGCAAACCCGCGCACCTTCGCAATGTTCAGCATCTCGCCCTCGATGCGCGCGATCTCCGCCAGCCCGATCGCGTGGATTTCGGCGGGCGTCTTCTCGCTGGTGGTCTGCTGGTGCACCGCGAAGCGATAGAGCACATCGCCATTGGGCAACGCCCAGATGCCGTATTCGTCGCGGCCATGCGGCGCATATTCCTCGCCGACGAACTCGCCAAGCCGACGATACGCGGGCCGCACGTCGTGCTCGATGGCAGCCAGCACCGCGGCTTGCAGGCGCGCGCGATCAGCAACCGAAATCGCACCGGGAAAATGCTTCAAGGGCTCGGCGAACACGCTGTCCATGCCCGAGGGCCCGGCGATCGACTCGATCTGCAGCGCCACTTTCTGCAACAGGTACTTCGGCGGCAGCATGCCGTTGGCCAGGCCCTGTCGCGCCAGCGCGGTGGCTTGGTCAAGCGTCTTCGGGACCGCCCGCAGGCGCTTTACATAATCGTCATAGTCTTTGCCGCTGTCGAACGGGATGGAACTCACGAACCCCGCCAGCGCAAGGTGCACGCCGCTCATCTGTTCGAGCGGCATCTCGTCGAGCTTGAGCTCATGCGCGCGCAGGGCATCCTGCAGTTGGCGCACCATCAATTGCTGATTCAGACGGTCCGTATCGGTCAAGCCCGTGATGTCGATCGCCTCGAAGCGTCGAAGGAAATCGGCGTTGACCAGCTGCTCGGCCGCGAGATGTGCGGGCGACAGATCGCTCCAGCGATCGTTGTAGCGGAGGTCACCCAGCGTCGTCGCAAACTCCGGCGCGTTCCTGAGGGTGTGCTGCCATTGCTCATCCAACAGCGCATTCAGCGTGGCGACGCGCGTGGCAACGCTCGTGACAGAGCCCATCGAAGCCGTGGATTGAGTTTGCGCCACCGCCGTCCCGGCAACCCCCGCCGTTCCGGCCAGCGTCATGTACAGCAACGTCGGCAACGCTTTCATCGTTTCGCTTCCTCGATGGAACGGCTGATTGTGCCGGTGTTCGCTTCGGAAAAGCACCGTGCGCCTCCACACCATGCGTAACCATCCCTGGCGGATCGCGACAAGGCTAGGCGTTCCTGGTCGCCACCACCGGCGGCACGGCGGCGGCGCGCAGTGCCGGCACCAGCACCGCAAGTTGCCCCAGCAGCCACAGCACCACCACACCGATCGGCAGGTACCACAGCGGCAGGCGTGAGACTTCAAACCATTTCATCAACGCCAGGTTGATCCCGATTGCCAACACGATGCCCACCACGATCCCGAACGTGACGATCAGGAAGTTCTCGGTCTGGAAATAACGCAGGATGTCTCCGCGCGTCGCGCCCAGCGCGCGGCGGATGCCGATCTGCTTGCGCCGCTGCGCCACCCAGAAACTGGCGAGCCCCACGATGCCAAACGCGGTGACGCCCAGCAGCGCGACGATCACGCCGACCAGCAGGCCCGCCATCGCACGGTCGGTTGCGAAGAACCGCGTCCGCAATGTCGGCAGGGTGTGGCTGTACTCGCGGTCGAGTACAGCATCCGGTGCGATCTTCGTGATCGCCGCGCGCGCCTCGACCATCACGCGACTCAGGTCTTGCGGGTTCGAACGAATCAGAAAAGTGCCAGCAAAGTACTGGGCCGGCGGCAACACGGGCATGAACACCGTCCATTCAGCACCGTGCTCACCTTCCTCGTCGTATTGCGGGACCGAGAGATTCGCGACTACCCCGATGACGCGGAACTGGTACTCGCCCGACCAGAACATCCCGCCCAGCGGGTTCCCGCCGGGCCATAGATGTTCAGCCAGCGCACGTGTGATCAATACGTTCGAACTCGATGGGAAAAAGCCTTTCAGCACACGCTGGTAGTCATCCGTGCCCGGCATGCGTCCAGCCACCAGCTTCAGGCCAAGTGCCTGCGGCGTACCGGGGTCGCCCAGATAAAACTGCGGCACGCCGCGGAACTGCTTGCCAGCCTGGTCGAGCGAGACACCCATCGCGCCGGCCTGGATGCCGAACGGCACCGAGTTGATGACGTGCACCGACTCGACGCCCGGAAGCGCGCCCACGCTTGCGATCACGCGCGCGTCGAGATCGTTGGCGTCTTTCGGATCGAAGCCCTGCAGCGCAATGAAGCCGAGTGAACTCTCGTCGACACCGCTGTCGATGCGCATCGCGGACAGCCGGCCCGCAATCATCGAACAGGCGTTGCACAGCACCGCACAGGCCAACGCGATTTCCATCGCGATCAGGAAGGTTGCGAGCTTGTGCTTTCTCAGGGCAGCGAGGATGGGGCGAATTTGCATGATGGATCCCGCATCGAATCGTTTCGTCGGCAGGAGCGGCGGAAGCCGCAGCTCGGGCCTCGCGATGTCCGTCGGGCCTCCCGGCCCTCCTACAAGGTTTTCAATTGAAGCGCCGGCGCGATGCGACTGGCGCGCAGCGCGGGCAGCGCACCGGCCAGCAGGCTCACCGCGATCGCCAACACGAAGGTGACCACGAACATCGGCACGTCCATGTGCACCAGGTCGGAATACGGTGTCTGCTGCCGGCGCACCAGCCATAGGCCCACCAGCGTCAGCAGCCAGCCGCCCACGCCACCGATGAAACCAGTCAACCCCGCTTCGGTCAGGCACTGCGCGAATACCGCTCGGCGCGACGCGCCCAGCGCGCGGCGCACGCCGATTTCGCCGGCGCGCCGCAGGAACTTCGCCAGCAGCAGGCCCACCGTGTTGAACAGGCAGATCGCGAGAAACGCAAACGCGAGCCACGTCTGCAGCTTCGCGTTGCGTGGAATGACCTCATTGAAGTCAAGCCACTGCATCAAATTGCGCAGGCGCGTTTCCGTATAGCCGATGCGTCCAAGTGCCTTCTGCTGCTGCGCGTAGTTCGCGAGGAAGCTGCGGTATGCGGCCACCTCCGCGAGACTGTCCAGCTCCACCCACAGGCCGAGCCAGTTGCAGGTCGAATTCTCCAGGTGTCCGAAACCCTGAGGCACGGCCCAACAATTGAACGGCAGAAAGTCACCGTGGTTGATTTCAAGGCTGGTGAAGAGCGGCAGGAACGCATCTTCCGGCTTCGCGTAAAAACTCGACGTATCGCCACTGGCGAAACGTCCGCCGCGCACGTCGTAGAACTGCGGGGACGGCCGCCACGGCTTCAACACGCCGACGATGCGTACGGCGCTCGCGTTGAGGATCAGGGTTTTGCCCACGCTGTCTCCGCCTCCGAACAGGCGGTCGTTGAGGTCGCTGGAAATCACGGCAACGCGCGATCGGCGCGCACCATCCGCCGGCGTCCATGCGCTGCCGTATTCGAAGGGCACGTCGAACATCGGAAAGAAATCCGACGTGGTGGACAGCACGTTCAACATCAGCGCTGGCACGTTCACACCCGGCACGCGCGTCTTGATCGACATGTCGTTCGCCAGCAGCGCCTGGCGGTCGGCACGATGCGCGCTCCACAGGTCCATCGCCGAGCGGTAATCCAGCATGTCGGGGGGCTCGGTGTGCCGGTGGCCAGGCGTGGGGTCGCCATCGACCTGCGCATAAAAGATGCGCGCGCTCTTGCCTGGCAGCGGATCGCCGGAAAGCAGGTGCAGGACCGTCAGCGTGGTCATGCTGGCGCCGATGCCGACCGCGATCGCCAGCACCATCAGTACCGTCAACAGCTTGTTGCGTTTCAGGCTGCGGACGGCGAGGTCGAGGTAGTGCGCGAACATCGTTCATTCACTCCTGTCCAGCTCTTCCCCTTCGCCTGCGAAGGGGTCGCATTCTTCCCCCATCCGCAGGAAGGGGGATTGAGGGGGATGGCTTTTCGTTTCGAAGAGCGCATCTCCCCGACGCTTCGCATCGACCCCCTTCGTTCCGAAGGGGGTGAACATCCCCCCGCGCCGCGCGCGACCCTCTTCCTCCGGAAGGAGGTGAACATCACGCGCTTCGCGTCGCCTCCACCGGCGACACGCGCGAGGCGCGCCGCGCCGGAGCGAACACGGCTGCTTGCCCCAGTGCCAGCAGCGCCACCACGCCGATCAGCACGTACGGCACCGGCATGCGGTCCATCTGGAACTGCCGCATCAGCGAGAGGTTGAGGCCCACCGCAACGATCGCACCCAGCACCACGCCCATGCCGGCGATGAACAGGTTTTCGAGCTGGAAGTAGTGCAGGACGTTGGCGCTCGTCGCACCCAGCGCACGGCGGATACCGATCTGCCTGCGCCGCTGGCCGACCCAGAAACTCGTCAGGCCCACGATCCCGGCGCCGGTGACGCACAGCAGGATCACGCAGATCACGCCCATCAGGATCGCCATGCCGATGTCCGCGCGATAGGCACGCGCACGGACTTCGGAAAACGGAATGATCCCGAGGCCGCCACCGCGCGGACTGCTGATGACCCGCATGGGGTCGACCGCCAGCAGCGCCTTGCGCGCCTCCCGCATCGCCGCAGCCAGCCGCCCCGGCTTGGCACGCACCGCGGTGCGCGTGTACTCGAAATCGAGGCGGTACGGGATCAGCAGCGAATTCCAGGCGAAGTTGTCTCCCCAGCTGCCGTTGGGCATCTGCAGGCGCGCGACGATGCCGATGATGGTGGTGGGCGTCGCGCTGCCATCGAGGTAGACCGTCTTGCCCAGCGCGTCACCGGCGGGGAACAATGCGTCCGCCAGCGCCTTGCTGGCGACCACCATCGCCGGCTCGCCCGTGGCCCGGAAGGCGCGATGACCGATCTCGTCCGGCGTGAAGTTGCGGCCCGCGACCAACCTCACGCCCAGCGTTTTCAACATCTGGTCGTCACCGAAATAGTAGGTCGACGTAGCGGTGGCGTTCTGCTGGTCGGGCTTGAGGCCGACGCCGCCGTTCCACGCCGATTGCAGCAACGGCAGCGAACTGATCGCAGCCGCCGATTCCACATCGGGCAACTGGCGCAGCGTGGCGAGATCACGCAGCTCCATCGAATCGAGCTTGTCCACCGTGGCCGGGGCGTCGCCCGTGGGCGCATTCACGTACGCCTGCTGAACCACGAACAGGTTCTGCTCGTCCATGCCGGTCGGCCGGTTCACGCGCTCGACGCGCTGGCCGATGATGAAGACGGCGTTGCACACGATCGCCAGCGTCAACGCGATCTGCAGCGTGATGAGCGTGACGCCGGCTTTGTGCTTCTTGAGTGCCGCGAGGATGGGCGGAAGGGTCATGGCGTGATCTCTCTCTGCTCGTCATTCCCGCGTAGGCGGGAATCCAGCGTCTTGCCCTCGCGAGAAGCAAAGTCTCTGGATCCCCGCCTGCGCGGGGATGACGAAACGGGAAAATGGAGTCGTACCACGTCGCTCACCTCAATTCGACTTCAACTGCCACGCCGGCTGCACCGCCGCCGCACGCAGGGTGGGATACAAGCCCGCCAGCATCGTGGTCACGATCGCCACGATCAGCGTGAGCAGCAACAGCGACCAATTCATGTGTGCCAGCGACGCGATGTCGCGCGGCAGCACCCAGCCGACGCTGGCGACGCCAAGCCAGGTCAGCGCCAGGCCCAATACCCCGCCCGCGAGCCCGACCATGCCGGCCTCGGTGAGGAACTGGCTGTAGATTTCGCCACGCGATGCGCCCAGCGCACGGCGCACGCCGATCTCGCTGCTGCGGCGCATGAACTTGGCCAACAACAAGCCCATTACGTTGACCAGGCATACCAGCAGCAGGCCGAGTGCGACATACAGCGAGATGCGGGTATCCGGCGGCACCACGTGCTGCGCGTCCAGCCACGCCATCAGGCCGCGCAAGCGGGTGTTGGGCGGCCATCGGAAACGCCCCGCCTGCTGCTGCTCGGCCGCATAGTTGTCGAGGAATTGTTTGTAGTCCTGCACTGCCGCCGCGTTGTCCAGCTGCACCATGAAGGCGATCCACACGCACTCGGACTGCCGCAACCCGACGAAGCCGGCCTTGGGAGTTTCGTTGCAGTTGGTGTTGCCATTGTTGGGCGTGTCGGTCGCGATGGCGGTGGTGAAAGGAATGAAAATGTCGCCGCCACGGGTATTGAATCCGCCGGTATTGACCACGTCGTAGAACACCGGCTGCGGATGCCAGGCATCGAGCACGCCGGCCACGCGGTACTCGTGCCCGCTCAGGTTCACGGTCTTGCCCACGCTGTCGGCGCCGTCGAACAACTGGTCGTTGAGGTGGCTGCCGATGACGATGACCCGGGCGCGATGCTCATCGTCGGCCCCGCTCCAGCCGCTGCCGTACCTGAATGGCACGTCCAGCATCGGGAAGAACCCGGCGTACACGGCCGCGCCGGAAGCAATGATCGGGCTCTCGCCGACGCGCTCGGGCACCACCGCGGTGGCGATCTCGTATATCGCGGACTGGTACCTCGCGCGATGCGCGCGCATCAGGGCCATCGCGTCGGTGTAATCCATCGCGTCCGGCGGCTCGGTGCTCTTGCTGCCCGGCGCGTGGCCCGACGGCCCCCAGTTGTCGATCTGCGGCACGAAGAGTTTCGCCGATTTCCGGGGGATCGGATCGCCCGATACCGCGCGGAACACCGACCAGGTCGTCATCGATGCGGCCACGCCGAAGCCGATCGTGATGATCATCAGCGCAGTGAGCCCGCGGTTGCGCTTCAGGCTACGGAGCGCGAGATCGAGGTAGTACGCGAACATCGTTCATTCACCCTTGTCCAAACCTTCTCCCTTCCGAAGGAAAGGAAATCGAGGGGGATGGCTTTCCGTACCGAACCCACACATCCCCCGGTGCTTCGCATTCGCGCTGCGCGTTCGCTTCGCTCCGCCCCTTCCTTTGGAAGGGGGAGACATCACACGCTTCCTGTCGCGACGGGCCGCGGCACCCGGATCGCTCGCGTCTGTGCGGGCGCCACGCCTTCACGCCGCAGTTCACGCAGCTGCGCGGCGCTCGGGTGGACGTTGATGACGGGCAAGGTGACGACCGGTCGTGTGGGCTGCAGCTGCACGGCACTGGCGACGACCGCCGTGCTCCAGGCGTGGAACGACGCCAGCACCACGACGTTGATCGCGATGGCGATGGCGATGATGACGAGCTTCTGGATGTTCATGGTCATGGCTGGGTACCTCGGTTGGCGCCGCCGACCCAGCGGTCGCAATCGGCGCGTGAAGGGTCGTACGCGCAGGCCACGCGGCGCGTACGGTGATCGCAAAGCGGCGGCAAGGGCGGTCATCGAAAACTCCTCACGCCCGCGCCGGTCCGGCGGCAGCTTCGACGCGCGGGGCCTGTGCGTGGAAGCGCGGTTCCTCGGCGATGTCCACCGCCTGGCCATCGATGATGTGCACGGTGCGCTGCGCGCGCGCGGCCAGTTCGGGGTCGTGCGTGACCATGACGATCGTCGCGCCGCCGCGGTGGATTTCCTCCAGCAGCTCCATCACGCCGCGGGCCATCTGCGTGTCGAGGTTGCCGGTCGGCTCGTCCGCCAGCAGCAGGCGCGGTGAGCCCGCCAGTGCGCGCGCGATGGCGACGCGCTGTTGCTGGCCGCCCGAAAGTTCCGCCGGATAGTGCTTGAAGCGCGAGGCCAGGCCCACGCGTTCCAGCGAGTCCTGGATGCGCTGCTGGCGCTCGGCCGACTTCATGCCGCGGTAGCGCAGCGGCACTTCCACGTTGTCATGCACGTTGAGGTCGGGAATCAGATTGAAGCTCTGGAACACGAAGCCGATCTTCCCGTTGCGGATCTTCGAGCGCGCGTTGTCGCCGAGGTGGCTGACGTCGACGCCATCCAGCAGGTACTCGCCGCCGGTAAAGCTTTCCAGCAGGCCGGCGATGGTCAGGAAGGTCGTCTTGCCGGAGCCCGACGGGCCCATCACCGCGACGAACTCACCTTCGCGCACGTCGATGTTGAAATCGCGCAGCGCGTAGGTTTCCACCACTTCGGTGCGGTAAACCTTGGACAGGTGGGTCATCTTCAGCATGGTGGTTTCCTCGGTGTTGTCCAAAAAAAGGGAGCAGGGAGCGGGGGAAGGGAGCAGGGTTTGCAGTCGAAGCCGTGGATGCATTGGGATCGCCGTTGCCATGCTCCCTGCCTCAATCGCTGATCGCGACTTTCGCCGCGCCATTGAAATTGCTGGTGCCGGAAATCACGACCTTTTCGCCTTCCTTCAATCCCTGCAGGATCTCGACCTTGTCGATCGAGCTCGGCCCCAGCAACACCGGCGTCTTGTAGGCGATGCCGTCGCGGACGACGTACGCGTAGCGCCCGCCCGATTCATCGACGAACGAGCCGCGCGCCACCGTCAGCGCGTTTTCGCGACGGTCGAGGATGATCCGCACCGACAGCCGCTGGTTCTGGCGCAGGTCGCTCGGCTTCTTGCCTTCGAAACGCACACGCGCCACGACTTCGCCATTCACCACTTCAGGCGAAATGGCGCTGACCGCGCCCTTCCAGTCGTTGCCGTTGCCGCTGATGGCCGCCGGCATGCCGGCGGCGAGGTCGCGCGCGAAGCTTTCCGGCACGTTGACCTGCACCTCGAGCGCCGAGAGGTCGACCACGGTCAGGAGCTTCGAGTCCTTGGGCACGGTCGCGGTCTGCGCAATGAACAACTGCCCGACCTGGCCGTCGACCGGCGAGCGCACGTTCAAATCCTCGACCTGGCGCTTCAGGTCGGCGACCAGCAGTTTCTGGCGCTGGTAGGCGAGTTGCTTGGCCTGGATTTCCAGCGCCAGGCTGGAATCGTCCATGCCCAGGTTCGACTGGGCATGACGCAACAGGATCTGGGACTTTTCCAGCGTGTCGCGGTGGCGATCAACGTCGAGCTGCGGGATGGCGCCTTTCTTGAAGGCCTCCTGGTAGCGTTCGAGGTCGCGTGCCGCGCTCTTCTCGTCGATGCGCGCGTTCTCGAAGGCTTCCTGCAGCTTCGAGCGCTGCTGGTTGGCGTCGATCTTGGCCTGTTGCCAGGCAACTTCCATCGCGTCTTCGTTGTTTTCTTCCTGCGCAAGCTTGTTGGTGAGCTCGGGGCTGGCGATCACGGCCAGCACCTGTCCCTTGGCCACCTTGTCGCCGGCGTGCACCCCGAGCGTCACCGCCCCCGCGGCGTTCGCATAGAGCGTCGGGCTCACCGCCGCGACCACGCGGCCGTCGGCGGCAATGTCGCGCACGAACGGACCACGCTCGACGGTCGCGATCTGCAGGCGCGAAGCGCTGACCGAACCACCCGCCGAGAACAGCCGCAACGCGCCCGGCACCAGCCACGCCAGCAGCGCGATCACGACCACGGCGATACCGGCATAGATCGCGAGACGTCGTTTGCTGACGTGTCGCTCGATCAGTCGGTCCTGCGCGGAGGTATCTCGAATGCTCATCCAGGGTCTCCAGCCGCACCTCGCGGCCACACCCTTTCATCAGCAAATGCGGTGCCAACCGCCTGCTGATACTTTTCTCCGGCAATTCATGGGGTTGCGGAACCAACCGCGGCGCGCAAGGTGTCCGCGGACAGTCCGCGGACACCGCGGATATGCGGGGTCGCGGGCACGCGCGAGGAGCGTTGCGCAGCCGCGCCGCGCGCGGCCATCGACGCGAACGCGCCTCCTCCCGCGCGCCGTGTCGCAACATCGCCCGCGCCGTACCGCGGCGGGCGTGGTCCTCGAGGCGACGTCCCGCGGCTCGACCACATCAATCGAGCAAAAGCGGGCTGACCCCGCAGGTCGGCCAAGCCAGCCCACGCATCACCGGGCGGGCCCCTGATCGTGCTGAATCCGATCGTGGTTCGACGGGCTCACCACGAACGGCGTCGGTGCACGGCCCGTTCGCGCCGAGCACGCCAAAGTGCGCACAGGACGCCGGTCACGATTCCCCAAATCCAACCCGGCAAACTCAGGACCACCCAAACAGCGCCGGGCGCAAGGCCATCCACCATGCGAACAGGAACACGAAGAATCCCCATCCGATCCTTCTCAACCACGCCCGCTCGCGGCTCGGCGCCAGCCTGTTGATGACCTGCATTGCCAGCACAGTTGCCACCACGGGAATACCAAAATCGCCGATGATCTGGAGGAACAGGTCTTGCGGAAAACCGAACGCCGAACGCCACGATTCCCCGCGCGAGTATCGCAACAACCCCATCGCAAGAAATAGGCCCAGAGCAAACGCAAAGGCCATCCAGCCGACCCGATTCATCCGTCGACGCCGAGCGGCAGAGTCTGCAGGTGTCTGTGGATTAGGCATCACGAACCTCACTCACGCAGGCGTATTGCACTGTTTGCTGTGCATTACCATATTGCCCTGCGCAGCCGCGAAGAGTCCGAAGGCGCCAGCGCACGCCAGCGTGAGCCCGCCTGTCGATGCCAACGCAGTTCCGCACGCAGCTCCGGCAAGCGCGGCCGATGAATATGCAGCGACCCTGTCCATTGTCAGCGAATCGCGCGCGAGCTCGCGTTTGACTTCCCGCTTGACGCACTCGTTGTCGCCGGGCACGCATCGACCGGGATTCGGCGGTTCCTTCGTCGGTTTGGGCCCGCCAAGCGGGCTCCCTCTCAAGAAACATAATGGTGTAAATAATTGTTCGGTCGGCAGTTGTTGATTCTGTGGCTCATGCGGCCATCTCCAAGGGGCTGACTTGGAAGCCCAAGACAGCGGCGCGGTGTTTGAGCGCGGCAATGCTGCGTT
>DASTNI010000037.1:0-3368 GCA_035720985.1 Rhodanobacteraceae bacterium | reverse complement strand
GGATCGGCGATCCGCCCCGCGACGGCGCTGGCGGCTGCGGTCGCCGGGCTCGCGAGCACGGTGCGCACGCCCTTGCCCTGGCGGCCCTCGAAGTTGCGATTCGAAGTGGAGACGACGAGCTCGCCGGGCTTTCCGGTGTCGCCGTTCATGCCGATGCACATCGAGCACCCCGGCAGCCGCCACTCGGCGCCTGCCGCACGGAACACCGCGTCCAGGCCTTCCGCCTCGGCATCGCGGCGTACCTGTTCGGAGCCCGGCACCACCAGCATCCGCACGCCCGCGGCCACGTGCCGACCGCGCAGCACCTCGGCGGCGAGCCGCAAATCCGGCACACGCGCGTTGGTGCAACTGCCGAGGAACACCACGTCCACCCGGGTGCCCTGCATGGGCTTTCCGGGTTGGGTTTGCATGTAGCGCTGCGCGCGCGCCTCCGCAGCGTCGCGCGGGATGGGGACCGGTGCATCGATGGGGATCGCGGTGCCGGGATGGGTGCCCCAGGTCACCGTGGGCTTCACGGCTGCCGCCGCGACGTGCACCTCGCGGTCGTAGCGAGCACCCGGATCGGTGCGCAGCGTTTGCCAGCGCGCGACCGCCGCGTTCCACGCTTCACCCCGCGGTGCGCGCGGCCGCCCGCGCAGCCACGCGAACGTGGTTTCGTCCGGCGCGATCAGGCCCGCCCGCGCACCGGCTTCGATCGACATGTTGCAGACCGTCATGCGCTCTTCCATCGAGAGCGCCTCGATGCCGGGCCCGCGGTACTCGATCACGTGCCCGGTGCCGCCGTTGATGCCGATCTGCCCGATGATCGAGAGGACCAGGTCCTTGGCGGTGACGCCCGCCGGCAACACGCCGTCGACGTGGATCGCGAGCGTCTTCGGCTTGCGTTGCAACAGGCACTGCGTCGCCATGACGTGGCCGACCTCGGTGGTGCCGATGCCGAAGGCGAGTGCGCCGAACGCGCCGTGGGTCGAGGTGTGGCTGTCGCCGCACACGATGGTCATGCCGGGCTGGGTCGCGCCGAGATCGGGACCGATCACGTGCACGATCCCGCGCCCCGGGTCGCCCCAGCCGTGCAGGTCCACACCGAACGCCTTGGCGTTGGCCTCGAGCTGCGCGACCTGGGCCTTGGCCTCGGTCGTCACGTAGGGCCGCCCGCCGTCCGACGCGGGTGGCCGCGTCGGCGTCGAATGATCCAGCGTCGCGAGGGTCCGCCCGGGTTGCCGCAGCTTGAGGCCGCGGTCGCGCAGGACGGCGAACGCCTGCGGTGACGTCACCTCGTGGATCAGGTGCAGGTCGATGTAGAGCGTCGCCGGGGCGTCCGCCGTTTCCGGGGCGACGACGTGCGCGTCCCAGATCTTTTCGAACAGCGTACGCGGCGCGTTCATGCCGGCACCTCGCTGGCGACCGCTTCGCGCGCGTGCACCAGCGCATGCAGGTCTTCGTCGTGGATTTCGTGCCGGCGGTCCGCCAGCGCCTTGAACCGGGCAAACAGATCGTCGAGCGCCGCCTCGTCCGGCCGGTGCCCGAGTGCGACGAGGCGTTCCCGCAACGCGGCGCGGCCGGAGTGCTTTCCGAGCACGAGACGCGTCGCGCGGGCGCCGACATCTTCCGGGCGCATGATTTCGTAGGTGCCGGCGTGCTTCAACATGCCGTGCTGGTGGATCCCGGCTTCGTGCGCGAAGGCGTTCTCGCCGACGATCGCCTTGTTGCGCTGGACGCGCTCGCCGGTGAGTTCGGTGAGCAGGTGCGAGGCGGCGCAGAGCTTGCGCGTGTCGAGGTGGGCGGTGGCTCCGAAATACGCTGCGCGCACCTTCAACGCCATCACCACTTCCGCCAGCGCGGCATTGCCCGCGCGCTCGCCGATCCCGTTGATGGTGCATTCCACTTGCCGCGCGCCGGCGCCCACCGCGGCAAGGCTGTTCGCGACGGCCATCCCGAGGTCGTCGTGGCAGTGGCAGGAAAACACCACCTTGGCGGCATCCTTCACGTGGGCACGCAGCCAAGCGAAGCGGCCGGCGACTTCCGACGGGATCGCGTAACCCACGGTGTCGGGCGCGTTGAGGATACCGGCGCCGGCTTCGACCGCGGCGCTGAACACCTCGGCGAGGTATTCGGGCTCGGTGCGCATCGCGTCTTCGGCCGAAAACTCGACCTCGTCGCAGAGCGTCCGTGCGTGCCGGATCGCGGTCACCGCGGCGTCCAGCACCTGCGCCCGGTTCATGCCGAGCTTGTATCGGCGGTGCAGGGGGCTGGTGGCGATGAACACGTGGATCCGCGAGCGTCGGGCCCTCGCAAGCGCGCGTCCGGCCCGTTCCACGTCCGCTGCCGTGCACCGCGCCAGCGCGCAGATCGTGCTCGCGGTGACCGCCGAGGCGATACGCCGCACGGCGGCAAATTCGTCCGGCGAAGCTTGCGGGAAGCCGGCCTCGAGCACGTCCACGCCAAGCTCGCCGAGCATCCGCGCCATCCGAAGCTTCGCTTCGAGTCCAAGCGAGAATCCGGGCGCCTGTTCGCCGTCGCGCAGGGTGGTGTCGAAAATCCTGACCCGGCCCGCGCGGACGGCAGGATCGGCGGATTCGGTGGACTCGGTGGTCGAGCTTTCCATGGCACGCTCCGTGGGTGGACGACGTGTTGCACCACAAAAAACCCGCATCCTTTCGGGATGCGGGTTCGGGGTTTTCAGGTTTGCCGCTTGTTACCTGGACATTCGCCACCGACCCGCATCACCGCTGGTAATGAGGGCAAGAAGGCTAACGAGCACGAGCGCTGCAGGCGCCGGGCCGGAACCAAGGATCCGATCGATCGAAATTTCGCGGCGGTGGCTGTTGCGTTGCACCATGGATAGTGACGCTACGCCACAAGGCGTACGCGTGTCAAGGGTTTTTCGAAAAATTTGTTAGCCGATGCACGCGCGGACGGCTGGACGTCTATGCGCCCGCATCCCGCCGACCGGATCAGCGGATATGGTCCAGCAGCCAGTTCCGCAGGGCCGCGTCGCTGGCCTGGATGGGGTCTGCGAGGCTTGGACGCGCCAGCATCGCGGCAAGCTGCGGCGGTGGCGGTACCACGCGGCCCGCAAGCGGCTCCACGACGTCGTGGAACTTGGCCGGATGGGCGGTTGCGACCACGAACCAGGTGCCGGCGTCCCCAGCACCGCGCAGCTCGTCGAGCAGGTGCACCGCGGTCGCGGTATGCGGGCAGAACACCTCGCCGTGTGCCTGCGCGTGGTGCGCGATCGTGCGTCGGATCGCATCGTCATCGACGCTCCGTGCAATGAAGCTCCCGCGCAACCGGGCATCGTCATCGCCGAAGGTCCAGCGGAGGCGCTCGAAGTTGCTGGGCGAGCCCACGTCCATCGCATTCGCGAG
>DASTNI010000036.1:0-85833 GCA_035720985.1 Rhodanobacteraceae bacterium | reverse complement strand
GTGGTGTGCGCCAACGGGTACTTGGCGTTCAGGCGATCGATGCCACGCGTGGCCGCGGCCAGCAGCGCGGCGTCCCCGGGCATGTCGCGGTGCGGCGCGTCGGGAAAGTCGGTCAGCAGCGCGAACCGGAGGTTTGGATCGCGGTTGCCGAGGTAGCGGATTTCGAGCTCGGCGAGCTGGTTTTCCAGCCCGGGCTCGCTGCCCAGCAGCCACGGCACCACGACCAGCGTGCGGCAATCATCCGGGATGCCGCCGGCGTAGGACATGCGCGGCAACAGGCGCGGCGGCACCAGCATGCCCAGCAGCCAGTTGACCAGCGTGACCGCGGGCTGGCTCGCGGCCACGAACAGTGCCACCAGCAGGGCCACGTCTAGCGGCAGCGGCGCGGGCGCCGACGCGAGGAACAGGTTGTGCCCGGAGGCGATCAGCGCCGTGATGACGAGGCTGCCGGCAAAGATGCCGCCAAGGTAGGTCAGCGATGGCCAGCGCCGCAGGCGCGCGGCCAGCCGGTGGTCCGGGGGCGTCCGCGCGCCGAGCGCGTGCGCGAAGGCGAAGCGGCCGGGACCCACGAGGTAGTAGCCGACGTGCCGCGTGCGCGGATCGCTGTTCGATGCGCAGGGGCGCTCGGCCAGCGCGAGCGCACGGCGTGCCACGTCGAGTTCGTCGTGGCCGCTCAGCGCGGCGAGCTTCTCGACGGCGTTGCGATAGCGGCCCCGGGTGGCGAAGTCCATCCGGGCGTAGGCGCCGGCCGGATCGCGCGCGAGCACCTGGTCGACGCCGCCGACCCGCTCGATCAGTTCCGGCCAGTTGTGTTCGGTCAGCTGGCGCAGGCTGTTGATGCGATTGGCGAGCGCAACCTGGTCCGCCGCCTGTACGCGGCTTTCTTCCTCGATCGCCTGCGCGACGCTGGCACCGCGCTGCTCGAGCTGCTGCTCGGCGAAACTCAGCGCGAGCTTCAGCGCCGGGTGCTTGCCTTCCAGCAGCCGATAGAACTCGGCGGCGAAGGCCGATGACGCGAACGGGTCGGTCTTGGCCATCTCGGCGACGCTGACCAGCATGTTGCCGCGCGGGTTGGCGGCAATGGCGATCAGCCGCTCGGCCCAGTGCTCGGCGCGCGAATAGGCCTCCAGGCGTTCGCTGATGGCGGCCGCGCCCGCGGCCAGGCCTTCGATCAGCGCCACGCGGATCAGGGCCGGCAGCGCCCACAGCTCGACGAGCTTCAGCGGTGCGTGCTGCTGGTATTCGGCGAGATAGTGCTCGATCGCCGTCGGTTCGACGCTGCCGTCCAGCCGGCCCAGCGCCGCGCGCACCACCCGCAGCATGCGCGGCACCGCGACCGCGAGGCCTTGGCGGGCCTCGCAGCAGGGCAGTGCGCGCCAGGTCCGTGGCGGCAGCGCTTCGCGCACCTCGCGGATCTCATTGCGGATCAGGTAGACGTTGTCAGTCAGCCATTCCGCCGCGGGTTCCACGCGGC
The DNA here is from genome assembly GCA_035720985.1 of Rhodanobacteraceae bacterium. Lineage (GTDB taxonomy): Bacteria > Pseudomonadota > Gammaproteobacteria > Xanthomonadales > Rhodanobacteraceae > 66-474. Next base: position 84,359 of record DASTNI010000036.1, on the reverse strand, counting down.
GGTTGTCGCTCGCGGCCCGGCGCGCCACCTGGTACGCGCGATCGAGGATGCGATCGTAGGTGCCGAGCGCGCGGGACAGGTCGTAGGGTCGTGCATCGCTGGCGCGCTGCTGGTCACGGGCGAGCGTGGCTGCGGGTGTCGTGACCGGCCGGATGATGGGCGCTTCGCGCGGCGGCGTGCGCGCGTGCCGGCGTGCGGCGCGGCGCATCTTCAGGCGGCGGATCCAGATTTGCGGGCGATGCGGGCGTGGCACCTCGGTCGTACTCTTCGTGCAACAACCCTCCGATAGTAACCACGTCGATGTGCAATGCATGTTTGCGCGGCGCGGATGTCATCGCGCGAAGGGGCGCCACGCCTGCGTGTGGGGGGCGCGGCCCGTTGCCGAGGCGCCGCCGCGGCGGGCCGTGCCCGGGCGCCTGCATCGATTTGGCCGCCCACCCGCACGAGGCTATACTGCGAAAATTACTGGCGTGCGGGGGCCCGCGGGGCAGCGCCAGTCCGTCAACCGGAGTCCGCTCGTGAGCGTGCAGTTAAGCCAGTCCGATCGAACCTACATGCGGCATTTCTTCATCGGCATCGTGATGCTGGCCATCTTCACCGTCGTCGATATCGCCATCGCGACCGTGGTCATGCACTCGCTGCCGGTCGCGTCGAGTCCGGAGCAGGCACGCCAGGCCGACTTGCGCATCACGCCGGTCGGCGCGGTCTATGCGGGTGCCAGTGGCCAGGCGGCGCTGGTCGCCGCCGCGCCGGCACTGCAGCCTTCGGCCGCCGCGACGGGGCCGTACACGTTCAACGAAAGCGAAGGCAAGTCGCTGTTCGACAGCACCTGCGCGGCCTGCCATCAGGCCACGGGCGAGGGCGTGCCGGGAACGTTCCCGCCGCTCAAGGGCAACGCTGCGGTCAACGATGCCGACGCCAAGACCCAGATCGAGACCATCCTCGACGGACGCCAGGGCACGGTCATCGGCGGCCAGAAATACAGTGGTGTGATGCCGCCGTTCGGCAGCCAGCTGACCGACACCCAGATCGCCAACGTCGCCAACTACGAGCGCTCGGCGTGGGGCAACCACGGCAAGCACGTGACGGCAGACGACGTCGCGGCACTGCGCAAGAAGTAGCGCGCGCAACCGACCGGACGGTCGCGTGGTTTCAGCTTGGGGTCCCCGGCTTTTGCTGATTCCGTTCATGGTTCGACAGGCTCACCACGAACGGAATTCATGCGTTGCCCGTTCGCCCCGAGCTTGTCGAAGGACGAACGGGCAACGATCGGGTTATCCCCTAGCCCGCGATGTAGCGCTGCAGGTGGTCGATCTCGGCCGCCTGGTCGTCGATCACGGCCTTGACCAGGTCGCCGATCGACACGATGCCGACGAGGCGGCTGTTGTCGAGTACCGGCAGGTGCCGCACCCGCAGCTCGGTGCACAGCCGCATGCATTCGTCGACGGTGGACGCCGGCGACACCGTGGTGGGTGAGGGCGTCATGATGTCGGCGACGGGGGTTTCCCGCGACGAGTGCCCCTTCAGGATGACCTTCCGCGCGTAATCGCGCTCGGTCACGATGCCGACCAGCGCCGCGTCCCGCAGCACCAGCAGCGCGCCGACGCGGCGCTCGGCCATGGTGCGGATGGCGTCGAGCACCGGCGCGTCCGGCGTGATCGTATAGACCGCGTTGCCCTTGTCTTCCAGTAAATGCCTGACCTGTCGCATGGGGTGCCTCCGGTTGCGGAAGGTGCCCCCGATTCTAGCGCCTGCCGCGGCCGCGCTGCGGGCCAACGACCGGGCGCGGCGGATGCGCCTCCAGCACGTAGCTGACGCCGCCCAGTTGGCGCATCTGGCGTTCGATCCAGCCGACGCGCCGCAGCACGTAGGCCGAGGGTCGATCGGCGTGCCAGCCCCGCGGATCGGGCAGCACCGCGGCCAGCAGCGCGGCTTGGCGCGTCGTGATGCGCGCCGCGGGTTCGTGCCAGTACGCCTGCGCCGCGGCTTCGACGCCGTAGATGCCGTCGCCCAGTTCCACGATGTTGGCGTAGACCTCGAGAACGCGGCGCTTGGGCCAGGTGACGTCGATCAGCACCGTGAAATACGCCTCGATGCCCTTGCGGAAAAATCCGCCGCCACTCCACAGGAAGAGGTTGCGCGCGACCTGCTGGGTGATGGTGCTGGCGCCGCGCAGGTGGCCGCCCGCTTCGGCGACGTCGATCGCCGAGCGGATCGAGGCGATGTCGAAGCCGTGGTTGAACGGGAACGTCTGGTCCTCGCCGGCGACCATGGCCAGCGGCGCCACGGGCGCGATGCGATCGAACGGCACCCAGTGGTAGCGGATCCGGAAATCGTGGTGCCCGCGCCAGGCTTCCACCGCCTGGCGTTCGAGCATGTAGGCGCTGGTCGGCGGCGGCACGAAGCGCAGCACCAGCACCGGCAGCCAGGTGCCGGCAAAGAGCGCTACGGGAATCCACAGCGCGCGCCGCAGCCAGCGGCCGCGGCCGGAAGCGTGGCGTGGCGCGGTGTACGGCACGCTCATACCGGAAAGCTGGGTGCCGTGCTGCCGATCCAGGCGTCGACGGGCTGGGCCTTGGAATACAGGAAGCCCTGCACGTAGCGGCAGCCCATCGTCCGCAGCAGGTCGCGCTGGGCCACCGTTTCGACGCCCTCGGCGATCGCCTGCATCGACAAGGTCGTGGCCATCGCGAGGATGGCGCGTACGACCGCACTGCTGTTGCCTTCGTCGTGTTCGCCCAGGCTCGCGACGAACGACTGGTCGACCTTCAAGGTCTGCAGCGGATACTGGTGCAGGTAGGACAGCGAGGAATACCCGGTGCCGAAATCATCCAGCGAGATGCTGATGCCCGCGCGCCGGAAGATGCCGAGCGTGCGTTTCACCGCCGGCGTGTTTTCCAGCAGCGCGCGCTCGGTGACTTCCACCCGGAAACGCGACGCCGACACCGCGTATTCCGCCAGCAGGCCCAGCAGGCGCTGGTCGAGCTCGGGATTGCTGAAGTGCCGCGCCGACAGGTTGATGGCGACGAACGCATCGTTGCTGCCGGCCAGCGCGTTGGCGTCGCGGCAGACCTGCGTGAAGATCTGCCAGTCGATGGTTTCGGAGGTGCCGGTATCTTCGGCCACGCTCAGGAATTCGCCCGGCAGCAGCACGCCGCGCTGCGGGTGGCGCCAGCGCATCAGCGCCTCGTAACCGATCACCTTGCCGGTTTCGATGTCGACCACCGGCTGGTAGTAGGGCACGAACTCGTCGCGCGTCAGGCCGCGGCGCAGGTCGTTCTCGACCTCGAGCAGCGACACCGCGTCGCGGCGCAGCCCTTCGTCGAACAGCGCATAGCGATGGCGGCCTTCGGACTTGGCGCGGTACATGGCCGAGTCGGCGTCGCGCAACAGTTCGTCGGGATGCTTGTAGTGCGGCGCCGCCAGCGTGATGCCGACCGACGTGGACGTGAAGAGTTCCTTCGACGCCAGCCGGAACGGCGCGTTGAGATCGTTGATGATGCGCTCGGCGATGCGGCACGCGCGCGAGGTGTCGCGCACGCCTTCCAGCAGCACGCCGAACTCGTCGCCGCCGAGCCGCGCCACCATGTCCTCGGATTTCAGGCACGCGCGGATGCGGTTGCCGGCCTGGAACAGCAGATCGTCGCCCACCAGGTGCCCGACCGAATCGTTGATGACCTTGAAGCGGTCGAGATCCATGAACAGCACCGCGAAGCCGTTGGCCGGGTCCGTGCGGTAGCGTTCGAGCGCGCGCTCCAGCCGCTGCAGCAGCAGGGTACGGTTGGGCAGGCCGGTCAAGGAATCATGCAGCGTTTCGTATTTCAGGCGCGCTTCGATGCGCTCGCGTTCGGCGATCTGCGCGCGCAGATCGCGGTTGGCCAGCGCCAGCGCGCGGGTGCGTTCGCCCACGCGGTGCTCGAGGTGCGAATAGGCCCGGCGCAGGGATTCGGCGGCCCGCACGCGTTCCAGCGCGTTGGCGATGTGGTACGAGACGAACGTCAGCAGCTCCTGGTCGCGCAGGGTGTAGCGGTGTTCCGGCGAGTAGCTCTGCACCGCCAGCGCGCCGGCGGTGTGGTCGGCGCACACCAGCGGCACGCCCAGCCAGCACACGGAATCCTGGCCCTGCTGCGCCACGTCGCCGGTGGCGCGCAGGCGCGCGATTTCCGGTGCGTTCGCGAGCAGCGCCGTGCCGTTGCGCAGCACGTATTCGGTGAGCCCGTTGGTCAGCGTGCGTGGCGGACGATCGACGTCGCGTTCGTCCACGGAATACGGAAAGGTCAGTTGCGTGCCGTCCTCGGACAGCAGCGCGATGTAGAAATTGCGCGCGTACAACAGCCCGCCCACGACACGATGGATGGCCGTGTAGAAGTTGTCGAGGCGGTCCGTGGTGCTGGCCAGCTCGGCGATGCGGAACAGCGCGGCCTGCAGGCGCTCGCCGCGCTGGCGTTCGAGCACCTGCTGCTGCAGCACGCGGTTGGCTTCGCGCAGGGCTTCGGTGCGTTCTTCGACGCGGTGCTCGAGCTCGGCGTGGGCCAGGCGCCGTTCGAGCGCCGTCTGGATGTGCTGCGCCACATAGATGAGCAGCGTCCGGTCCTGCTCGTTGTAATGGTGCGCGGCGTCGTAGCTTTGCACCACCACGCAGCCGGCTGGCTTGCCGCCGTGCAGCAGCGGTACGCCCAGCCAGTCCTCGCAGGCGGACCCCGACACGTGGAACGGACCAGCCACCTGCTCGCCCATGGCCGCAAGCGAACCCATCAGCGGCTTGCCGTCGTGGATCACGTACCAGGTCGGCCCGTAGGCGATGTCGTCCATGCGCCAGGTCTGCTCCGCGCCGGCCTGGGTCTCGCCCTCGATGCTGCTCGCAAACGTGGGTACGTGGTCGGCGTTGTCCGCGAAATACGGAAAGCGCACCGTGTCTTGCTTGGTGTCGTACAGCGCGATGAAGAAATTCTCGGCGTAGGTCAGGGTGCCGACGATGGCGTGCAGCGCCTTGAACATTTCCGTCAGGCTGCCGCCGGTGTCGCTGGCCTGGTCGGCGATGGCGTACAGCGCGCGCTGCAGCCGTTCGGCGCGGCCGAGCTGCTCGACCGAATCGGTCAACGCGGACTGCTTGTTCAGCGCCTGGATGCGGGCATCGATCAGCGCCGTGGCCGAATCGAGGAGGCTTTGTTCTTCGCGCCGGTCGGGCGATGCGGTGATGACCAGCACTTCGCGCTCGGTCAACTGGATCCAGCGTCGATAATCGGCCGCTTCGGCGACGTCGACGGTCTCCTTGCGCCCGCTGCGCTGCAGGCCGGCACCCGGCACGAGTGTTTCCAGCAGATGCCGCGCGGCGCCGACGATGCCATCGATGTCACCCGCGGCCCACAGCTCACCGGTCGCCCGCAGCGAAGCGGCCGCGGCCGGAACGTGGCTCGCCGGAACGGCCAGATGGTGAACGTCGCCTGCCATCGGTGGTCCAACCCCCGCGCGAAGATTGAGTGTAACGCACGGGTGGTGCGCTACTTCGTGACGCGATGCAAAACTTGTGCCGGGCGTCACTCTATGGGGATGGTGCGTCGCTGGCGGATGTCCGGCGCGAGCCGCCAAAGGCTGCAGGCGTGACCGGCCGCACGCTCATACACGATGGTTTGTTAGCAAAATGTAATTGAGTGACGTACAATCTCCACCGAGTCACGGTGCGTTCACTGCACCGCGGGGCGGCATCCACAGGGAACACCATGCGGCGTTTGCTTGCCAATGCACTGTTTGCCGGTCTCGGCCTGGCGCTGCCGCTGTGCGCGTTGGGCCAGGCGATCGACGTGCCGGTGATCCAGCCGGTGCAGAAGCCCGCGCACGCACGCCACGATACGGTGCGCACGCCGGTCTGGCAGCGCGACGGCAATTCCGTGTCGATCAGCGCCCGGGCGCACGCAGGCACCGTGGCACCGGGTGGAACCGCGACGGTGTTGGATGGCAGCACCCGCACGGCGGGCGCTGGCGTGCACCTCGACACCAAGCCCGGCATCACCGCCCACGCGAACCTGCGTGAGATGCGCTGGGCGCCGACGTTGCCGGCGTGTGCCGTCGAGCCCGGCTCGACCTGCGTGGATGCGCCGGTCGATGGCCTGCAGCGTGGCGAAATCGGCGCCGGGTACGCCGGCCATGGGGTCAAGCTCGATCTCGCGATCGGCCAGGCGCAGAGTGAATCCACCGTCTCGCCGGCGCTGATCCAGCGCGCCGCGTTGCCGCGCGTGCTGCCGATCGCCGGTGGCGCGGACGTTGCCGCACCCTTGTGGTTCCGCAACAGTACCGCGACCGATATCAGCGCCCGTGGGCGCGTGAGCGTGGCGCCCGACACCAGCGTGAACCTGGGCGCCAGCCTGGGGCGTGTGCGCTTCCTGCCCGGGTCCGGCCTTGCCGGCAACGACACGGTCGACCAGACGACGCTCAGCCTGGGCGTGCAGCATGGTGCGGTCAGCGGCACCATCGTGGGCCACGTGCTCGATCCGAACCTCCCGGGGGCAGCGCTCGATCGTGACCAGCGCTGGAGCGGGGTCGATCTTGGCGTCAGCGTGCGCCTGCCGTGGCGCGGCGAGCTGAACTTCGGCGCGCAGAACGTCTGGAGCTCCGGCACCTCGCCGCTGCTGTTCGGGCCAAGTGGCGCCACGCCCAACCAGGGCCGCGTCCCCTACGTCCAGTACCACCAGGACCTCTGAGCCGCGCGGTTTGCGTGCGCTGGCGATCCAGTGTGGCGTCCCTCAAATCGGTTCGTCGTTCCGGACACACCCGCGCAGTAGGCGGGATCCGGAATCCGCTCTCATCCCACCCAGCCACGGCAGATTCCGGGCTCCCACGCCGGCCGCGGGCGCGCGCTCCGGAATGACGGAGTTGAAGATGCTTCCGGGACACCGCATCAGGGATGTTCGCATCAAGCCGTCGGTTCGTCCTTCGACCAGCTCGGGGCGGGCGGCCACGCAAGGCTCGGGACGAACGACCGCGCATTGATTCCGTTCATTACGCGTTGATTCCGTCCGTGGCGCGTTTGGATCTCGTTCGTGGGGTGCTCGGTTCGTTCGCGATGAGCCCGTCGAACCACGAGCGGGCTCGGCAAGGCCCGGGGACCCGTAGGGCAACCCACCGCCTTTTGCACGCGTCCGCGTGATCGGGTGTTAATGCTTCGTTTACGGACACGCCCGAACCGGCGGGCTCCCGCTGGACGTTGGCACGAGCCTGTCGACACGCTCTGAAGCGCTGTGTGACCCGCGCGCAGGGACCCTGCTTCGGCCCACTCGAAGCAGGGGCCTGACCTCTGGATCGCAGGCCCGGCGCGGCTTTGCGCGATCGAGCGTGGCGCCGAAGCGCCACCCGCAACCGCCGGTGCCGGGGTGATCCACGAGGCCGTGGGGCCTGCCGACGACCGTGGCTTCGCGGCTTGAACGCGTAGCGTCGCGCCCCGCGTAGCACGGACTTGAACCTTTCTTCAATGTTGCGCACAAGTTAACTTTGCGCTAACGTGGCCAGCACAAAAAACGACAGCCGCGTGACCGGGCGAACCGGTCAACGTTCTACGTCCCAATACGTCCGCCCGACCCCGTCAACCGGGGTGTCGGGCAACCCAGCCAATCACTACCGTACGACGGGGAGTACTCCTCATGAATCGCAAAATCCTGGTCACTGCCATTTGCGGCAGCCTGCTTGCAGCCGGCACCGCGTATGCGCAGGGCAGTCCTGCGCCGCAGAATGCGCAAGGCAACACCCAGAACAACACACCGCAAACCCTCCAGACCATCGTGGTCACGGGTTCGCACATTCGCCGCGTGGATGTGGAAACATCTAATCCAGTGGTGGCCGTCACCGCGCAACAGATCGCCGCGACTGGCAAAACGACACTCGGCGACGTGGTTCAGAACCTACCGGTGATCACCGGTAGTCTTTCTAACCCAAATGTCAACAACAGTGGTGGCAGCGGAGCTACTTTCGTGGGTCTGCGTGGTCTAGGTGCGAGCCGTACTTTGGTGCTCATTGACGGCCAACGCCTCTTGTCGCAAGTTACGGGTACGCAGAGCTTACAAGACCTGAATTTCATCCCTGCTGCTGCTGTCGAGCGAATTGAAGTGCTCACAGATGGCGCGTCCGCCGTATACGGGTCAGATGCCATTGGTGGCGTCATCAACGTAATACTGAAGACGAATTATCAGGGAGCTCAATTCACAACGAACTACGGCACGTCTGATCGTAATGATGGCCAGCGTAAGGGCGGTAGCTTTATGTTTGGTCAGACATCCGATAAGGGCAGTATCCTTGCGGGTGTCGAATACAACCAATTCGACGAAGTGCTGGCATCACAGCGAAAATTTTCGCAGAACTCTGTGTCGCTGACTACGTCGAATGGTGTTCCTGTTGGCGTGATCGGTGGTTCTAGCTACGCCGCGCGTGACCGGATCAGTTTCGTGGACCCAACGATAGCTCCGGCGTTTGGCGGTGGGGCCGGCTGTGGATTTCTGTCGCTGAATGAGAGCGCGGCCGCTGCTGGAACCAGCCCGACCGGCGCAAGCGATTATCACTGCTTTGGTAACGCCGATAAGTATAATTACGCGTCGGTTAATCTGCTCATGACTCCGGTTGAGCACACCAACGCGTTCTTCAAAGGCACGTACCACCTGACCGATAATATAGATTTCTTTGGTACGTACCTACACCAGAAGACCTCATCCGCGTTCCAACTAGCGCCCGCAGTATTCGGCACGTCGACGGGTGTTACGATCTCCAAGGACAATTACTACAATCCATTTGGCGTCGACTTCACCCCTAGCAACGGAAATGATTTCCGGGTTCGTATGTTCCCTGCGGGTAATCGCTCCGCACGTTTGGGTACAACGAGTGATCAGCTCAATATCGGTTTGCGCGGCAACGTAACCATCTTCGACCAGAACTGGACGTGGGATGCGGGCTACAACTATGGTCATTATTCGCGCACGAGCACCGTGCTCGGCCTACCGAACCAGGCCGCGCTGGAGCCGGGATTGGGCCCATCGTTCCTGAACGCAAGCACGGGGCAGGTTGAGTGCGGGACCGCAACTTCGCCGGTGCCGAACTGCACGCCGTGGGACCCGTTCAACATGTTCAACCCTGCGACTGAAGCAGTGGTCGGAGCATCGTCCGCACCATCAATTATCAACACCTGGGCTGTTTTCCGTACCTACCACGCGGGTATCAGCGGAGGTTTATTCGACCTACCCGCCGGCACCGCGCAGCTGGCCGCAGGCGTGTCCTACAACAAACAGTACACCAACAACACCGTCGGACCGTCTCTGCTGATCGAGGAGCAGCCGCCGTATTCCTGCCCCTTGGGCAGCCAGTGTTCAGCACACTTGCAAGGCGGCTATAGTGACAAGGAGGCTTACGCAGAGCTCTTCGTACCAATTCTGAAAGATATGCCATTGGTGCGCGAGCTGAACGTAACCTTGGGCGACCGCTTCTCGAAGTACAACACGGTTGGGAGCACCAATAACTGGAAAGTTGCAATCGAGTACCGACCGATTGATGACCTCCTGTTGCGCGGTACTACTACAAGCGTGTTTCGTGCACCTAACATCGGCCAGATCTTTGGCTCACCGGTCAGCAGCGCTCCGTATTTGGCGGTAGATCCGTGTGACGGATTTACAGGTGCACCGGCGGGCAGTGGCCCAGCACTCGCGTGCCGGAATGTTCCGACCAATGGCACGTTCAAAGACTCTTACGTCGCGTTTCATCAGCAGCTTACCTCCGTTACTAGCGGTTCCCAATTCTTTGGGATCAATCTAAAGCCAGAGTCTGGAAAGACTTTTGACTTCGGTGCAGTGTATTCGCCGCATTATGTCCCCGGTCTGTCGCTTAGCGCTGATATTTGGCGCGTATACCTGAACAACACGATCACCACAGTTGGCACAACGACATCTGTGCTTGAGTGCTACAACGGTGTCCTTTCGTTCTGCCCGAACGTGGCTTCACGCGATCCGACTGGCCAACCATTGGTTTGGCTCCAGCCGACAATGAACCTCGGGCGACTCGATTTCAAGGGACTGGACGTCTCGGCAAATTACAAGTTGCCGCAGTTCTCGTTCGGCCAGTTCAACGTCGGCCTGAATGCAACGTACATGAAGCAGGCGAAGATCGACACTGCGCCTGGACTTCCGGGCAATCTCGCCCTAAACGGTGTGGGCGTGCTCGGCACCTTCGGATCGCCGTTGGGGACGTCCTGCCCGAACCCGCTGGGTGGCCTATGTTTCTTCCCGCGCATTCGGGCGGTTGGCACCTTGAATTGGCAGTTGGGCCCGCTTGATGCTCAGTGGACGATGCGCTACATCAGCAAGTTCAAGATCGGCTCTGCAGATCCGTCACAATACGACACCGCAACCGCGGCACTGCCGAACTATGTGATTCGTTACGGCGCAACGGTGTACAACAATCTGCAGGTAGGCTACAACATCCAACCGCTTAATACGCGTCTGGACGTAGGCGTTGACAACGTGTTTGATAAGCAGCCACCGTTCCTATATGCCAACAACACGTTGAATGCGAACACTGATCCGGAGGACTTCGATGTGCTTGGGCGCTACTATTGGGCTCGTGTCACTGTCAACTTCTAGCCAGCGGCAAACGGCTCCGTTTTGAGCCATAGGGCCATACGGATGTTCTCGTATGGCCTTTTTTTACGTCCGCGCTGATGTCAGATATCGAAATCAAATCTATTATTAGCGCTGTTAGACTCGGAGAGCTCAACCGCGCCGAGCGGATGTGCGCGAGGCTGCTTCGATCGCGTCCTGATGATACTGACGTGCTGCAGTTATTGGGCGGCGTACTTCAGCGGCGAGGGAAGCTAGTTGAAGCGCTTAATCCATACGCCCGTCTAGTGGTCTTACATCCTGGCGACAGCTTGCACTGGGGTAATTACGCGACGGCGTCGCGGATGGCCGGCGACTTGGAGCTGGCTGAACGTGCGGCTGCGACTGCGGTGAAGCTAAGACCTGATGATCCGCAGCGGCTTGACCAGCTCGGAATGTTGCAATTGCAACGCGGGAAGCCGTTGGCTGCGCGTGACACTCTGTTGCGTGCGTTCGGCAAGGCACCAGGATCACCGCCGATCCGCATTGATGCCGCGCGCGCTTGCGTTGCGTGTCATGACTATCGCGCCGACGACCTACTGCGACCGTGGCGAAACTGGCTACCACTGGAGGATGGCTTGCAGTTCGAACTGGCCGAGTTGCATCTGCAGCTAGGCGAAGCAGTCGTCGCGCAGGAGGTGCTCGAGGATTTGCTTCAACGAGCGCCGACGAATCTACGAGCATGTTTACTACTGGCTAGTGTGTATGAGCGAATTAATCGCCTAGATGATTCCGAAGCGCTGTTGAATAGGATCTGTTCTAATATCAGCGCTTTGAGCCAAGAACTGAGTACTGATGTCGACCATCAGCGCGCGCAACTCGCGTTTCGCAGACGGAGATACGACCGGGCTCGCGAGCTGCTTCAACAATCTGGTCCGCGCGACGGCAGGGACTACCGGCACTGGTTTTCGTTAGCGGCGGCCTGCGACAAGCTTGGCGATGCCTCAGCGACGATGCACGCACTGGAGTCTGCCCATGTTTGGCAAATCGAAGAACTCAAGGTTGCTACTCCCCATTGCTTTGAACCGAATGTCGATATCTTGCCACGAGCGAATGCGCGGGTGAGTCGGGATCAGTTCCTAGAGTGGCCAGACCTAACGGCACCGGAAGCATCCCAGTCACCAGTATTTGTGGTTGGTTTTCCGCGGTCGGGCACCACTCTACTCGAACAAATGCTCGATGCACATCCACGTCTGCAATCGATGGATGAGAGGCCATTCTTTAATATCCTCGCTAATCAGCTTGACGACATCGGCGTGGAAGTGCCGCAGGATCTGTATAAGCTAAGCCAGCGCGACTGTGATGAGCTGCGTAAGGGGTACCTTACTATGGCTTGTGCTAAGATCCCGCGCCGATGGGATGCGCAACTAGTCGACAAGAATCCACTTAATATGTTGTGGTTGCCGATGATCTACCGCATGTTCCCGCGAGCTAAATTTATCCTCGTGCTTCGCCACCCCTGCGACGTCATCTTGAGCTGCTATATGCAGAATTTTCGTTCTGCAACGCTCGCGGCCGCGAGCCAGTCGCTCGAACGACTCGCACGCGCCTACATCGCGGCAATGGAATCCTGGCTCCACCACGTTCGCGTGTTCAAGCCGGATGTGTTTGTGTCGCGTCACGAAGAGCTTGTTGTCGACGCACTTGGGCATGTGTCTCGAATAGCGCAGTTCCTTGGTCTCGACGATGCAGAGTCGATGTTGAAGTTCAATGCGCGCGCGCTCAAAAAGGGATTCATAAAAACACCAAGTTATACACAGGTAATCGAGCCCATCAACGCGCGTGGGGTCGGTCGATGGTTACGATATCGAGAATACTTTAATGAGGCATTGCCAATCGTACGGCCGATGATCAAACGATGGAGTTATGACGAATAATTGATGTCGTTCGATAGGTAAATGACGTGGTGTTCGAAGGAACATCAAAAAAATAGAGCACGCGTTCGAAGCTTGCGCGGAACACTTTCGTGCGAATTTGCTTCCGCGGAGTTTTTTCGGGTGCCGGCGTCGGCTTCAGGCTCGGATTGGGTTGCAAGCGGGCGAGAGGCATGATTACCGCAATGCTGTCTTAACGTACGCGGTAAGAACAGCGCAATGGGGTTTGCTTTTGCGCTCGTGAGGTGTTCTCGTGCGGCCTTTTCTCTCGTGGATCGGACATTCGGATGGCGGATGAAAGCGTTACCGGGTCGATCATTTCGGCGCTGAAAGCCGGCGACGCGCGAGGCGCCGAGCAACTTTGCCGGGCCGCGTTGTTGCGGGAAGCGGACGACGCGGAGGTCCTGCTGCTCCTGGGACTCTCGCTGCAGAGCCAAGGGCGTGGCCCGGAAGCCCTGGCGCCGCTGGCGCGTGTGACTGAAATCCAGCCGGACGAGAGCGCCAATTGGTGCAACTATGCGACGGTGCTCTATGAGGTAGGGCAGGCGGATGCGGCACGACAGGCCGCCGAGCGTGCCGCCGCACTGGCGCCGGACGATAGCGCACAGCTCGAGCATTTGGGGCAGTGGTGCACGCAGCTTGGCGCGCTGCACGCCGCCGCGATCGCGCTGCGGCGGGCGGCCGAACTGGCCCCTGATTCCGTGAAGCTCAAGATCGAGGCGGCGCGCGCGCGGATCGACTCGCACGACATTTTGGCCGGCGAAGCCCTGCTGGACTGGCGCAAGTGGCCGTCCCCGCCCGATGACTTGTTGCTTGAGCTCGCAAATTTGCTGGCTGAGGTCAGCGAGCCGTGGGACGCGCTGGAGGTTCTCGAAAAAATCGTGGACCGCGCGCCCACCGACTGGTCGGCCCAACTGCTGTTGGCCAAGATCGACGAACGCATCAACCGCGTCGAACCAGCGAAGGCCCGGCTGGACTGGATCGAGGCCATGCAGGCGCAGGCGACGGATGCGGAGTGGATCCTGCGCGAAATTCACGTCCAGCGGTCACAGCTTGCAATGCGCGAAGGCGATTTCGCGACCGCGCGCAGGCTCTTGGAGCAGGCGGGTCCTCTCGACGCGGTGGATTCCGGCTATTACTTCGCACTCGCCAAAGCATGCGATCGCGTGGCCGACAGCGACGCCGCGGTTCGAGCGCTACGGGAAGCCCATCGCCTGCAGCTCGACGATCTGCGCGCATCGAAACCCGATCTTCTCGCCCCGGATGCGGCACTGCTGCCAGGCGTCGACGACCGTGTGACGGCTGAAGCCTACGCGACATGGCCCGCGCTGCGCGCGCCGGATACCGGTCAGTCGCCGGTGTTCATCGTGGGATTCCCGCGTTCGGGGACGACGCTGCTCGAGCAGATGCTGGATGCGCACCCGCGCCTGCAGTCGATGGACGAGCGGCCGTTCCTGAATCTCCTGGCCGGCCAGTTGCACGCGATCGGTATCGAGGTACCCGAGGATCTTGCGAATCTCAGCCAGCGCGATTGCGACGAGCTGCGCAAGGGCTACGTTCTGATGGGTTGCCAGAAGATCACCCGGCGCTGGGACGCGCGGCTGGTCGACAAGAATCCGCTCAACATGCTGTGGTTGCCGATGCTGCATCGCCTGTTTCCGCAGGCCAAGATCATCCTGGCGGTGCGGCATCCCTGCGATGTGATCTGGAGCTGCTATCTGCAGAACTTCCGGGCGGCATCGCTGCAAGCCGCATGCGCGTCGCTCGAGCATCTTGCGCGTGCGTATGTGGCAGCGATGAAATGCTGGCTGGAGCACGTAGCAGTGTTTCATCCCGACGTGCTGATTTCGCGATTCGAGGACCTCGTGGCCGATCCCCGGCTGCATGCCGAAAGGCTTGCGCGGTTCCTGGATGTCGAAAACGCCGGGTCGATGTTGGATTACGCCAACCGCGCGCGCGAAAAGGAGTTTATCAAGACGCCCAGCTACACTCAGGTCACGGAACCCATCAATACGCGCGGCGTCGGACACTGGTCGCAATATCGCCCGTACTTCAACGAGGTGTTGTCGATCGTGCAGCCGATGCTCGAACACTGGGGCTACGACGAGCGATCCGCCGCGCCCGGGTCGCGGGCCTGACGTGGCGTTGTCCGAGCGCCTGTTCGAGCCGCCCGCCGCGGACGCCGACAAGGTCGAGGCGCGCCTGCGCGGGGTGTCGCCGCAGCTGTCGCAACTCATCCAGCGCGCCGGCGATGCGCTGGCCGCCGATGACCTGCCTGCCGCGCAGCGCGCGCTGGCCTTGGCGCTGGCGCTCGCCCCCGCGCAGCCCGACGTGCTGCGGCTGTACGGGCTGCTGCTGTCGCATACCGGCAACCACGACGCCGCGCAGGCCAACTTTGCGGCGGCCCTGCGGGCGGCGCCGGACGACGCGGTGACGTTCTGGCAGTACGCGCGTGCGCGCGAGGACGCCGGCAAGCTCGACGCCGCCTTCGAGCTGCGGCGGCAGGCCATCGCGCGGTTGCCGCAATCGCCGCTGGCGTGGGTCGACCTTGGCGAACACCTGTACACCTATGCCACGCCGCAGGCCGCCATCGTGCCGCTGGAGCGCGCCGTCCAGCTTGCGCCCAGCTTCGTGCCGGCGGTGCTGAAGCTCGGCAGCGCCCAGCTCGCCTGCGGGCGTGTGGAAGAGGGCGCGCGGCTGATGCGCCAGGCGCTCAGGCTCGAACCGGCGTTTGCGGCGGCGTGGGTCGCGCTGGTCGACATCAAGACCGTCCCGCTGGAGGCCGCCGAACTGGACCAGATGCGGGCGCTGCTGGCGCCCGCATCGCCGCTCCTTCCGGGCGAACGCACCGCGCTCGAGTTTGCCCTGGCCGCGGCGTGCGAGCGCTCGGGCGCATACGCGGAAGCGTGGCAGCGCCTGCAGGACGCCAACGCCCGGCGCAAGCGCGAACTGCGCCCATGGGACGTCGAGCGGTTTCGCCTGCAGGAAGCGCAGGCCGACGTCGTGTTCGCCCAGTCCGACGCGCACGCCATCGATACGCAACTCGGCCGCGAAGTGATTTTCGTGGTAGGGCTGCCGCGTTCGGGTACCACGCTGGTCGAGCAGATCCTGGCCTCGCACCCCGACGTCGAGGGCGCGGGCGAGCTTGCCGCCTTGCCGGCGGTGCTGACCGAGGAATCGACCCATCGGCAGCAGCGTTATCCCGCGTGGGTGCCGGACGCCAGCGCTGGGGACTGGCAGCGGCTCGGCGAACGCTACCTCGCGCTGACGCGCGGCGTGCGCGGCCAGCACCCGTTTGCCACCGACAAGCTGCCGACCAATTGGCGTGCGCTGGGGGCAATCCGTGCCATGTTGCCGGGTTCACACATCGTGGTGTGCCGCCGTGACCCGCTGGAGAACTGCTGGTCGTGCTTCAAGCAGTATTTCCCGGATGGCTGGGAATTCACCAGCGACATCGAGCATCTTGGGCTGTTCTGGCGCGCGTTCGACCATGCCGCGACGGAGTGGGCCCGGCGGGCGCCAGCCCGCGTGCGCGAACAGGGTTACGAGCGCCTGACCGCGCACGCCGAGGCTGAAATCCGCGCCCTGCTCGGTTTTTGCGGCCTGCCGTTCGACGCGGCGTGCCTGCGGCCGCACGAGCTGCGGCGCAGCGTGCGCACGCTCAGCGCCGCGCAGGTCCACGAGCCCATCTACGCGCACCGGAGCACCGCGGCCGCCTACGGCGCGCTGATCGATCCGCTGCGCGCGGCGCTGGGGCTGCCGCTGCTGGCGGGTTCGCGCCCCTGACCGGATTTTGCCGCGGCGTTGAAATCACCGATGCCGCCCACCAGCAGCGTGACGGCTTCGCGTTCGGCCGGGGTCAAGTCCGGGTGCCATGAATCGAGGATCATCACCGCGCGCACGCTGGCGCTGCGGTTCCAGGCCTCGTGCTCGAAAGTGTCATCGAAGGTGACGCAGTGGCCCTCTTGCCAGGCGTGCTCGATGCCGCCGACGCTGATGGCGCAGTCCTGCGGGATGATCAGCGGCAAATGGGTCACCAGCCGGGTGTTGGTGACGCCGTGGTGTTTCAAAATGTGCGAGCCCGGCGTCAAGATCGAAAACAGCACCTCCGGGGCGTGGCCGCGGATGTGGACCAGCGGCAGCGTCGCGAGGACCGCGGTCGTGCGCGGGCAGCGACTGGAGTTCTGTTCGAAGAGTTCGCCGTGGCGATGGAAGAAAAATGAATTCCACTCGGCCGGTCCCCGGGTTCCGTCCAGCAGTTTCTGCTCCTTCAGCAGCGCGTTGTCGTTGGTGCCAAGGAAGGGCTGGACGCCGGCCGGGTGCGCCAGCACGGCCCGCAGCTCGGCGCGGATGTCGTCGGTGTGCTGTTCCAGCCCGGCGTGCCACGGAAACAGCTCCCGCTCGTAGTAGGGCGTCGTGCGCAGCCCCGGCACGTAGAAGAACTTGCAGTACTGGCGCGGATCGGGGTAGTTGGCGGGTCGATTGCCGAGATAGATCTCGAGACCCCGCTCGATGCGCACCATCGACGCGGCGCCGTAGCGGTCGCGCAGCGGCTGCAGCCACCCCATGAAGGTTTGCCGGTTTTCCGCGGCGACGAATTGCACCGCCTGCTTGACGAGCCGACGGAGTCCGGGCGGCGTGGTGTCGTCGTCGCGCCATTGCCCCCGCGCCTGGGCCGCGGTCAGCGCACCAAAGTAGGCGATGGCCGCGTCGTGGCCACGCCCCAGGGCTTCCAGCGCGGCGCCGCGGTACAGGCGTGCAACGAGGTGCGCGGGTTCGAGCTCCAGCGCGTGGTCGAACGCATGCAGCGCACCCGGCGCGTCGTGCTGCGCCAGCCACACGATGCCGACGTTCTTCCAGATCTCGGGTTCGGCCGGGTTGAGCTCGGCGGCGCGTTCGAGCTGGCGCTGTGCGTCCGCAAGCTCACCGCGCGCGAGCGCGCACATGGCGATGAAGTTGAGCGCCTCGGGCGTATCCGGCGACGTGGCCAGGATGTCCCGGTAGACGCGCTCGGCGTCCGCGATACGGTGCCGGGCGGCGTGCGCGCGGGCCTCGAGTACGCGCGGGTCGTCGGCCGGGGGCGGTGGCGTCGACATGGAGTGGACAGAACCGAAGGAACAAGTGCCAGTATCGCCCAACGGTCAACCCGATGCATGGGTCGATCCGATTGGCGCTGATGCCCGATTGGGCGCGACGCGACGGTAGGAGGGCCGGAAGGCCCGACCGGGATCGCGGGAAGGGTTGGCTTTCGCACGGTGATCGCGGCTGCCGCTGCTCCTGCGGTTGTGCCCGTGGTTGGCGGAGCGATGGGGATGATCAGGATTATCCCCGTTCCTCAACCGTGACCTGACGGCGAAGCGACGGTAGGAGGGCCGGAAGGCCCGACCGGGATCGCGGGAACAGTCGTCATGCGCGGAGGTGGTCGCGGCTTCTGTCGCTCCTACGGTTGTGCCGATGGTTGGCTGGGCGATGGGGATGATCAGGATTATCCCCGTTCCTCAACCGTGACCTGGCGGCGACGCGACGGTAGGAGGGCCGGAAGGCCCGACCGGGACGCGGGAAGGGTTGGCTTTCGCGCGGCGGTCGCGGCTTCCGCCGCTCCTACGGTTGTGCCGATGGTTGGCTGGGCGATGGGGATGATCAGGATTATCCCCGTTCCTCAACCGTGACCTGGCGGCGACGCGACGGTAGGAGGGCCGGAAGGCCCGACCGGGATCGCGGGAACGGTCGTCATGCGCGGAGGTGGTCGCGCCCATGGCCGGCCGGGCGATGGGGATGATCAGGTATCGCCTGGGCTTGGTGGACGCGGTCGCGCTGCGCGATCACGCGTCCGGCCAGCGTTCGAGTTCGGGCACGTAGGGCAGGTAGTGCGCTGCGCGGTGGACCGAACGCGTGTGGACCGGCTGGCGGGCTTGCCACAGGCTTGCGGAACTGATGGCCGCTTTCGACCGCGGTGGCGTGGGTTCGGCATTTTGCGCCTCCGGCAGACCGATCCACTCGGCAAGCGCGGCGATCGTGGCGTCGGGATCGGTGACGCAGTGCGCGTAGTCGACCGTGCGGATCGCGCCGGGAAAACGTTGCTGCCAGTGCGCCATGAGCTGGTCGCAGTCGCGCATCACGACCGCGATGTCGTCGAAGCCGTAGCTGTAGCCCTGCACGCTTTCCAGGAAACACTGCGTCCACAGCGACAGCGCGGTGTCGCGCGCGCTGCGCCGGCTGTAGATGATCTTGGCATCGGGAAACAGCGCCAGCATCAGGTCCACGTAGCGGAAGTTCAGCGGCTGCTTGTCGATGAACCAGCGCGCGTCCGCGGCATCGTCGCGGCGTGCCTGCATGACGTACGTTGCGGCCACACGCGTGAGCTCGCTCGCGCCCGGGTTGCCGGCCAGCGCCGGTTGCCCGGCCAAACGCGCGATCCACGGCAGCTCGCCGCGGTTGAGGACCCCGGCGTGGCGCGCCAGCAGTTCAGCGAGCAGGGTCGTTCCCGAGCGCGGCATGCCCACGATGAAGATCGGCGTGAAGCGTTCGGCCGGCGCGGCCGAAGCCGCGAGGGGCGCGGCGGCCAGGCGGGCGCGCAGCGCGCGTCGCCAGGTCCGGCGCGGCCACTGGACGATCGCTTGCATGAGCGTGTTGCCGCGCCGGAAATGCGCCGCGGCCTGCGCGTAGTCGCCGACGTCATCGTGCGCCTTGCCGAGCGCGAAGTGCAGCTCCGCGCGCGCCTGGTCGGAAAGGCCCTCGCGCTGCAGTCCGTTGGCAAAGCGCGCGAAGTCGTCGTGGCTGGCGCTGGCATAGCGCTGCGTCGCGGCGAGCCCCAGCGGTACGTGCCACTCCCACGCGCGCGGATCGTGCTCCAGCGCGAAGAGGTCGTGCCGACGCGCGCGCTCAAATTCGCCCAACTGGATGGCGAGCATCCCGGTGTACGCGTGCAGGCGGGCGTCGTTCGGCGCCGCTTCAAGCGCGGTCTCCGCGATGTCGGCGGCATCGCGCTTGCGGTCGCAGTCATCCAGCAGTTCGAGCGCCGCGATGGCGAGCCCGGCGTCGGGATCGCGCCCGTCGGAACCCAGGCAGGCCTTGAGCGTGGCCGCCGCCACGGCCATGCGTCCCTGCGCCTTCAGCAGGCGCGCGAGTGCAAACGCGGCGCCCGCATCGCCCGCGCGGTCAGCCAGTACCGCGCGCAGCAGGCCTTCGGCTTGCGCGGTGTGCCCGCTCCGCAGCAGCAGACCCGCCTGCAGGCGGCGCAGCTCCAGCGAACGTGGGAAAGCCTGCAGCGCGCGATCCAGCGTCGCCTGAGCGGTGGACGCTTCGCCGCGTGCCACCTGCGTTCGCGCGTCCTCGAGCCATGCCTGTTCGCTGCGCGCGGCGGTCAAGGCGTCAGCTTCCGGACGTGGGCAGGCCAAGCGCGGCGCGCATCGGGTCCAGCAGATTGCCGTAACGCGGGGCGCGCGCGGTGTCGGTTTGCAGCGGGCGCCGTACCTGGGTGGCGCTGGGCGAGCGCACATCGCGGCGGCTGGCGTAAAAGTGCAGGCAGGCGTCTTCGAAGCGCAGCCCGCAGGCATCCAGCAGGTGCCGGATCGCGGCTTCGGGCTCGGCGATCAGCGTTTCGTAGTCGTGCTGGTAGACGGGCGCCGATGGCACACCCGCCCAGTGCGAGACGGTGCGATCGAAGTCGCGCCAGAATCCCGCGAGATCCTCGGGCGTGCGGCTCCATTCGTTGCCGGGCGGCAACAGCTGGCGGTAGCACGAGAGGCAGGTTTCCAGCGGATCGCGCCGGCACACGATGATGGCCGCGCCGGGCAACATGGCGCGGATGGCGCCGATGTGGATCCAGTTGCCGGGCAGCTTGTCGGTGAAGCGCGGCCTGCGGTGGCGCCAGCGCGCGGTGCGTTCGAGATACCGCTGGCCGAGGCGCCGCCAGTCGGCGGGCGTCGCGCCTTGCACCCACGCGGGATAGGCCTTGCCGAGGCGGCGGGATTCCTCGGCCAGCACCAGCGCGAGATCGGGAAGTTCGCCTACGCCCTCGACTTCGGAGTGCGAGGCCAGGATCTGTTCCGCGAGCGTGGTGCCGGAACGCGGCAGGCCGACGATGAAGATCGCCTCGCGACCGAGGTCAGGGTCTGCCGCGCCGGCCACCGGCGGCGCGAACGCCTGGTTGACGGTGTCGACGAGCCTCGAAAAACCCGTCGCGCTCCAGCGCTGGTGCAGGCGGGCGATCGCGTTGGCGTGCTTCAGCGCTCCGAGCGCCTCGTCGTAGCGGCCTTGCTCGTCGAACGCCATCGCGAGCGCAAAGCCCGTCGCGATCCGATCGTTGTCGGTCGCGTGCGCGTCGCGCAGCGCGGCGTCCATGCGCGGGATGTCGTCGGCGCCGAGGGCGCCGGTGCGCAGGTCGGCCAGCCCCCACCAGGCCATGCCCGTCCAGGGTTGCGCCGCGATCACCTTGCGGTATTCGGCCACGGCTTCGTCGTCGCGGCCCTGCACGCGCAGCATTTCGCCCAGCTGCGCGCGCGCCGCCATGTTGTCGGGATCGAGCTGCACCGCGCGCCGCAGGGCATCGGCGGCTTCTTCGTAGCGCACCGAACGCACCAGCATCAGGCCGAGGTTGTACCACGCCGTCACCAGCGCGGGATCGAGTTCGCAGGCACGGCGCAATTCGCGGATGGCCGCGTCGAAATCGCCCGCCGAGCCGAGGATCGTCGCGAGCGTGTTGTGGTACAGCGCATCCAGCGGCCGCAAGGCGACCGCGCGCTCCATCGCTTGCCGCGCCCCGTTGTAGTCGCCGTGCAGGTTCAGGATGCCCGCGTGCAGGCGTAGGATTTCGGGGTGTTCCGGGTAACGTTGGCGCGCCAGTTCGAGCTGCGCCGCGGCCTGTTCCGCGCGTCCCAGCGCGAGCGCCCGGGCCGCGCCGATGACGCGCTGGGTGGCTGTATCGTCGAGCCCGCTTAGTCTGGCTGCCGTCATCCTGGAAGATCGCACTGGCGATCGACTCGTCCTGCATCGTCCGTCGCAGGCGTCTGGCCACGCGCGACCACAAGACGCGATCGGGCTGGCTATCATAAAGCATGCGTTCCACCGGTACCGGCATGGCGGGTACGGCAGCCAGCGCGTTCGACGCCGAGGTCGAAGCGGCCCGCGCCCAGTGGCAAGCCGATCAGGCCGTTCGCGCCGAGGCGACGCTGCGTACGGTCATCCACCGTGCGCCCGCGCACGCCGGCGCCGCGACGCTGCTCGCCGAAGTGTTGCGCAGCCAGGGGCGGCTGTCGGCTGCGGCCGAAGTCATGCTGGACGTCGCCCGTGCCAACGCGTTTGCGCCTTCGTTGTGTCTGCAGTGCGCCTACTTCGCGCAGCAGTGCGACCGGCATGCCGTGGCGGTTGCGATTTGCGCGGGGGCGCTCGCCCGCGGCGGGGCGCCGGCCGAACTTCTCGTGCTGGCCGGCCACGTCGCGCGGGAGTCGGGCGACTTCGACGCTGCGCGTGCACACTACCGAGCTGCGCTAGAGGCCGGTGTCGATCTCGAACGGCATCACGTGCTGGCGGCGCTGGCCAATACGCGTCGCTACACCGATGCCGCCGACCCGGAAATCGCGCGTTTCACCCGCGAATTTGCCAACCTTGCCCAAGCCCCGCGCGCCCGCGCGTCGGCGGGATTCGCGCTGGCGAAGGCACAAGACGACCTGGGCGACTACGCGGCCGCCGCCGATACCCTGCGCACGGCGAACGCGCTGGTGCATACGCTGCAGCCGTGGAGGCGCGCGGCGTGGCGCGCGTTCGTCGACGCGCGCCAGCGGGATCGCATCGCGCTGCTGCCGCGTTCGGCGGCCCCGGATTTCCGGCCGGTTTTCATCGTTGGCGTGCCGCGCACCGGCACCACGCTCACCGCAACCTTGCTGGCCCACGCGGCCGGCGCGCGCGACCGCGGGGAACTGCGCACGCTGCGCTACGTCGCGGAACGGCTGATTGCCGGTGGTCGGCTGGCCGATCCCGCCGCGCTGGCCGAAGCCGCGGAACTCTATCGGACGCTGGCGGTGCAGGACGACCACCCGGCGCCGTGCTACCTCGATCAGGATCCACTGAACTTCCGGTACCTGCAGCTGGCGCTGGCGATGTTTCCCAGCGCGCGCGTGATCCATCTGCTGCGCGATCCCCGCGACACCGCGCTCTCGCTGTGGAGCCAGGATTTTGCCCACCCCGATCTCGCGTTCGCGTACGACTTCGCCGATATCGCGGACTACATGGCCGGGCACGCGGAGCTCATGGCGCACTGGCGGCAGCGGTTGGGGGCGTGGATGTTCGACCTGCATTACGAAACGCTCGTTGCCGAGCCGGACGCCACGATTGCGAAGCTGCGCGCGTTCATCGGCGCCGCGGGTGACGCATCTCGCACATCACCGGAGGGTTCCGCGCCGGTCCAGTCGGCCAGCGTGTGGCAGGCGCGCCAACCCGTGTATTCCACGTCGGCCGGGCGCTGGCGGCACTACGCGCCGTACGTGCCCGAGCTCGCGGGACTCGCGCCGCAGGGATAGCGCGGTCGTGTGCGCGGGATCGGGAAGGGCATACACAAACAAGGGATCCGCTCTCGTCCTCGGCGGCACAACGGCAGATTCCGGGTTCCCGCGCTGGCGGGCCGGCGCGCGCCCCGGAACGACGAAGTTAATGAAAGCGCGGCTCGCGCCGCGCTTTCATCCTGCTGAATGATCGGCGAACCGATCAATAGCGATAGTGATCGGCCTTGTAGGGGCCGTCCACCGGCACGCCAAGGTAATCCGACTGCTTCTGCGAAAGCCGGGTCAGCTTGACGCCGATCTGCGCGAGGTGCAGCCGGGCGACTTCCTCGTCCAGCTTCTTCGGCAGGCGATAGACCTTTTTCTCGTAGGCGCCCTTGTGGGCCCACAGGTCGATCTGCGCCAGCGTCTGGTTGGAAAAACTGTTCGACATGACGAACGACGGATGCCCGTGCGCGCAGCCGAGGTTGACCAGGCGGCCTTCGGCCAGAAGGTAGATCGAATGGCCGTCCGGGAAGGTGTAGAGGTCGACCTGCGGCTTGATGTTGGTGTGCGTGGTGGCCTTTTGCAGGCGGTCGACCTGGATCTCGTTGTCGAAATGGCCGATGTTGCAGACCAGCGCGTGGTCCTTCATCTTCGCCATGTGTTCCAGCGTGATGATGTCGCAGTTGCCGGTGGTGGTGACGTAGATCTCGGCTTCGCCCAGGGTGTCTTCCACCGTGGCGACCTCAAAGCCTTCCATCGCCGCCTGCAGCGCGCAGATGGGGTCGATCTCGGTGACGATGACCCGCGCGCCGAAGCCCTTCAGCGAGTGCGCGCAGCCCTTGCCGACGTCGCCGTAGCCGCAGACCACGGCGACCTTGCCGGCGATCATGATGTCGGTCGCGCGCTTGATGCCGTCGGCCAGCGACTCGCGGCAGCCGTAGAGATTGTCGAACTTCGACTTGGTGACCGAGTCGTTGACGTTGATCGCCGGCACCAGCAGCTTGCCGGCCGCCGCCAGCTGGTAAAGCCGGTGCACGCCGGTCGTGGTTTCCTCGGACACGCCGCGCCACTCGGACACGACCTTCTTCCAGAAACCGGGACGCTCGGTGCGGGTCTTTTTGAGGAGATCCTTGATGACCTGCTCTTCGTGGTTGGCGCCTGGCTCGTCCACCCACTTCGAACCGGCTTCCATCTCGAAGCCCTTGTGCAGCAGCAGCGTCGCATCGCCGCCGTCGTCGACGATCAGTTCGGGTCCCTTCTGGCCGGGATGCGTCACGGCGTCCAGCGTGCACTGCCAGTATTCCTCGAGCGTTTCGCCCTTCCACGCGTACACCGGGATGCCGTCGGCCGCGATCGCCGCCGCGCAGTCGTCCTGGGTCGAGAAGATGTTGCACGACGCCCAGCGCACCGACGCGCCGAGCGCAGCCAACGTCTCGATCAGGACCGCGGTTTCCTTGGTCATGTGCAAAGAGCCCGTCACCCGCACGCCTTTCAGCGGTTTTTGCGGCGCGTAGCGCGCACGGATCTGCATGAGGCCCGGCATTTCCTGCTCGGCCATGGTGATGCGCTTTCTGCCGAGTTCGGCCAGCGCGATGTCGCGGACCTTGTAGTCGTGCGCGGCGGAATCTTTGGCGATTGCGTTCATCGTGTGTCTCCGATTGATTGGGCGTTGTTGGGAAGGATGCCGAGCCTCGCTGCCGGTGCAGTTGCAACGCCCCTCGGCGAACAAAAATTTTTCCCCCTCGTGTACGGAGGGAGCCGATCCAACTTCCCCCATTCCTTCGAAAGGGGGGATCCGACTTCCCCCTTCGCTTGCGAAGGGGGATCGAGGGGGATGGCTCTCCTTGTGAAGGGCTGCATCCCCCCGGCGCTTCGCGCCGATCCCCTTCCTGCGGAAGGGGGTGCCTTCCTCCCCCGTCGTTCCGAAGAGGAGGAAGGGGTGACTACTTGATGCCTGCCGCCTTGCGCAGGTCGGCCGCACGATCGGTCTTTTCCCACGAGAACGCGGTGGCGGTTTCCGACTTCTTCACGCGCTTGCCGTCGTGCAGGTCTTCCCACTTGTAGGTGTACTGGAAGGGCTTGCGGCCAAAGTGGCCGTACGACGCCGTGAGCTGGTAGATCGGGTGGATGAGATCGAGCATCTTGATGACGCCGTAGGGGCGCAGGTCGAAGTGCTTGCGGATGAGCTTTTCGATCTTGTCATCGCTGATCTTGCCGGTGCCGAACGTGGTGACCGAAATCGACGTTGGTTCGGCCACGCCGATCGCGTAGGACACCTGCACCTCGCAGCGGTCGGCGATGCCGGCGGCGACGATGTTCTTGGCGACGTAGCGCGCCGCGTAGCAGGCCGAGCGATCGACCTTGGACGGATCCTTGCCCGAAAACGCGCCGCCGCCGTGGCGGGCCATGCCGCCGTAGGTGTCGACGATGATCTTGCGGCCGGTCAGGCCGCAGTCGCCGACCGGGCCGCCGATCACGAACTTGCCGGTCGGGTTGATGTGCACCTTCTTAGCCGGCAGCGTGTCCAGCCATTTCTTGGGCAGCACGGGCTTCAAAATGTATTCGCGCACGCCTTCACAGAGGTCGGCGTACTTGACGTCCGGATCGTGCTGGGTCGACAGCACCACGGCGTCGAGGCCGGCGATGGTGTTGTCGTCGTTGTAGGCCAGCGTGACCTGTGATTTCGCGTCCGGACGCAGCCACTTGAGCTTGCCCGCGCGGCGCACCTTGGCCTGCTGTTCGACGAGGCGATGCGAGTAGTAGATCGGCGCCGGCATGTATTCCGGTGCTTCGTTGCACGCGTAGCCGAACATCAGGCCCTGGTCGCCGGCGCCCTGTTCCTCGGGTTTCTTGCGGCTGACGCCCTGGTTGATGTCGGGTGACTGCTTGCCGATGAGGTTCAGCACGCCGCAGGTGGCGCCGTCGAAGCCGACCACGGACGAGTCGTAGCCGATGCCGAGGATCACCTTGCGCGCCAGCGCCTCGATGTCGACCCAGGCGTCGGTGGTGACTTCGCCCGAGACGATGGCGACCCCGGTCTTGACCATGGTTTCGCAGGCGACGTGCGCGTGCTTGTCCTGCGCGATGATCGCGTCCAGCACGGCATCGGAAATCTGGTCGGCGACTTTGTCCGGGTGACCCTCGGACACCGATTCGGAGGTGAACAGGTAGCGGCTCATCGGGGTGTATATCCTTTGATACGGATGGAGAGATGCAGCGGGTGCCTGATGATACAGGGATGGGCCCTCGCATGCAGGTCCGATCGCGAGGCGTTCAGCCGGCGGCAGGCGCGGCGCATCGCGCACGCGCCGGAGCGGGCGACCGTTACGCCGCGGCTGCGAACTCCGCCGCCGCGCCGGCGGCGAGGGTGTCGAAGTAGTCGCGCGTCAGGCGCCGCTGTTCGCTGGCGCTGTCGGCGGCGTTGACCACGGCGCGGAAGGCGGCGTTTTCCGGGCGGTCCCTGGCGTACCAGCCCAGGTGCTTGCGGGCGATGCGCACGCCGGCAGGCTCGCCGTAGAACGCGTGCAGCTCGGCCAGGTGATCTAGGAGGATGTCGCGAACGGTGCGGATCGACGGCGGCGGCAAGAGCGCGCCCGTGGCCAGGAAATGCACGATCTCGCGGAAAATCCAGGGTCGGCCCTGGGCCGCGCGGCCGATCATGAGCCCGTCCGCGTGCGTGTAATCCAGCACCTGGCGCGCTTTTCCCGGCGAGTCGATATCGCCGTTGGCGAACACCGGGATCGAGACGGTCGCCTTCACCGCGGCGATGGTGTCGTACTCGGCATGTCCCAGGTACTTTTCGGCGCGCGTGCGCCCGTGCACCGCGAGCGCGGCGATGCCCGAATCCTCCGCGATGTGCGCCACGGCCAGCGCGTTGCGGTGTTCGGGCACCTGGCCGGTACGGAGCTTCAGCGTGACCGGTACGTCCACCGCCTCCACGACGGCCTTGCAGATGCGCGCCACCAGCGGCTCGTCGGCCAGCAGCGCGGAGCCGGCCCAGGCATTGCAAACTTTCTTGGCCGGGCAGCCCATGTTGATGTCGATGAGCTCGGCCCCGTGGGCGACGTTGTAACGCGCGGCTTCGGCCAGCACGTCCGGATCCGAGCCGGCGATCTGCACCGAAATCGGCTCGGGTTCACCGGCGTGGTCCATGCGGTGCAGGGACTTGCGCGTCTGCCACAGGCGCGGATCCGACGTGGTCATTTCGGACACGGCCAGCCCCGCGCCCAGGCGCTTGCAGAGCCGCCGGAACGGCTTGTCGGTAACGCCGGCCATGGGCGCCAGGACCACGGCGGGATCGATGGTGAGGGGGCCGATTTGCATGTCGCCCAGTTTAGGGGGCGTAGGCCGCGGGAATCTTCCGGCCGTGCAGGCGCCTTTCGCCGCGAAAGTCCCCGCCGCGGTGGCCCTGGCGGCGCGCTTCTTGCATCCGGTTTTGGGGAAGGGAATGATGGCGCTTGAAGGGGGCGACCATGTCCAGGTTCTGGATCGCGCTGGCGCTGAGCATGACCGTGGCCACGGCGCGTGCCGATGGTGCGCTGTCGGTGACGGCAATGCGCACGCTCGCGACCAGCGATCCGCATGGGCTGATCGTCAAGGTCAGGGCGGCGCTGGATGCCGGCGACTACGCGACCAACGCGGCCGCCGAGCGCGAAGCCCTGTGGTGGATGGGCCACGCCGGCGTCAATGCGGCCGACGACACCGCAGTGACGGAAGCCGTCGCCCGCCTGCGGAGCCTCTATACGGTCGGGCACGACACGCTCGCGGAGTCCTACGCCGGGTTCCTCACCGCGGATCTGCGGATCGCGCACGGTGACGCCGGTGGCGTCAGCGATGCGCTGCAGGCGGCCGCACTGCAACTGGACAGCTCCGATCCGCGCCATCGCGCGCTGGCGCAGTTCCAGCTGTGCGACGCCTACACGATGACCTCGCAGTTCCAGCGCGCGCAGCCCCTGTGCGCGCAGGCCGATGCCGGGTTCGGGGCGCTGGGCGCGGACTGGGATCAGGCGCAGGCCAAGAACGACGAAGGCAACAACGCGGCGGGGCTCGGCCAGTATGCCGACGCGAGGAAGTTCTACGAGCAGGCGCGCGCGCTGTACGCCAAGGTCGGGGATCACGCGCAGTGGCTGTCGGTGGGCGACAACCTGGCGCAGGTGTATCTCAAGGAGGGTGAGCCCGAGCAGGCGATCGCGCTGTCGCGCGCGTCGCTCGCCGACGAGCGCGCATCCGGGCGCCTCTCGGACGCGTTGATTTCGCAGTACGACATTTCGCGCGCGCTGGAGGCCATGGGCCAGCACAAGGAAGCGATGGCGCTGATTGCGGCCACCGTCGAGGAAACGCGCAGGGCCCGCCTGGACAGCCTGCTGCCGGACATGTTGCAGCAGCAGTCGCGCCTGGCCGAACGCAACGGCGACCTGCGTCTCGCGCTGGCGGCGGAACGCGCCGCGCTCGAGTCCGCGCAGTCGCATTGGTCGAGCCTGCTGGATTCGCAGCAGGACAAGCTGGCGGCGCGCTACGCCTCGCGCGAAAAGGAAATCCGCATCCGGGAGCTGGAGCGCAACGACCAGATCAAGAACCTCAAACTGAAGACGGCCGAGGCCGATGCGGCGCGCAACGAGGCCCAGGTGCGCCGGCAGCGCAGCACGCTGACCGCCGCGCTGGTGGCGGCCGCCGGCCTCGCGCTGGGACTCGTCTCGCTGCTGCTGCTGGTACGTTCGGATCGGCGGCACGCGCGCGATTTGCGGCGGCAGGCGCTGGAAGACCCGCTGACCGGCATCGACAACCGCCGCGGCTTCTTCCAGCGCGTCGAGGGGCTGCTGGCCCGGCGCGGCGCGCGCAACTCGCCGCTCCACGCGCTGCTGTTGTTCGACTTCGATTTCTTCAAGAGCATCAACGACCGCTGCGGGCATCCGTATGGCGACATCGTGCTGAACGTCTCGCTGAAGCACGTGCGCGAGGTCACCGGCGCGCGGGGCCACGTAGCCCGCCTGGGCGGCGAGGAGTTCGTCGTCGTGTGTCCCCACCTGGGCGGCGAGGCCGCGCTGATGCTGGCCGAGGACCTGCGCAGCGCCGTGGCCGCGCTGGCGTTTCCCAACGCACCCGCCGATCTTGTCGTCACGATCAGCATCGGGGTGGCGTTGTTCGACGGGATCCGCTGCCACGATACGGGGAGCTGGCTGCGCGCGGCCGACGACGCGATGTACGCGGCCAAGGCGCGCGGGCGCGACCAGATCGCGGTCGCGCACGAACTCGAGCAGATCCTGCGGCAGGCCGACGGCGCACCCGCGGTCGCGCCGCCCGCGGACGCGTCACGCCCGTAGCGAAGGCACGTGCCGCGCGCCCGCGGCGGGCCCGCGGCCGGGACGATGCTGCGCAAGGCCCATGCCGATCCGCAGGCCGTAGCCGATGCGCTCGGCGTGGCCGATCAGCAGCGCGGCCGACTCCGGATCGAGGACCTCGCGCGCGGTTTCCCGCCACAGCGTCAACCAGCGCGCAAAGTGCTCGTTGCCGATGGGCAGGGGCTGGTGTTTGGCGAGCGGATTGCCGCGATAGTGGCCGGTCCCCAGCACGACCGTCGCCCAGAACGAGGTCATCAAGACCTTGTGTGCGTCCCAGTCGTCGACCAGCGGATTGAACACCGGACCCAGCAACGGATCGGTGCGCACCTTGTCGTAGAACCGTGCCACCAGGATGGCGATGCGGGCCTCATCAAGGCTGGTGGCGCACGGGTTTGGCATAATGCAAGGCTCGCGCGGGCGTGACGCGCGGACCATGACCTCAATCAATGATGCGCATCAAGGCCCCACACGGCGCGGTCGCGCACACTGAAACGCTCACGCGTGACGGAGGACGATGATGACGCATGTCGTGACCGACAATTGCATCAACTGCAAGTACACGGACTGTGTCGAGGTATGTCCGGTCGACTGCTTCCACGAAGGCCCGAACTTCCTGGCCATCGATCCTGACGAGTGCATCGACTGCACGCTGTGTGTCGCGGAATGCCCGGTGGACGCGATCTTTGCCGAGCTCGACGTGCCCGCGGGACAAGAGAAGTTCCTGCCGATCAACGCCGAGCTGGCCAAGAAGTGGCCGGTGATCGACGCCAAGATCGACGAAATGGAAGGTGCCGACCTGTGGGACGGCATTCCCGACAAGCTGCCGCTGCTCGACCGCGGCGATGGCACCAAGTGGGGTGGCGGTACGCCGCCCAAGCCGCCGACGCGCGCCGCATAGCATTTTTTTTGCGCGTGCTACGCCGTTCATGGTTCGACGGCGGGCCAGGAGCGGCGTCCGGCAATTGGCCGTTCGTCCCGAGCTCGTCGGGCGAACCTCACGTTGCCGGCCCAGTTCCAAGCAGCGCGGTGGCGGCGGGTTAGACTTGGAATGGTCACGGCGCCGAGCGCCCATTCAATCATCGAAGGAGTCATTGCATGTCCAGCACCAAGTTCCAGGGCAAGCCCGTCCAGGTAGACGGCCCGTTTCCAAAGGTTGGCAGCAAGGCGCCGGCGTTCAAGCTGGTCGCGGGCGATCTTTCGGAAAAATCGCTGGCCGACTTTGCGGGCAAGCGCAAGGTCCTCAACATCTTCCCCAGCATCGACACGCCGGTGTGCCAGGCCTCCGTGCGGCACTTCAACCAGGATGCCGCGGGCATGAAGAACACCGTCGTACTCGGCATCTCGGCCGACCTGCCGTTCGCCCAGGGGCGCTTCTGCGGCGCCGAGGGCATCAAGAACGTCACCCTCCTCTCGACGATGCGCGGGCGCGAGTTCCTGAAAAACTACGGCGTGGCCATGACCGACGGGCCTTTGGCCGGCCTTGCGGCGCGTGCGGTGGTGGTACTGGATGAACACGACAAGGTCATCCACGCGCAGATGGTCGACGACATCACCCACGAGCCGGACTACGCGGCGGCCCTGAAAGCGCTGGCGTAATCCGCCGGGTGTCCAAACGGAAGGGCCGCGCCACGCCGACGCGGCCTTTTTGTTGGTGATCATTTCGTCGCCCGGCCGGCCATGGGCACAACGGTAGGAGCGGCGGAAGCCGCGACCGCTTGTGCGGAAGCTGCGACGGACCTGGCGGAAGCCGACCGGTCCCGCGTCCCGTGATTCCGGTCGGGCCGTCCGGCCCTCCTACGGTGGCGTTGCGGTCGGATCGCAGCCGGGGAACAGGGACAGGCAGATCTTGTCTTGGTGGCCTTGTGCCACGTGCGCCGCGCGCCGTCGTTCGGCGCGCAAAAAAGCCCGCGCGTTGCCGCGCGGGCTCGGGATGGAACCGCGCCGGATCAGCGCACGTTCGCGAACTTCTCCGCCATGTCAAGCATGCGGTTGGAGAAGCCCCACTCGTTGTCGTACCAGGCCAGTACCTTGACCAGCGTACCTTCCAGCACGCGCGTCTGGGTCGCGTCGTAGGTGCACGATGCCGGGCTGTGGTTGAAGTCCGAGGACACCAGGGGCTCGTGGTTGACCACCATCACGCCCTTCATGCGGCCGTTGGCGGCCGCGGTGACCGCGGCGTCGATTTCGTCCTTGCTGGTGGCGCGCTTGGCGACGAAGGTCAGGTCGATCAGCGACACATTGATGGTCGGCACGCGCACCGACAGCCCGTCCAGCTTGCCGTTGAGCTCCGGCAGCACCAGGCCCACCGCCACCGCGGCGCCGGTCTTGGTCGGGATGATGTTGTTGGCGGCGCCACGCGCGCGGTGCAGATCCTTGTGGAAGACGTCGGTCAGCACCTGATCGTTGGTGAACGAGTGCACCGTGGTCATGAGGCCGTGCACGATGCCGATCTTCTCGTGCAGCACCTTGGCCAGCGGCGCCAGGCAGTTGGTGGTGCACGAGGCGTTGGAGATGATGGTGTCGGTCGGCTTGATCTTGTCCTCGTTGACGCCCATCACGAAGGTTCCGTCCAGCCCCTCGCCGGGCGCGGACACCAGGACCTTCTTTGCTCCCGCCGTGAGGTGGGCCGCGGCCTTGTCGCGCTTGCGGAAGAGCCCGGTGGACTCGATCACCACGTCGACACCGAGATCCTTCCACGGCAGCTTGGCGGGGTCGCGCTCGGCGCAGACCTTGATGTGGTCGCCGTTGACGACGAGGTCACCGCCCTCGACGCCGATCTGGCCCGGAAACCGGCCGTGCGCGGTGTCGTACTGGGTGAGGTGGGCATTGGTCTTGGCGTCGCCCAGGTCATTGATCGCGACGATCCTGATCGCGCCGGTGCGGTTGGACTCGTAAAGCGCGCGCAGGATGTTGCGGCCGATACGGCCGTAGCCATTGATCGCGATCTTGATTGCCATATGCTGTCGTCCTCTGCCTTTTGGTGAATGTCAACTGGCCATTCTAACCTGTTTCACGGCCGTGTTGACAAGCCTTGCGGGCACGTTCGCGCGGGTTTTCCAGAACCACCAATTTGGAGGGCTAGATGGCCAAACGGGTGCACCGCTGGATCGGTTGGGGGGTGCTGGCGACAGCCATGCTGGCGTCGGCGCCAGCGGCGTGGGCCTGGGGGGCCAAAGGGCATCGCATCGTGGCGCGCCTGGCCGAAGCGCAACTGACGCCGGTCGCGCTGGCGACCGCCAGGCGCCTGCTCGCGGTCAGCGGGGCGAAACATCTCGCGGACGTCGCGACGTGGGCGGACGGGTTGCGCGAAAGCGATCCCACGCTCTTCGAGCGCACCCGCCGCATGCACTACGTCGATTTCGATTCGCCTGCTTGCGTCTATCGCCCGCCGCAGGAGTGCCGCAACGGCGAATGCGCGGTCGCGGCGATCGACCACTATTCGGCGATCCTCGCGGATCGCCACGCGGGCGATGCCGTGCGCGCCGAAGCCCTGGCGTTCGTGGTGCATTTCGTGGGCGACGTCCACCAGCCCCTGCACGCCGACTATCGGCGGGATCTCGGCGGCAACCGGTTCCAGGTGTACTGGCGCGGCCACGGCAGCAACCTGCATCGCCTGTGGGACTCGGGCCTGCTCGAGTCCACCGGCTGGTCGGCGGCGCGCTACGCACGCCAGCTCGCGCACGTACCGGCGTCGCTGCCCACCGGAGGCACACCCGCGACCTGGGCGGAAGAGTCGTGCCGGATCGATCGCGACGGTGGCGTGTACCCGCAATCGCACGTCATCGATGAGGCCTACGTCGCGCACGCGTTGCCGATCGCCGAGCAGCGCCTGCAACAGGCCGGGGTGCGGCTCGCACGCCTGTTGAACGCCGATCTGGGATCGGGCTGATCCTCAATAGGCGATGCCGAGACGGCGCATCAGCTTGCCCATGAGCCAGGCCGGGCCGATCAGCAGTTGCACGACGTTGGTCAGGAAGGCGGGGCGATGGCCTTCGATCGCGTGGCCGATGAACTGCCCGATCCAGCCGAGCACGAACAGGACGATCGCAAGGACGAGCAGCCCACGTGGCCCGAGCGCGCCATACAGCGCCCAGGCGATCGCGCCGCCCACGATGAACGCGACGCCCATCGCGTAGGCGAGGTTGCGTGACAGACGGTGATAGAAAAGGTAGGTGGCGAGCATCGCCAGTACCGACCAGGTGCCTGGCTTGAACCACTGTGGCGCGGGCGGCGGGATGGTCCAGAGCGCCGCGATCACGGTCCACATGATGAGCGGCACGCACACCCAGTGGATCGCGCGGTTGGTCGGGTTCTGGTGGTCGGCGGCGTAGCTGCCGAACCATTGGTGGATGTCGCGCATCGCGGCTGCCCGAGGTCGACACTCCGTCAATCTACGCTGCCCGCAACGGGCGTGCCACGGGCTCAGGCCGCGACGCTGATCCCGGCCAGGCGGCGCAGGGCCTCGGCGTAGCGCGCCGCGGTACCGTCGATCACGTTCTGCGGCAGTTTGGGGCCGGGTGCGCGCTTGCCCCAGTCGAGGGTTTCCAGGTAGTTGCGCACGAACTGCTTGTCGTAGGACGGCGGGCTGATGCCGGTCCGGTACTGGTCGGCAGGCCAGAAGCGCGAGGAATCGGGCGTCAGCATTTCATCCATCACGTACAGCTTGCCGGCCGCGTCCGTGCCGAACTCGAACTTGGTGTCGGCGATGAGGATACCGCGCTCGGTGGCGTAGGTCGCGGCGAACTTGTAGAGCGCGAGCGTGGCTTCGCACACCTGCTTGGCGAGGTCGGTACCGATGGCGGCCGCCATCTGGTTGAAGCCGATGTTCTGGTCGTGCGTGCCCTTGGGCGCCTTGGTCGAGGGCGTGAACAGCGGCTGCGGCAACTGCTGCGCCTGCGCCAGTCCCTTCGGCAGCGCCAATCCGCACAGCGAGCCCGTCGCTTGGTAATCCTTCCACCCCGAGCCGGCGAGATAACCGCGCGCGATCGCCTCGATGGGAATGGCTTTCAGGCGCCGGACCACCACCGAGCGCCTGGCGTAGAGCGCGGCGTCGACGCCCGCCGGCAGCACGTCGGCGACCGGCGTGCCGGTCAGGTGGTTGGGCACCAGGTGGGCCGTCCTGGCGAACCAGAAGTTGGAAATCTGGGTGAGCATCTCGCCCTTGCCGGGGATCGGGTCGGGCAGTACGACGTCGAACGCCGACAGCCGATCGGTGGCGACGATCAACAGGCGCTCGCCCGGCAGCGCATAGACGTCGCGCACCTTGCCGCGGTGCAGAAGCTCGAGGCCGGGCAGGTTGGATTGCGAAAGGGTCGTTGGCACGATGGTCGCCCACCAGATTGCGAAACCGCCATTGTAGCGAGACCCGCGCCGCGCGATGCCGCGCGCGGTCAGGCTGATAAACTTGGGCGATGCGGAAATCGCGCACAACGCTGCTGTGGCTCGCGCTGCTGCCCGCGGGCGCGGCCGGCGCCACCTCCGTCGCGCCGCCAGCCGCGCTGGGCCGGTGCGCGGTGTGCCACGGTGAGGATGGCCATGCCCGTATTCCGGGTGCGCCCAACCTCGCCGGACAACCCGAGCAATACCTGCTGCAGGCGCTGGGCGCGTATCGGACCGGTCAGCGCAAGGTCCCGGTGATGCAGGCCGCCGTGGCGCCCTTGAGCGCGGCCGACGTGCGTGCGCTGGCGCACTGGTATGCGGCGCAGCCCGCGTGCCCGCCGGCGGTGCAGGCGGGTCATCCGTGAGGATCTGGGGCAAGCTGATCGGCTTCATGGTTGGCTTGGTGATGACCCACGGCAACTTCGGTGGAGCCTTGGCCGGCCTGTTGCTGGGCCATCTCCTGATCGACAGCGGCTGGATCACCGGGCTGCTGCACAGCGGCGGCGGCAGGGATGCCTACGTCGAGCCGCTGTTCGCCGTGATGGGCACGCTGGCCAAAAGCGACGGTCGCGTTTCCGAGGCCGAAGTCGCCGTGGCCGAAAGACTGATGACGCGCCTCGAGCTGGACGCGCTGTGGCGGCGGCGTGCGATCGACGCATTCAACCGCGGCAAGGCGTCCGATTTCAACGTGGCGCAGACGCTGGTGGATCTGCGCGCCTGGTGCATGCCGCGGCGAAGCTCGGTGATGCCGTTTCTGGACATGCTGTGCGACGTCGCGCTGGCCGACGGGCCGCTCAGCCCGGACAAGCTGCAGATCCTCAAGCGCGCCGCCTTTGCCCTGCGCGTCAGCGAGATCCAGCTCGTCGCGCTGCTGGCGATGAAGGGCTTTGCCTGGAACACGGGTGCGCGCAGCGGCGACTGGGCGCACGCGGGCAACGGCTATGCGGGCTATCGCGCGGCGGCCCCGCGCAGCGGCGGGCCGGATCCGTACGCGGTGCTGGGCGTGGCCCACGACGCCGACCAGCGCACCATCAAGCGTGCGTATCGCAAGCTGATCGGCGAATACCACCCCGATCGGCTGGGGAACATGCCCGAGGATCTGCGCCGGCGCGCCGAGGCGCGCGCCAGCGAGATCAACGCGGCGTGGGAACGCATACAATCCGAACGCGGCTTCAGGTAGGAACGCGCCCCGCGCGATCGCCTGCGGCCCGATGCACCAGCGCCGCCGGCGTGGCCGGCTTACAGGGACCGGCATGAGCAGACAACCTTGCGTGATCGCCCCGTCCATCCTGTCGGCCGACTTCGCCCGGCTGGGCGCCGAGGTCGATGCCGTCGTCGACGCCGGCGCCGACTGGATCCATTTCGACGTGATGGACAACCACTACGTGCCCAACCTCACCATCGGCCCGATGGTGCTGAAGGCGCTGCGCGCGCACGGCGTGACCGCACCAATGGACGTGCACCTGATGGTCGAGCCGGTGGATCGGATCGTGCCCGACTTCGCCGAGGCCGGCGCGAGTTCGATCAGCTTTCACCCCGAGGCGACCCGCCACGTCGATCGCACCCTGGCACTGATCCGCGAGCATGGCTGCAAGGCCGGCCTGGTCTTCAATCCCGCGACCTCGCTCGACTGGCTGGACTACGTGCTGGACAAGCTCGACATCGTGCTGGTGATGAGCGTCAATCCGGGGTTCGGCGGTCAGGCGTTCATTCCGTCCGCGCTGGACAAGTTGCGCCGGGCGCGCGCGATCATCGATCGCAGCGGCCGACCCATCCATCTGGAAGTGGATGGCGGCGTCAAGGTCGCGAACATTGGCGACATTGCCCGCGCGGGTGCCGACGCATTTGTTGCGGGATCGGCGGTGTTCGGCAGCCCCGACTACCGGCAGACCATCAGCGCGATGCGCGCGGCGGCGGTGTGAGGCGCACAAATGACCGACGGCCCTGACGCTTGCGCATCAGGGCCGCGGCCGACCAGGAGAGGAATGACCATGAGACGGAAACGTCTCGTCGTGTTGCATCGTGGTCCACCGCGCTGGGCGCCTTTCCGGTGTCAGCGACCGGCGCGTCTCTGGCGCCAGCGCGGGGGTGTTCCACGGTCGACATCCACGGCAGGAGTACCGACGAACGTTATTCTCCGCGCCCAGGCGCCGGGTCAAGGGCGGGTCAAGGGCAGCAATCGGGCGATTTGTGGCAAAACGCGGGCAGTGCCACCGCGTGGGTTGCACGTCCCGCGGCCGTGGCGCAGGCTCGGGTTCCACCGGAACGTCGGCGTGGCCTGTGCGCTTGCCGGTGCCGTCAACAGAGGAGATGGGCATGGCGCGGGCGATCGCGATCGTCGAAGATGAACCTTCCATCCGGGCCAATTACGTCGAGGCGCTGTCGCGGATCGGCTACGAAGTGCATGGCTTTGGCTCGCGCGGCGAGGCGTCAGGGGCGTTTGCTAGCCGCATGCCCGAGCTGGTCATCATCGACATCGGCCTGGGCGACGAGCCCGAGGGCGGCTTCGATCTTTGCCGCGAGCTGCGGGCGCGTTCCGCTACCCTGCCGATCATCTTCCTGACCGCGCGCGACTCCGATTTCGACGTGATATCCGGCCTGCGCCTGGGGGCCGACGACTACCTGTCCAAGGACATCAGCTTCCACCAACTGGCCGCGCGCATCGGTGCACTGTTTCGCCGCGTGGAATCGCAGCGCGCGCCGGCCGCGACCGAAACCGTGGTCGAACACGGCCCGCTGAAACTCGAGGCCGAGCGCATGCGCATCACCTGGAACGGCGTCGAGGTGCCCCTGACGGTGACCGAGTTCTGGATGGTGCACACGCTGGTACGCTTTCCCGGCCACGTGAAGAACCGCGACCAGTTGATGCGCGACGCCGAACTCGTGGTGGACGATGCCACGATCACGTCGCACATCAAGCGCATCCGCAAGAAGTTCATCGCCGTCGATCCCGGGTTCGACGCGATCGAGACGGTGCACGGGGTGGGGTATCGCTGGAAGCCTTGAAAGGCGGGGAGCAGGGCAAGCAAAGGCAGGGAGCAGGGGGGCAGGGAACGCGGGCAACGGGAAGCGCGGAAACTGCTTGGGATAAGCTGTCCGCGCTTGTTCGCTGCTCCCTGCTCCCTGCTCCCTTTGATCCCCTGCTCCCCGCTCCCGTGACCCTCCGCCGCAAGCTGCTGCTGGTTGCGCTGTCCACGCTGGCGTTGCCGTGGGCCGGGTGGCTGTACGTGCGCCAGATGGAGCGCCTGCTGCGCAACAGCCAGGAGCAGGCGCTGCTGGCGATTGCGTTCGCGCTCGACCGCGGCCTGGTCGCGGTGGGCGCGGACCTGCCCAGCGCCGACCATTCGTGGTACGTCGAGCGTGTCACCAATCCGATCATCATCGATGGCAACGGCCGCGACTGGGCGCCGCTGGCGCGCTGGGCTCAGCGGCCGTGGCCGGGTGTGACGGTGCAGCTGGCCAACGATCCCGCGTGGCTGTACATGCACATTCACGTGGATGACACCACGCCGACCCGGCTGGACGCGCAGAACGCCGCCGCGGTCGAGGCCGATCACGTCGTCCTGGAGCTCGAGCGCGGCAAGCGCCAGCGGAGCTACCTCTTGGCCAGCGCGAATCCCGGCGTGTTTCTGGCGCGGCCGCTGGATCCCCGCGTGCGCGGGTTCCCTGATCAGATCAGTGGCCAGTGGCTGGACACCGCCCACGGCTACGACATCGAACTGCGCATCCCGCGGGCGCAGGCGCCGGACCGGCTGGGCGTGGGCGTGTTCGACGCCGACGCGCCCACCCGCTTCAGCGGCGGGCGTCCCGATCTGCGGCCGGTGCTGGGGCTGTCGCCGGCGCTGTCCAACGACCTGACGCAGCTCGCTCCGAGCGGCGTGCGCGTACGCCTGCTGAGCGCCGACGGCTGGGTGATCGGCGAAGGTGGCAGCATGTTCGACGTGCCGCCCAACCGGCCCAGCCGGTTTCCCTGGCTGCAGAAGGTGCTGTCCGATTTGCTGGTGGTGCCTTCGCTGGACAAGCGCCAGCACCTGCCGCGTGGCATTCCGCGCCTGGAGGATCCCGACGTCGTGCAGGCGCTGGCGGGCCAGGCCAGCGCCAACTGGCGCGGCGGCGATCATCCCGGCAGCGTCGTGCTGACGGTGTCGGTGCCGCTGGACGTACGTGGCCAGAATCGCGGCGCGCTGGTGCTCGAACAATCCAGCCGCGCGCTGCCGTTGCTGACCAATCGCGCGTTGCTGGGCCTGATGCTGGCCAGCGTCGCGGTGCTGCTGATCGCGGGCGCCGTGCTGTTCGCGTTCGCGACCTGGCTGTCGGTGCGCATCGGGCGGCTGCGCGACGCGGCCGAGCGCGCGCAGCACCACGATGGGCTGTCGGTCGCGCGCCTGCCGCTGGTCGAGGACCAGGATGAACTCGGCGACCTCGCGCGCAGCCTGTCGCGCCTGCTCGACTCCATCGAAACGTATACGGAGTACCTGCGCAAGCTTGCATCCAACCTCTCGCACGAGCTCAACACGCCGCTCGCGATCGTGCGCTCGTCGCTGGAGAACCTCGAGCACGCCGACGTGCCGCCCCGCGCGCAGCCCTACCTGGCGCGCGCGCGGGACGGTGCGGCGCGCATCGGCGCGATCGTCCGCGCGATGAGCGAAGCCAGCCGCATGGAGCGCGCGATGGCCTCGGCCGACGGCGAGGACATGGATCTGGCACAGGTCGTGCGTGGCTGTGCGGAGGCGTACCGGCCGCTGGCGCAGCCGCGCACGCTGGAATGCCGCATTCCCGACCGCGCGGTGCCGCTCTACGGCGCGCCCGAGCTGATCGCCCAGGCCCTCGACAAGTTGTTCGACAACGCGTTGTCGTTTACGCCCTCGGACGGCTGGATCCACATCACGCTGGAGGCGGAAGGTGACGGCGTCGCGCGCATCATCGTGGCCAACCGCGGCCCGCACCTGCCCGAGGAAATGCAGGGCCAGCTGTTCGACTCGCTGGTCAGCGTGCGCGGCGCCGGCGCGCGCGCCGGCACGCCGCATCTCGGACTTGGACTCTACGTGGTGCGGCTGGTCAGCGAGCTGCACCAGGGCAAGGTGTCGGGCCACAACCTTGCCGATGGCGTCGCCTTCGTCATGGAGTTGCACGACATGCGCCATCCCGCGGCCGGGTAGGCGCTGCGCGCGCCACGCTCTGCTATCGTCGCGGGTTTACGTGGCCAGGGTCCGCTGCCGTGCTTTCCCAGGAAGAATTCGATGCGCTCGCGCGCCGGGGCCACACCCGGATCCCGCTGGTGCGCGAGGTGCTGTCCGATCTCGATACGCCGCTGTCGGTGTATCTGAAGCTGGCGGACGGTCCCTACACGTTCCTGTTCGAGTCGGTCGAAGGCGGCGCCAACTGGGGGCGCTATTCCATCATCGGCCTGCCGGCGCGGCGCGTCTTCAGCTTTCGTGGCCACACGTTCACGGCGAGCGAGGACGGCGTCGTCATCGAGACCCGCGAGGTGGCCGATCCGCTCGCCGAGATCGAGCGCCTGCGCGCGCGCTACGACGTGCCGTGCCTGCCCGGCCTGCCGGCGTTCACCGGCGGACTGGTCGGTTATTTCGGATTCGAAACCGTCGGCTACATCGAGCCGCGCCTGGCCAACTGGGACCGGCCGGACCAATTGGGCACGCCCGACATCCTGCTGATGCTGGCCGAACAGCTGGCGGTATTCGACAACCTCAAGGGCCGTTTGTACCTCATCGTGCACGCCGATCCCACGCGCCCGCAGGCGTACGCGCGCGCGCAGCGGCGGCTCGACGCGCTGGTGCACCATCTGCGCCAGGGCGGCGCCGCGTATCCACCGGCGGCGCATGGCGCCGCGGTGGATGAAAGCGACTTCAAGTCGTCCTTCACCAAGGAAGCTTTCGAGGCGATGGTCGAGCGCTGCAAGGAACACATCCGCGCCGGCGACGTCTTCCAGGTGGTGCCCTCGCAGCGCCTCAGCGTTGGCTTCAACGCGCGTCCGCTCGACGTCTATCGCGCGCTGCGCGCATTGAATCCGTCGCCCTACATGTACTTCGTCGACCTGGGTGGCACCCAGATCGTCGGCTCCTCACCCGAGATCCTGGCGCGGCTCAAGGATGGCAAGGTCATCGTGCGGCCGCTGGCGGGGACGCGGCGGCGCGGCGCGACGCCGAAAGAAGACCGCGCGCTGGAAGCGGAACTGCGCGCCGATCCGAAGGAACGCGCCGAGCACCTGATGCTGATCGACCTCGGGCGCAACGACGTCGGCCGCATCAGTGAAACCGGCAGCGTCGAAGTCACCGATTCGTTCGCGATCGAGCGCTATTCGCACGTCATGCACCTGGTGTCGCAGGTCGAAGGGCGGCTGAAGCCCGGCACGGGCTATCTCGACGTGCTGCGCGCGACGTTTCCCGCGGGCACGCTGTCGGGCGCGCCCAAGATCCGCGCGATCGAAATCATCCAGGAACTCGAGCCCTTCAAGCGCAACATCTACGCCGGTGCGATCGGCTGGATTGGCTGGTGGGGCAATGCCGATACGGCCATTGCCATCCGCACCGCGGTGATCCAAGACGGGCGCCTGCACGTGCAGGCAGGCGCGGGCATCGTGTACGACTCCGATCCCGCCGCCGAGTACGAGGAAACCATGAACAAGGGCCGCGCGCTGTTCCGCGCGGTGGCGCAGGCGGTCAACGGGCTTTGATGTCGCGTGGTGGCGGGTGCCGCCACGCGATCGGCAGCGCGTCAGTTGAGGCTGCGCACCTGCACCACGGCCGGGTCGTCCGCGTGCAGCAACAGCATGCGGCGCACGCGGTCCTGCCACAGGCGCCCGAATTCGCGGCGCTGCGCTTCATCGGACTGCCCGGTGAAGATCAACTGCATCAGCGGCCGCATCATCGGGTCGGCTGGCACCGAGCCGGCGTCGATCGCGACCTCGACCGTGGCCCCGGTGTCGTTGCGCGTGAAGCGCGCGCCGGCGACGTTGCCCTGCGCGTAGTGCAGCAGGTCCCTGCGGACGTGCTGGCCGGCCAAGCCGTGAAAGCCGTTGTCGGCGGCCGCGCCCGTGACCAGCGTTAGCACCTGGCCGATGACGCCGGTGACGCCGGCGTCGGCTTCGTCGTTCAGGTACACGCTGATGCCGCCGCGTTCGGGCGTGCTGTCGGGATATAAATGGCTCAGCGCGGCTCGCGCGCTGAGCCACCCGCCGGCGACGGTGGGGCAGGAGTGCCCAGCCAGCCTCACCGCGTCGGCGTAGTGGTACTCGACCATGCCGTCGGAAGAGGCTCCGAGCAGCTGGGACAAGCCATCGTGCAGGCGCAAGGCCGGCACTTCAGCAAAGAAATCGGGGAATGCCATTATTCGGTCACCACAAAGTCGATCACGACGGGTCCATCGCCCCCACGCTGCTGGTAGATCACCTCGACGCGCTTGCCATAACGCTGCTCCATCTGGTGCAACAGCGGGATCGGGTCGTGGTCGTTGACAAAGCGCATGGCCTCGCCCTTTTCCAGCGCGTCCAGCGCACCGAAGATGGCCGAGTGGCGAAACCGGTGCGCGATCGCGCGCGCATCGAACGGGTAGGGCGTGTAGCTGGGAGCGTCGGCGGAGGCGTTCATGCAGGGTCCGTGGAGGAAGAACCGGGACAGCATGCGCGCCGGTCCGCGCGCGCGTCTTGACCTGCATCAGGGTGCGGTGTTGGTGCCCGCGAGGAACGCCGCACGCGCCGCCGCGGACTCGCCACCGAGGTGGCGCACCGCCTGGTAGAACCGTCGCCAGTTGCCATCGCAGCGCTTGAACAGCGCTGCGAAGGCCGGTACGCCTCGATCGTAGAGTCCGAATGGCACGAGTTTCGCGTTGCTGAGCGGCGTCGCGAACCAGTGGTCGTAGCCCGTGTAGCCGTGCCATTCGGTGTCACGCAGGTGCGCGTAGC
Organism: Rhodanobacteraceae bacterium; assembly: GCA_035720985.1. Taxonomy (GTDB): domain Bacteria; phylum Pseudomonadota; class Gammaproteobacteria; order Xanthomonadales; family Rhodanobacteraceae; genus 66-474. The sequence goes on along the minus strand of DASTNI010000036.1, from coordinate 41,741 downwards.
GCTGGCGCAGTTGCGCGAAGATCCGCGTTTTGCCCGCGAGCTTGTCGGCGTCGCTGGCGTGGCTCGCGTAGAGCGCCTCCAGTTGCGCCCGCGTGGCCAATACCAGCTGCGTGAATTCCCGTTCGCGGCGCGCCATCACGGGATCGGGGGGCGGCAGGTGGTTGGCGGCGAGCCATTGCCGCAGCCCTTCGCGCTGCACGAATGTCGCGTAGGATTCGTTGAACTCGGTATCGCCCTTGAGGTAATACTCCTGATGGGCGAGTTCGTGGAAGATCGTGGCGACGAGCTCGTCGTCGCTCCAGCGGTTCATCGTGCTGAGCAGCGGGTCGGCGAAGTGGCCCAGCGTCGAGTAGGCAGGCACGCCGCCCACCCAGACATCGTCACCCCGCGTGGCGAATTCGCGCGCCCGGGCCTCCGCGCGCGCGTGCCGGTAGAAGCCCTGGTAGGCGACGCAGCCGGCGAAGGGAAAGCAGTGTTCGATCGCGTGCACCGACAGCGCGGGGGTGGCGAACACGTTCCACATCACGAACGGGCGGTGGATGTCGGCGTACGTCGTGTAGCTCTGGTTGCGCGGCAGGTGCAGCACGTCGGAGGCGAACGTGCGGGCGCGCAACGCGAGCTGCAGGCGCGTGCGCAGCGCGGGCGGCGTGGCGGGATCGTCGATCACGCGCGGGATCGGCTGGCGTGCGCGCAGCACGGCGGCTTCGCCCGTCGCGAGGTGGGCGTAATAGCCCAGGGTCGAACAGCCGCCCAGAAGGCCGAACGCGCACGCCGCAACCAGCAGGCGCACGGCCGCAGGCTTGTTTGCGTGCGTGCCGGCAGTCACACTTGTTCTTCTTTCGCCAACGGGCGTTCGGGGGCCACGGGTCATGTTGCTGTTGATCGACAACTACGACAGCTTCACGTTCAACCTGGCGCAGTATCTGGGCGAACTGGGCGAAGAGGTCAAGGTGCTGCGCAACGACGCGCTGGACGTGGCCGGCGTCCGCGCGCTCGCGCCGTCGCGCATCGTCATTTCGCCCGGGCCCGGCACGCCCGATGACGCCGGCATCACCCTCGCGCTGATTCGCGAGCTGGCCGGCACCGTGCCGATCCTGGGCGTATGCCTGGGCCATCAGGCGATCGGCCAGGCGTTCGGCGGGCGCGTGATCCGCGCCAAGCAGATCATGCACGGCAAGACTTCGCCGATCCACCACGATGGCAGTGGCGTCTTTGCCGGCCTGGCCAATCCGTTCGAGGCCACGCGCTACCACTCGCTGGTGGTCGAACGGGCGAGCCTGCCCGAGTGCCTGGCCATCACCGCGTGGACGGAAGCCGCCGACGGCGCGTTCGATGAAATCATGGGGCTGCGGCACAAGACGCTGGCGGTCGAGGGTGTGCAGTTCCACCCGGAGTCGATCCTGACCAGGCCAGGCCACGATCTGCTGCGCAATTTCCTGGACGAGCCGCTGCCAAAGGCCGCATGAGCATGGGCATCACGCCGCACGACGCACTGCAGCGGACGATCGAGCATCGCGAGATCTTCCACGACGAGATGGTCGACCTGATGCGCCAGATCATGCGCGGCGAGGTCTCGTCGACGATGACCGCGGCGATCCTGACCGGGCTGCGCGTCAAGAAGGAAACCGTGGGCGAAATCGCGGGCGCCGCGACGGTCATGCGCGAGCTGGCCGAAAAGGTGTCGGTGCCGCCCGATCCGCACATGCTCGACATCGTCGGCACCGGCGGCGACGGCGCCATGAGCTTCAATATTTCCACCACCGCGATGTTCGTGGCTGCGGCGGCTGGCGCGTGCGTGGCCAAGCACGGCAACCGCAGCGTGTCCTCGTCCTCCGGCAGCGCCGACGTGCTCGAAGCGCTGGGTGCCGTGGTGAACCTGCCGCCCGCGCAGGTCGCGCGTTGCATCGAAACGACCGGCATCGGCTTCATGTTCGCGCCGCGCTTCCATCCGGCGATGAAGGCGGTCGCGCCCGTGCGGCGCGAGATGGGCGTGCGCACGCTCTTCAACATCCTGGGTCCACTGACCAACCCCGCGGGCGCGCCGAACATCCTGATGGGCGTGTTCCATCCCGACCTGGTGGGCATCCAGGTGCGCGTGCTGCAGCGCCTCGGCGTGCGCCACGCGCTGGTGGTCTACGGGCGCGATGGGCTGGATGAAATCTCCCTGGGCGGGACGACGCTGGTCGGCGAGTTGCGCGACAGCGAGGTCCACGAGTACGAGATCGAGCCCGAGCAGTTCGGCATTCCGATGGCGTCCAGCCGCAACCTGCGCGTGGCCGATGCCGGCGAGTCCAAGGCGGTGCTGTTGCACGTGCTGAATGGCGTCGAGGGGGTGGCCCGCAACATCGTCGTATTGAACGCGGGGGCCGCGCTGTACGCCGCCGACGTGGTGGCATCGATCGACGCCGGCGTGGCGCGCGCGCGCGTGGCCATCGACAGCGGTGCGGCGCGGGCCAAGCTCGACGCGTTCGTTGCGGCGACGCGGGCCTGCGCCACGGATGCGCAGGCCGCGGCGGGGGCCGCGTCATGACCGACATCCTCGAAACCATCCTGGCGCGCAAGTGCCAGGAAGTGGCCGAACGCAAGGCCCGGGTTCCGCTGGCCGAATTGCGGCGGCACGCGGCCAGGGCTGAGCCCCCGCGCGGATTTGCCGCCGCGCTTGCCGAGCAGGCGCGGCACGGCGCGGCCGTCATCGCCGAGATCAAGAAGGCGAGCCCGTCCAAGGGCCTCATCCGCGCGGATTTCCGGCCGGCTGCGTTGGCGCAAAGCTATGCCACGGGCGGCGCGACGTGCCTGTCGGTGCTGACGGATGTGGACTTTTTCCAGGGCAGCGACGCCCACCTTGGCGAAGCGCGGGACGCCTGCGACCTCCCGGTGTTGCGCAAGGATTTCACCGTGGACCCGTATCAGGTCCACGAAGCGCGCGCGATCGGCGCCGACGCCATCCTGCTGATCGCCGCCGCGCTGGACAATGCCGAGCTGGTGCGCCTGCATGGCCTGGCCCTGGATTCGGGGCTGGACGTGCTGGTCGAGGTGCACAACGCGGTCGACCTGCGCCGTGCGCTGTCCCTGACGGGGCACGCGCGCACCTTGATCGGCATCAACAACCGTCATCTCGGCACGTTTGAAACCAGCATCGAGACCACGCTCATGCTGCGGGCCGATGTGCCAGCCGAGCGCCTGCTGGTGACGGAAAGCGGCATCGCCACGCGCGAAGACGTCGAGCGCCTGCGCCGGGCCGGCGTGCAGGCGTTCCTGATCGGCGAGGCGTTCATGCGGGCGGTGGATCCCGGCGCGGAATTGGCGCGGCTGTTCGCCGAGGCCTGAGCGTGGACTCCACCGCGCAACCCGGCGGGCAGCGCGTCGTGCTGTTCGACTTCGACGGCGTGCTGGTGCGCGGCGACACCTTCGGGTTGTTCATGCGGGCGCAATATGCGCGGGCGTGGTGGCGCAAGCTGCTGGCGGCGGCCGCGTTGCCGTGGTTGCTGGTGGTGTGGCCCTTCTCGTGGCGGCGGGGCCTGCGCACGTTGGTGCACATCGGGCTGCTCGGCGTGGGCGAGCGCCGCTATCACGAGCTGGGCGAGGCGTTCGTCCACACCCTGGTGCGCCAGCCACGGCGATTCTTTCGCGAGGGCCTGTTTGCCCTGCGGCGCCACGTGGCCGCCGGCGATCGGGTCGTGGTGGTCACGGGTTGCGAGGAGTCGCTCGCGCGCGGCGTGCTCCAGGCGCTTGGCATCGACGGCGTCGAGCTGCTCGCGTCGCGCCTGGTGCCAACGCGGTTTGGCATGCGCAGCGGCTGGCACAACGTGGGCGCGCGGAAGGTCGCGCTGCTGGCCGAGCATGGCATCGAAGCCTGGCAGGTGGCCTACAGCGATTCGATCCAGGACCTGCCGATGCTCGCGGGTGCCGCGCAAGCGGTACTGGTGAACGGCTCGCCCAAGCTGTGCAAGCGGGTTGAAAACGCGATGGGCCACAGCATCGCGCACGTCCACTGGGACTGAGCCGGGCCGGAGACGGCGCGGTCAGGTCATGCCGTCCGCGCCCGCGTCAACGCGTTCCGCGCACCACGATGGTCTTTCCCGCGACGTCGATGCCGCCTTCTTCCTCGAGTTGCTTCAGCACGCGTCCCGCCATTTCGCGCGAGCAGCCGACGATGCGCGAGAGCTCCTGGCGGGAGATGCGGATCTGGGTGCCTTCCGGGTGGGTCATCGCGTCGGGCTCCTGGCAGAGGTCCAGCAGCGTGCGCGCGATGCGGTTGGTGACGTCCATGAAGGCCATCCGGCTGACCTGGCGCGAGGTCCGCAGCAGGCGGTGGGTCAACTGCAGGCCGATCGCGAACAGCACGCGCGGGCAGTCGTCGCGCAGCGAGCCGTCGAACAGGCGGAACAGCTTTTCATAGCTGATTTCAGCAAGTTCGCAGACCGTGCGCGTGCGGATCAGCACTTCGCGCTGCGCCTGCTCGACGAACAGGCCCATTTCACCGATGAACTCGCCACGGTTGATGTAGGCCAGGATGAGCTCGCGGCCCTGCTCGTCCTCGCTGCAGACCGTCACCGAGCCGTCGATGATGTAGAACAGCGTGTTGGCCGGATCGCCGGGGCGCAGGATCGCGGTGCGGGCCGGATAGCGGCGTCGGTGGCACTGCTCGAGCAGGCGCTGCATGGCCGCCGGATCGGGTGCGAGCATGGGGGGCGCTTCGGAGCGCTGGTAGATCTGCTGGAGGAGGTAGCGTAGTTCGGACATGGCTTCCCTGTGCTATGTCACAATTTTCGCGTGCGAGTCTAGCAGCATTGTTCAACGCGCCGCGAGTCGGTCCTGCTTGCGCACCGGGCGTGCAGCGCCCGCCGCTTTCGCGCATACTGCGCGTTTTCGCGCCAGCCGCTCGCGTGCCGAGCCCACCGGGCGTGCGCCGCGCGCGTTTTCATCCATCCGAGGACGTACCGCTGTGGTCAAGCCGCTGCCCCGCCTGAAGCTGCAGGGCTTCAACAACCTCACCAAGGCGCTCAGCTTCAACATCTACGACATCTGCTACGCGGCCAACAAGGCCCAGCGTGACCGCTACATCGATTACATCGATGAAGCCTACGATGCCGATCGCCTGACCCAGATCCTGACCGACGTCGCCGACATCATCGGCGCCAACGTGCTCAACATCGCGCGCCAGGATTACGACCCGGAAGGCGCGTCCGTCACCATGCTGATTTCCGAGCATCCGGTGGTCGAGAAGCTCGGCAAGGACGTCATTTCCGATGCCGTGGTGGCGCACCTGGACAAGTCCCACATCACGGTGCACACGTATCCGGAGACCCATCCGCACAACGGCATCGCGACCTTTCGCGTGGACATCGACGTCGCGACCTGCGGCGTGATTTCCCCGCTGAAGGCGCTCAACTACCTGATCGACAGCTTCGAGTCGGACATCGTCACCATGGATTACCGCGTGCGCGGGTTCACGCGCGACATCAATGGCAAGAAGCACTACATCGACCACAAGATCAATTCGATCCAGGATTACCTCGCCAAGCACATCCGGCAGAAGTACGAGATGTTCGACGTCAACGTGTATCAGGAGCAGATGTTCCACACCAAGATGCACGTGAAGGATTTCGACCTCGATACCTACCTGTTCGAGGCACACCCCGAGGACTTCTCGCCGCGTGATCGCCAGCGCATCGAGGCGCTGCTGAAGCGCGAAATCGAGGAATTGTTCCACGGCCGCAACCTGATGTAGGAGCGGCGGAAGCCGCGAATCCATGCGCGCGACAGGGTTTCCGGTCGCCGTGTTCGGGCCTGCCGGCCCTCCTACACGCGGTAGGCGACCGCCTTCATCAACGCGGATGCCGCGCGCATGATCCACGGGATCGGGCGCGGCAGCCGCGCACCGCCGCGCGCGAGTGCGTTGGCGGCGTGCCGTGCTTCGTCGGCCTGCATGGCCGCGAGTATTGCGCGCGAGCGGGTGTCGGCGGTGGGCAGGCGCGCGAGATGGCGCCCGAGGTGCGCCTCGACCTGGCGTTCGGTCTCCACCACGAATCCGAGGCTCCAGCGATCGCCCGCCGCCGCGGCCAGGACCCCGATCGCGAAGCTGCCCGCGTACCAGAGCGGGTTCAGCCGGCTCGCGTGGTCGTTCAGCTCGTGGAGCCGCTCGCCGCACCACGCGAGGTGATCGGTTTCCTCGTCGGCCGCGGTCTCGAGGTGCCTGCGCGTGGCCGCGTCGCGCGCCAGCGCGGCCTGGCCGTCGTAGAGCGCCTGGGCGCAGACTTCGCCCGTGTGGTTGATGCGCATCAACCCCGCCGCGTGGCGTCGCGCGCGGCGATCGAGCTTGGGGATCGGGCTCGTCGCGCCCGGTGAAGGGCGCGACGCCACGGGATGGCCCGCGACGGTCTCGAGCGCGCGCTGCAGCGTCGCGAGCGTGCGGTCGCGGCGGTTCAAGTGGCGATCCTCACCAGGAAGCGATGTCATGCAGAGGTCCGGAGCTGGCGACGCGGCCTTGTGCCACGGCGCGCCGTATCACGTCCCATCAATGGTATCATTCGCGCCCGCTTGGTCCGGTTGATGGGCGTCGCCTTGCGCGCGCGAAGGCGTGTCGGTATCCTAGGCGGTCTTTCGTTGCGGTTCACCCAGCCCACGCCCTGCGCGGCGCCGCACTACGTGCGGAATCAACCATTTACGGATTCAGTCCATGAACACCTTCAACGCCAAGGCCGAAACGGTCAAGCGTGACTGGCTCATCGTCGACGCCAGCGGCAAGACCCTGGGACGGCTTTGCACCGAGCTGGCGCGCCGGCTGCGCGGCAAGCACAAGCCCGAATTCACGCCGCACGTCGACACCGGCGACTACATCGTCGTGGTCAACGCGGAGAAGGTGGCGGTGACGGGCAACAAGCTGCAGGACAAGGTGTATCACCGGTTCACCGGCTACGTCGGCAACCTCAAGACCACCAGTCTGAAGGATCTGCTGGCCAGCCATCCGGAGCGGGCGATCGAGATCGGCGTCAAGGGCATGCTGCCGAAAAATCCGCTGGGCCGCGCGATGTTCCGCAAGCTCAAGGTGTACCGCGGCGCCGAACACCCGCATTCCGCCCAACAGCCGAAGGCCCTGGAGATCTGAAGATGGCGACCCTGCAACAGAACGTCGGCACTGGCCGCCGCAAGACCTCCACCGCCCGCGTGTTCCTGCGCAAGGGCAATGGACAAATCGTCGTCAACGGCAAGTCGCTGGACGACTTTTTCGGCCGCGAAACCTCGCGCATGATCGTGCGTCAGCCGCTGGAGTTGACCCAGATGGCGGACCAGTTCGATATCCGCGTCAGCGTGATCGGTGGCGGTATCACGGGGCAGGCCGGTGCGATCCGCCTCGGCATCGCGCGGGCGCTGGTCGGGTACGACGAGACGCTGAAGGCGCCGCTGCGGCGGGCCGGCTTCATGACGCGCGACGCACGCAAGGTCGAGCGCAAGAAGGTCGGCCTGCACAAGGCGCGGCGCGCGACCCAGTTCTCCAAGCGCTGAGGCCGGCACCACCGCCCGCGACGTGGGCGGGTGTGGGCCAGTCGGCGACTTGCGTGGCGCGGTCGCGCCCGGTTCGCGACGGCCTTCGATCCGTTTTACAATCGAGCACAGAGCGCAGTTTGCGTTTTCAGCGAAGCCCCGTCGCCAAGTGGTAAGGCACCTGACTCTGACTCAGGCATTCGGAGGTTCGAATCCTTCCGGGGCTGCCATACAAGCCAGACCGAAGCCCGCGCAAGCGGGCTTCGGTGCATCTGCGGACGGAGGCCATGTGTGCAGGCGGCACCGCAAGTCGGGGCGTACCGTCGGCAGCCCGAACCGCGCTCAGAACCTGCGGCCGTCACCCACCAGCACGACGTCCGCGTGGCGCTGCGCGAACAGGCCCACGCTGACCACGCCAGCGATCTGGTTCCATTCGCTTTCCAGCCGCGCCGGATCGGTGATGACGAGTCCGTGCACGTCGAGGATCCAGTTGCCGTTGTCGGTCACGTAGTCGGCGCGCCAGACGGGCGTACCACCACGCCGCTCGATTTCCCGTGCCACGTAGCTGCGGGCCATTGGAATGACCTCGATCGGCACCGGGAACCGGCCCAGCGTTTCGACGCATTTGTGCGCGTCCACGATGCACACGAACTTTTTCGCGACCGCGGCGAGGATCTTTTCCCGCGTCAGCGCGCCGCCACCGCCCTTGATGAGATTGCGTCCCGGGTCGCACTCGTCGGCGCCGTCCACGTACACCGGAATCGTGCCGATCGCGTTGAGATCCAGCACGGGAATCCCGCGCGCGCGCAGGAGCTTGCCGGACTGCTCCGAACTCGCGACCGCCCCCTCGATGCGGTGCTTCATCGCGACCAGCGCGTCGATGAAGTATTTCACGGTCGAGCCGGTGCCGACGCCGATCACGCCCTGGTCTTCGACGAACTCGATGGCGGCTTCGCCCGCCGCGCGTTTCTGGGCTTCAATGTCCATGTCGTTTCCGGTCATTCCAGCGTGAGGATGGTCCGCCATTGCCGGTCGGAAACCGGCAGCACCGACAGGCGGTTGCCGCGCCGGGTCAGCGCAAACTCGCCCAGCCGGGGCAGCGACTTGATTGCATCCAGGGTGATCGTGCGCTTGAGCTTGCGCGCGAAGGCGATGTCGACGAGCGTCCAGCGCGGGTCGTCCGGGCGGCTCGCGGCGTCGTAGTGTCCGTTGCGTGCGTCGAACTGGGTGGGATCCGGACGCGGTGCGCCCGCGACCTTGCCGAGGCCGACGACTCCGGGCTCGGCACACGCCGAGTGATAGATCATGACGGCGTCGCCCGGGCGCATGGCGCGGATGAAATTGCGGGCCTGGTAGTTGCGCACGCCGTCCCACGGTTCGATCCCGCGGGCTTCGAGATCGTCGATCGAAAACGTGCCGGGTTCGGTCTTCATCAACCAGCGTTGCATGCGGATCCCCTCAGGCCGTGGCGTGGGTATTGCCGCATGCCAGCAGCGCTTCCTCGGTGGCGACGTAGTCGAGCGGGACATCCCACACCTCGGCCGGGACGTGCTCGACCTGCTGGAAACCGTAGCCGACGCCGACCAGCAGCGGGCTGGCCGGGCGCGGCCGGTCGCGCAGGAATGCCAGGCTGGTGTCGTACCAGCCGCCGCCGGTGCCGAGACGACTGCCGGCGGCGTCGAACGCGAGCAGGGGTACGAGGATCACGTGGAGGTCGCGCGCGCCGAGCCGCTGCGCGGCGGCAACGGCGGGCTCGGGGATGCCCACGCGGTTGTTCGCAAGCGGCGTGCCTTCGGTATATTCGCCGAAGTACAACTGTCGTGCGGTGCCCAGGATCGGCAGGAAGTAGTGCTGGCTGCGCCGGCGGAGCGCGGCGACGACGAGGTTCAGCGGCAGCTCGCCGCGCACGGCCCAGTAGCCCGCCACGCGGCGGTCGATCAGGAACTCGGGCAGGGTTTCCAGGCTGTGCAGTACGCCCGCCGCGGCCTCGATGCGTTGCTTGGCACCCAGCTCGTTGCGGCGCACCGACATGCGCGCCCGGATCAATGCACGGCTGTCGTTCATGCCGCGAGGCTCTCCTGCGTCAGGTCGCCGATCCGCGCACGCCGATCCATGCCGTGGGGCGGCGTGCCTGTTTGCTGCGGCGTCCGGGCGGACAATGCTCTGCGGCCTCGTTCTCGAAGATGGCGGCATGCCCACCGCTCATGCCAACCCGCGCACGCGACCGCTCGGCCCCTTCCGCGTGGCCATGGCGCCGCGCGCCGGGTGCGTCGATCGGGTGCGCACAGATGAAAGTGGCGCCCTCCGCGATGACGATGCGCGCCGAGCGACCCTGATCCCGAGGATCAAGTGGGCGAACTCGCCGGATCGTCAGGCTTCCCGCACGCGGCGGGCTTGCGCAAGAATCCGGCTTCCGTCAGCCCCAGGTCGTACATTAGGAACAAGGCACATTGCTGGAGGCGCGCTGTCGTTCATCGCAGGGGACGCCAGCGGGTTCATTCTACGGGGTTGTCGAGCGCCGCTTCAAGCTTGCGCCGCAGCAACGCCAGACGCCCGCCAATGGCGTCGGCGGCGCTGTTCTGGGTGCGCTGCAGCAGCAGGAGATCGTGGGTGATGTCGAGCGCGGCCAGCACCGCCACGCGGTCGTAGCCGGGGCTGCGCGACGCATGGCGGATCTCGCGCATCTTGTGGTCGAGGCAGCCGACTGCGGCCAGCAGGCCGGCGCGCTCGTCGGGCTTGCACCCGACCAGGAATTCGCGGTCCAGCAATTTCACCGTGACGGCGACGTTGGTTTCCGCCATGGCGCTCACCCCGCGTTCTCGAGTTGCTTCAGCCGCTCGATCATGGCTTCGACGCGGGCGCGGGCTTGCTCGTTGCGCGTGATCAGCGCCGCGCGTTCGTCGGCAAGCTGGTCACGGCCGTGGCGCAGGCTGGCGTTTTCCTCGACCAGGCGATTGAGCCGCGCCAGCACACCGTCCAGCACCGAGGACAGTGCGGCGAGTTCGTCTTCGGGTGACGGGTGGGGATTGTCCATGGCGCGAATATAGCCGGTTGGCGGGCGTTGCGGTGGGGCCACGTCGACGTCACGCCGGATCGGTGCGCAGCGTCGCGTGGCGGTTGAGGAAATCCAGGCAGGCGTCGGCGGCCAGCGGCCGTGAGAGCCAATACCCCTGGATGATGTCGCAGTGCTGGGTCCGCAGGAAGGCCAGTTGCTCGGGCGTTTCCACGCCCTCGGCCACCACGCGCAGTTGCAGCGAGTGGGCCATGGTGATGATGGTCGAGGTGATGGCGGCGTCGTCGGGGTCGGTCGTGATGTCGCGCACGAAGGTCTGGTCGATCTTCAACGTGTCGATCGGCAGGCGCTTCAGGTAGGCCAGCGAGGAGTATCCGGTGCCGAAGTCGTCGATCGCCAACCGCGCGCCGATCGACTTCAGTTCGCCCAGCAGCTTGACGGACTGCTCGGCGTTGGCCATCACCATGCTCTCGGTCAGTTCCAGCTCGACCTGGCTGGGGATCACGTCGTGCTCGGCCAGCATGTCGCAGATGTGCAGGGTCAGGTCGGGCCGGTTGAGCTGTGCGGCCGACAGGTTGATGGCCATCGTGAGATGGGTGTGCCCCGCCGCGCGGAAACGCCGCAGGTCGGCGCAGGCGGTGGCAAACACGTACGAGCTGAGGTCGTGGATCTGTCCCGTTTCCTCGGCCAGCGGGATGAACACGCTGGGCGAGACGTCGCCGAGTTCGGGGCTGCGCCAGCGCAGCAGGGCCTCCATGCCGGTGATGGTTTCGTCCGCCAGCGCCATCTTGGGCTGGTAGACCATGTGGAGCTCGTTGCGGTCCAGTGCGCGCCGCAGCGCGGTGACCATCGTGGCGTGGTCGCGGGCCCGCGCGTCCATGCCCTCGTGGTACACGGCCCACGTATTGCGGCCGCGTTCCTTGGCGTGGTACATCGCGGTGTCGGCGCACTTCAGGAGGTCTGCCGGCGTCTGGCCGTGGTCGGGATACATCGCGATGCCGATCGACGGCGAAATCACGGTCTCCTGGCTGCTGGTGATCGCGAGCGGCTTCGAGAACGCCTGCAGCAGGCGCTGGGCCATCTCCTCGGCGCTGCGCACGTCGGTCAGGTCTTCCAGCACCACCGTGAACTCGTCGCCACCGAGGCGTGCAACCACGTCGTTCTCGCGCACGTACTGGCGCAGGCGCGCCCCCGTGGCCTTGAGCGTGCGGTCGCCCGCGGTATGACCGAGCGAATCGTTGACGTGCTTGAACCGGTCGAGGTCGAGAAACAGCACCGCGACCTTGTGGCCGTTGCGGCGCGCGTTGATGACCGCGGCGCCCAGGCGCTCGCCCAGCAACGCGCGGTTGGGCAGGCCGGTCAGGGTGTCGTAGTTGGCGAGATAGCGCAGTTCCTGCTCGGCGCGCTTGCGGTCGGTGATGTCGGTCAACACGCCGATCATGTGGGTGCGCTGGCCGGTCGCGTCGCAGACTTCGTTGAGCTCGACCCAGCACAGGAATTCCTCGCCGTCCTTGCGACGTTGCCACAGCTCGCCGCGCCAGTGGCCGTTTTCGGCCAGCGACTGGCGCAGGTGCGTGTAGCTGTCGGGCCCGTGACGGCTGCCGTTGAGGATCGCCGCATCGTGGCCCAGTACTTCGTGTTCGGCGTAGCCGGTCATGCGCGTGAACGCGGTGTTGACCGACACGAAGCGGTAGTCGAGGTCGGTGACGGCGACCGCCTCGCTCATGTTGCGGATGACTTCGGACGCGATGCGCCGGTCGCGGTCGGCGGCCCGCAGCGCGCTGATGTCATGCTCGGTTCCGCACACGCGCAGGGGTTTGCCCGACGGATCGCGCTCGACCACCTTGCCGCGCGACAGCACCCAGGTCCACTCCCCACCCGGGCCGCGGGCGCGGTGTTCGACCTCGAAGTGCTCGGTCTTGCCCGTGAGATGCGCGGACAGGGCGCGGTCGACGCCGGCGAGGTCGTCCGGGTGCACCATCGAATGGCGCCATTCGTCCGCGGACACCGATTCCTCGTGATGGCCGCCGGGGGTTTCCTCGGGGCCGAGGCGCAGGATGGTGCCGCGCTCGAGGTTCCAGTCCCAGAACTGATCGCCCGATCCCCACAGCGCATGGCGCAGGCGGCTTTCGCGCAGCCGCAGCTGGCGTCGATGGCGGACCTGTTCCTGGTGGTGGCTGCGCCAGCCCAGGATCGCGATGAAGATCAGCAGCGCCAGCGCCGCCGTGTAGATGGCGCGCATCGCCGGCGTCCACCACCAGGCGTTGGCCACCTCCAGCGCCAGCGTTGCCGTGCGGCCCGGCGTGCCGTCGGGCAGGACGACCTGGATCTCGAGTTTGTACGCGCCGGGGTCGAGGTCGTCGTAGGCCACGCGGTGCAGGGTGCTGGCGGCGCTCCAGTCCTGATCGCGGCCCAGCAGCCGGTAGCGGAAGCGGTTGCGGTCGCTGGCGGCGTAGTCGAGCGTGGCAAACCCGACCTCCACGCTGCGGCCCCTGGCCGAGATCCGGATGGGCGTCGCGGCACCGGCCGGCACCGGCACGGGCGTCGCGCCGGCGTACACGTCGGTGATCACCAGCGGTGCATCGCGCGTGGCCGATTGCACGTGCGTCGGATCGATGATGTCGAAGCCGTGGCCGCCGAACAGCAGGTGGCCGTCGGTGGTTCGCAGGCACGCCCCCGAGTTGTATTCGTTGCCCTGCAGGCCATCGGCAACCCCGAAGGCGCGGATGGCGCCACTGTGCGGATCGAGGCGCGCGACGCCGAGGTTGGTGCTGAACCAGATGTCGCCGGTGGCAGCTTCGAGCAGGCAGTCGATCGTGACGTCGGGCAGGCCATCGGCGAGGCCATAGCGCCGGAAGCTCGCGGTCGTGGCGCCAAGCTGCGTGAGATGGCTGAGCCCGGACAAGGAGCCGATCCACACCTGGCCCGCATGCGTCACCAGCAGGCTGACGACCGCCCGCCCGGCCAGCGAGTGGTCGTCGCCCGGAATTTCGTGAAAGCTGCGCACCTTGCCGGTGGCGGGATCGACCAGCGAGGCGCCGCGGGTGGTGCCCGCCCAGATGGACCCGGCGTGATCCTGGGCGATCGCCAGCACGTCGTCACTGGCCAGTCCGTTGGCACGATCGAAGTGCTGGATGACGCGCCCGGCGCGGTAGTGGACCAGCCCGCCGCCGCGCGGCGCGACCCACAGGTCGCCGTCGCGGGTGCGCAACACGGCGCGCGTGGACGCGGTGAACGGGTGGCCGCCGAGTTTGGCGAGCGTGGCCTTGCCGGTGGCCGGATCGAAGCTCAACAGCCCGCGGTTGCTGGGCAGCCACAGGGTGCCGTCGGCGTTCTGGAGGATGCCGTAGGTGCGAAGCCCAGCCGGACCATCCGCCATGGCGTCCATCGGGCTGGCCGCTGGCGCCTCGCCGGCCACCGCCTGGTGCAGCGCCGCGGCGTAGCTCGTTACCGTGTGGGTCGTGGCGTCGTAGCGGACGAGGCCCGCGCCGCTCAACGCGACCCAATACTGGCCCCGGCCCGTCGGCAGGAACCCGCGCACGTAGCCGTGCGTGCGCGGGTCGCCATCGAGGTTCAGCACCGCCCGGATCGCACTGCCGTCGGGGTTGGTCCAGGCAACGCCGGCGGATCGCGTGCCGATCCACAGCAGTCCAGTGCGGTCGATGAACAGCGCGTTGATCCCCGCATCGGGCAGGCCGCCGGCGATGCCGGCGGGAGTGGGCGCGACCGTGGTCGTGCTGCCGTCAGCGGCGATGCGTACCAGCGAGTGGTTGGCGAGCGCGATCCATATGCGACCGGCATCGTCGGTGGTGACCGCCTGCACGGCGACCGGGCCCGCACCCGCGGTGGGCCACAGCGGGGTCAGCGCACCCGCGGTCCGGTCCACGCGCGCCAGTCCCGCGTCGGTGCCCACCAGCACTTGGCCCTTGGCATCACAGTGCAGCGCGTTGATGGGCGCATTGGTGTTGGCCAGCACGCGACCGGCGCCAGCGCGCGGGATCGCGATGATGGTGCTGCCCGCCGCGGCGTAATCCGTGCCATCAGGACAACGGGTAAGCGCGTGCACCGGCGTGCCGCGGTGGGGTTCGCGCCACACCGCGTGCAGCGTCGGCGGCGAGCCCGGCACCAGCCGGTCGAGGCCGAGCGTGCTGGCCACCAGCACGTCGCCATCGGCGCTTTGCTGCAGTCCGGTGATGGGCAAACCGTCGCGCCGCAACGCGGGCGGCAGCGGCAATACCGCGTCGTTGCGCGGATCGAACAGCAGCAGGCCGCCCGTGATCGAACCCACCCACAGCTTGTCGTTGCCGGCGTCGGCCAGCGCGGTGACGAGGAAGGACTCGGGCAGGCTGTCGGGCCGATCCGGGTCGTGCACGAAGCGCTTGAGCGAATAGCCGTCGTAGCGGAACAGGCCACCCTGCGTCGCCAGCCACATGTAGCCTTCACGGTCCTGGTAGATCAGCCCGACCGAGTTCTGGACCAGGCCGTCCTGGCCATCCAGGCGCTGGAAATAAAAATTGCGCTGGTATGCCTGCCAGGTCGCCGACGCCACCGGCGCGCTGGCGTGGGCCTGCGCGACGCCGGCCGCGAGCAGCAGCCACAGCGACACCCCGATTGCCGCTGGGCAAATCCGGCGCAGCGAAGCGGCTGCCGTGCGCCTGGTGCTTCCAGGTGCGAGGTGGATCATATGGTGCCAACTGCCCCCAAGACGAACGACCGCATGGCGACGGACCGCTGTCGCCAGAGGGCGCAGTGTAGCGAATCAACCCCCCGGGGCGAGACTGCGCGACGTCGCGCGGGCGGCCGTCGACACGCTGCTAGGATGCAGATGGTTGCGGGATCGGGACCGAACGCGGGATGAGCACCTGGCAAGACTGGAAAGCCGCGTTGACGCAGGCGCGGCTTGGCATCTCACCCGCCGAGTTGCAGGGTTCGCTCACGGGCTACCTGTGTGGGGGATGGGGCGGCGGCGGCGCCGAGCTGCTGGCCGCGCTGGAGCTCGAGGGCGATTCCGCCGGCGCGCTGGCGGCGCGGGTGGAACAGGCGGCCCGGGCGATCATGGCCAGCCTGCGCGCGGGCGAGCCCATCGCGCTGGTGTTGCCGGCTACGCCGCTCGAAGCGCGTGCCAACGCGTTGGTGGAGTGGTGTCGTGGATTCCTGGGTGGCCTGGGCCTGACCGGGCTGGTCGGCGCCGGCCCGCAGGCGGGTGCGACCGCGGACCTCTTGCACACGTTGGCGCACATCGCCGCGGCGCCGGTCGTCTGCGGGCCGGACGACCACGCCGCACTCGCGGAGGTGCTGGCTTTCGTCCAGACGGGGGTCGCCCGGCTGCATGCGGCGCTGGCACCAGCCTCGCCCGGCCACCCGCGGCCGTGATCACGCCCGCGGAATTTGCGCGCCGCAGGCGCGAGCTCATGCGCCTGGCGGGCGCCGATGCCGCGCTGGTGGTCGCGGCGGCGCCGCGGCAGATGCGCAACGCCGACGCCGCCTGGCCGTACCGGCAGGATTCCGATTTCCACTACCTCAGCGGGTTTCCGGAACCCGACGCGGTATTGGCCTTGCTGCCAGGCCGCAGCCACGGCGAGGCGGTCCTGTTCTGCCGCGAGCACGATCCGGCGCGCGAACGCATCGAGGGTCCGCGGATCGGCCCCGAAGGCGCGGTCGCCAGGTTCGGCGTGGACGACGCGTTCCCCGTCGATGACATCGACGACATCCTGCCCGGCATGCTGGAAGGCCGGGCGCGCCTCTATTGCCACTTCGGGCACGAAGGCGAATTCGACGCGCGCCTGTTGCGCTGGTTGCGCCGTTTGCGCGCGGCGCGGGGCGGTGGCGTGGTGCCGCGCGAGTTCGTGGCGCTATCGCACCTGCTGCACGAGCTGCGCCTCTACAAGTCGCCGGCGGAAATCGCGCTGATGCGCCGCGCGGCCGAAGTGTCGCTGGCGGCGCAGCTCGCCGCCGCGCGGGCGGCGCGGCCGGGCGTTGCCGAATACACCATCGAGGCCGAACTGCTGCACAGCCTGCGCGTCCAGGGTGCGGTGCCGGCTTACCCACCGACCGTGGCGGCGGGCGCCCACGCCTGCGTGCTGCATTACGTCGCCAACCGCGGGCGCCTGGGCCGCGATGACCTGTTGCTGATCGACGCCGGTGCCGAGGTCGAGTGCTACGCCGCCGACGTAACCCGCACGTGGCCGGTGGCCGGGCGCTTCACGGCGGCACAGCGGGCGCTGTACGACGTGGTGCTCGAGGCCCAATGCGCCGCGATCGAGGAAGTCCGTCCCGGCCGGCCCTTCACCGCCGCGCACGCGGCGGCCACGCGGGTGGTGGCCGACGGGTTGTGCAAGCTGGAGCTGCTGCGCACCGGGGCGCGTGCGGCGCTGGCGTCCGGCGAGTACCGGCGGTTCTTTCCGCACAAGACCGGGCACTGGCTGGGTCTCGACGTGCACGACGTCGGTGATTACCGGGTCGACGACGAACCGCGCATCCTCGAGGCGGGCATGGTGGTCACGGTCGAACCCGGCATCTACGTGCCGCCCGACGACACCAGCGTGGCTGCCAAGTGGCGCGGCATCGGCATCCGCATCGAGGACGACATCGTGGTCGGCCGGCACGGGCCGGAACCGCTGACCGCGGGCCTGGTCAAGGACGTGGCCGGCATCGAAGCCGCCTGCGGGCGCTGAACGCAAGGCGGGTCCGCGCGGGTAGTATCGTGCACCTGCCGCGGGCGCGCGTCGCGCGACCCATCGGCCCATCGACCACCGGAGGATTCCCATGGCCAGCAATCGCGGATGGCGCGTCGTGTCACCGTACCTGCTCAGCATCCTGCGCATCGTCGCGGCATTCCTGTTCATGCAGCATGGCGCCGAAAAGCTGCTGGGCTTTCCGGGGGGACATTTCAGCCTCATCGCGCCGGCCAAAATGCTGACGCTGGTGCCGGGCCTGGCGGGCGTGCTGGAACTGGGGGGCGGATTCCTGCTGTTGATCGGTGCGTTCGCGCGCCCGATCGCGTTCATTCTTTCGGGTGAAATGGCGTTTGCGTACTTCATGGCGCACTACCCGGTCAACCATTACTTCCCGATCTTGAATGGCGGCAGCGATGCCGTGCTGTTCTGTTTTGCGTTCCTGTACCTGTCCGCGGCGGGTCCTGGTCCCTGGAGCGTCGATGCCGCGCGCGGCCGCGCGTGAGGCGCTGCCATGCACCGCAGCCGCCTGTCCAGCCTCATCATCGACTGCCAGGCCGCGGACCTCACCGCAGCCGCGCGTTTCTGGTCGGCAGCGCTCGGCCGGCCCGCGCGTGCGGGTGTCGATGCGGCGACGGAAAAATACGTCCCGCTCGAAACCCGTCCCGATGAACCGGTCATCGAGCTGCAGAAGGTCGAACACGCGTCGCGCGTGCACCTCGACATCGAGAGCGACGACGTCGAGGCCGAGGCGCGCCGGCTGGAAGCGCTGGGCGCGCGCCGGATCGCCGCCATCAAGACCTGGGTGGTGATGGAAGCGCCGACCGGCCAGCGCTTCTGCGTGGTGCGCCCGCAGCGTGGCGGTCGGCTCGGCCCGCACGTCAATTCATGGCCCTGACGCGGTAAACCGGAGCGCTGCGGCATATTGCCGCACTGCGTCGCGACGGCGCTGCACATTCAGGTCGCGCGTGTTACACCGCGCGTGATATGCGTGCACGCCATGCCGCCGGCGAAGGACGAACGCCGTGACCGATGCCCTGTTCCTCTCACGCCTGCAGTTTGGGTGGGTGATGTCCTTCCACATCCTGTTCCCGGCCTTCACGATCGGGCTGGCGAGCTGGATCGTGTTCCTGGAAGCGTGGTGGCTCAAGACCCGCAGCGAACACGTGCGCGACCTGGTCTTCTTCTGGATGAAGATCTTCGCGGTGTCGTTCGGCGTGGGCGTGGTCTCCGGCATCGTGATGAGCTTCCAGTTCGGCACCAACTGGGCGCGTTTTTCCGCGCAGGCCGGCAACGTGATCGGGCCGTTGCTGAACTATGAAGTGCTGACCGCGTTTTTCGTCGAGGCGTCGTTTCTCGGCATCATGCTGTTCGGCTGGAACCGCGTCGGCCACAAGACGCATTTTGCCTGCACCTGCATGGTCGCCGTCGGCACCCTGGCGTCCACGTTCTGGATCATGTCGGCCAACAGCTGGATGCAGACCCCGGCGGGTTACCGGTTGACGAACGGCGTGTTCTATCCGGTCAACTGGTGGCGGATCGTCTTCAACCCGTCGTTCCCCGTGCGGCTGGTGCACATGGCGCTGGCTGCGTTCCTGACCACCGCGTTCATGATCGGCGGCATTTCCGCGTATTACCTGTTGCGCCACCGCTTCATCGACAAGGCGCGCCTGTGTTTCAAGTGCGCGCTGGTGTTCGTCGCGATCGTGGCGCCACTGCAGATCGTCGTTGGCGACCGGAACGGTGACGAGGTGTTGCGCGATCAGCCGGCCAAGCTCGCCGCGCTGGAGGGCATCTGGGACAGCGGGCGGAACGTGCCGTGGGTCCTGTTCGCGATCCCCAACGCGCGCACCGAGAGCAATGACTACGCCGTCGATATTCCGCACGGCGGCAGCCTGATCCTGACGCATTCCTGGAGTGGCGCCGTGCAGGGACTCAAGAGCTTTCCAAGCAACGATCGTCCACCGGTCGCGATTCCGTTCTATTCGTTTCGCATCATGGTGGCGCTTGGCGTGCTGATGGTGCTGATGGCCTGGTACGGCCTGTGGAAGTGGCGTCGCGGCACCCTCATGGCGTCGCGCGCCTACCAGCGCGCGTGGATCTGGATGATGCCCTCGGGGTTCATCGCGCTCTTGTGCGGCTGGTATGTGGCCGAGGTCGGGCGCCAGCCATGGGTGGTGTATGGCGTCATGCGCACCGCCGACGCGGTCAGTCCGGTGCCGGCGGGCAGCGTGGCCGCGTCGCTCATCGTCTACATCCTTGTGTATGTGGCGCTGTTCGGGTTTGTCGGCTGGTATCTCCTGAAGATGCTGCGGGTCGGGCCGGTGGCCGCGCCGCAGCGCACACGCACGGCTGCCACCGCGGCGCGCCCGCTGTCGCTGGCCGATCGGGACGCAGGAGAGTGGCCGTGACCGTGAGCGGACGGGGCAGGAACGGGGGCCCCACACCTGGCGCCGCGCGGCCATGAGCCTCGCCACCACCTTGCCAGTCGTGTGGTACTTCATCATCGGCTTCGCGGTGATGATGTATGTGCTGCTGGATGGATTCGTGCTGGGCATCGGAATCCTGACGCCGTTCGCGGACGACGACCGCCAGCGCGACCACATGATGAACACCGCGGCGCCGATCTGGGATGGCAACGAAACCTGGCTGGTGATGGGCGGTGCGGGGCTGATGGCCGCGTTCCCGAAGGCGTACGCGCTGGTGCTGTCAACGCTCTACCTGCCGATCCTCGCCATGCTGGTCGCGTTGATCTTTCGTGGCGTCGCGTTCGAATTCCGGTTCAAGGCCGCAAAATCGCGTGTGGTGTGGGGCTTCGCCTTCGCCGCGGGTTCGATCGTATGCGCGTTTGCGCAAGGCTTGATCCTGGGCGCGCTGATCGAGGGCATGCCGCTCACGGGCGGCACCTATATTCACAGCGTTGCGTTTGCGTGGTTCAGTCCGTTTTCGGTGCTGACCGGCGTCGCGGTGGTGTTTGGCTACGCCTTGCTGGGTGCGACCTGGCTGGTGCTGAAGACGACGGGCAGCGTCCAGCGCATCGCGCTCCACCTGACGCGCCCGCTGATGCTGGCGGTGATCGCGTTCATGCTGCTGGTCAGCGTGTGGCTGCCGTTCCTCGATTCCAACCTGATGGCGCGCTGGTTCACGTGGCCGAACTTCCTGTACCTGTCGCCGGTGCCGATCCTCGCGCTGGTCAATGCCGCGGCGCTGTGGATCTCCGTGATCCAGAACCGCGAGGTCGCGCCGTTCGTGCTGTCGCTGTGCTTCTTCGTGCTGGGCTTCGTCGGGCTGGTGGTGGGCATCTGGCCCAACATCGTGCCGCCGACGCTCACGATCTGGCAGGCCGCGTCGCCCGTGGAATCGCAAGGCTTCGTGCTGGTCGGCGTGCTCATCATGATCCCGGCGGTGCTCGCCTACACGGCGTATTCCTACCGGGTGTTTCGCGGCAAGGTGGCGGCGGGCGAGGGCTACTACTGAACGCGCGCCGGGGTCGGCGGCTCAGCCCACGAACACGCGCGCGTTGCGGAACATCCGCATCCACGGCGAATCCTCGCCCCACGCCTCGGGATGCCAGCTCATCTGCACCGTCCGGAACACCCGTTCGGGGTGCGGCATCATGATGGTCACGCGCCCGCCCGCCGCCGTGAACGCCGCAAGGCCATCGGTCGAGCCGTTGGAGTTGTACGGGAACACTTCGGTCGCCTTGCCGCGGTTGTCGACGAACCGCAGGCAGGCGCTGGCCTTGCCCGATTTGTCGGCGTCGGCGAATACGGCGCGGCCCTCGCCGTGCGCGGCGACGATGGGGAGGCGCGAGCCCGCCATGCCGCGGAACAGGATCGAGCCGGCGTCCAGCACTTCGACGGTCACCAGGCGCGCTTCGTACTGCTCGGAGGTGTTGCGGCGGAACGTCGGCCAGTGCGCGGCACCCGGAATGATGGCCTTCAACTGCGCCAGCATCTGGCAGCCGTTGCACATGCCCACGGCGAATTTGGATTCGTCGGCGAAGAACGCGGCGAACTGCGCACGCAGCGCGTCGTTGTACAAAATGGAGGCGGCCCAGCCGCGGCCCGCGCCGAGTACGTCGCCGTAGGAGAACCCGCCGCACGCGGCCAGGCCCGCAAACCCGGCGAGGGTGCGCCGGCTTGCAGCGAGGTCGCTCATGTGAACGTCGATGGCATCGAACCCCGCGCGCGTGAAGGCCGCCGCCATTTCGACCTGGCCGTTGACGCCCTGCTCGCGCAGCACCGCGACGCGCGGGCGCGTGCCCTTGGCGATGTAGGGCGCGGCCACGTCCACCTCGGGATCGAAAGTGAGTTTGGCGCTGAGGCCCGGATCGGCGTCGTCGCAACGCCAGTCGCGCTCGGCGTCGGCGCTGGCGGGATTGTCGCGCAGGCGCTGCATGGCGTGGCTGGTTTCGTGCCACGCGCCGATCAGCTTTTTCCAGTTCCACTTGGCGACGGCCTCGTCGCCCGCGTAGAGCTTGATGCCGAGCTTGGTCTTGGGGCGGCCGATGACGCGCGCCATCGCGTCCAACCCATGCGCGGCGAGGAGCGCGGCAAAGGCCGCGTGGTCGCTCTTGCGCACCTGCACGATGGCACCCAGTTCCTCGTTGAACAGCGCGCGCAGCGCGCTGTCCGCCCAGCCGTCGAGGAAAATCTCGAGCCCCGCGTGGCCGGCGAACGCCATTTCCAGCAGCGTCACGATGGCCCCGCCGTCGGAGCGGTCGTGGTAGGCCAGCACGAGGTCTTGCGCGTGCGCGGCGCCCAGGGCCGCGGACCATCGGCGCAGGCGCTCGGGATCGTCGAAATCGGGCGGCATGCCGCCGCCGCGGCCGTAGGCCTGGGTGAGCGCCGAGCCACCCAGCCGATCGCGGCCGGCCGAGAGGTCGATGAGCCACAGCTCGCTGACGCCGGCGTCGAGACGCAGCCGCGGCGACAGCGTCCGGCGCGCGTCGGCCACGCGCGCAAAGGCGGTGACCACCAGGGACACCGGCGCGATGGTGCGCTGCTCGCGCCCGTCCGCCTGCCACAGGGTGCGCATCGACAGTGAATCCTTGCCGACCGGAATCGAGATCCCGAGTGCCGGACAGAGCTCCGACACCGCCTGCACGGCGTCGTACAGCGCGGCATCCTCGCCCTCGTGGCCGATCGCGGCCATCCAGTTGGCCGACAGGCGAATCTCGCCGAGCGCGGCGATCGGCGCGGCGAGCAGGTTGGTGATGGCTTCGCCCACCGCCATGCGCGCTGACGCGGCGCCGTCCAGGACCGCGACCGGCGCGCGCTCGCCCATCGCCATGGCTTCGCCCGCGTAGCCGTCGAAGTCGGCCAGGGTCACCGCGCAGTCGGCCACGGCCACCTGCCACGGTCCGATCAGCTGGTCGCGCGCGCACAGGCCGCCCACGCTGCGGTCGCCGATGTGGATCAGGAACGCCTTGTCGCCGACCGCCGGCATGCGCAGGACGCGTTCGATCGCGTCGTCGAGGCGGATCCCGGTCAGGTCGGGAATGATGTCGAGCTGCGGTCTGACGCGGGTGGCGTCGCGCTGCATCCGCGGCGGCTTGCCGAGCAGCATCGCAAGGTCGAGATCGATGATGCCGGGGTCGCGGCGCGAGTGGACGTGCAGGCGCCCGCCGTCGGTCGCGGTCCCGACCACGGCGCAGGGGCAGCGCTCGCGCTCGCACAGCGCCGCGAAGCGGGCCAGGTCGTCCTGCGCGATCCCGAGCACGTAGCGCTCCTGCGCCTCGTTGCACCAGATCTGCATGGGGGACAACTGCGGATCGTCCGAAGGCACGGCGTCGAGATCGATTTCGCCGCCCACGCCCGAATCGTGCAGCAGCTCGGGAATGGCGTTGGACAAACCCCCCGCGCCGACGTCGTGGATGGCGATGATGGGGCTCGCGGCGCCGAAGGCGCAGCAGGCGTCGATGACTTCCTGGCAGCGCCGCTGCATCTCGGGGTTGCCGCGCTGGACCGACGCGAAGTCGAGGGCCTCGCTGGATGCGCCCGCCGCCATCGACGAGGCGGCGCCGCCGCCGAGGCCGATCAGCATGGCGGGGCCGCCCAGCACGATCACCGCGTCGCCGGGCGCCAGCCTGTTCTTCTTGACCAGCATCGGGCGGATGTTGGCGACGCCGCCAGCCAGCATGATGGGTTTGTCGTAGCCGTGGCGCATGCCGGGCTTGCCGGTTTCCAGCTCGAAGCTCCGGAAATAGCCGGCGAGGCAAGGACGGCCGAACTCGTTGTTGAAGGCGGCCGATCCGAGCGGCGCGTCGCGCATGATCTCGAAGGCGCTCGCGACGCGTGGCGGCAGCGGGCGATCTTCTTCCCAGGGCCGCGGCAGGCCGGGGATGCGCAGGTGGGACACCGAAAACCCCGCCAGTCCGGCCTTGGGCTTGCCGCCGCGGCCGACCGCGCCTTCGTCGCGGATTTCACCGCCCGACCCGGTGGCCGCGCCGGGAAACGGGGCAATGGCGGTCGGATGGTTGTGGGTTTCGACCTTGATCGCGTACGGGATGGGCTCGGCGTGCGCGCGCCACACGCCATCGGCGTCGGCAAAGAAGTGTGCGCCAGCGGAGCCTTCGATCACCGCCGCGTTGTCGCTGTAGGCCGACAGCGTGTAGGCCGGCGACGCCTGGTGGGTGTGGCGGATCAGGCCGAAGAGGCTCGACGGCTGGGGCTGGCCGTCGACCGTGAACTCGGCGTTGAACACCTTGTGCCGGCAGTGTTCGGAGTTGGCCTGCGCGAACATCACGAGCTCGGCGTCGGTGGGGTCGCGCTCGGCTTTGGCGTAGCTGTCGACGAGGTAGTCGATCTCGTCCGGCGCCAGCGCGAGGCCGAGTTCCAGGTTCGCCTTTTGCAGCGCCGCGCGCGGGTCGGCACCCAGCGCAAGCGTGGCCAACGGTCCCGCGGCGCCCGTCGCGAAGATGCCGGCGGCGTGATCCAGCGTGGTCAGCACCGACTGGGTCATGGGATCGTGCAGCACGCCCGCGACCGCCGCGAGTGCCGCCTCGCCACCGGGCAGGCCGTCGACGAGCAAGGCGCTGCCGCGTTCGATGCGCGTCACTGGAAGGCCCACCCGATGCGCGATGTCCGTCGCCTTGGAGGCCCAGGGCGACACGGTGCCGAGGCGGGGGACGACCCACAGCGAAGCGTCCGCCGGTGGAGACTCGGTAGCATCCAGCAAACGGGCGAGGCGCTCGCGCGCTGCCGGCGACAGGGGGGCGCTTGCTTCCACGAAGTAGACGTGGCGCGCACCGCGTACGCGGGTACCCTTCGCGATCGTGGCGATGCGCTCGTTGAGGCGGGCGAGGCGAAAATCCGACAGGGCGCTGCGCCCGTCAAGAACGATCATGGATGGGAGTCGTGCCACGGTGGACCCCGCATTTTATCAGCGATTGCGATAGGCTTTTCGGGCCGGCGCCGGCGCGCGGATGCCGCAGGTGCCGCCAGCGCGGTTCAGAAGCTCAGCCACCAGCAGCGGCCCATCGGGGCGATCCCGAAGTCACGCGGGTTCGCGGACGCGGACGTACTGACCAGCAGGCCGACGGGCACCCGGCCGGCACTGCTGTCGGTTGCCGGTTGGGCGTCGGTGTCCGTGGTGGCGCTGGCGCTGGTGTCGCCGGGTGGGACACCGCCCGCATAGATCACGGTGATGCCGGTCAGCGCTTGTTGCAGCCAGGTGGCCAGCTGGCGAAGTTCGCTGCGCGCCGACGCCTGGTCGATTCCGCGCCATACGATGAGGCCGGCCAGCCGGTTCACGTCGTGCGTGGCGAAGGCTTGGCCGATCGCGTGCCGCAGGGCATCGGGCGAGGCCGCGCAATGATCGCCGAAGCCGCTGCCCCGCGTGCCCGCCGTGCTCGCCGTCGACGCCGGGGCGCCGCAGGGTTCGCCGGAAAACGCCGGCTCGCCCTGCGCGCCGACGCAGCGATAGATCTGGGCGTGCACGATGTATGGACATCCGCACAGCAGGAGCATGGACAGGAGCTGGACAAACCGCCTGCGCACGACGGCGCTGCGCACGCCACGGGCGCGGACTCGTCGCGTCATCGCCGCGTCGGCCAGCGAGGCTCAGTGCGCGACGGCGCCATCCAGGCGATCGAGGATGGCGCAGGTCGCGCGGGCGCGGTTCAACGTGTAGAGGTGCAGCCCCGGCGCGCCGCCGTCGATCAGGCGCCGGCACATGGCCGCGACCACGTCGGCGCCGAATTCGCGGATCGATTCCGCGTCGTCGCCGTAGGCCAGCATGCGCTTGCCGATCCAGCGCGGGATTTCCGCGCCGCAGAGCTCCGAGAAGCGCCGGAGCTGCGAAAAATTGGCGATGGGCATGATGCCCGGCACGATCGGGATGTCGATGCCGGCGCGGTGGGCGTCATCGACAAAGCGAAAATACGCATCCGCGTTGAAGAAGTACTGCGTGATCGCGCCGTCGGCGCCGGATTCGACCTTGATCTTGAAGTGCCGCATCTCCGATGCTGCGTGATCCGACTGCGGATGGCACTCGGGGTAGCACGCGACCTCGATGTGGAACCAGCCGTCGTACTCGCGGCGGATGAAGTCAACGAGGTCCGACGCGTAGTGGAAATCACCTGGGGTCGCCATGCCTGAAGGCAAATCGCCGCGCAGCGCCACGATGCGGCGGCAGCCGAGTGCGTGGTAATCACCCAGCAGCGCGCCGATTTCTTCCCGCGAGCCCCCCATGCAGGACACGTGCGGCGCGACTTCGAGTCCGTGGGTTTCGCGCAGGTGGCGCACCGTGCGCGGGGTGTGGGACAGCGTGGAACCGCCCGCGCCGAAGGTGACGCTGACGAATTCGGGTTGCACCGCCATCAGTTTGGGCAGGCTGCGCTCGAGCTGCGCGCGCTGCTCGTCGGTCTTGGGCGGAAAGAACTCGAATGAAATCGGCGTCATCGCGGGCGGCATCCATATATCTTTTTATCAAGATAAAAAGAATTGTATCGGCGCGCAACGGCCGATACGCAACCGCCGGCAGCAGCCGGCGGTTGCGACGGAAACCAGGTTGCCGTGACGGGTGCGTCAGGCTGCCTTCTTCCACTGCCCCAGCGCGGCCAGGCCGTTGTCGCGCGCGCGTTCGACCACGATCTTCTGTGCGGCCGCGAAGTTGCCCTGCGGGTCCTTGGCCCACAGCGCCATGGCGGTCGCCTGCATGGCGCGTCCGTACGAGAACGACAGCGGCCACGGGTGCGGACCCATGCGGTTCATGGCGTTCAGGTGCGCGGTGGCGTCTTCGTCGCTCTGGCCGCCCGAGAGGAACACGATGCCCGGGACCACGGCCGGTACCGCCGACTTCAGGCAACGGATGGTGGCCTCGGCGACTTCCTGCACGTCGGCCTGTTCGGGGCAATCGCGGCCGGAGATGACCATGCTGGGTTTGAGGATGGTGCCTTCCAGCATCACGTTGTGCTCGTAGAGCGCCGCGAACAGCGAGCGCTGGGTCGCTTCGGTCACCTCGTAGCAGGTGTCGATGTCGTGATCGCCGTCCATCAGCACCTCGGGTTCGACCATCGGGACCAGGCCCGCTTCCTGGCACAGCGCGGCGTAGCGCGCGAGCGCGTGGGTGTTGGCGTCGATGCAGGTCGAGCTCGGCATGTCCTCGCCGATCTGGATGACCGCGCGCCACTTGCAGAACTGTGCGCCGAGCTTGACGTATTCGGCCAGCCGCGCGCGCAGGCCATCGAGGCCTTCGGTGACGAGCTCGCCCGGAAAGCCCGCCAGCGGCTTGGCGCCCTTGTCGACCTTGATGCCCGGAATGATGCCCGCGTCGCGCATCACCTTGGTGAAGGGCACGCCGGCCCGGGTCGACTGGCGAATGGTTTCGTCGTACAGGATCGCGCCGGAAATGTGCTCGCCGAGACCGGGTGCGGTCAGCAGCATTTCGCGGTAGGCGCGACGGTGCTCTTCGCCCTCGGGTACGCCAACGGCAGCCAGGCGCTTGGTGATGGTGCCGGTGGATTCGTCGACGGCGATGATGCCCTTGCCTGGGGCCACCATGGCCTGCGCGACGGCTTCCAGTTGGTCGATGCTCATGTCGGTCTGTGCTCGTGTCGGGGAACCCGCGAGTATACGGCAAAGTCGTGTTTCACGCGGCGTCGATTGCACCTCGGCGACGCGCAATCAGCGATAGCCGCGCGGAAAACCTTCAAGCTTGCACGCATCGGTGATGCGCTGCCGCGCCGCGGGGTCCGCCGGCAGGTTGAAGGGCACGATGAGGTAGGTGAACACCGGCTGGCGTTCGGCGTTCCTGGCGCCCGGCGCGTAGTGCATGTCCTTGACGGCGCTTTTCGCGACGGTGGCGAGATCGCCCGCGGGGATGGTCTTGCGCACCACGATGTCCCGCGTCACGCCGTCGGCGCCGATCATGTAGGTGACGGCCGAGCAGGTGGGTTTGTCAAGGTTCACGCCGGCGTTCGGGACGTCCACGTTGAGCGAGGTGTTGGTCATCACCCAATACGCCGTCAACTGGTCGGGCTGCACCGCGACGATATTGGGGCTGACCGCGGCGCTCGCGGCCAGCGCCGTGCCCGCGAGTGCCAGGCCGCCGCACGTGCGCACCAGCGCGCGCCGCCAGGCGCGCGGCACCGGTCGACGTGGGCGGCGGTCCATTACAGATCCTTCAGGCTTTCGGCGACGCCGTCGGCCCCGACGCGCAGCAGCTTCAGCGTGTTGGTGCCACCGCCCTGGCCGGTGTGGTCGCCGTGGGTCAGGAGGACACGGTCACCCTCGGCAAGATCGCCGCTGTTGAACAAGCCTTCGATGGCCTCGCGGACCACCTCGGCCGGGTTGGCCACCCGATAGCCGAACGGCAGGGGCTTGACGTCGCGCAGCAGCAGCATGCGCCGACGCGTTTCCGGCCGCGGGGTCAGCGCGTAGATCGGCACCGACGTGCGATAGCGCGACAACCACTGCGCGGTGGTGCCCGACTCGGTCAAGGCGACGATCGCGCGTACCGGCAGTTGGGTCGCCAGGAACATGGCCGCCATCGCGATGGCCTGGTCGCCGCGATCGAGCCGGTGGGTGTGTGTGGAAATGTCGTCGACCGGCTCGAACTGGCGTTCTGCGCCCAGGCAGATGCGGCTCATCGCCGCGACCGCGACGTCCGGGTGCTTGCCGGCCGCGGATTCCTGCGACAGCATCACGGCGTCGGTACCGTCGATGACCGCATTGGCGACGTCCAGCACCTCGGCGCGGGTCGGAATCGGCGACTCCACCCTGGACTGCAGCATCTGCGTCGCGGTGATCACCGCGCGGTTGCGCGCCAGCGATTCGCGGATGATTTTTTTCTGCAGGCCAGGCAGTTCGGCGTCGCCGATCTCGACGCCCAGGTCGCCGCGCGCCACCATTACGGCATCCGAGGCGTCGATGATCTCGTCCAGCCGGCCGATGGCCTCCGAGCGCTCGATCTTCGCGATCAGCCGGGCGTCGCCGCCGGCGGCGCGCAGCAGCTTGCGCGCTTCGCGGATCTCGGCGCCCGAGCGCACGAACGAAACCGCGAGGAAGTCCGCGCCCAGCTTGGCCGCCAGCTGGATGTCGGCGCGGTCCTTGTCGGTCAACGCGCCGAGTGACAGGCCGCCGCCCTTGCGGTTGAGCCCCTTGCGATCGGACAGCTTGCCGCCGATCACGACGGTCGTGTGGATCTGCGCGGTCTCGATGGCATCGACGGCCAGCTCGATCAGGCCATCGTCCAGCAGCAGGTGGTCGCCCGCCTGCAGGTCGTGGGGCAGGCCGAGGTAGCTCACGCCCACGCGCGTCGAGTCACCGGGAGTGGCGTCGGCGCGGCAATCGAGCGTGAAATCCGCGCCGGGTTCCAGATGAACCGGGCCATCGGCGAAGGTACGGATGCGGATCTTCGGACCCTGCAGATCGGCCAGGATGCCGACATCGCGCCCGAGCTTCGCGGCGATCCGGCGTACGTCGTCGGCACGCCGGAGGTGATCGGCGCCTTCGCCGTGCGACAGATTGAGACGAACGACGTCGACCCCGGCGGCCAGGGTGCGCTCGAGGACTTCGGGGGCGTCGGTGGCGGGGCCCAGCGTGGCAACGATGCGCGTGCGGCGGGACCTGTTCATGCGATCACGCTAGCACAGTCGTGAAAGGGGCCGGACGTGCAGCCGGGTGGAAAGGGCGCGGCGGAGGAACGCCAAAGCGGGGAAGGTCTGGACATGGGATTGGCTTCTGGTGGTGTGGCTGGGAACCGCGGCGTGCCGCTCGCGCGTCGCGGTCGGTGGGGTACGTTTCAGAACCGCGGCGGTTGGGGGGCCTGCCGGTAGCGTTCGACCGACGCGCGGATTTCCGCACGGGCTGCGGCCGCATCGCCCCAGCCCACGATCTTCACCCATTTGCCGGTTTCGAGATCCTTGTAGTGCGCGAAAAAATGCGCGATGCGATCGCGCCAGTGTTGCGGCGCGTCGTCGATTTCGTGGATGTGCGCATAACCCTGGAACACTTTCGCGTCGGGGACCACGACGAGCTTGACGTCATGGCCGGCTTCGTCGTCCATGTTCAGCATGCCGACGGGGTGGCAGCGGACCACCGAACCCGCGATCAACGGCAGCGGCAGCAGCACCAGCGCGTCGGCCGGATCGCCGTCACCCGAAAGGGTGTTGGGGATGTAGCCGTAATTGCAGGGGTAACGCATCGGGGTCGACAGGACGCGGTCGACGAAGATCGCACCGGAGGCCTTGTCGACCTCGTACTTGACCGGGTCGGCGTCCTTCGGGATTTCGATGATGACGTTGACGTCGGCGGGCACGTCGCGGCCCGCCGACACGTGGTCCAGACCCATCGGGTTGATCGTCGTGAAAACGGGCTAGTCTACGACAGATACTGCTGCCGCGCGCTCGTCACGCAAGTTTTTGCCATCGAAAGCCGCCCGGAGCCGCGCCGGGTCGCGGGGTTGCCGGCGCCAGACAGCGCAGGTCCGCCGTGACGGCGTGCGGTCCGGGCGCCGGAACGCCTCGGGCCGGCCCGCAAAAAAAAACGCCCCGCAAGGCGGGGCGTCGGAAGTCTCGCGGTGGGGCGCCGATCAGTGCAGCGTGAGCAGCGGGATGATCAACAGCGCCACGATGTTGATGATCTTGATCAGCGGATTCACGGCCGGACCCGCGGTGTCCTTGTACGGGTCGCCCACGGTGTCGCCCGTGACCGCCGCCTTGTGTGCCTCGGAGCCCTTGCCGCCAAAGTTGCCGTCCTCGATGTACTTCTTGGCGTTGTCCCAGGCACCGCCGCCGGTCGTCATGGAGATCGCGACGAACAGGCCCGTGACGATGGTGCCGATCAGCACGCCGCCCAGCGCCTTGGGACCCAGGATCAGGCCGACCAGGATCGGCACCACCACGGGCAGCAGCGAGGGAATGATCATTTCCTTGATCGCGGATTTGGTCAGCATGTCGACCGCGCGGTCGTACTTCGGCTTGCCCGTGCCGTCCATGATGCCCTTGATCTCGCGGAACTGGCGGCGGACTTCCTCGACCACCGAGCCCGCGGCGCGGCCCACGGCTTCCATCGCCATCGCGCTGAAGAGATACGGGATCAAGCCGCCGATCAGGAGGCCCACGATGACCTTGTGGTCGGACAGATCGAACTGGAACGCCTGGCCGCCCGCGGCGGTGGAAAGGTTGTGGGTGTAGTCGGCAAACAGCACCAGCGCCGCCAGCGCCGCCGAGCCGATCGCGTAGCCCTTGGTCACCGCCTTGGTGGTGTTGCCGACGGCGTCCAGCGGATCGGTGATGCCGCGCACCTCGGCCGGCAGGTCGGCCATCTCGGCGATGCCGCCCGCGTTGTCCGTGATCGGACCATAGGCGTCCAGCGCGACGATCATGCCGGTCATCGACAGCATGGCGGTGACCGCGACCGCGATGCCGTACAGGCCGCCGAACCAGTACGCGAACCAGATGGAAGCGCAGATCGCCAGCACCGGCCAGGCCGTCGCCTTCATCGAAATGCCGAGCCCGGCAATGATGTTGGTGCCGTGGCCGGTGGTCGAGGCCTTGGCGATCTGCTGCACCGGCTTGTGGTTGGTACCCGTGTAGTACTCGGTGATCCAGACGATGAGACCAGTCAGCACCAGCCCGATCACGGCGCAATAGAAGAGGCTATTCGCCGAGATCGAGACGTCGGCATCGCTCAACCCCTGCGGGAACAGGTTGTGCGTGATGAACCAGAACGCGATGGCCGCCAGCAGCGCCGAGACGAACACGCCGCGATAGAGCGCGCCCATGATCGCGCCCCCCGCCTTGACCTTGACGAAGAACGTGCCGATGACCGACGCGATGATCGAGGCCGCGCCCAGCACCAACGGATACAACACGGCGTTGGGGTCGTTCGCGAACGCGAGGCCGCCGAGCAGCATGGTCGCGACCACCGTCACCGCGTAGGTCTCGAACAGGTCGGCCGCCATGCCGGCGCAGTCGCCGACGTTGTCGCCCACGTTGTCGGCGATGACCGCGGGGTTGCGCGGATCGTCTTCGGGGATGCCGGCTTCGACCTTGCCGACGAGGTCGGCGCCGACGTCGGCGCCCTTGGTGAAGATGCCGCCGCCCAGGCGCGCGAAGATCGAGATCAGCGACGAACCGAAGGCCAGGCCGACCAGCGCGTGCAGCCCGGGCTCGCCGGTCAGGCCAAAGGCCTGCAGCACCAGCCAGTAGCCCGCGACGCCCAGCAGTGCCAGCCCCACCACCAGCATGCCGGTGATCGCGCCGCCGCGGAAGGCGACGTTCATGGCCTTGCCGATGCCGCCGCGTGCGGCCTCGGCCGTGCGCACGTTGGCGCGCACCGACACGTTCGTGCCGATGTAGCCGGTCGCCCCCGACAGGATGGCGCCCACCGCAAACCCGATGGCGGTCGGCCAGCTGATGAAGAAGCCGACCAGGATCAGCAGCACGATGCCGGCGATGGCGATGGTGCCGTACTGGCGATTCAGGTACGCCTTGGCGCCTTCCTGCACGGCGTGCGCGATGCCCTGCATGCGCTCGTTGCCGGCCGGCTGCTTCATGATCCAGCTGGCGGAAATGATTCCGTACAGAATCGCCACGACCGCGCAGGCCAGCGCGATCCAAACCCCATAGTGTTCCAGCAGCATCAGACAACCCCTTGTGGGAATCGGTGAGTGAAAGTGCGCGTACGCAAGGACGCTTCGCGGCAGCCATCCGTTGGCGCATGCATCGGGTCGGCTTCCCGCCAGCCCGGCTGCGCGCGTGCGACCACCCGGCGGGCAGTCATCGGCACGCAGCCACCACAACAGATAATCGGGCAAGTATAGCGGCGTTGCCGGTTGCGGCCAGGGCCTGCGCCGGATCATGGAGGCGCGGGCCAGCGCACCTAGAATGGCAGGTTCGATCGGATTGCGGTCGCGGTGGAGAGCAACAGATGGACCAGGCTCGTTTTGCGGCGCGGCGTGCAGCGTTCCGTACGCTGCACGAGTCGGGGTGCTTCATCATTCCCAACCCGTGGGACGCCGGCTCGGCGCATGCGCTTGCGGCGCTGGGGTTCAAGGCCTTGGCGACGACCAGTTCCGGCCACGCGTGGGCGCATGCGCAGCCGGACGGCACCATGGGCGTCGACCGGGTGTTGGCGCACTGCCGGGAAATCGTCGAGGCCACGCCGTTGCCGGTCAACGCCGATTTCGAGGACGGCTATGCCGATGATCTCGCCGGCCTCAAGGACAACGTGCGCCGTTGCGTCGAGACTGGCGTCGCCGCGCTGTCGATCGAGGATTCGCGGCACGACCACACGCTGTACGCCTTCGACACCGCGCTGGCGCGGCTGCGCGCAGCGCGTGCGGCCATCGACGCCACCGGCCAGGACGTGATGCTGGTCGGCCGCACGCAGTGCTTCATCACGGGGCGTCCCGATCCGCTCCCGGAGGCGGTGAAGCGCCTCAAGGCCTTTGCCGACGCCGGCGCCGATTGCCTCTACGCGTTGGGTGGCCAGCAGCCCGGGCAGATCAAGGCGCTGGTCGCGGCCGTCGCGCCCAAGCCGCTCAATGTGCTGGTGGGACATCCGCCGGCCTACACGCTTGCCGATCTCGAAGCCTGGGGCGTGCGGCGCATCAGCGTGGGCGGCGCGCTGGCGGGCGCGGCATGGGGCGGATTCCTGCGCGCGGCGCGCGGATTGGCTGCGGGCCGCTTCGACGGGTTTGCGGACAACGCGCAGCACGGCGAGCTGAACCACATCGCAGCACAGCGCCTGCCGACTCCGTAGCGGTCACGCCGCCCGCGCCGCGCGAGTGCGTCCTTGGGCATACCACCGCCACTGGCGGACCGCCCGCCGCAGGTTCAGCCGGCGCCGAAGTCCCGCAGCTTGCGTCGGACGGCGACGTTTTTCAGGGTCACATACGCCGGCAGGCCATCCTTGCCGTAGGGCGGCGGCGCGTCGCCGCGGATCAACGGCGCAAGATACGTGCGTGCGGCGGCCGTGATGCCGTAACCATCCTTCGTCATGAAGTTGCGTGGCAGCTTCTTTTCGTGATTGGCGACCTGGCTCAGCCTGGCCTCACCGACCTTCCAGCGGTAGGGCGCGTTGGAGGTGCGGACGATCACGGGCATCACCGCGTTCTTGCCGGCGAGCGCGAGTTCCACCGCGGCCTGGCCGACCGCGAGCGCGTGGTCGACGTCGGTCTTCGATGCCAGGTGCCGCGCCGAGCGCTGCAGGTAATCGGACACCGCCCAGTGTGTCTTGAGCCCCAATTTGCCGCTGACCAGGCTGGCCAGCAGCGGCGCGACGCCGCCCAATTGGGTGTGGCCGAAGGCATCGGTGCCGGCGCCCGCGTCGGCGACGAATTTGCCATCGGCATGGCGGATGCCTTCGCTCGCGGCGACGACGCAGTAGCCCACGCGCTCGACCGTCGCTTTGACGCGGGCGAGGAACGCCTCGACCTTGAAGGGTTGCTCGGGAAACAGGATCACGTGCGGCGCCTCGTCCGGGTGATCGCCGGCGAGCCCCGCCGATGCCGCGATCCAGCCGGCGTGGCGACCCATCACCTCGGCAATGAAGACGCGCGTCGAGGTTTCAGCCATCGAACGCACGTCGAGTGCGGCCTCGCGGATGCTGACCGCGGTGTAACGCGCGACCGAACCAAAACCCGGGCTGCAGTCGGTCACGGCGAGGTCGTTGTCGACCGTCTTCGGCACGCCGATGCAGCGGATGTCGTAGCCCATGCGCTTGCCGAGTTGCGACAGTTTCAGCGCGGTATCGGCCGAATCGTTGCCGCCGTTGTAGAGGAACCAGCGGATGTCGTGTGCGCGGAACACCTCGATCAGGCGCTCGTATTTTGCGCGGTCGACGTCTGGCGACTTCAGCTTGACCCGGCACGAGCCAAATGCGCCGCCCGGCGTGTGCTTCAGCGCGGCGATCGCCGCGGCCGAATCCTTCCGGGTGTCGATGAGGTCCTCGCGCAGTGCGCCCAGGATGCCGTTGCGCGCCGCGTAGGCCGTGACCTGGTGCCGGCGGCAGGTTTCGATCACCGCCGCGGCGGTGGCGTTGATGACGGCGGTAACGCCGCCCGACTGCGCGTACAACAGCTTTCCGGTGGCTCTGGGTTGCGGGCTCATGGGCACTTGGCCGCCTCGTGCGCGGCATTGACGGGGTGGTTGAAAAGCGGCTAGCGTAACCGCCTTTCGTCGGATTGCACAATCAAGGCACCGCATGGGCGGGCCGAAAGGGGTACGTCATGCGGATCGTGTTGTTGGGTGCACCCGGGTCGGGCAAGGGCACGCAGGCGAAGCGGCTGAAAATGGAGTTGGGCGCGGCGCACATTTCGACCGGCGACCTGCTCCGCGCCGCGGTCAAGGCCGGCACCCCGCTGGGCCAACAGGCCAAGGCGGTGATGGAAGCCGGCCAGCTCGTGTCCGACGAGATCGTGCTCGGCCTCCTGGAAGAGCGCCTCGCGCAACCCGACACCGGGCCCGGTTTCATCCTCGACGGTTACCCGCGCAACCTCGTGCAGGCCGATGCGCTCGATGGTTTGCTGAAGCGCGTCGGCCAACCGCTGGACGCCGTGGTCAAGTTGAACGTGCCCGATGCGGCGATCATCAAGCGCTGCGAGATCCGGTTCGAGCAGGAGCACCGCGCCGACGACGATCCGGTCACCGTCCGCAAGCGGCTTGCCGTGTATGCCGAACAGACCGCGCCCGTGGCCGGCTTCTATGCGCAGCATGGCCTGCTGACCGAGGTCGACGGCGTGGGCGACATCGGCGCCATCGGCGATCGCATCCTCACGGCGCTGCGATCTCCGTCGCGCGCGTGACGTTGCGCGAGTTTTTCGCCAGCCTGCGCGACATCTGCCTGTTCCGGAGTGGTCCGGATGATCTGCCCTACGCGCCGCGCGTCCTGATTGCGCTCTTGGTTGCGGGCGCCGCGGTGGAAGCCTTGATGGGATCGCGCACCGGCGCGGCCGCGGGCGCGCTGGCGGGCGCCGTCGTGGGCGGGTTCGCCGCCGTCGGGATGCTGTGGCTGTTGCTGCGCAGCCGCGGCAAGGCCGAGCGCTTCGTGCAGACGACGACCGCGCTGGCCGCGGTGTACCTGCTGTCCGGCGTGGTGCGTTACCTGCTCGGCGGCCTGTTGCCGCTCAGGGCGTGGCTCGAGGGCTGGCTGGCGCGGCCACCGCGCATGCCCGAGGTGACCGGTGGCCAGGCGCTGCTGGTGTGCGTGATCGCCGCGGTGGAAATCTGGCAGCTCGTGGTCTGGATCAGGATCCTGCGCCGGTCGTTGGAAGTCCCGGTGGCGGGCAGCGTACTGATCCTCATGCTGCTGGTCTTGGTCAGCGTGATCGCCGGCGCGCTGGTCACGGGCGCCGCCGGCGCCGCGTGAGCCGCGGAGGAGGGCACCATGCGCATCCACATTCTCGGCATCTGCGGCACCTTCATGGGAGGCATCGCGGCGTTGGCGCGCGAGCTGGGCGTCGAGGTGCAGGGTTCGGACGCCAACGTCTATCCACCGATGAGCGACCAGCTGCGCGCGCTCGGCATCGCGCTCGAGGAAGGCTGGTCGGCGGATCACCTGCGGCCGGCGCCCGATCTCGTGGTGGTCGGCAACGCGCTGTCGCGCGGCAATCCGTCGGTCGAGTACATGTTGAACACGGACCTGCCGTACGTCTCGGGGCCGCAGTGGCTGGGCGAACACGTGCTGCGCGGACGCGAGGTATTGGCCGTGGCGGGCACGCACGGCAAGACCACGACCACCAGCCTCTTGGCGTACCTCCTCGATGCCGCGGGCGTCGCACCCGGCTTCCTGGTCGGCGGGGTGCCGGAAAATTTTGGGGTATCGGCGCGGCTTGGGGGTCTTGAACCCCTCTCCCGCCGGGAGAGGGGCAGGGGTGAGGGTTCGGGCGCGCCCAATGTTGGCCCGCGCGAAGGAGCCCCCTCATCCGGCCCCTCGGGTCACTTTCTTCCGGAGGGAGAAAGGAAGGGGGGAGGCGCTTCGGCCACGCCGTTCGTGATCGAAGCCGACGAGTACGACACGGCGTTCTTCGACAAACGCTCGAAGTTCGTGCACTACCGCCCGCGCATTGCCATCCTCAACAACCTCGAATACGACCACGCCGACATTTTCCCGGACGTCGCGGCCATCCAGCGCCAGTTTCATCATCTGGTACGCACGGTGCCCGGCAACGGTCGCCTGATCGTCAACGCCGAAGACGCGCGGCTGGCCGAGGTGCTGGCGATGGGCTGCTGGACGCCGGTCGAAACCTTCGGCATCGAGCGGGGCGATTGGCGGGCCAGCCTGCTCGCGGCCGATGGCTCGGCGTTTGCGATCACGCATCACGACCGGCCCGTGGGCGAGGTCCACTGGCGATTGCTGGGTCGGCACAACGTCATGAACGCGCTGGCCGCGTTGGCCGCGGCGCACGCGACCGGCATCGACGCCGACGCCCTGCTGCCCGGCTTTGCGACGTTCGCCAGCGCCAAACGCCGCCTGGAGCTGCTGGGCGAGACCGGCGGGATCCACGTCTACGATGATTTTGCGCACCATCCGACCGCGATCGCGACCACGCTGGCCGGGCTGCGCGCGAGGGTCGGAACGGCCCGCATCCTGGTGGGCCTGGAGCCGCGCTCGAATTCCATGCGCGCGGGGGCGCACCTGGCTTCGCTTGCGGCCTCGCTGACGGCAGCTGACCGGGTGGTGCTGCTGCAGCGGCCCGATCTGCGCTGGGATGCCCACAAGGTGGTGGATGGTTTGTCCGGGCGCGGCGAGGTCGCCGAGTCGGTACCGGATCTCATCGCCGCGCTGCGCCGCGAAGCCAGGGCCGGCGACTACGTCGTGTTCATGTCCAATGGGGGGTTCGAGGGTGCGCCCAGGCGCTTCGTGGACGCGTTGGACGCGGGTTAGACTGGCCGCGTGAAGCGCAACGAAGTCCCCCTGTTCCCGCTGGATACGGTGCTGTTCCCGGGCGGCACGCTGGGGCTTCGGGTGTTCGAATTGCGCTATCTCGACATGGTGCGCGAATGCGCGCGCGCCAACGGCGTGTTTGGCGTGAGCCTCATCCTGTCGGGCCGCGAGACCGGCGGCGGCGCGGTGCCGGCGGCGGTCGGGACCCTGGCACGCATCGTCGATTTCGACACCTTGCCGGATGGGCTCCTCGGCATCAGCGTGAGCGGCGAAGCGCGCTTCAGGGTGGAAAAATCGCGCGTGCGCAGCAACGGCCTCATGCTCGGTGAGATCCGGCGGTGGCCGGACGAGGCGGCAATCGCCGTTCCGGTCGAGTTTTCGCTGCTGCCGACCATCCTCGAACGCATGGCCGAGCAGGCCGGCCTCGTCTGGCGCAACGGTCCGCGCGAGCGTTACGAAGACGCGAGCTGGGTGGGGTTTCGCCTGGCCGAGCTGCTGCCGTTGAGCGACACCGACCGTCAGCAGATGCTGGAGCTGACCGATCCCATCGAGCGCCTTGCGGCGTTGCGCGACGCCATTCCGCGCTTCCAGAAGCCGTGACGCCTTCCGTGGCGCGCAGCCTGCGCGCTTGCGGCGCGGGCGCTAACCTTGTGGAACCAGCCTTGATGGCAATGCGGGCGAGGACGACGTGAGATATCTGCACAGCATGGTGCGCGTGCGCGACCTGAACGCGGCGCTGCGTTTTTATTGCGATGGACTGGGCTTGCACGAAGTGCGCCGACGCGAGGTTCCGGAAGGCAAGTACACGCTGGTGTTCCTGGCGGCGCCGGACAGCCCCGAGGCCGAGCTCGAGATCACCCACAACTGGGGCTCGACCGAAGACTACGGCTCGGCGCGCAACTTCGGGCACCTTGCGTTCCGCGTCGAGGACATCTATGCGACCTGCGCGCGCCTGCAGCGGATGGGCGTGACCATCAATCGCCCGCCGCGCGACGGCCACATGGCGTTCGTACGCTCGCCCGACCTGATCTCGATCGAGCTCCTGCAGGCGGGAGACCGGAAACCGCCGGCCGAACCGTGGGCGTCGATGCCCAACACCGGCGCGTGGTGACGTGACGGTGCGCTAACCCTGCGCCGCCGCCGCGAATCCGGCGCGCGCGGCGGCCAGCGTCTGGGCGATCACCTCGGCGTCGTGCGTGCTCGACATGAATCCGGCTTCGAACGTGCTGGGCGCAAAGTAGACGCCTTGCGTCAGCATCGCGTGGAAGAAACGGCCGAACGCGGCCCGATCGCAGGCGGTGGCCTGCGCGAATGTCTCGACCTTTTCGGCGTTGAAGAACAGGCCGAACATGCCGCCGACCCGATTGGCCGAGAACGGTACGCCGGCCTCACGCGCGATGCTGGCCAGGCCCTCGCACAACGCCTGCGTCTGCAGCGCCAGCCGTTCGTGGAAGCCGGGTTCACGCACGAGTTCCAGCATCGCCAATCCCGCCGCCATCGCGACCGGATTGCCCGACAGCGTGCCGGCCTGGTACACCGGACCGGTTGGTGCCACCTGGCGCATGAGGTCGCGGCGGCCGCCATAGGCGCCCACCGGCATGCCGCCGCCGATGATCTTGCCGAGCGTGGTGAGGTCCGGCGTGATCGCGTACAACTCCTGCGCGCCGCCCCGCGCCACGCGAAAGCCGGTCATGACTTCGTCGAAGATCAGCAGCGCGCCGTGGCGCGTGCACAGGTCGCGCAAGGTCTGCAGGAAGCCTGGCCGCGGCGGCACGCAGTTCATGTTGCCCGCCACCGGTTCGACGATGACGCAGGCGAGCGTCTCACCCAGTTCATCGAAGCACGCGCGTACGGCGTCGATGTCGTTGTACGGCAGCGTTATCGTGAGGTCGGCCAGCGCCTTGGGCACGCCGGGGGAATCGGGCACGCCCAGGGTCAGTGCACCCGAGCCTGCCTTCACCAGGAACGAGTCGCCGTGGCCGTGGTAGCAGCCCTCGAACTTGACGAAACGATCCCTCCCTGTGGTGCCGCGCGCCAGCCGGAGTGCGGACATCGTGGCTTCCGTGCCCGAACTCACGAAGCGCACCATTTCGATCGCGGGCATCAGCGCCTGGATCGCCTCGCCGAGTTCGGCTTCGGCGGCGCAGGGTGTCCCGAAAGACAAGCCATCGCGCACCGCGCGCTCGACCGCGGCCCGCACGCGCGGGTGGTTGTGGCCCGCAATCATCGGCCCCCAGGAGCCGACATAGTCGATGTAGCGCTTGCCTTCCACGTCCCACAGGTAGGGGCCGTCCGCGCGCGCGGTGGTGAAGGGCTCGCCGCCGACCGCGCGAAATGCGCGTACCGGAGAATCCACGCCACCCGGCAAGACCTCGAGCGCGCGCTGAAAGAGCTGGTGATTGCTGGGCATGCAAGAATCCATCGGTCGCCTGCGAACTGAAAGGCGCTCCGCGCGGGGCGCCGCCACGGGTCGGCGTTGATGCAGGTCAAGCGGCGCCTTTCATGCGCGTGCGCAACTTGCGACAATACGACACATCATCGCTTGCGTCACCGGTCCCATGAGTGCATCAGCAGAAACCGTCATCACCTACCGAAAATTCATGTGCGTGGTATGTGGGTTCATCTATGACGAGGCAGCCGGGTTGCCCGAAGAGGGCATCGAACCCGGCACGCGCTGGGAAGATCTTCCCGACACCTGGACCTGTCCCGATTGCGGCGTCACCAAGGAAGATTTCGAGATGATCGAGGTCGACGCCTGACCGCCACATCCTCGCCACGATTGCGTCACCCTGAAACCACCTCGTCGTGCTTGCATCAGAGGCTGGGTGCGGGGAGACAGGCATGCGCGAGTTCGTTCCGTTTGATGACCGCTGGTTCGACGCCGAGCCCCCCGGGCCATTGGTACCGTTGCCGCTTGGTTGCACCTGCATCCGCGGCGACGACGGCACGTTTCACTGGGTGCGCGCGGCAACGCCGGACAGCGTCATCACGTCACCCTTGTGCAACCCCAGCCGGTGCGCGGTGCCGGCGTTGAGCTCGAGCACGTAGCGCGCGGGCACGGTGCTGGGATAAAGCCTGCAGGGGTCGGCGCGGCAGGGCTTGGCGTCGGCCTGGATCGCGACGACGCGGCGCTCTCCGTTGAAAAACACCATGTCGAGCGGGATCAGCGTGTTCTTCATCCAGAACGTGCGTGGTTCCGTGTCGGCGAACACGAACAACATCCCGTGGTTCGGCGGCATCGACGTGCGGTCCATGAGGCCGTGCGTTTGCTCCGCCGGAGTCGTCGCCACCTCGATGGTGAACGTCTGGCCGCGAAGCGTGGCGGTGGCTTGCGCCGAAGGCTGCGCCACCGCCGTGCAGGCGAGGCCGGTGCAAAAACACAGGGCAAGCGTCGCTGTCAGTCGCATGATGGTCTCTTCGGAAGGGCGGAAACCCGCAGTCTAGCGCGGGTTTGCGCCACGCCGCGTGTGGCCCTTCCAATGCAGGAAGGCGCGCTGTATCCTTGTCGGCCCGCGCGACGCATGCTGCGCAGCGCGGCGCTTCAAGACCGAGTCGACTTCGAATTCGCGGTTGACAGGTCGGAAAAGGTGGCTACAATGGGCGGCTCACGCGACGAAACGTCCCGTGTCGCGAAACCTGGGGTTTCGCGCCGCAACGCTCCTTGACAGTGTGCACAGGTGACTTGTGTGGGCGGCTTGCAGGTGGACGAAAGTTCATCGATGCAAGACGTCCAAACCTTTGAACCTTAGTGATTCAGCGATGAATTGCAGTTCAGGTTTTGGACTCTTCAAGCAACAGGCAACCCTCGGGTTGTCGCAACATCCAAGTGAAGAGTTTGATCCTGGCTCAGATTGAACGCTGGCGGCATGCCTAACACACGCAAGTCGAACGGCAGCATGGGGTGTAGCAATACACCCTGATGGCGAGTGGCGGACGGGTGAGGAACACATCGGAATCTGCCCTGTCGTGGGGGATAACCCGGGGAAACCCGGACTAATACCGCATACGACCTTCGGGTGAAAGCAGGGGATCGAAAGACCTTGCGCGATTGGATGAGCCGATGTCGGATTAGCTAGTTGGCGGGGTAATGGCCCACCAAGGCGACGATCCGTAGCTGGTCTGAGAGGATGATCAGCCACATTGGGACTGAGACACGGCCCAAACTCCTACGGGAGGCAGCAGTGGGGAATATTGGACAATGGGGGCAACCCTGATCCAGCAATGCCGCGT
>DASTNI010000035.1:0-30645 GCA_035720985.1 Rhodanobacteraceae bacterium | reverse complement strand
AGCAGGGCCTGGGCTGGAACCTCGACACCCGGACCTGGGTCGCGAACGGGCGGGTCATTCCGCAACTGCGCGCCGGGTTCGACTTCGGCTTCATGCTGCCGGTGCCGCACATGTCGCTGTGGCTCTACA
Source organism: Rhodanobacteraceae bacterium (assembly GCA_035720985.1). Taxonomy (GTDB): domain Bacteria; phylum Pseudomonadota; class Gammaproteobacteria; order Xanthomonadales; family Rhodanobacteraceae; genus 66-474. Next base: position 30,516 of record DASTNI010000035.1, on the reverse strand, counting down.
ACAGCGTGGGCGTGTCCGGTGGATCGCGTACCAACAATCTTGCCAATTTCTACTTCGGCGGCTTTCAGAACAACTACGTCGACAACCAGGATCCCAAGCACTACCGCGAGTTCGATAGTTTTCCCGGCTTCGAGATCGACGAGCTCGCGGGCCATACCTTCGCCAGGTCGATGCTCGAGCTGAACCTGCCGCCGTGGCGGTTCGACAACGTCGGCAGTCCGGGCTTCTTCCTCAAGTGGATCCGGCCGGCGCTGTTCACGGGCGCGCTGATGACTGATCCGGGGCACGCCGCGCTGCGTACCACGACGCGCGACGTCGGCCTGCAGCTCGACCTCGACTTTTCCGTGCTGAACCATCTGCCGATGACCTTGTCGGGCGGCTACGCACGCGGATTCGGCGGTGCAGGTGAGGGTTCAAGCGGCGGTGCGGGCGAGTGGATGATCTCGCTGAAGATCCTGTGACGATGGGCAGCCTGCATGCCAAGCTGGCGTTACTCACGGTCGTTCCGGTCGGCCTGCTGCCGGTCGGCTGCTTCCTGCTGCTGTTGATCTACCTCGACTCGTACCGGATGGTGCGCATGCGGCTGGTGGTTGCGATGCTGGTCGCTGGCGGCAGCGCCGCCGTGGTGGCCTACATCCTCAACGGAGAATTGCTGGACCTGCTCGGCATGAACCTCACGCATTATTCCCGCTGGGTGGCGCCGGTGGTGGAGGAAACGCTGAAGGCTTCGGTGGTGCTGTGGCTGTTCGGCACCCATCGCATCGGATTTCTGGTCGATGCCATCCTCCTTGGCTTCGCGGTGGGTGCCGGCTTCGCGCTGGTCGAGAACTTTTATTACCTGTATCTCGACCACGACACCACGCTGACGCTCTGGATCGTGCGCGGTTTCGGCACTGCGGTGATGCACGGTGGCGTGGTGGCCATTTTTGCGGTGATCACGCAGACGCTGGCCGAGCGCAGCGTGGACGTGCGGATCGTGCACTGCATTCCCGGCCTGCTGGTGGCCGTAGCTGTGCATTCCATTTTCAACCACTTCTATGTTTCGCCCGTGCTGTCCACGGCCGGCGTGCTGCTGATCCTGCCGCCGCTGTTGTACCTGTTGCTGGGCATCAGTGAACACCGCACCCACGAGTGGCTGGAAGCGGATTTCGATCGGGATGCCGAGCTGATGCAGATGCTCGAGTCAGGCAACTTCGGCCGCACGCCCGCCGGCGTTTTCCTGAGCAGCCTGCGCGAACAGCTGGACGGCGCGCTGATGGTGGACATGCTGTGCTATCTGCGCGTCCACACCGAGCTCGCGCTGCGCGCCAAGGGTCTGCTGCTGGCGCGCGAGAACGGCCTCGACGTGGAACCGGATCGCGAAACCCGCGAAAAATTCAAGGAACTGCACTACCTCGAGGGCAGCATCGGCATCACGGGGCGCCTGACCATGCGCCCGTTCCTGCAGATGACGGCCAAGGACCTGCGGCAGCTGTACATGCTGGGCCAGTAGCGCGGCGGTGCCGATGGCACCGGGAGCGGGGAGCGCAGGGTCGAGCGGTGCAGGTTGGCGGCAGGGGCCAAAAAACGGGAGCCCGCTTGCGCGGGCTCACCGTTTCTCTCCCTGACTCGGTGCGGCTACGCGGCGAGTTCCAGCTCGACGCGCGTCACCAGCACCCCGCGTTCACGCAGGCTGCCGTTCAAGGTCTGTTTGATGCGCTGGTTGCGCGAGCGCTGGTCCGGCGCGCGGTCGGCGGCATCCGGCTGGTCGGACACGGCATCGCGCAGGCCGAGGCGGATCATGTCATCGGCGCGGTCGATCACCGCGTCGGCGCGCTCCGGGTCGAGCACCTGCCACCACACCCGGCCGCGCAGCGTGGCGGCCTGTGCGGGCGCCTCCAGATGCTCTTCCACCGCCAGGGTGTAGCCGGCGATGCTGATCTTGTGCGAGATCGATTCGATGAGAGGAATGACCAGGTGGGTGCCGGCGGTAAGAATCCCGGCGGGCTTGCCCAGACGGCGCAGGGTGTAGACCTGACCTTCAGGGATGTGCTTGATGCTCAGCACGCTCGTGAGCGCGAGGACCAAGAGGGCAAGCAGGACGGACAGTGATGGAATCATGGCGCTTTCAACCGGTTACACGCAAATTCAAGATTCGGTGTGTGAAGTGATCCATATCCGTTGGACCCGATTCTGCATTAACTTCAATTTAACTGCAACGGGTTGAATGGAACATGAGCCGCTGCACGCTGCGTCCATTGCGCGATCGACGGGTGGGATCCAGCAGGATCCGTGCCAGAACGCGGCGCTTTTCGGGTTCCCCACAGGGCAGGACGCTACAATGAGCGTTTCTTCACAGCTCTTGGGTGATCGTCATGGCGTATCCCGCCATCCGGATGCGGCGCATGCGCCGCGACGCGTTCTCGCGCGCGCTGATGCGCGAGACGGTCCTGACTCCCGCGGACCTGATCCTGCCGGTTTTCGTCATGGAAGGTCGCGGCGCGGCGCGCGAAGCCGTGCCCTCGATGCCGGGCGTCGCGCGCCTCACCATCGACGCGCTGTTGGAAGTGGCGGCCGAGGCGCAAAAGCTTGGCGTGCCGGCGCTGGCGCTGTTCCCGCACCTTGACGATTCCAAGAAGACCGCCGACGGGCGCGAAGCCTGGAATGACGACGGCCTGGTGCAGCGCAGCGTGCGTGCGCTGAAAGCGCATTTCCCCGCGCTGGGCGTCATCTGCGATGACGCGCTCGACCCGTTTACGACCCACGGCCAGGACGGCTTGATCGACGAGACCGGCTACATCCTCAACGACGAAACCGTTGCGGCGCTCATCAAGCAGGTGCTGTCGCAGGCGCGGGCCGGCGCGGATATCGTGGCGCCTTCGGACATGATGGATGGCCGCATCGGTGCCATCCGCAACGCGCTGGAGCGTGAAGGTTTCATCCACACCCGCATCCTCGCGTATTCGGCCAAGTACGCGTCGAGCTTTTACGGTCCATTCCGCGATGCGGTGGGATCGGCGGCGAGCCTCGGCAAGGGCTCCAAGCACACCTACCAGATGGATCCGGGCAATTCCGACGAGGCCCTGCGCGAGGTCGCGCTGGACCTGGACGAAGGCGCCGACATGGTGATGGTCAAGCCGGGCCTGCCGTATCTCGACATCGTGCGCCGGGTCAAGGAACGCTTCGGCGCGCCGACGTTCGTGTACCAGGTGTCGGGTGAGTATGCGATGCTCAAGGCCGCGGGAGGCAATGGCTGGATCGACGAGCGCGCGTGCGCCATGGAGGCGTTGCTGTCCATCAAGCGCGCGGGTGCCGATGCCATCCTGACCTACTTCGCACTGGATGCCGCGCGCTGGTTGACCGGGGACTGAGAGGGTGGGAACGGCCGAAGACGAGGATCTGCAGGCGCTGCAGGGAAGCTGGCGGCAGGTCGCCTTCGAGCAGGACGGCGTGGACGATCCACCGGACACGCATGGCGCGCCGGATTCACTGACCGAGATCCGCGGCAACCGCTACACCGTGACGACGGTCGAGGGCGACGTGATCCTCGAAGGCTCGTTCGTGCTGGACGCCGGCGTGACGCCGCACCGCATCACCTGGACCGACGACGAGGGCCCACGTGGGCACACCTCGCTGACCGCGAGCTATCGGATCGAAGGCGATCGTTTCGCCTTCATCGGTTCGCTTGACGGTCCGGTGCCGACCGAGTTCAAGACCGGGCGCGGTGAGCAGATGCGTTCGTTCGTGCGCGCGCGCTGAACACGCATCACGGTGCATCGCCGCTGCGGAGCGGTCCGCCCCACGTCACCGGCATCGCCGCGGCGTCCAGGGGCGCCGGCGAGGCGCCATAGAAATCCGTGAGCAGGCGGGCGACGCCGGGTTCGACCCAGGCGAGTCGCGCCGGGTCGGAAAAATGCATTTCGCTGGCCACCGCGAAAAACTCGCCGGGATTGGTCGCGGCGTAGGGATCGATCGCCACGCGCTGGCCGCTGCGCAACGCCATGCGCAGGCGATCGTAGGCGCCCTGGAACGTATCGATCCAGTCCCGCCAGTCCATGCCGCGGGGCAGCGGCGGGACACCATCGGGCGGCCCGTCCAGCATGTCGAGCTTGTGCGCGATTTCGTGCGCGACCACGTTGTAGCCGTCCCACGGATGCGCAAGATCACGTTCGATTGCCGCCCACGCCAGCACCAGCGGACCGCGCTGCCAGGCCTCGCCGATCAGTACGCGATCGCCCTTGGTCACCACGCCGGTGGCGGCGTCGTGGTAGTCGTGGTGCACGCGGAACTCGCCCGGATACACCACCACCGTCTGCCAGCCGCGCAGCGCGCGGAAGCCGTGGTTCAGCACGGAGATGCCGGCCTGCATGGCGATCAGCAGGCATTCGAAATCGCCGAGCTCGAGCTCGACCGGATGGAAGCGCTTGCGTTGCAGGAAACGGGCGGCGAGATCGCGCAGCCGTTCGCGCGCGTCGCGCGGCAGGCGCTGGGCCAGCGGGCACGCGGCCACTGCACGCTGCCAGAGGAGGTCGTGGATCGCGGGTGGTGGCCGCCTCCACGGCAGCCAGTCGAGCGGCTTCACGTGGTGTCCCTGGAGGTTGCTCGCGCGGGCGCCCGCACTTGACTCCCCTTGTGACGGTTTCCGGCGGGCGTCGCCACGCGTCGCCACGCTGGTTGACACCTACCGTGTGGGCGCGCAACGACGCGCGCAAGGGGGCAGGTCAGGGCGTGGCCTGCGCCGTCGCATGCGTGGTGCCGGATACGCCCAGCAGCCGCATGATGCCGGCCAGCAAGACGCCGTACGCCGGCAGGAAAAACACGGTGCAGGCGATGAGCTTGATCACGTAGTCCACGGCAGCAATTTCGACCCAGTGCGCGGCCATGAATGGATTGCTGCTGGCGGCAAAGGCGACGGCAAAAAACGTCGCCGTGTCCAGCGCCTGCCCGAAGATCGCCGACAGCGAAGGCGCGGCCCACCAGTGGCGGGCCCGCTGGCGCACGCGGTCGAACACGAAGATGTCCAGCAGCTGCCCAAGTACATACGCGGCGTAGCTGGCGAACGCCACGCGGAACACCAGCGTGTTGAAGTCCGCCAGCGTTGCGAAGCCACCGAATCGGCCGGCGTGGAAGAGCACGCCCACGATGTAGGACGCGACCAGCGCCGGCAGCATGGCGCGCGCGATCACGCGCCGCGCGGACGACTTGCCGATCAGGCGCACCGTCAGGTCGGTCGCGAGGAAAATGAAGGGGAAGCTGAAGGCGCCCCAGGTGCTGGTAAAGCCGAACAGCATGATCGGCAACTGCACCAGGTAATTGCTGGCGATGATGATCGCGATGTGCAGCGCGACCAGCACCGCGAGCGCGCGGCGCAGGTGCGGGCCGGGAATGGCAGGCAACAGCATGACGGACCTTTTTGTTGGATGGGGTGAGGGAACCCATTTGCTGCGAGAGCCATTTTAGCGGACGGGCACGGTGGCCGCCGACCGGGCTAATCCACCAGTGTGTGACCCGGATCGCCGTGCGCATCGGGCGCGCGCAGGCAGCGCCAGCCCGGCGGGAGATCCGGATCGGCGAACAGTTCGGCCAGCGGCGGACGGTCGGCGTCGGCCGCATAGCGGTCGGCCACGGCGTAGATCGCCATCTCCTCCTTGCGGTCGTGTGCTTCGAGCAGCCGCTGCAGGGCCTGCGCCGCGGGCAAGAGGTCATCCAGATCGGCCCCGGCATCGAGCAGGGTAGTCGCCGACTCGAGGTGCGGCCACATGTCACCGTGCTCGTACTTCATCTGCGCCAGCGCCATCCATCGGCCCCGGTCCTGGTCGATCACCGGAAACAGGAAGCACTCTTCGACGTAGATATGTCGCCGCAGGAGTGCGACCGCGGCCGCGAACTCCGGTCGGCTGCCCGAGCCGTCGACAAGGCCGCCGATCCCGAGTTCCAGCGTACGGTGCTGCCCGGTCAGGAGTTCCAGGTTGGACGGCGGCATGTGGCGGTGATCCGTGGACGGGCGGATGGTGGGCGCTGTGCGTAGGCGACGCACCATGCTACGTCCGCACGTGGCGCGCGCCCGTGCGCGGGATCAAGAGCGCCCTGCCCCGTGGTGCCGGCAGCCGGGCAGGGCGTTCCTGCCCGGCTGCCGTTGCCCACATTATTCCTGCGTGGTCGTCCTGGCCCCGAAGTCCGTGTTGAGGTTGGTTGCCAGGTCGTTGATGGCGTCCTCCAGCACGTCGAAGACCTGCCCGCGCTGGGTGGTGTTGCTGAGATCCAGCGTGGCGTTCGATGCGACCCCCACGGTCGCCATCGCGGCATCGAACGCCGTGTCGGCATCGGCGACCGCGATCGGTCCGTAGGTGCCCGCGCTGTTCACGTAGCCCAACGTGTTGAACACGTCGCCGAAGATCGTGCGCAGCTCGGACGCGTTGAACACCAGCTGCACGCCGGACGGCGCGGTCGAGGACGGGCTCGTGGTTGGGATCGGGTTGTCGTAGAGCTCGTCCAGGTAGTAGTGCACCTGATAGGGATACTGGGCGTACGAGCTGGTGTTGCCCCAGATGGTCGCGTAGCTCGTGACCTGCGCGATGGTCGCCGCAGTCGCCGTTTCGCCTTTGGTGCTGTAGGACGCGACCAGTCCGCCGTAGTAGCCCTGGTTGTAGGCGACGTTCAGCACCATGTCGAGGAAGCCGTTCGGCAGGCCGACGAAGTGGGTCAGCATGTTGTTGTATTCGGGCTGCCACGGCGGCGTGTAGCCGTCGCCGACGCCGATCTGGCCGAGCGAGAGGAAATCGAGGTAGTGGAAATACGCCGTCAGCATCGGCCCGAAGTACTTTTTGTTGAACGACGGCGGCGTCGGCTGGTCGACCTGCGTGACGTTTTGCGCGACGGTGAAGCCGATGTCGTGCTGCAGCGCCACGAAGTTGACCAGCGCGTAGCCCTGCGCGGTGTAGCCGCCGTTGACCATGTCGGCCGTGTAGTTGTTGATCTGGTACGGGCCGCCCTGGCCGACGCTCATAACCGGCGCCTGCAGCGGCGAGGGATCGATGAGATCGCCGGTGTTGGTGTAGAGCGAGGTCTCGATGTTCTCCTGCAGGAGCTGGCCGAAGATGCTGCCGTAGAGGTAATCGCGGTTGAACTGGATGCCGGGTTTGCCCTCTTCGACCAGGTGCCCCAGCATCACGCCGGCGATGAGGTTCGACAGGATGAGGTCGTCGTAGTTGTCGCCGTCCAGCGTCATCGCATCCTGCGCCGAGCTGACGCCCAGCGTGAGGTGGTAGTTGATCTGGCCCGTGGTGACGCTGCCGGGCGGTGGCGCAGGCGGCGGTGACGTCGGTGGCGGCGGGCCGGGTGGCTGCGACGGCGGCGGTGGCGCGGGCGGCGGCGGTGAAGGTGGTGGCGGTGCGGGCGGCGGCGCCGGCGGCACGCTGCAGTTGCCGCCCGGCGACCACAGCGCGGGTGAATTGGCCGGGTTCCAACCCGTTCCCGTCCAGTCGGTCTGGTTGACCAGCGCGGTATACGCCGCGCCGTCGTAGCTCACTACTTGGCCCGCGGTGTAGGTGCCGCCTTCGGCCCACGCGGTGCAGGTGCCCGACGGTGGAGCCGGTGGCGGAACGGGAGGCGGTGGGTTGGTGGGTGGCGGCGTGGTGGGCGGTGGCGGCGCGGGTGGCGGTGGAGCCGGTGGCGGCGATCCACCGCCGCACGCGCCCGTCGAGGTCCACGGCTCGCCCGAACCCGCGGCGCCGCTGTTGGTCGCCGGATCGCTGCCCTGCGTCCACCAGTTGGCGGTGTAGTTGGTGCCGTTTTCGCTGGCCGTCGAACCGCCGTTGTAGACCGCGCTTGCGCTCCACGGCGCGGCGCAGGCGGCGGCCGGCGTGGCCGCGGCGGCACTTTGCGTGGGCGCCGCGACCAGCACGCCGAGTGCCAGTGCACCGCCCGCGGTGCTGCACAGCGCCGACAAGGCGGCGCTCAAGGCTTTCTGCTTCGCAAACATCAGGACCCCTCCTCACGTTGCTGCGGTAAGCGACGTGCGGCGCCCATCCCGTTGCCGCACGTCGCATTGATCGGAGGCGGCTCCCGTCTCCGACGAAGCGTGGCAGCGGCAAATCGTGGAACGATGTGACAACGTTGTCAACGAATGTCACATGAACGGATCTGGAGGGATCGAACGATTGAGCGGTGGCCGGGGTGGGCCCTGCGCGCGGGCCTCGTCGCGTACGAGGCGCTGCATCGGTCCCGTCGACACCAATCGCGTCACGGGATCAGTGGGCGGCAGCCAGCACGATCTTGCCGAGGTAACCGCCGGTCTGCATCAGGCGATGCGCGTCGGCCGCGCGCTCCAGCGGGAAGACCTTGGCGAGTGGCGGCCGGCAGGCGCCGCGATCCAGCAGTGGCCAGACCCGATCGGCCAGTGCGACCGCGATGGCCCCTTTTTCCAACGCGCTGCGCGGGCGCATGGCCGAACCCGTGATGACGAGCCGGCGGGCGAGGATGGGCGTCAGGTCGACCTTGTCCGCGACGGCGCCACCGGTGAAGCCGATGATGGACAGGCGCCCGTCGGTCGCGAGCGCGGCGAGATTCCGCTGGAGGTTGGCGGCACCGATCGGGTCCAGGATCACGTCGACGCCGCGGCCGTTGGTCGCACGGTGGCAGGCGGCGACGAAGTCTTCGGTGTGGTAGTTGACGACGATGCTGGCCCCCAGCTTGGCGCAGTCGTGGCAGCCTTCGGTCGTGCCCGAACTGGCCAGCACCTGCGCGCCGAACGCGGCGGCAAGCTGGATGGCCATCGCGCCCACACCGCCGCGGCCGCCGTGGATGAAGCAGGTTTCCCCGGCCTTGAGCGCCGCGGCCTGGAACAGGTTGGCCCACACCGTGAAGCAGGCTTCCGGCAGCGCGGCGGCCAGCACCGCGTCGTAGCCGTGCGGCCAGCGCAGCAGCTGCACCGCGGGCGCGCAGACGTACTCCGCGTAGCCGCCGCCGTTGGTGAGCGTCGTGAAACGGTCACCCACGTTCCAGCCCGTGACGCCTTCGCCCAGCGCGGCGATTTCGCCCGCGACTTCGAGGCCTGGCACCGGATTGGCGCCGGTCGGCATCGGATAGCGGCCTTCGCGCTGCAGGACGTCGGCGCGGTTGACACCGGCGGCGTGGACGCGGATCAGGACTTCGCCTGCGGCGGGTCTGGGGTCGGGGACCTCGACGTATTCCAGGACTTCCGGGCCGCCCGGCCGGTGAAAGACGATGGCGTGCACGCTGGCCTCCTGGGATGCGAGCGTTGCCATTCTGCAGCGGCCTGCGGTCGCTGTCAGCAGCGTCACTCCGTGGCGCCGGCCGCGTGCGTCCGCCGGGGCCTGGTCAACGTCGGCGCTACCATGCACCTTCGGAGGTGCGGCGATGAAATGGCTGGTGCTGGGGGCGGGGGCGCTGGGGGGCTATTTCGGCGGACGGCTCGTCGAGGCGGGGGAAGACGTCGCCTTTCTCGTGCGCGCGCGTCGCCATGGGCAACTGCGGCAGGCCGGCCTCGTGATCCGGAGCCCCATGGGCGATGTGCACGTGGCCGCGCCCGCCTGCGTCGAAGCGGGTGCCCCGGGCGCGGACTACGACGTCGTCCTGCTGGGCTGCAAGGCCTACGATCTCGATTCGGCCATGGACGCGATCGCGCCCGCCGTGGGTGCGAACACCGCGGTCCTGCCACTGCTCAACGGCTTGAGCCACATCGACCGCCTGCGCGAACGTTTCGGCGCGGCCCGTGTGCTGGGCGGCATGTGCCAGATTTCCGCGGCGCTGGACGAAACGGGCGCCATCGTGCATTTCAATCGCCTGGACACACTGGCCTGGGGCGAACTCGACCGCACGCGCGGCATGCGTGTCGAGGCTATCGAAGCCGCGTTCGCACGCTGCCATTTCACCGCGCGCACCAGTCCCGACATCCTGCAGGAGATGTGGGAAAAGTGGATCTTCATCGCCGCCATGGCGGGCGTGACGTGCCTGTTTCGGGCCGCGATCGGCGATATCGTGCACGCGGATGGCACCGAGGTCGCGACGGGCATCCTCGATGAAGGCGTTGCAATTGCCGCCGCGGCGGGCCATGCGCCGCGCGCGGCCCAGCTCGAGCAGATGCGGAAGTTCCTCACCCGTCCCGATTCCACCCTCACCGCATCCATGCTGAAGGACGTCGAGCGCGGCGCGCGCACCGAGGGCGAGCACATCCTCGGCGAGCTGCTGGGCCGTGCACCGACGGCGGCCCCCGCACCGCGCTTGCTCGCGCTCGCCGCCATCGCGCTGCAGGCATACGAAGTGCGGCGGGTGCGCGAAGCGGCGGCGCGTTAGCAGGCACCGGGGCGCGCGGTTCCCGGTTATTTCAGCCGCTACTGCGCGTAGGCGCCCGCAAAGCCGCGGATGGCGTCGCCGTAGATGCCCGTGAGCCGCTGCGCGGGCGCCCAGTTGTGCATGAAACTTTCCACCTCGGCGGGGCTGCCGACCAGGCAGCCGATCTTGGTGCGTCCATCGCGCGCGGTCACCTGCGAAATGCAGCACCGACCCGAGCGCGCTGCGGCCAGCGGCAGTTCGGGATAGCTCCTGTCGCGCATGTCGGCAACCAGGATGCCGGGTGCGAGCTCGACGCTCGCGGCGGTGCGCAGCGCGGCCTGCGCGGCCTCGATCGCGCCCAGCACCTGACTTTCGCTTTGATGCAGGAACGCGGCGCGCGAAGCCAGGTGCCAGTGGAACAGCGCATCGGGATCGACGCCGGGACACAGCCCGCGATAGGCCGCGCCCAGACAGTGGTCTGCGGCGGCAACCATGCGCAGTTCGGGGGTCACCGCGACCGTGTCCGGCAGCAGCGCAGCATCGAGTACGGCGATGGTCTGGCCGAGGCTCGATGCCTGCCAGTAGCGCACCGGCGGTTGGCCGTAGCCCGGATCGCCCGGGCGATGGTGGTCGATCCGCTGCGCACGACGGGCGGCCGCGCCCACGCATTCCACGAGGTAGACCTGGCCGTCGGCGTGCAGCGTGGCGCGCGCGCGGGGTGGCATGCCCGCGCGATAGGCGTTGGCCGGATACACGCGCTTGCCGCCCGTCGTCGCGTGCACGAACGGCACGCCGTGGCCATGCAACAGGTGCTCGATCGCGTTCATCTCGGGATCGGCGGCGCCCAGCACGAACAAGAGGTTTGGCATCCCCGGCTCCTCGCGCATGGCTTCAGGCCCCGTAGCAGCGCACCAGGCGTGCCAGCGCGCCTTCTACGACCGCGGTCGGCGTGGCAAGGTTCATCCGTTCGAACCCCGCGCCTTCCGGACCGAACAGGGTGCCTTCGTCGAAGAACACCAGGGCCTGTTGCTCGTTGATGGTCTTGAGTTCATCCGCGTTCTTGCCCAGCGCGCGGAAGTCCAGCCATTGCAGGTAGGTGCCTTCGAGGTCGAACACGCCGATGCCGGGCAGGCGTTCGGCAAGCACGCGCTTGAGGTGCTGCCGGTTGTGCCAGATGAGCTGCAGCAGTTGATCCAGCCACGGGGCGCCCAGGCGGTACGCCAGCTCGCAGGCCTTGTACGCCATCGTCGTCAGGAAGATGAAGCCGGTGGCCTGCAGGCCCGCGACGAAGCGCCGCCGCAGTTCGGGATTCCCGATCACGATGTTGCTGGCCTGCATGCCGGCAAGGTTGAAGGTCTTGCTGGGCGCGGTGCAGACCAGCGTGCGCTGCGCGATTTCCGGGCCCAGCGTGGACACGACCGTGTGGTGATGGCCCGGCATCACCAGGTCGAAGTGGATTTCATCACTGACCAGGATGAGATCATTTGCCAGCACGATATCGGCGACCTGTTGCAGTTCGTCGCGGGTCCACACGCGCCCGGTCGGATTGTGCGGACTGCAGAACAGCAGCAGCTTGTTGTGCGGATCGGCGGCGGCGCGGCGCAGCGCGTCGAAGTCGATCCCGTAGCGGCCTTCGTGCAGCACGAGCGGATTGCGCACCAGCCGCCGCTGGTTGCGTTCGATCGCGAGATAGAACGGATAGTAGGCGGGCGTCTGCAGGATCACGCCGTCGCCGGGCTCGGTAAACGCCCGCACCGCGTTGAAGCACGCGGGTACGACGCCTGGGCTTTGCACGATCCACTGCGGATCGATGGTCCACGCGTGCCGGCGCTGCATCCATTCGATGACGGCCTCGGTGAAGGCCGCCGGCGGGCGCGTGTAGCCGAAGATCGCGTCGTCGACGAACGCCTTGAGCCCCGCGACCAGTTCCGGCGGATAGTTGAGATCCAGATCGGCCACCGACAGGGGGGCGATCCCGGGCGGCAGGTCCGGGTTGGCGTCGTGCATGGCGGCCCACTTGGCCGCGCTGAGATGCGTGCGGTCGACGAGGGTCGTGAAGTCGTAATTGGGCATGCGGGGTCCGGTGCAGGTTCGTGGCGCTGCATTCGCGCAGTGCGACCGCACAGTATGGACCCGCGATGTGGAACGGACGTGAGTGCCGACGTTCCGGCGCGACGCTCAGTGCCGGCCGAAGATCGGCGGCGCGAAGCCTGGAGGCTGACCGACAGAGCCCGGCTTCGGCGCCATCGCGCAAATCCAGCCTGCGGGGTCCCTGACGGTTTCCAGCGCGTGCACCAGCGCGCCATCGCCTTGCTGCGTGGCGAGCCTGTCGGCCGCGGTGTAGACGATCTGCTCTTCCTTGGGGTTGTGCATCTGGAGCAGCTGGAACAGCTGGCGCGCGGGTTCGTGCAGCGCGGCCAGCGGTTTCGCGGCCTTCGCGTCGGCATCGAGCTGCTCGATCAACGGCCACATCTGGCCGTGCTCGCGCTTCATCACGAACACCGGCATCGTGAGTCCGGTCTTGGCCAGCGGCGGGAACAGCACTTCCTCTTCGATGTAGAGGTGGTGACGCAGCAGCGCGAGCGCGGCGCCGAGCTTGGCGGGCGACCCCGTACCATCGACGGCGGCCTTGATGCCCTGGTCGATTTCGTGGTGTTGGGCGGTGATGAGCCGGCTGGGCGGCATGGCGTCCATGGAATTCTCCTGCGTGCTGGATCCGTTCCACGACGCTAGCAGGCGACGCGGAACGATCCCTTGATCCGGAGCAGCCCCGTGCGCCGGCTCAGGTGTCGAGGAAGCGCGTGAGCCGCGCGGCGACCGCTTCCGGATGGCGGATGTGCAAGTGGTGCGGCCCCGTCACGCGCGCGACGGTGATGTGGGGCACGCAGGCGGCGCGGCCGCTCATCACCGCGGTCGGCAGGTAAGGGGTTGCGGGGTCGGCGAGCAGCAGCAGCGTGGGCGCCACGATGCCCGCGATCACGTGGCGGACCTGTGCTTCGGCGGCGCGCAGCGGCGTTGCCCGGCGCAGGCGCGTGTCGCTGCGCCAGGCGAAACCATCCGCGACCGCCTCGAGGTTGCGTTCGACGATCGGCCGCACTTCGTCGGCCGCAAGTCCGCCGCCCGCGGCCACGCGCGCCGCCACGGCATCTTCAACCGTCGGGAAAATGCGCGGCGAACGCCGGCGCACGCCGCGCGGTGCGTAAGCTTCGCGCCAGCGTCGCAGGGTATCCGCTTCGCCATCGGCCAGCGGGCCCAGGCCTTCGATCAGGGCCAGCCGGCCGATGCGCGCCGGCGTGGCCGCGGCCACCATGGCGGCGATCCCGGCACCCAGCGAATGTCCCAGCAGATCGAACTGCGCGAGGCCCAGGGCATCAGCGGCGTCGAGAACGCCATCGATCTGGTCGACGAAGTGATACCGACGTGCTTCCGCGGGCAGGTGCGCCGAGTGGCCGTGGCCGGGAAGGTCCAGCGCGATCACGCGGCGGTGCGCCGCGAGCAGCGGTGCGACGCGGCCGAAGCTCGCGGCGTTGTCCAGCCAGCCGTGCAGCACGATGAGCGGCGGGAGATCGGGATCGCCCCAGGCCAGCGCGGCCAGTGCGCCGGACGCGGTCACGACGCGCAGCTCGGACGGCGGGTTCACCGGCGGACCTGCGCGCAGCGGGCGCGATGCATTGCCGCGGCGACGGTGGCGGATGAGGCGCGGCGCGCGGGGTTGGCGGAATTGTCCACGCGTTCAGCTGGCGGAGTCGATCTTCTATCATATACACGGTTTCTTCGGTCACCGAGTTGCCTTCGCGCAATGCCCAGCGTTTTTGCCTTCCGCTCGAGTTCCAGACGTTTGCGCCGGGCCTGGTGGCCGCTGGCCGTCCTCGTGTGCGGGGGGTTGGCGTTGGCGGGCGCGTTGGTGCGCGTACCCGCGCTGACGCTGATCGCGGCGGGGGGGCTGCTGTGCGCGTGGCTGCCGGCGCTCTGGCGCGCGCGCCGCATTGGCGCCTGGCTGGCGTGGCTGGTCGTCGCCACGTTGCTGCTGGTCCCGGCGGCGCTGGGTCGGCCCGCGCTGGCACTGGCCGCGTTGCCCGTGGTATGCCTCGCGGCGGTGGCATCGGTGTTCGCGCGCACGCTCGCGTCGGGGCGCGAAGCGCTGATCACGCGTTGCGTGCGCCTGATCGAGGGCGATGCGCGTGTCGCGTTGCCGGGGGTCGCGGCGTACACCCGCGGGGTGACCGTGTTCTGGGCGTGGTTGCTGGGCGCGATGGCCCTGGTGTCGCTGCTGTTGGCATTGCTGGCGCGTCCGGGCGGCTGGCTGGATGCGTTCGGTGTGGCCGCGCCCGTGGCGTTGCCCGGATCGCTGCTGGCCTGGTTCCCCGAGGTCGGCTGCTGGGGCGTGCTGGTGGCTGCGTTCGCGGGCGAATACCTGTTCCGTCGTTGGTACCTGCGCGGCGTACCACAGTTGAACGTCGCGCGCTTCGTGGTCGAGATGGCGAGGCACTGGCCGGCGCTGGTGCGCGGCGGAGGCGGGTCGGCATGAGCGAGCGCCATGTGGCGTCGCTCCGGATCGGCGCCGATCATCCCGCGCTGGCGGGCCACTTTCCCGGCCACCCCGTGGTGCCCGGCGTGGTGCTGCTGCAACGCGTGGCCGCGGCGCTGTCGGCGTGGCGCGGCCAGCGCGTGGCGAGGCTGGACGTGAAATTCCTGCGGCCGCTGCTGCCGGACGAGACGGCGCGCATCGCGCTCGCCGGCGCCGCCGCGCGCATCGACTTCGAGATCACGCGCGGCGACGGCGCGGTGCTCGCGCGCGGCCATCTGGAGGCGGCGTGAGACCACCCGCGGGCCATTGGTCGGATCGTCCGGAAGGCGGCGGCTGGTTTGCGCTGTGGCTGATCCGCTTCATCGGGCTGCATTTCGGGCGGTCCGTGGCACGGTCCATCCTGTATCCGGTGACGCTGTATTTCTATTTCCGGCGCGGGCCCGAGCGCCGCGCGGCGCGCGATTACCTCTTGCGCATCGGTGGCCGTCCAGGCAATCCGTGGCAGGTGATGCACCTCATCCACGCGTTTGCGGCGACCATCCTCGATCGCGTGTTCCTGCTGGCGCGCGGCACGCGCGGTTTTGCCATCACCGTGGGCGGTACCGACGCGCTCAAGCGTCACCTCGAGCGTG
The DNA here is from genome assembly GCA_035720985.1 of Rhodanobacteraceae bacterium. Classification (GTDB taxonomy): domain Bacteria; phylum Pseudomonadota; class Gammaproteobacteria; order Xanthomonadales; family Rhodanobacteraceae; genus 66-474. Next base: position 15,084 of record DASTNI010000035.1, on the reverse strand, counting down.
GCCGCGGCGTGCTGCTGGTGGGGGCACACGTCGGCAGCTTCGACGTGCTGCGCGCGGCCGCGGCGCAGCACCCGCGGTACCGGTTGAAGCTCGTGATGGACAAGCAAAAGACGCCCGCGCTCAATGCGCTGCTGGAAGCCCTGGCGCCGGAACTTGCCGACTGCGTGATCGATACCGCGCGCGGTGGCACCGACGTCGTGCTCGCGCTCGCCGAGGCGGCACGCGAAGGGGCCATGGTGGCCCTGCTGGGCGATCGCGGGCGCCCGCAGGAGCAGATGCGCAGCGTGCCGTTCCTGGGAGGCGAAGCGGCGTTTCCGGCGGCGCCGTGGCTGATCGCGGCGCTGCTCGAAGTCCCCGTGGTGCTCTGTCTTGGCATGTACCGCGGCGGCAATCGCTACGACCTCGTGTTCGAGACACTGGCCGAGCGCGTCGTGTTGCCGCGCGGTGATCGCGACGCGGCGCTGGATGCGCACATCGCGCGCTACGCATCGCGGCTGGAGCATCACCTGCGCGCGTCGCCGTACAACTGGTTCAACTTTTACGATTTCTGGCAACCGGCTACGCCCGCCGCGGTGCCCTCTCCGCTCGCTGCGCCGTTGGAGCGGGCCCGTGCGGCGTAGCGCCCGCGCGCTGGTGTGGCTGCTGGTGCCGGTGGCGGCGCTGGCCGCGACGCCCGATCTCGCGCAGTCGCTCATCGTCGGCATGGGGCAGACGCCACCGGCTGAAACACCTTTCATCCAGGTGAGCTACCGGGCCGTGCTCGACCGCCCGTTGATCGCTTCGGGCACGCTGCGCTGGCTGGGTGGCGAGCGGCTCGAACGCGATACCACCGAGCCGTTCCAGGAAACCGCGAGGCTGGGCGACGGCGAACTCACGGTGCAGCGCGGGCCGGGCCGCGTGCATCGCATCGCACTGGCGCGCGCGCCGCAGGCGGCGGCCCTGCTGACGGGGTTCAGCGCGCTGCTGAGCGGCGATGCCGCGGGGCTCGAACGGGATTTCACGCTGTCGGCCACGGGTGACGCCGCGCACTGGGTGATCACGCTCGCGCCGCGCACGCGCGAGCTGCAGCAGCGCATCGCGTCGATCGTCGTGGACGGGCGCGGTCACGCGCCCGATTGCCTCGTGCTGCATGACGCCAACGGCGATGCCACGTTCACCCTGATGGGCACGCTGGCCAAGGCGGGGTTGAAGGACGCCGCGCCGGCGCAGGCCGCACTCGCCGCGCGCTGCCAAGCCGGCCCATGAACCATGCGACGCGGATCGCGCTGTGGTTCGTGTGGCTCGCCGTCATCGCCGCCACGGGATTCTGGGTGGCGCGGCACCTCACGATCAACTCGGATCTGCGCGACTTCGTGCCGCCGCCGCAAAGCGCCGACCAGCGGCTGCTGCTGGATGAAATCGGCAACGGGCCGGGGTCGCGGCTGCTGCTGCTCGCCCTGTCCGGCGCGCCGCAGGCGCGCCTTGCGGACCTTTCACGCGGACTCGACGCGGCGTTGGCGGAGGATCCCGCGTTTGTCCGCGTGGCCAACGGCAGCGCGGATCTCGCCAACATCGCGCCCGATTTGCTGCCTTACCGGTATCTGCTGTCGCCGACGCTCGACGCGCACCGCTTCGATGCGCCCTACCTGCGCGCGCAGCTGCAGCAGCGCCTCGAGGACCTGAACTCACCGGCGGCCTCGCTGCTGGAGCCGTGGTTGCGCTCGGATCCGACGCTGGAAACCCTGAAGCTCGCCCAGCGCTGGGCGCCGCAGCACCCGCCCCGGACGTTCGACGGCGTGTGGTTTTCGGATCGCGGCGAGGCCCTGCTGGTGGCCGAAACGCGCGCGGCGGGGTTCGATCCTGGCGCGCAGGCCGCGGCGATCACGTCGCTGCAAAAGCACTTTGCGGCCTTGCCAGGCGCGGCAGCGGTGCACCTGGTCATCAGCGGTCCGGGCTGGTTCGGCATGCAGGCCGCGCGGCATACGCGCGCCGAGGCCGATCGTTTTGGCGCGATCACCACGGTGGGTTTCGTGCTGCTGCTCCTGATCGCGTACCGCAGCGTGGTGCCCGTGCTGGTGACTGCGTTGCCGCTGTTGTCGGGCGCGGTCGCGGGGTTCGCGCTGCTGGCGCTGGTGTTCGGCTACGCGCACGGCATCACCGTCGCGTTCGGGTTTACGCTGCTCGGCGTGGCCCAGGAATATCCGCTGCGGGTGTTCAGCCACCGCCGCGTGGGCGTGCCGACACTGACCTGCGTGCGCGAACTCTGGCCGCTGTTGGCGACCGCGATCACATCGGTGTGCATTGCCTACCTGGCGTTCTTGGCTTCCGGCGTGGTGGGGTTGCAGCAACTCGCGGTGTTCACCATCGGCGGCCTCGTGGTGGCGGGTGCCTGCACGCGCTGGCTGCTGCCGCGCGTGATCCCGCCCGCGCGGCGCGACATGGCGGCGACGCCCGGGCTCGCGCGCGCGTGGCGTTTCCTGGCGCAGCTGCCACGCCCGCGCTGGTTGCCGTGGCTGGTCGGTGCGGTCGGCATCGTGGTCGTGGCGCTGGCGCCCGGGCGTTTCTGGCAGGACGACCTGTCGGCACTGACGCCGGTGCCGAAGGCGGAGCTCGCGCGCGATGCGCGGCTGCGCGCCGCGCTGGGTGCGCCCGACGTGCGCTACCTGCTGGTGCTGCGCGCCGCGAGCGAGCAGGGCGTACTGGCGCTGTCGGAACGGATGGCGCCGCACCTGCGCAGGCTGGTCGTGCGGCACGCGCTGGACGGCTTCGAGTTGCCATCGCGCTACCTGCCAAGCATCGCCACCCAGCGTGCGCGGCAGGCGCGGCTGCCGGATCGCGCCACGCTGGACGCGGCGCTGGCGCAGGCGCTCGAGGGCCTGCCCTTTCGCGCCGGCGTCTTCGCGCCGTTCGTCGCCGACGTGGAGGCCGCGCGCAAGCTGCCGCCGTTGACGCCGCGGCACTTTGAGACCTCGGCGCTCGGTGCGCGCCTCGAGGCCATGCTGGTGCCGTGTGCCGGTCCGCCGCGCGGCCGTCGTGGGGAAGCCGGGAACGAGAAACCCTGCTGGGCGGGCCTCGGCACCCTGAGCGGCGTCAACGATCCCGCGGCGTTCGCGGTGCTGGCGCAGGACACCCGCGGCGCGGTGCATCTCCTGGATCTCAAGGCGTCGACCGAAGCGCTGATCGTCGCGTATCGGCAACGCATCCTCGTCGCGCTTGGTGTCGCCGCGCTGCTGCTGGCCGGTGCGGTGACGCTGGCGCTGCGCAGTCCGCGGCGCGCGCTCAATGTGCTGGGGCCGATGACGCTGGCCACGCTGTGGGTGCTGGCGGTGCTGCGCGCCGCGGGGATTCCGTTGTCGTTGTTCCACCTGGTGTCGCTGACGCTGGCGGCCGGGCTTGGCCTTCACTACGCCTTGTTCTTCGAACGGCGCACCGGCAATTCGGCGGAAGACCTGCGCACCCTGCACGCGACGCTGGTGTGCGTGGCCTCGGCGCTGCTGGTGTTCGGCGTGCTGGCGCTGTCCAGCGTGCCGGTGCTGCGCGCGATCGGATTGACCGTGGCGCTGGGCGTGGCGTTCCACTTCACGCTGTCGGTGCTGATGGCGCCGGCCGGCCATTTGCGACGGGAAGCTTGACGCCGTGCTCGCGAAGGCCGACTGGGCACCCCTCATTCCGCATGCCGGCAGCATGTGCCTGCTGGACGAAGTCGTGGCCTGGGATGCGGTCCACCTGCACGCGCGCAGCACCTCGCACCGCCGCACCGACAATCCGCTGCGCGCGGATGGCGGGCTGCACGCGGTGAACCTGTGCGAGTATGCGGCACAGGCGCTGGCGGTGCATGGCGCGCTGGTGGCGCGCGCGTCCGGCGGAATCGCGCGTCCGGGCTGGCTGGTCGCGTTGCGTGAGGTCGCGCTTGGCGTGGAGCGCATCGACGATCTGGAAGGCAAGCTGCAGATCCACGTCGAGTGCCTGCTCACGCTCGCCGACAGCCTGCAGTATGCGTTCCGTGTCGAGCATCGCGGGCGGGTGCTGGCGACGGGGCGTGCGGCAGTGATGCTGGGTCCAGCCGGAGGCGATCACGCTGGCTGAACCGGAATCCCCAACGCACACGGAACCTTCGATTTTGCTGATACCGTGCGTGGTTCGACGGGCGCACGACGAACGGAATGCGCGTGTCGCCGGTGCGTGCCGGTCCGCTTGGTGCGGGAAGCGCGGGTAGGAGCCGGGCCTGTCGGCGACCGTCCGGCGACGATGGTCGCGTGCCAGATGCGCTCCCACGCCAAGCAAAAGTTGGCCCGCTTGCCGGCAGACGAGCGGAACCGCTCTGGGAACAACGTCGTACCGACAGAGGAGCATGGAATCCGTGGCTCGAGTCGAACGCAGGGCACTCGTCACCGGCGGCAGCGGCGACATCGGCGGCGCGATCTGCGCGGCGCTGGCGCGCTCCGGCTGGCGCGTCGTCGTGCACGCCAACCGCCATGCGGGACGCGCCGAAGCGGTGGCGGCTGCGATCCGCGCCTCCGGTGGCCTCGCCGAGGTGGCGACGTTCGACGTGGTCGACTCGGCCGCGACCGGAACGGCGCTCGCGGCGCTGTTGCAGGCAGGCCCGATCCAGGCCGTGGTCCACAACGCTGGCATCCACGACGACGCGCCGCTGGCCGGCATGGGCGAGGAGCAGTGGCGGCGCGTGATCGACGTCTCGCTCAACGGTTTCTTCCACGTCGCCCAGCCCCTGTTGCTGCCGATGGCGCGCGGCCGTTTTGGGCGGGTGGTGGCGGTCTCGTCGGTGGCCGCGACGCTGGGCAACCGCGGGCAGGTGAACTACGCCGCCGCCAAGTCGGCGCTGCACGGTGCCGCGCGCTCGCTGGCGCGCGAGATGGCGTCGCGCAACGTCACCGTCAACGTGGTCGCACCCGGAATCATCGAGGGTCGCATGACCAGGGCGCTGTTCACGCCGGCCGAGATCAAGGCCATGATCCCCGCCGCGCGCGCAGGGACGCCCGCCGAGGTTGCGGGGGTGGTCGCGTTCCTGTGCTCGGATGCGGCGAGCTACGTCAACGGCCAGGTGATCGGCGTCAACGGCGGCATGGTGTAGGCCACCACGCGATGCGGCGCGTGGTGGGGCGTCGTCGCTCCCTTCAGTCGCGGGTCTGCGGCGCCGGGTTGCCGTTGCGGCGCGCCCGCGCGGCGTCGGTGCCGAGCAGACCAGCGGGATCGTAGACCCGCGGCGCGGAGCCATGGGACGCGCGATAGCTGCGGATGACGTGCCCGTAACGGGCCACCTGCCGGACGGTGTAGCCGGTGATCCGCACGGTGTCCCACACGGGCAGGAAGTGGCTGTGGCCGGCATCGCCGCCGTAGCGGCAGGTGATCGGGACGGACACGATGGGGGTTCCGAGGTCGCGCGCGGTGGCCATCAGGATCGCCGCCTCGAACACGAAACCCTGCGCGCGGAGACTGGCCAGCTCGACCGCTGCGCGCGGATACCAGCGTTGTCCGCTCTGGGTGTCGGCGACGGGCTGGCCGCAGCCCCAGCTGATGCCCCAGTCGGCAAAGGCGTTGGCGCGCCGGCGCCCGGGCGGCTGGCGATCGCGGTCGAGCATGCGTGCCCCGATGATGAGCGCGCCGGGGAAGTGCGCGGCGGCGGCGAGCAGGCGGGGGATGTCGGCAGCGGCGTGCTGGCCATCGCCGTCCATCGTCAGCACGCCGCTCGCGCCCGCCGCCAGCGCGGCCCGAAAGCCGCTGCGCAGCGCCTCGCCCTTGCCGCGTCGAACCGGATGACGAATGAGCGTGACCGGCAGCCGGGCGGCGATCGCCGCGGTGGCATCGGTCGAGCCATCGTCGACCACGATCACATCCGGGCACTGCGCCACGATCCCGGTCAGCAGGTCGTGGATCGACGCGGCCTCGTTGAGGCAGGGCACGACCACGAAGGGGCGCGCGAGGGCGGCGGTCAAGGCGTGATCTCCATGTGCAATGAGAGCCCCCGCGACAGCGGCAGCGTGAGCGTCTGCGCTCCGCGGCCAGCGAGCGCCTGGAGCACCGCCAGCGTGTGCGCGGTGGTGGGATTGTGCGCGGCCAGCGCGTCGAGCGTGGCCGACAGCGCCGGCGGTGCGTCCGCCCGGACCACCGGCGCGAGGCGCAGGCGCGCGGTTCCGGCCTCGACCGGGTCCAGCACCAGCGCCGCGCCGAACGCGCGCGTGGTTTGCGCCATGGCGGCCAGCGGTCCCGTGGCGGCCACATCGCAGGTGGCATACAGCACCGGCGTCGAATCGGCGACGGCCAGGGTCGCGGCTTCCAGCAGGCCGGCGGCGAACGTGCAGTGGTAGGCGGTGAGCGCGCTGGACGTGGCGGTGCATCCGGTGGCGATCGTCCAGTAGCCCGCGGGTGCGTTCAGTACCGAATTGTGGAACTGGGTGGGGGACAGCTCCAGCGGCGCGCGCGCCAGCGTGGTGCACACGTAGTCGGTGATGGCCAGCGCACCGTGCGTCGACGCGAATACCGCCGGCAGCGATGCCGGATCGACGCCGGCCGCGGCGCAGGCCTGTGCCGCGACCTCGGCGGCCAGGCGCACGCTGGCGGGCGCGCGCCGCCGTTCCGCCGCGGGCAGCACGGCGGCGGAGGGCTTGGCATCGGCAGCGGCGGCGAGCGCGGTCGTGCCGAGCAGCACGCCGCGCAGCGCCGGCCAGTCGGGTGCGCCCGTAGTCCACGCGCCGATCCCGCGCACCGCGAGTCGCAGGGTCGTGCTCATGCGGCGTCGGCACGTGCAAACGCGAGGCAGGCGTTGTTGCCGCCGAAGCCGAACGAATTGCTGAGCGCCACGTCGAGGCGCCGATGTTCCGGAGCGAGCGCGAGCCAGGGCGCCGCTTCCGGCATCGGCGTGCGACACCCGAGGTTCGGCGGCACCACGCCATCGCGCAGCGCCAGCAGCGCGAACACGGCTTCGAGCGCGCCCGCCGCACCCAGCGTGTGGCCGGTGAACCCCTTGGTCGAACTGGCGCGCGTGCGCGCCGGAAAGCGCGCCAGCAACTGCGCCTCGACTTCATCGTTCTTCGGCGTCGCGGTGCCGTGCAGGTTGATGTAATCCACGCGCTCGGGTGCGAGTCCCGCGCGCGCCAGCGTCGCCTGCAGGGCCGCCTTCGCGCCGCGTCCTTCGGGGTCCGGGGTGGACATGTGGTACGCGTCGGAGGATTCGCCGTAGCCCACGAAGCGCGGCGCGTCCGGTGCGGCGTCGACGCGTTCGAGCACCGCAAACGCCGCGGCCTCGCCGATCGAGATGCCGTCGCGGTCGACGTCGAACGGGTGACAGGCGGCGGGGGCGATCAACTGCAGCGAGTGGAACCCGAACAGCACGCTGCCGCACAGGGTGTCGACGCCGCCGACCAGCGCGGCGTCCGCGAGGTCGAGCCGCAGCAGGCGTTCGGCCGAGGCGAACACCTTGGCCGACGACGAGCAAGCCGTCGACAGCGTCAGCGTGGGTCCGGCGATGCCGGTGGCCGCAGCCACGAAGGCCGTCAGTGAATGCGGCGTATGCAGCGCGGGGCGCGCAAGCTCGGGTGGAAACCGGCCGTGATCCAGGCGGCGGTAGGCTTCCTCCGTGGCGCCGATGCTGGCGGTGGACGTGCCCAGCACCAGCGCGACGCGGGTCGCGCCGTGGCGGGCGATCACGCGTTCCACCGCGTCCAGCAGCCCATCCGGTTGCAGGCCGAGCCACGCGAGACGATTGTTGCGGCATTCCCACGCTGCCAGCGCATGCGGCAGCGGGGCGGCTTCGAGGCCTGCCACGCGCCCGATCCGGCATTCGAGCGGTGTGGCCGAAAAGTCGTTGGCGCGCAGGCCGCCCCGTGCTTCGCGCAGCGCGGTGGCCTGCGCGGCGCAGCCGCGGCCGAGCGCGGATGTCGCGCTGCAGGCGGTGACCGCCAGCGGTTCGATGCGTTCGGGCACCACGTCTCGTTCAATCGCAAGGGTCTGGCAGTATACGCATGCGCCGTGAACCGGATCGCGCACCCGCAGGAGTCTGATGATCGTGGCTACAGGGCATACTCAGGTCGAGCGCGTCGACGCGTGGTTGCAGGGGTTGCAGCAGCGCATTTGTGCTGCGCTGGAGCGGGTGGACGGCGAAGCGCACTTCGTCGAGGATGCGTGGACGCGGGGTGGCGCGCGCGGTGGGCCTGCGGCGGTACCGGCGCGCGCAGCGGCTCTCGCCCCGACGCCCGCCGCACAGGCGCGGGGCGATCATGGGCAGCCTGCGGCTGCCGTTTCCACGCGGGGCGGCGGCCGTACCCGCGTGCTGAAGAATGGCGCGGTGTTCGAGCAGGGCGGCGTCAACTATTCGCGCGTCAGCGGCGTGGCGCTGCCGGCGTCGGCGACGGCGCATCGGCCCGAATTGGGCGGACGGGCGTGGACCGCGACCGGGGTGTCGCTGGTGATCCATCCACGCAGTCCCTACGTGCCGACCTCGCACGCCAACGTGCGCTACTTCGAAGCCGACAAGGAAGGCGAAGCGCCGGTGTGGTGGTTCGGCGGCGGTTTCGACCTGACGCCGTTCTACGCGTTCGATGAGGACTGCGTGCACTGGCACCAGGTGGCGCGCGACCTGTGCGCGCCTTTTGGCGCCGGCGTGTACGCGCGTTACAAGCACTGGTGCGACGACTACTTCTGGCTGAAGCATCGCAATGAGCGCCGGGGTATCGGCGGCCTGTTCTTCGATGACCTGAACCAGTGGGGATTCGAGCGCTGCTTCGCGTTCCTGCAGGCCGTCGGCGAGGGTTACCTCGATGCCTACGTGCCGATCGTCGAAAGGCGGAAGGACCTGCCCTACGGCGAGCGCGAGCGCGAGTTCCAGCTGTACCGCCGTGGGCGCTACGTGGAATTCAACCTGGTCTACGACCGCGGCACGCTGTTCGGCCTGCAATCGGGCGGCCGTACCGAATCGATCCTGATGAGCCTGCCGCCGCGCGTACGCTACGAATACGGTTACGCGCCGGCGCCGGGCACCGCCGAGGCGCGGCTGGCGGAATACCTGAAGCCGCGCGAGTGGCTGTAGGCGCAGCCGCCCGCGCCCGAGCGCATGCCGTCGCGTGCGCTGCATCACAGCTTCGCCGATCGCCGCCACACCTTCCTAAGCAAACGCGCCACGCGGCCGATAGGCCAAACGAGGGATGGGCGTGTGGAAGGCCGACGCGGATCGCCGCAGGTTTCGTTGACACGCCAACCCGTGCCGGTGGGCGGCGACGCATGCTGCGTTTCGCCACCGATCGGCTTGGTCGCTTTCCGGAGGCGCGTCATGGCAAACGTCAGGGCCTGGACCCACACGACGTCGTTCAAGTTCACCGCGTTCACGCTGCTGGCCATCGCCGGCATCGTGGTGCTGACCGCATCCCTGCTGCGCCTCGAGCGCGGCGCGCTGCTGCACGAGCGCCAGCAGGCAACGCGCTCGGTCACCGAGTCGGCGTATGCGGTGCTCGAGTACTACTACAAGGAGGAACAGGGCGGGACGTTGACCCGGCAACAGGCGCAGCAGCGCGCGATGGGCGTGATCCGCGGCATGCGTTACGGCGAAGACGGCTACTTCTGGATCAACGACATGCATCCGCGCATGGTCATGCATCCGATGAAGCCCGAGCTCGACGGCAAGGACCTGTCCGACATGAAGGACCCGGACGGGCTGCGGCTGTTCGTCGCGTTCGTCGACCTCGTGAAGGCCAGCGCCACGCACGACGGTTTCCAGTATTACCTCTGGCCCAAGCCGGGCGCGGCCAAGCCGGTCGAGAAGGTGTCCTACGTCAAGGAGTTCGTGCCCTGGGGCTGGGTGCTGGGCTCCGGTGTGTACCTCGGCGACGTGAGCGCCACCGTGTGGTCGCAGGCGCTGGGCGCGGGACTCGCCGCGGGCGGGATCGCAGCCCTGCTGCTGTTCGTGGGCGTGCTGCTGTCGCGGCGCCTGGTGAGCCAATTGGGCGCCGAGCCTGACGCGGTGATCGCCATCGCCAAGCGCATGGCCCGCGGCGACCTGCGTGGGGACATCGCGTTGCGGCACGGCGATCACCACAGCCTGTTGCAGGCCATGCACGACATGCGCGATGGCATCGCCCGTGCGGTGGCCGAAGTCCGCCAGGGCACCGAAGTCATCGGCGAGTCGGTCGCCAAGATCATGGAGGGCAACGAAAGCCTGTCCACGCGCACCGAACAGCAGGCGGCGTCGCTGCAGGAGACCGCGGCCAGCATGGAAGAAATCACGGGCACCGTCAGCAACAATGCGACCAACGCGCAGGAAGCGAATCACCTCGCGGAATCGGCATCCGAGGTCGCGGTGCGGGGTGGCGACGTCACCCAGCAGGTGGTCGCGACGATGGGCGAGGTCAACGCCACCACCAGCCAGATGTCCGACATCATCGGCGTGATCGACGGCATCGCGTTCCAGACCAACATCCTGGCGCTCAACGCGTCGGTCGAAGCGGCGCGCGCCGGCGAGCAGGGGCGCGGATTTGCGGTGGTCGCCTCGGAAGTCCGCGCGCTGGCGCAGCGTTCGGGCGATGCCGCGCGCGAGATCCGCGAATTGATCGACAGCACGATCCAGAAGATCCAGGCCAGCACCGCGCAGGCCGACAACGCCGGGCAGACCATGTCCGAGATCGTCGCCAGCGTGAAGAAGGTCAAGGACATCATGGGCGAGATCACGCTGGCCAGCAGCGAGCAGACCACGGGCATCGAGCAGGTGAGCCAGGCGGTCAGCGAGATGGATCAGGTCACCCAGCAAAACGCCAACATGGTGGTCGAGGCGAGCGTTGCGGTGCAGGCGTTGAGCGAGCAGATGGACGCGTTGAACCGCGCGATGCAGGTGTTCCAGTTGCCGGATGCCGGAGTGCGCGGCGAGCGCGCGCAGTTCGCGATGGTGGCCCCTTCGGCGTCGCATCCGCCGGCCGCGTTGCGGGCGAAGCCAAAGCCGAAGCGTCCGGCGCTCGCATCTACCGCCTCCGGTCGGGGCTGAAGCCTCTCCCACGGCCGGGTCGATTGTGGGAGCGACTCCAGCCGCGGCGGTCAAGGCGGAAGCCCCTCCCACCGCAGCCGGGTCGGTTTTGGGGGCGCCGTTGGTTGCGGTGCCTCCAGTTGGAGCCTTCGGTCGTGGGAGCGGCTTCGGTCGCGACGCCTACCGCTTGCCAGAAGCTTCGCGCTTCGCCCGGAACTCGCTGTCCGGATACCACTGTGGCCAGGCATCGCTGCCTGCAAGCTGGCTGCCGACTTCGTACAACGCCTGCACGTCCTCGGCGACGCCCGAGAAATCCCATTTCGGATCGAAGTTGTCGTAAGGCGTGTGGTAGCGGTGCGCGGTGTAATCCGCCAGCAGCTTGCGCCCTGCGGTCACGCCGCCGTGCACCATGTCGTCGCCGGTCTGGGTGTCCAGCGCGGGCACGCCGGCCCTGGCAAAGCTGAAGTGATCGGAACGAAAGTAGAAGCCCTTTTCGGGATTCTGGTCGGGGATCGCAAAGCGGCCCTGTTGTTTCAGCACGGCCTTCAGGCGATCCTCGAGCTGCGATTGCCCGCTGCCGATGATCTGCACGTTGTGCGTCGGGCCGATCACGTCGAGCGCGTCCATGTTGATGTCGGCCACGGTGTCCTTGAGCGGGAAGATCGGGTGCTTGGTGTAGTAGAGCGAACCCAGCAGGCCCGATTCCTCCAGCGTATCGGCCAGGAACAGCACGCTGCGCTGCGGCGCCGGGTGCTGCGCCTTGAAGGCCTTGGCGATTTCCAGCAATGCGGCGATGCCGGTGCCGTTGTCGATGGCGCCGTTGAAGATCTTGTCGCCCTTCAGGCTGTCGTCCTCGCCGAGGTGATCCCAGTGCGCGGAATACACGGTCACCTGATCGGGATGCGTGCTGCCGCGGATCAGGCCCAGCACGTTGTTGGCGCTGCCGTGGCTGATCGTGCTGTCCAGCGTCAGTGACGCCGTCGCCTTCAGTGCCACCGGTTTGAATCCCGGCTTGGCCGCTTCGGCTTTCAACTGGTCGAAGTCGAGCCCGGCCTTCGCGAACAGTTTTTGCGCGGTCGCCGTGGTGATCCAGCCCGCGACCGGCAGCCGCGGGCCTGGATCCTCGCTTTCCGGCAGCGCGAGCTGCGGGCCGCTCCAGCTGTTCTTGACCACCGACCACGGATAACCCGCGGCACCGGTCGAGTGCACGATCAGCGCGGCGGCGGCGCCCTCGCGCGCGGCTTCCTCGTACTTGTAGGTCCAGCGCCCGTAGTAGGTCATGGTCTTGCCCTTGAACAACGCGGGATTGCCGGTTGCATAGCCGGGGTCGTTGACCAGGATGACGACGGTCTTGCCCTTCACATCGACGCCTTTGTAGTCATTCCAGTGCCACTCGGGCGCGTCGATGCCGTAGCCGACGAACACGATGCCGGAATCCTTCAGAGCGACCTGCGGCCTGGTCTGCAGCGTGTTGGCAACCCAGTCCGTGCCGTAGGCGAAGGTTTCGGTGCCGCCGCCCGCGCCGATCGTGAGGTGCGTGGTCTCGGGATGTTCGAGCGTGATCGATACGGTCGGCACCTTCTGGAACCACGCACCGTGGTTGCCGGGTTCGAGCCCGATTGCCTGCATCTGCTTGACGATCCACGCTGTCGCGCGCTCGGCGCCGACCGTGCCCGGCTTGCGGCCGTCCATGTAGTCGGAGGAAATGGCCTTGTCGTAGGCCTTGAAACCGCTCGCGGTGATCGCGGGTGAAAAGACCGGCGTATCCGATGCCTTCGCGTGGTCGGCGGGTGCGGCGGAAGCGGTGGAAGCGGTGGAAGCGACGGCGACGGTGGCCGCGAGCGCGGCGGCGAGGTGATGGCGCATGAGGTATCCCCGAGTGAAACGAAGCCCGAGTGTACGCCACGCGGCGCAGGTCGACGGGCCGGTGGAAGAAGCCGCAGGGCGCCTCACGGCAGGTTGCGCGAGGTGCGGTAGGCTGTCCGATGTTACGCGACGTGGAACGCGCCAGGTGATGGCGCGGACGGTGGCGAGCACCGTGCGTGCGCCGCCTGCGATCGCGGAGCGCGGACGACTTCGGCATCGGTCTTGATGAACTTCCTGCAACGCTTCGGCATCGCGTGCGCGGTGGCGCTCGCGGAGTTCGCGGTCTGCCCATCGGCAGCCGCGGCGGCTGCCGAACCGCTGCCATCGCAGGTCGCACAACGCGCCTGTGCCGCGATTGCCGGTCGCGTTGGCGCAGCTTCCGGGCCGCCCGTGTTCCTGGTGAGTTACACCTCGGAAGGCGCGACCTCGCAACCCGCGCTGAAAACCGCCGCGTTCACCTACGACAACGCGCTGGCGGTCATCGCGCTGATTGCCTGTGGGCGCGTGCCGCAGGCGGTGCGGGTGGGTGAGGCGCTGCGCAAAGCGGCACTCGGCGGACCGCGCCTGCTCAACGCGTATCGCGCGGGCGTCGTCGAGGGCCAGCCGCTGCCCAACGGCTGGTGGGACGCCAAGGCCAACCAATGGGCCGAGGACCCGTACCAGATGGGCACCGCGACCGGAAACGTCGCATGGGCCGGCCTCGCGCTGCTGGCGCTCGATCGCGCGACCGGCGATCGCCGCTGGCGCGATGCCGCTGAGCGGCTGGCGCTGTGGATCGTCGACAACGCGTGGGACGCGAGCGGCACGCCCGGATTCACCGGCGGGGTCGAAGGATTCGATCCGCATCCGCAAAAGCTCAGGTGGAAATCGACCGAGCACAACGTCGACGCCGCGGCGCTGCTTGCGTGGCTGGCGCGAGGTTCCAGCTCAAACCGCTGGTCGCAACCCGCGCGCGAGGCCATGCATTTCGTCGCCACACAGTGGGATGCCACGACGGGGCGTTTCCTGGTCGGCACGCTGCCGGACGGACGCGAGAACACCGGCACGTCCGCCATCGACGTGCAGATGTGGGCGCAGCTCCTGCCCGGCGCTCGCCCCGACTGGCGCCGCGCGCTGGCCTACGCGCAAGCGCACTTTGCCGTCGACGGCGGATTCGATTTCAACACCGACCGCGACGGCGTGTGGCTGGAAGGCACCGCGCAGGCGGCGCTGGTCTACGGCACGCTGGGCAACACAGCCAGGGCCGACGCCCTCTTCCGCACCATCGACGCCGAGTTCAGCCCCGGCGGCTACGTCTACGCTACGCGCGAAGCCCGCATCACCACGGGCCTTGCGCTCAGCCCCCAAAGCACCACCGCCGACTTCTATTACTACCACTGGCCGCACCTCGCACCGACCGCGTGGGCGGTGCTGGCGGCCAAGGCGTGGAATCCGTTCGTGCCGCATGGCGCCGCCCACGACCCGGGAAAGTCCGATCTATCGCCGCGCGCACCGCAACGGGCGGTCAGCCACGAAGCCAACTTTCCGCGGTGAGACGCTCGATGGCGGCGTCGTAGGCAGCCATTGGAGGGGTACCGGGCGACGGCGATCCATCCCTGGGCAGCGTGAACAGATGCTCCGCAAGGACCGACCCCACCGCATGCAGCGCCTCGTGACGCGACAGGCCGGCTGCCCTCAGCCGTGACATCGCCCGAATGACCGGATCGTGCCCCTCGGCGATTTGGTTCTCCACGACAGCGTGGATGACGGCGTGAATTTTGATGCGCGGAACCTCGACCCGCGCCTTCCGGTGGTATGCCTCCGCGAGTTCAATGCGCTCTTGTTCATCAAGGGAGAGCCATTCGGCAGCATCGGGTGTCTGTTCCGGGTCGTACTTGTGCATGCCTGTCCACGCGCGGTCAATGCTTGAGTGAGCGGGGCGGCCCGCTGGCGAGCGTTCGCCGGATCGGGCGGTCGGATCGCGTCGCCTGCTGGTTACGCCGCTGCCGCCCGGTGCAGCCGGCGCCCCAGCGCGAACAAACCCGGAAGCAGGGCGACGATGGCAAGCACAACCAGCGGGCCGGCCCAATAGAACGCCGGTAACGCGATGCTACGCCCGATGACGGCGCGGTGCAGGTACCACACGCCAAGCGGAAGATTGAACAGCACCGCGGTAGCAGTGCCGGTCATGGGTCACGCCGGTTCGGGTAGCGACAGGGAAGCAAAGTACATCTGGTCAGGCGTCTGATGGTTGAGGGCGGTGTGGGGGCGGCGGCTGTTGTAGAAGCCAAAGTACC
>DASTNI010000034.1:0-5697 GCA_035720985.1 Rhodanobacteraceae bacterium | reverse complement strand
TCGATTTTTGCCGGATGTGTCGCCGGGATGTCATTGAAGCCCATGGGCGAGAGGCCCAGCGTGGTCAGCACCATGGCCATGGTGTTGGCCGTGAACTGGCCGCCGCAGGCACCGGCGCCCTTGCACGCGTCGCACTCGACGCCGTACAGCTCGGCATCGTCGATCTTGCCGGCGCCGTGTGCGCCGACCGCCTCGAACACCTGCTGCACCGTGATGTGCTTGCCCTTGTGCGTGCCGTAGGCGATCGTGCCGCCGTACAGCACCACGCCCGGGATGTTCATGCGTACCAGCGCCATCGCCGCGGCCGGGATGGTCTTGTCGCAGCCGCACAGCACCACCGCGGCATCGAGGCAGTGGCCTTCAACGGCGACCTCGATCGAATCGGCGATGACCTCGCGGCTCACCAGCGAATCACGCATGCCGGGCGTGCCCATGGCCATGCCGTCGGTGACGGCAATGGTGTTGAACTCGACCGCCGTGCCGCCTGCGGCGCGGACGCCCACCTTCACTTCCTGGGCCAGGTCCTTCAACCCCATGTTGCAGGGGCTGACGTCGGACCAGGTGTGCACGACGGCGACCAGTGGTTTCCGGATGGCGTCGTCGTCGAGGCCGGTGGCGCGCATCATCGCGCGTGCGGGGGCCCGGTCGGGGCCGGTTTTCATGATGTCACTGCGCATGGTTGTTCCTGTTGGACGTCGTGGTGGCACGTGCCGTGGGTGCCTTCGGTGAAATGGCGCAGGCGGGTCGGCACCCGTTGCGGAATGGGAGCGAGGTCAGCCGCATGCGCGCGCTCCTGCGGTGGCGGGCCGGTTGGACGCGGCGCCGCTTGCGAGCGCGGCGGTGATCGCGGTCGTGACCGCCGCCGTGCTGCCGTCGCCGCCGAGGTCGCGGGTGTGGGGCCCGTGGACCAGAACGTGTGCCACGGCGGTTTCGAGCGCGTCGGCCTCTTCCGACAGGCCGAGCGAATGACGCAGCAGCAGCGCCGCCGACAGGATCGCGCCCGTCGGGTTGGCGATGCCCTGGCCGGCGATGTCGGGGGCGGAACCGTGGATGGGCTCGTACAGGCCCTTGCGGTCTTCGCCCAGCGAGGCCGAGGGCAGCAGGCCCAACGAGCCCGCGAGCCCGGCGGCTTCGTCGGTCAGGATGTCGCCGAACAGGTTGCCGGTGACGACGACGTCGTAACGCGCGGGACGCGTCAGCAGCAGCATCGCCATCGAGTCGACCAGCTGGTGTTCCAGCGTGACGTCGGGATAGTCCGCGGCGACGCGGGTCACCGTGCGCCGCCACAGGCGCGAGGTCTCCAGCACGTTGGCCTTGTCGACCGAGGTCAGGTGCTGGCGCCGCGTGCGCGCAAGTTCAAAGGCACGGCGCGCGACACGTTCGACTTCGGCTTCGCTGTAGCGCGCTTCGTCGGTCGCGGCGCCGGTGAATTTCTGCTTCTTGCCGAAGTACACTCCGCCGGTCAGTTCGCGCACGAACAGGATGTCGGTGCCCGCCAGCCGTTCGCTCTTGAGCGGCGACAGCGCCGCCAGCGCGGCATGCACCTTGACCGGCCGCAGGTTGGCAAAGACGCCCAACCCGGCACGCAACGCCAGCAGGCCCTGTTCCGGACGCACCGGGGAGGAGGGGTCGGACCACTTGGGACCGCCCACCGCACCCAGCAGCACCGCATCAGCGGCCCGGGCGGCGGCGAGCGTCGGCTTGGGCAACGGCTCGCCGGTGGCATCGATCGCGCAGCCGCCGAGCAGGTGTTCCTCGAAGCTGAAGTCGTGACCATACAGGCGGGCCACGGCACGCAACGCCGCGACCGCGGCGGCCGTCACTTCTGGGCCGACGCCGTCGCCGGGCAGGGTGGTGATGCGCGCTTTCATGCGGCCTCCCGCTGGCGCTGCTCGTAGGTCTTGATCGCGTCCAGGTGTTGCAGCAGGAAGCCCATCTGGTCGACGCCTTCCAGCAGGCAGTGGCGGGCGAAAGGCTCCAGCTCGAAGTGGATCTCCGCGTGGCCCGGCGTCGTGATGGTCTGCGCCTTCACGTCGATGGTGACGTCCGCGCCCGGGTGATCCAGCAGCCAGCGATGGGGGTTGGTGTCCAGCACGATCGCGACCAGGCCGTTCTTCAGCGCGTTGTTGCGGAAGATGTCGGCGATCTCGCTGGAGATGACGGCCTGGATGCCGTAGTCCAGCAGCGCCCAAGGCGCATGCTCGCGCGAAGAACCGCAGCCGAAGTTGCGGCCGGCGACCAGGATGCTGCAGCCCTTGGCCTCGGGGCGATTCAGCGGAAAGTCCGGGTTGTCGCTGCCGTCCTTGAGATAGCGCCAGTCGTTGAAACAGTTCTTGCCGAGACCATCGCGCGTGGTCGTGGTGAGGTAACGCGCCGGGATGATGCGGTCGGTATCGATGTTCTCGTCCGCCAGGACCGCCGTGCGGGACTGGATACGGGTCACGGAATTCATGCGACGGCCTCTTCGGCAAGATAGGGACGGGAATCGGTGATGGAGCCGGCCACCGCGCAAGCGGCGGCGGTGACGGGGCTGGCCAGCACCGTGCGGGCACCCTTGCCTTGGCGGCCCTCGAAATTGCGGTTGGAGGTCGATACCACCAGCTTTCCGGGTGGCGCCATGTCGCCGTTCATCGCGATGCACATGGAACAACCGGACAGGCGCCACTCAGCGCCGGCGTCGGTGAATACCTTGTCGAGCCCCTCGGCCTCGGCCTGGACGCGGACCTGCTCCGAGCCGGGCACGACCAGCATTCGCACGCCCTTGGCCACCTTGCGTCCTGCCAGTACCCGGGCTGCGGCGCGCAGGTCGGGCAGGCGCGAATTGGTGCAGCTGCCAATGAACACGATGTCGATCGGCGTGCCGGCGAGTGGCTTGCCCGCCGTGAGCTGCATGTACTTGAGCGCGCGCGCTTCCGCCGCGCTGCGGGCCGCCGGCACCGGCGCGTCCAGCGGAATCGCCATGCCCGGGTTGGTACCGTAGGTGATCGTGGGCCGCACGTCGGCGGCGTCGAAGTGCGCCTCGCGGTCGAACTTCGCGCCGGGGTCGGTGCGCAGCGCGGTCCAGCGCGCCACGGCCGCATCCCAGTCGGCGCCCCTGGGTGAGCGCGGCCGGTCCTTGAGCCATGTGAACGTCTTCTCGTCCGGCGCGACCATGCCCGCGCGGGCGCCGGCTTCGATCGACATGTTGCAGACGGTCATGCGCTCTTCCATCGACAGCGCTTCGATCGCGCTGCCGCGGTACTCGAAGACGTGGCCGGTGCCGCCGTTCACGCCGATCTTGCTGATGACGTACAGGATCAGGTCCTTGGCGCTGACGCCCGGTGCCAGCTTGCCGTCGACCGTGATCGCGAAGGTCCTGGGCTTGCGCTGCAGCAGGCATTGCGTGGCCATGACGTGCCCGACCTCGGTGGTGCCGATGCCGAAGGCCAGCGCGCCGAACGCGCCGTGGGTCGAGGTGTGACTGTCGCCGCAGACGATGGTCTTGCCCGGCTGGGTGACGCCCAGCTCGGGGCCGATGACGTGGACGATGCCGCGGCTGGCGCTGTTCCACCCGAGGAGCTCGACGCCGAACATCTCGCAGTTGGCCTCGAGCCGCGTGACCTGGTGCTTGGCCTGCGGCGTCGCGTAGGGGCGCTCGCCGTTGGGCCTCGGGTGCAGGGTGGGGATGGCGTGGTCGAGGGTCGCCAGCGTGAGGTCGGGCCGGCGCAGCTGCAGCTTGCGCGCGCGCAGCTCGGTGAACGCCTGCGGCGAGGTGACCTCGTGGATCAGGTGCAGGTCGATGTACAGCACCGCCGGGGTGTCCGCCGTCTCGGGCGCGACGACATGGGCGTCCCAGACCTTCTCGAAGAGCGTGCGGGCCGTCATGCCACGGCCTCCCGTGCCGCCGTGGCGCGGGTCAGCGCGCTGTCGTGGGCCAGCTTTTCGAGGTCCTGGTCGTGGATTTCGTGCTGCTTGTCGGCGAAGACCTTGAAGCGCGTGAAGACGTCGTTCAGTTGAGCGTCGTCGGGTGCGTACCCCAGGGATTCCAGCCGCTGGCGCAGCGCCGCGCGCCCCGAATGCTTGCCCAGCACCAGTAGCGTGGATTCGGCGCCGACGTCTTGCGGGCGCATGATTTCGTAGGTGTTTGGATTCTTCAGCATGCCGTCCTGGTGGATGCCGGATTCGTGTGCAAAGGCATTCCTGCCGACGATCGCCTTGTTGGGCTGCACCGGTTGGCCGGTCAACTCGGACAAGAGTTGCGAGGCGGGATACAACTTGGTCGTGTCCAGCCGTGCGGTCGCGCCGAAATACGCGGCGCGCACCTTCAACGCCATCACGATTTCCTCGAGCGCCGCGTTGCCGGCGCGTTCGCCGATGCCGTTGACGGTGCATT
Organism: Rhodanobacteraceae bacterium; assembly: GCA_035720985.1. Taxonomy (GTDB): domain Bacteria; phylum Pseudomonadota; class Gammaproteobacteria; order Xanthomonadales; family Rhodanobacteraceae; genus 66-474. Next base: position 1,325 of record DASTNI010000034.1, on the reverse strand, counting down.
CCACCTGGCGCGCGCCGGCGCTGACCGCGGCCAGGCTGTTGGCGACGCCCATGCCGAGATCGTCGTGGCAGTGGCATGAAAACACGACGCCACCGGCGCCCTTCACGTGCGAGCGCAGCCACGCGAAGCGGCCGGCGATTTCGGCCGGGATCATGTAGCCGACGGTGTCGGGGCAGTTCACCGTCGTCGCGCCGGCGGCGATCACGGCCGCAAGCACTTCGGCCAGGTATTCGGGTTCGGTGCGCATCGAGTCTTCAGCCGAAAATTCGACTTCATCGCACAGTTGCCGTGCACGCTCGACGCTGGCCACCGCAGCGACCAGGACCTGCTGCTTGCTCATTTTGAGCTTGTATTCGCGGTGCAGGGGACTGGTGGCGATGAAGACGTGGATGCGCGAATGGCGCGCCGCTTCGACCGCGCGTCCGGCGACGTCGATGTCGCCATCACGACAGCGCGCCAGCGCGCAGATGGTGGTGTTGCCGCGCACGGCCTTGGCGACCGCGACGGTGGCGGCAAAGTCATCCGGTGAGGCCTGCGGAAATCCGGCCTCGAGCACGTCCACTCCAAGCGCCTCGAGCATGCCCGCCATGCGGACCTTGGCCTTGAGGTCCATCGAGAACCCGGGGGCCTGCTCGCCGTCGCGCAGCGTGGTGTCGAAAATGCGTACGTGGCCGGCGACCGCGTCACCGTCCTGCTCGTCGCTTGCCTGTTGGCTGGGGTTTTTCATCGATGGCTCCGCTGGTTGATGGAGTGACTGGGCAACAAAAAACCCCACGCCGTTTCCGGTGCGGGGTTTTCAAGGATTTTCAGGTTCTGTTCCAGCTACCCGTCCACCCTCAGCCCGCACCCCCGCTGGTAATAAGGAGAAGGAGAATGAGGCCGAGGCCGGCAATGCCGCCACCGCGCAGCGCACCCACCGTCGTCAGGAGACCAGCGGTGGGTGAGGCGTTGCGAGGGTTGTTGCGCTGCGACATGGGTCGAACATAAACCGCGTGTTTGTACGTGTCAAGCGATTTTTGCCGGGGGCGTTTCTAGGCGGGAATATCGGATGTCTGGACGTCCAGACGTCCACGGCTTCGTGGCACCGGACGCGGCGATGCGGGATGCCCATGCAGCCACGCCGCCAGCGCGGTGGCGTCCGCGGCCAGCGGCTCGGCCTGGGCGGGGCGCTCCAGCATGAGCGCGAGCGCGCGCGGCACCGCGATCGGACGTTCCGCGAGCGGTTCCACCACGCTGGCGAACTTGGCCGCGTGGGCGGTGGCCACCACGGCCCACGGCGCCTGGTCATCGCGGGCGCGCAGGCGGTCGAGCACGCACATGGCGGT
>DASTNI010000033.1:0-29969 GCA_035720985.1 Rhodanobacteraceae bacterium | reverse complement strand
CTGCAGCAGCTTCTGGATGATGTTTTCGACATCCTCACCCACGTAACCGGCTTCGGTCAGCGTGGTGGCATCGGCGATGGTGAACGGCACGTTGAGCATGCGCGCCAGCGTTTCAGCCAGCAGCGTCTTGCCGCAACCGGTCGGGCCGATCAGCAGGATGTTGGATTTCGCAAGCTCGATGTCGTCCTTCTTGGCGCGCGATTCCATCCGCTTGTAGTGGTTGTACACCGCCACGGACAGCGCCTTCTTGGCGCGCGGCTGCCCGATCACGTACTGGTCGAGCGTTTCCATGATTTCGCGCGGCTTGGGCAACTGGGTCCGGCCGGACGCGGCCTTCTCTTCCAGTTCCTCGCGAATGATGTCGTTGCACAGCTCAACGCATTCGTCACAGATGAATACGCTGGGGCCCGCAATCAGCTTGCGAACCTCATGCTGGCTCTTGCCGCAAAACGAGCAGTAAAGGATCTTGCCGCCTTCAGTGCCGCGGCCAGGCCGGTCCTCGCTCATCTCGTGCTCCGTCGATCAATGGTGCGAACAGTCATGCGGGGTGCCCCGATTCGAGCCGCAGCATAACACAGCCCAACCCGCCGTCTGGTGCGGCGGGGATGCGCAATCGGGGCAGAAAACGTTTGGGAATCGCGGTGTTGCGAGCCCGGCCTCAAGCCGATTTGACCGACTCGTCGGCACGCCGTTCGTACACCGTATCGATCAGGCCGTAGTCCCGGGCTTCCTCCGCGCTCATGAAGCGGTCGCGCTCCATGTCGTGCGCCACCTGCTCCACCGTCTTGCCGGTGTGCTGGGCGTAGATTTCGTTCAGGCGCCCACGCAGGTACAGGATTTCCCTGGCGTGGATCTCGATGTCGGTCGCCTGGCCCTGGGCGCCACCCGAAGGCTGGTGGATCATTACGCGCGAATTCGGCAGCGCGAAGCGCTTGCCCTTGGCACCCGCCATCAACAACAGCGAAGCCGCGCTGCAGGCCTGCCCAATGCACATGGTGCTGACGGCGGGCTTGACGAACTGCATCGTGTCGTAGATCGCGAGCCCGGCGGACACTACGCCGCCCGGGCTGTTGATGTAGAACTGGATGTCCTTTTCGGGATTCTCGGACTCCAGGAACAGCATCTGCGCGACGACCAGATTCGCGACGTTGTCGTCGATCGGGCCGACCAGGAAGATGATGCGCTCCTTCAGCAGGCGCGAGTAGATGTCGAACGAACGCTCGCCGCGTGCGGTTTGCTCGACGACGATGGGAACGAGGCCGAGGTCGCGGATTTCGTCAGCGCGCTGCATGGTGTTCTCCGGTGATGGGCGGCGTCAGGCCGTCTGGGTTTGCGGGTGCATCACCTCGTCGAAGCTCAAGGCCACCTCGGTGGTGTCCGCATGATCGGCCACCCACTCGGAAACCTGGTCTTCCAGCACGGCGGTACGCACGTTGTCCATCATCTGGGGATTGTTGCGATAAAGTTCAACGACCTGCTCGGGCTCCTCGTAGGTCGAGGCGATCTTGGCGATCCGCTCGGTGACCTTGCGGTTGTCCACGCGCAGGTTGTTGCTCTGCGCGATCTGGCGCAGCAGCAGGCCCGCGATCACGCGCTGATGCGCGATCGGCTGCGCCGCTTCCAGCGCCGCGGGCGGAATGGCCTGGCCGCCGGACAGCTGCGGCATTGCCGCACGCACCAGCGATTCGGCTTCGGCGTTGGCCAGCACCCTGGGCACGTCGACGTCGGCGTAGGTGGCCGCAAGCTTGCTGCCTACCTCATTACGCAGGCGCGCACGCAGGGCATTCTCCAGCTCGCGTTCAAGGTTGGCGCGTACTTCCTTGCGGAAGGTTTCGGCACTGCCGTCGGTGATCCCGAAGTTGCGGATGAACGCCGCATCGACCTCGGGCATCTGCGGTTCCTGCACTTCACCGATCTTCAGCTCGACCTTGGCCGGTTTCGACGCCAGCTGCGGGATCGGGAACGTCGGCGGAAACTCCACGTCGAACGCGCGCTCCTCGCCCGCCTTGTGACCCTTCAGCGCATCGTCGAACACGGCCAGCGCGGTATTGCCGCCGATGACGGTGGCGGCACGCTCGCGGCCCTCGGCCGGATGCCGGTGGTCATCCGACTGCGCGACGTAATCGACGATCACCATGTCGCCCTCGGCAGCGGCGCGTCCCACCTTCTGGAACACGCGGCGCTGCACGCGCAGGGTTTCGATCATCTTGTCCACGTCGTCCTCGCCGACTTCCGACTTCGGACGGTCGATCTTCAGGATGCCGACCTCGACGGTTGGCAATTCCGGCATCACCTCGAAGGTGGCGGTGTAGGCGATCTCGCCATCCTGCGGCTTGCCGTCGGTGTCGATGCTGGGATTGGCCACCGGCTGCAGGTTCTGCTGCTGCACGGCTTCGCGGAAGGTACTGCCGATCAGGTCGGACAAGGCTTCGCCGCGCACCTGGTCGCCGTAGCGCTGCTCGATCACCTTGACCGGCACCTTGCCGGGACGAAAACCCTTCAGGCGCACGCTGTGGCCCAGTTCGGTGATGCGCTGGCGGACCTTGGTCTCGAACTGTTCGGCGGGAAACTTGACGGTCAGCCTGCGCTCGAGCTTGCCGACGTTCTCCAGGGAAACTTGCATGGTGGCTCCTGACGGTCGATGCGCACCGGGCGCATCCACACAATGATTACTAGACTACCGGCGCCGTGCCGGATGCCCGACAAAAGCCACGCCCCCGGCCGGCCGCGCCGGATGTGGCCGACAACCCGGACGTGGTCCCTGCGACGTGGGCTCTGTGGTGCGAAAGGCGGGACTCGAACCCGCACGGGTTGCCCCACTGGAACCTAAATCCAGCGCGTCTGCCAGTTCCGCCACTTTCGCGATGCCGCCGGTCCCGATTATGCGCAGCAAGAAATGGTGGGCCGTGTAGGACTCGAACCTACGACCAAGAGATTAAGAGTCTCCTGCTCTACCAACTGAGCTAACGGCCCATGAACCGCGCATTGTACAAAACTGGGGTGGACGATGGGATTCGAACCCACGACAACCGGAATCACAATCCGGGACTCTAGCCAACTGAGCTACGTCCACCATGAACCAAAGATCCCTCCACCCACCGTCCATGGTCGGCCCGCCTGCACGAGCAGCGAGCCGCCAATTTTCGGCGACCCGCCCAAAACATGCAAGCACCCCATGGGCAAGCGATTGATTCGCGCCGGACGCTGCGCTAGGTTGGCGCGATGCCAAAGTCCCGCAGCAAGCCGGCCGAACCGGCGTCCGGCACCAGCGATGATGCCGTCGCACGCTTCGAGCAGTCGCTCAACGAGCTCGAGCAGCTGGTCACCGCGATGGAAGCAGGCGAAATGAACCTGGACGAATCGCTGCGGGCGTTCGAGCGCGGGGTCGCGCTGTACCGGAGTTGCCAATCGGCCCTGGATCAGGCCGAAACGCGGGTTCAGGTGCTGTTGGACCCCGAAGACCCTGATACAGCGCGCGCGCTGGATCCTGGCGAGGCCGATCGGCCCGGCGCTTCGCGCGCACCATTCTGACGCCACGGGCCGACGCACCCCCTCCCGTACATGCTCGAGCAACCCGCTGGATCCGTATCCGAACCGCGACCGCCAGCGCCCTTGCGCGCGCTGGCCGAGCGCATCGATGCCGTGCTGGATCGCGCCCTGCCGTTGGCCGGGAGCGAGCCCGACGTGCTGGTGCGCGCGATGCGGCATGCGGCACTCGGCGGCGGCAAGCGGGTGCGCCCGCTGCTGGTGTACGCGGCAGGAACGGCGCTTGGGGCGCCGTTGGAGTGGCTGGACGGGCCGGCCTGCGCGGTCGAGCTGGTGCATGCTTATTCGCTGGTCCATGACGACCTGCCGGCGATGGACAACGACGTGCTGCGCCGCGGCCAGCCGACGTGCCACATCCTGTTCGGCGAGGCCATCGCGATCCTGGCCGGCGATGCCCTGCATGCCCTGGCATTCGAAATACTGACCGGCGCCGGCGCCGCCCGCCTGGCGCCAGCCGTCCGGATGGAGATGGCGCGCGTGCTGGCGCACGCGTGCGGCATCCGTGGCATGGCGGGTGGCCAGGTGATCGACCTGGCCTCGACCGGCGCCCGCCTGACCCCAACCGAGCTCGAGCACATGCACGCCGCCAAGACCGGAGCGCTGATCCGCGCGAGCGTGCGGATGGGCGCGCTGGCGGCGGGATGTTCCGATGCCGAGCTGTTCACGGCGCTCGACCAGTACGGGCGCGCGATCGGGCTGGCATTCCAAGTCCGTGACGACATCCTCGACGTCGAAGGCGAGACCCGCACGCTGGGCAAGACCGCGGGCAAGGACAGCGCGGCGGCCAAGCCCACGTATCCGTCAACCATCGGGCTGGACGCTTCGCGCCGACACCTTGGCAAACTCATCGCGCGTGCACAGCACGCGCTCGCGCCGCTGGGCGAGCGCGCCGGACTCCTGCACGATCTCGCCCACTACATCGTCGAACGCCATCGCTGAGGCGATGCGTCGGCGAACCGCGTCGCCGGCGGCGACACTACTTGATCAGGTGGAGCGCGAACGGATAGCGATAGGTACCGGTGTTGTTGACGCCGATCGCCGCGAGCACGCAGAACACCACGTTGACGATCCACAGCGCGAGAGCCAGCGGCGCACCGATGATCGCGAGGATGAACGTCATCGTCAGGAGCGACGCGATCACATAGCCGATCAGCAGCGTCAACTGGAAGTTGAGCGCCTCTTTGGCTTCGGCGGTGAGGTAGGCCCTCGCCGAACTGTCCTTGTTGACGAGCCAGACGATCAACGGCACCACGAAACCCAGGATGATTCCCGAAAGATGCGTGAGCATCGCGAGGTTGCGATCTTCGACGTTGCCGCTGGTGCCCCCGGGCACCGGTGATGCCGATTCGGGTGGAACGCTCATGCGGATTCCCCTTCTGGATGGGCTGGTTGGGCCACCCGGCCAGGCCCGCGCCGGGTGCGCCAAGCATGCCGTCGGACGCGGTCCATGACAACCGCCCGCACGCGACGGCCTATTCGCCGCCGACCGTCATTTTTCCGACGAGGATCGAGCCCGTGAGGATCGACGAGCGCCGATCGACATCCGAGCCGATCGCCCGCAGGTCCATGAACAGGTCGCGCAGGTTGCCGGCCACGGTGATTTCCTGCACCGGGTAGGCAATCTCCCCGTGCTCGACCCAGAACCCCGCGGCGCCCCGCGAATAGTCGCCGGTCACGATGGACACTCCCTGCCCGATCAGCTCGGTGACCAGCAGGCCGGTGTTCAACCGCTGCAGCATGCCGGAAAAATCATCGATACCACCATCGACCGCGCCGGGCGCGGCCACGAGGTTGTGTACGCCGCCCGCGTTGGCCGTGCTGGCCAGCCCGAGTTTGCGCGCCGAATAGGTTCCCAGCACGTAGCGCTGCAACACGCCGTGTGCGACCAGGGCGGAGGCGCGCGTCGCGGCCCCATCGGCATCGAACGAGGTCGAAGCATGCCCCCGCGGCAGCAGCGGCTGCTCCGTGAGGTCGACGAATGCCGGCAGAACCTGTTTACCCGCGTGATCGAGCAGGAAACTGGCGTGCCGATACAGGGATCCGCCGCTGACCGCGGCCACGAGGTGCCCGACGAGCGAGCGCGCGACTTCCGGCGCGAACAGTACGGGACAGGAGCGCGTCGACAGGCGTCGCGCGCCCAGCCGCGCCGCCGCACGTTCGGCGGCCCTGGTGCCGATCGTCGCGAACGATGGGAAATCGCCCGGGTCGCGCACGTAGTCATACCAGCCATCGCGCTGCATGGCATCGCCCTTGCCGGCGATCAACGAGCACGCGACGGAATGATGCGTACCCGCCTCGGCGCCCGTGAAACCATGCGAATTGGCGTACACCGCGATGGCTTCGCTGCATTCAACGCTGGCGCCTTCCGAATTGGTGATGGCGGCGTGCCCGCGGCCGGCGGCCTCGATTTCGCGACCAATCCCGATCGCGTGCGTGACGTCGAGCGGCCACGGGTGCCAGAGATCCAGGTCGGGAAACGCGGTCTGCATGAGCGCGGCGTCGGCGAGCCCGGCGCAGGGATCGGGTTCGGTAAAGCGCGCGATCGCGCAGGCCTGGGCCAGCGTGGCTTCGACCGATTCGGGTTTCAGGTCGGCGGTCGAGGCGTTGCCCTTGCGGTGGCCGAAATACACGGTGAGGCCGAACCCGCGATCGCGCGAGCGCTCGACGGTCTCGACCTCGCCCAGCCGCACGTTGACCGCAAGCCCGGTGCTGACGCTGGCCGCGACCTCGGCCTGCGAAGCCCCCGCGGCGCGCGCGCGCCGAATGACGTCGGCGGCAAGCCCGGTCAGGTGTTCGACCTCGGCCCGCTGGTCCCGCACCGTGATTGCTGGAGTGTTCACGCCGGGCTCCGGAAAGACAGTCCGCTACTATAGCGTCCGCATGGATCCGGACGAGCCCGACGACCGCGAACGCCCCAGCCGCAGCGCACGCCGCCGCGACGCCCTCGACGTGCTCGCGCTCGCCGGACAACTGGCCGCGTTGCCCGCAGCCAGGCTGACGCGACTGCAGTTGCCCGACGACGTCCGCGAGCGGATCGCCGACGTGCGTCGCACCCCCTCCCACATCGCGCACAAGCGTGAGCTGGCGCACCTCGCCAAGACCATGCGGGCGCATGACCCCGAGGAATTCCAGGGCGCGCGCGAGGCGCTGGCCAACGCGCACGGTGTCGCTGCACGGGACGCCGCCGCGCTGCACCAGATCGAAACGCTGCGCGAACGACTGCTGGGCGTCGACGCCGAAGCCGCCTTGACCGAATTCATCGCCGCGCATCCCGAGGTCGACCGCCAGCGCCTGCGCAACCTGATCCGCCAGGCCCACCGCGAGCGCGACGCCGGCCAGCCGCCGCGTGCGCAGCGCGAACTTTTCCGCTACCTGCGCGACGTCGAGCAGCCTGCGCGCCCCGCCGCGGAAGGGTGAACGCGCGCCACCTCCTCCACGATGACGCAGGTCGATCCTTGACCGGTGGCACCGCCCGCATCCCGCGCCACGCGGCCACCCTCCCCGCAAGCGCGGGAAGGGACACGCGGGGCAACGCGACTCAGGCCTGGGTGCCGCCGACGGTCATGCCAGTGACCTTGGTGGTCGGCATGCCCACGCCCACCGGGACGCTCTGGCCTTCCTTGCCGCAGACGCCGACGCCTTCGTCGAGCTTCAGGTCATCGCCCACCATCGCTACCCGCGTCAGCACATCCGGCCCCGAACCGATCAGCGTCGCGCCCTTCACCGGCCGCGTGACGCGGCCATGCTCGATGAGGTAGGCCTCGTTCGCCGAGAACACGAACTTGCCGTTGGTGATGTCGACCTGTCCACCGCCGAAGTTGACCGCGTACAGGCCGTGCTCGACCGAGGCGATGATTTCCGCGGGGTCGTACTCGCCCGCCAGCATGTAGGTGTTGGTCATCCGCGGCATCGGCAGGTTGGCGAAGGATTCGCGCCGTCCATTGCCGGTCGGCGCCATGCCCATCAGGCGCGCGTTGTGCGTGTCCTGCATGTACCCGACCAGCCGGCCGTTCTCGATCAGCGTCGTGCAGTGCGTCGGCGTGCCTTCGTCATCGATCGAGAGCGACCCGCGGCGCCCCGGCAGCGTGCCGTCGTCGACGACGGTCACGCCGTCGGCCGCGACCTGGTCACCCATGCGCCCCGCAAACGCCGACGTGCCCTTGCGGTTGAAGTCGCCTTCCAGGCCGTGGCCGATCGCCTCGTGCAGCAAAACGCCGGGCCAGCCGGGACCCAGCACCACGTCCAGCGTGCCGGCCGGAGCGTCGATGGCATCGAGGTTCACCAGCGCCTGGCGCACCGCCTCGCGCGCCCAGCCATGCGCGCGGCCGGAGTCGATCAACTCGCGGTAGGCGCAGCGCCCGCCACCGCCGGCGTAGCCGGTTTCGCGGCGCCCGCCCTGTTCGGCGATCACCTGCACGTTGATGCGCGTCAAGGGCCGCACGTCGGCCGCGAGCGTGCCGTCGGCCGCCGCCACCAGTACCGAATCATGCGTCGCGCTGGCGCTGACGATCACCTGGGTGATGCGCGGATCGAGGCTGCGGGCGAGCGCATCGAGCTCACGCAGCAGCGCGATCTTGGCGCCATTGTCGAGACCGTCGATGGGATCATCCGCGGGATACAGCGCCCGCGCGCTGCGCACCGCAAGCGGCTTGCCGATGCCGTTGCCCGCCTCGGCGATCGCGCGCGCCGCACCGGCGGCCTCCATGAGCTGTGGCAGCACGATGTCGTCGGAATAGGCAAAACCGGTCTTGTCGCCGGCGATGGCGCGTATCCCGACGCCCTGTTCGATGCTGTGGCTGCCGTCGCGCACGATGCCGTCCTCCAGCACCCACGACTCGCTGCGCGAATGCTGGAAATACACGTCCGCAGCGTCGATTGATGGCGCCATCACGCGCGCAAATACGCGTTCGATGTCGTGCGTCGAAAGCCCACCGGGGGCCAGCAGATTTTTCTCGACCAGCGCAAGCGCAGCATCCATCGATCGGCGTCCGTCCACGAAAACCAAAACGTCAACCTAAGGGCGGGCCAGCCGACGCGCAAGCGGCTCCGGGAGTCAGTGCCCGCCGGATGACGCAGCCGCAGCGGGCGCGGCACCCGCGCTGGAGGGCACGCCCGGGACCCCGGCCGGCAACCCGGTCGTCGCGGTCGGCGCGGGGCCGGCGGTGCTCGCGGCACCGGCGGGCGCGGCGCGCAGGGGCGCCGAATCCGCATTCGCGATCGTGGGTTTGTCCCAGCTGCCAGTGACCCGGTAGGCGTTGCCCGCGGCGCGATTGATGCCCCTGCCGACGAGGCCCTGGACCACCAACCCCGCCGCAGCGCCGACCGGACCGCCGATCACGGCGCCGACGACGGGCAGCGTGCCGCCGACGTGCGGCGTCACGTCGACGAGCAGATCGAAGTCGTGCGCGCGAAATCCAGTGCGGCCGCGCATCGTGATCCGCGCGGCGGGCGCCTCGATGAGCATGTCGCTGGTGTAGGCGCTGCCGTCGCCGAGCGTGAAGTGCGCCGACGCGTGGTCGAACCCGAAGCCCGACTTGAATACGTCGCCAAACCGCAACAGCAGCCGATTGGGGAGCTCGCGCAACGACAGCAGGCCCAGCAGGCGCCCGAGACCGGGCTTGACCGCCAGGATGCGCCCCTCGCCCGTCGTCACCGCGAGGCTCCCGTCCATCCAGGCCAGCGAAAATCCCGAAGGCGAACCCGGCCAGCGGCCGTCGATTTCCACGTGCGCGTCGGCGCCGCCTGCGAGCAGCCCCCCGAACCCGAACGCGCCCAGCGCCTTGCCGAAATCCGGGGAGGTGATCGTGGTCACCATGTGCGAGGTGCTGGATACCCGCGTGCCGTTCCATTCACCGTGCGCTCGGATCGTGAAATCCGTACCCTTGGAGTCGAACTGCTGGATGCGCATGCCCTGCACCGTGGGCACGCTGACCAGCGTGGTCGCCCCGAGATGGGCGGCGCCGAGTTGCAGATCGGCGACGCTGACGTGCAACGGCGGCACCGCGCTCGGCGCGATGGGCGAGGTGGCCGACGGCGGCGTTGGCGTCGCGGAGGGCTTGGACTCGGGCGCTTCGGGCCAGTGCAGGTACTGGAGGTTTGCGCTGATGCCACGCACCATGAGGGCGCTGGTCGGCAGTTCGATTTCGCCCTTGGCCGCCGTGCCGTCGACCGCAATGGTGTCGCTGGTGGCCCCCGCGGTGTAGCTGAACTGCAGCGCGCCCAGCGCGGTGCCAAACACCTCGGCCTGGTCGGTCGTGACGTCCGCGCGGGTGAGCTGCGGAAACGCGTCACCGGAACCGCTACTCAGCGCCTGCTGGATCCAACCGCTGACGTCCAGGCGCGGCGTGTGGCCGGACACCACCAGGCCCGAGGGCGGCGGCGCGGCGGGCGGCGCGCTGCCGAAATTGATCGCCAGCGCGATCGGCCGGTGCTGGACCGGATCGGCCAGGCGCCCGCGTACCTGCAGCACGTCGCCCAGGGCGACCGTCAACGGCGCACCGTCAGGCGGCAACCGCAGTGCGAGGTCCAGCGGCAGCACGGCCGCGGCCGGCTTGTCGAGCGGCGCCGGGAAATCCAGCGCGATGCCGGCCAGGCTCGACTGGACGCTCAGCGTCGGTATCGCCGCCCCACCGTTCTGCCCGGCCGCCACGGTGACGCCGATGTGGAAAGGTGCAACGCCACTGGCGTGGGCCACGAGGCCATCGAGGCTGGGATACCCCGTGACCAGGGTCTGCGCCGACACCGCGGTATCCATCGAGGCCTCGACGAGATCGGCAGAATCGGCAACGTCGCTGCCGACCGCCAGCGACAGCGTGGCCGGAGCGCCGCGGAACGTCGTCGCGAGGCCGGTCGCACGAAACCCCTTGCCCTGGATCAGCAGGGGGCCGTTGAGATTGGCGAGCTGCAGGTTCCACTTCGGATTCGTGACGTTCGCACGCGCCAACACCACCTTGCCACCAAGCGTGAAGTCGTCGGCGTGGTCGAGCGGGATCGAAAGCTGGATGCCGAATTGACCGGTGCCACCGACCGTCAGCCCGTCGAGTGCATCGAGCGCTCCTGCGCCAACCGGGCTGTGACGCACGAAATCGAGCAATTGCGCCCCGCTGCCGTTGCCCTGGATGTCGAGGCCCAGCACACCGTGGCCCAGGTCGGGAATGCTGGCTTCGGCGCGCGTCGTGGTGATGCCGCGTGCCTTCGCGTGGCTGGCGACGATGTCCATCTGGTTGTCGACGAAGTCGACCTGGGCGTCCACCTCGGTCGCACTCGGCCAGGCCTTGTCGAAGTCGAACACGGCGTTCTTCACCACGCCGGTCGCCTCGAAGCGGCCAGCGTGGTCGGTGAACGGCCAGTGGCCGAGGTCGCCGCGCACCAGCACGTGTCCCGAGGTCACCTGCCCGCCCACCAGCGCATGGTCGAGCCACGCGACCAGGGACTTCGGCATGCTGCGGTAGGGCCAGAACAGCGTGGCACTGCGCACGGTCGCGTGATCGAGCGTGGCGTACGCCGAAAGGAACGGGGCCTGGCCACGCCCGCGCCAGACCAGCCGCGCCTGGCCGGTGCCCGCCAACCCGCGGGTATCGAAGCGCAGCGAATCGGCCGCGATGTTCCAGAGCCCGGCTTCGCGCCACGCCACGATGGCGCCGCCCAACCGGTCGAACACGAACGGTTTGCGGAACACGTGCGTCAGCGCCAGCGTGGCCGCCTGCGGCGGCAACTCGAGCACCACGGCACCGGGATCCGCACGCAGGGTGGCGTGCTCCAGGGCCACGCCGGGTAGCGCGGCCACCGGGGCGGCGCGCAGTCCCGAAAAGCGGATGGTCGCGTCGTAGTGCTGGCGGTCGCGCCACACCAGCGCCGCCGAATCAAGCGTGACGTGCGGCTGCGCACCGGCGACCCAGGTGGCAAACACCGGCGGTGCCTGCGGCACCATCGCCACCACCGCGAGCCACGGGGTCAGGTCGATGCCATGCGCGGCGGCCGACACCTGCCAGTCGCGTGCACGCCCGCGCAACCGCACCAGTACGCCACCCGCAGCGTCGATGTCCGCGCGGGCCTTGCCGGGCCCGCGCCACGCGAGATCCCAGCCGCCGGCCACGCGCGTGGCGCCCACCACGCCCGACCAGGTCGCAAGGTCGAGGCTGCGGTTGCCAGGCGCCGTGACCGCGAGGCCGCGCACCGCATAGCGCGCGGTGGTGGCCACCAGGCGACCGTGGCGCCAGCGTCCCCACAGCGCGAAATTGCCCTGCCCGTGCCGGACGTCGTAGCCGTGCAGATCGAGTCCACGCACCGCCGCGGCAAGATCGAAGCTGCGCGTCGCGACATGCAGGTCATAGTTGCGCGCGGCGGCATCGACGCGACCGCTCACCGCGACCGCCTGCCGGGTTCCGAGCTGCTGCACGCTGCCGGCAAAGCGGATCGAATCCCCCACGTTGATCGCCTTCACGTACGGGGCGCGCAACTGCCAGGCGTGATGGCCCACGGTGTCGACGATGTCGACGCGCAGGTTGGTGAGCTCGAGGTCGACCGGCAGCGACTGCAGCGGCGCGTGGGACCGGTTGGGGGCGCTGCCGAAGCCGACCACGTCCCAGCCGCTCTTGCCGTGCTCGACGCGCAGCTCCATGCCGTTCAACCGCAACGTGATCCAGCGGTGCGAGGGCCGCAGCCAGGCGCCGAAGTTGAACTTGAGCTGCGCATGCGGAAACGTGATGGACTGGCCACCCGCCCGGCTCGGTCCCAGCGTCAGGCCACGCACCGTCAGCAGCGGACCCGACGCCTCGGCGCGGCTGGCGATGGCGCGGAAGGACACCGGTCGATCGAGCCGTGCCGACAGCTGGCGCGCGATGAAATCGGGATGCTGGATGGCGATCGGCAGCGCCAGCTGCACGACACCCATGACGACGCCTGCCGCGACGATGAGCACCGCGACCGCCCACGTCGCGGCCAGGCGCACCCGATGCAGGCGCCGGCGCCAAACGGTCATCGCAGGCGCACCCGGGCACGCCTACAGCAGTACGACATCGAACTGCTCCTGGCCGTAGCCTTCCTCGGGCTGGAACCGGATCGGCTTGCCGATGAAGGTTTCGAGCTCGGCGACGGCGGGGGCCTCGTCCTCCAGCATGCGGGCGACGACCTTGGGCGACGCCAGCACCAGCAATTTGGCAGCGTCGAACTGGCGCACCGCGCGGGTGATCTCGCGGAAGATCTCATAGCCGACGGTTTCGGCGGTCTTGACGATGCCGCGCCCGCCGCACGCCGCGCAGGGCTCGCACAGCTGCCGCGCCAGGCTCTCGGTGGTGCGCTTGCGGGTCATCTCGACCAATCCCAGCGGGCTCATGGCGTACACGGTCGTCCGCGCGCGATCGTGCGCCAGCGCCTTCTCCAGCGTGCGCAGCACCTGCCGCTTGTGGTCGTCGTCATGCATGTCGATGAAATCGATGATGACGATGCCGCCAAGGTTGCGCAGCCGGAGCTGGCGGGCGGTCGCCTGCGCCGCTTCGAGGTTGGTCCGGAACGCGGTCTCCTCGAGATTGCGGGTGCCGAGGTACGCGCCGGTGTTGACGTCGACGGTGGTCATGGCCTCGGTCTGGTCGACCACCAGATAGCCGCCGCTCTTCAGCGGCACTTCCTTGCGCAGCGCCTTCTGGATTTCGTCCTCGACGCCGTACAGGTCGAAGATGGGGCGCTCGCCGGGATAGTGTTCGATGCGCTCGGCCAGCGCCGGCATGAAGTGGTGCACGAAATCCAGGGTGCGCACGTAGGTCTCGTGCGAATCGACGCGCACCTTCTCGACGTCGGCGTGCATGAGATCGCGCAGCACGCGCAGCGGCAACGGCGGTTCCGCGTAGACGCGCTCGCCGGGCTCGGCGTGTTCCATGGCCCTGGCGGTCGCCTGCCAGACCTTGCGCACGTACGCGACGTCCTCCACCAGCACGGCCTCGTCCAGGCCTTCGGCATTGGTGCGCGCGATGAGGCCACCGCCGCCGCCCGTATCCAGCTTGCCCAGCAGCGCGCGCAGGCGTTCGCGTTCGGCGGGATCCTCGATCCGTATCGATACCCCCAGCGCAGTGCTGCCCGGCAGCAGCACCAGATAGCGCGAAGGGATCGACAGGTGCGTGGATAATCGCGCGCCCTTGCTGCCGATCGGATCCTTGATCACCTGCACGATGACGCGCTGGCCCTCGTACACCAGCTCCGTGATGGGCGGCACCGCAGCGGGCGCCACGCCTTCGGCGGCCTCGCCACCCAGCGCGGGGCGGGCCACGTCGGCCGCGTGCAGGAACGCACTGCGCTCCAGGCCGATGTCGACGAAGGCCGCCTGCATGCCGGGCATGACCCGGCGTACGCGGCCGCAGTAGATGGCGCCCACGTAGCCGCGGCGCCCCGTGCGCTCGATGTGCACCTCCTGCAGCACGCCATTCTCGGTCACGGCCACCCGCGCTTCGCGGGGGGTGACGTTGATCAGGATTTCCTCAGTCATGGCGGAGTGGGCGCGACGGCGAGCCCCCTTATAGACCCGCGTCCATGTACCTGTCGATGCACGAATCCGGCCGGCGCCACGCTCACACCGCGACCCCGAAGTCGCCGAGGAGGCGCGCGGTTTCGTGGAGCGGGAGGCCCATCACGCCCGAATAACTGCCGGACAAATGCGTGATGAACGCGGCGGCCCGACCCTGGATGGCGTAGCCACCCGCCTTGCCCAACGATTCGCCGGTCGCGACGTAGCGCGCGATCGTCGGCGCATCCAGCGGCGCAAACGTGACCGCGGACTCACATGCCAGCGCCCGGAGCCGGTCGCGCTGCGCCACGCTCACGACCGACACCACGGTATGCGTGCGCCCCGAGAGCGCTCGCAGCATCTCCGCCGCCGCCGCGCCGTCGGCGGGCTTGCCAAACACGCGGTTCCCCAACACGACTTCGGTATCGCCGGCCAACACCAGCGCATCCGGATCGCCCGCGGCGGCGAGCAGGCCCGCGCGCGACTTGGCCTGCGCCACCCGCGACACGTAGTCCGCGGGCGCCTCGCCCGCCGCACGCACTTCGGGCACGTCGACGTCGATCACCGTGAACGCAACGCCGAGCCGGGCCAGGAGTTCGCTTCGGCGCGGCGAGCGCGAGGCCAGGTACAGCATGGCTCAGGCCGCCGACGCGGGCACGGCATCGCCCGCCAGAGCACGCGTCGCGGGCGGCACCAGCGCAATCACCGTCCAGTTGCTGCGTGGCTCGACCTTCCGCCGTGTGTTGGCGACCCGCAGGCGACCGCTGGTGTCGACGCCGAACAGCAGCAAGGTGCCCGTGCCGTGCTGCGCCTGGAAGGCCGGCCAGTCGAACCCGGGCGTCAGCGCGTTGGCCTTCACCTGCCAGCCGGCATCCAGCAGATCCGCGAATCGGGTGTGCGTCATTTCCGCATCGAACAACGCCTTGGCCCGCAGGCTGCCGGCCAGCGCGGATCGGTTGTCGCTGTCCTCGGGGGCAAGCACGCGCAGGCGATACACGCGCTCGCGGCCGAACTCCTGGCGATAGTGCATGCACGCCAGCGAATTGAGTTCACGCCGCGTGGACACCGCCAGCAGCCGGCCAAACCCGTTGAGGTCGAGATGCAGGGCGGCGTGCTGCGAGGTCGGGCTGCCGTAGAACGTCGGCAGGCCCTGCATGCGCGCGGTGCTGATGCCCTCCCAGTCATCGTCCGCCAGCAACACCGGGAATTTCTGTTCGGCGAGCGCGGCCCCCAGGCTGCGTGCCACCACATCCGAACCGAAAATCAGGATGCCATTCGGCTCGGGCGCCACCACCTTAAGCCAGCGCGCGAGCGGCCGCGCGAAGGCGCTCTGCAGCACCACGGTCCCGATGATGATCGTGAAGACCAGCGGCACGAGGGCCGACGCGCCCCCGATCCCCAGTCCGCCCAGACGCAGCGCGAACAACGAGGAGACCGCAGCCGCGACGATGCCGCGCGGCGCCACGAATCCCAGCAGCGCCCGCTCGGCCCACGTGAGCCCGCTGCCGGCGGTGGCGACCAGCACCGACAGCGGCCGGATCAGGAACTGCGCGACCACGAACACCAGGATCCCGGCCAGCAGCATGCCGGGCGGCAGCGGCCACGGCAGGCGCGCCGCCAGCACCACGAACAGCAACGACACCAGCAGCGTCGAGAGATGCTCCTTGAAGTCCATGATGTGTTCGATGTGGATGTGCGGCAGGTTGCCGAGCATGATGCCCATCACCGTGACCGCCACCAGCCCGGACTCGTGCGTCAGGGTGTTGGACAGGCTGAACGCGCCCAGCACCGCGATGAGCGTGCCGAATGCCTGCAGGAACTCCGGAATCATCTGCCGGTACAGCAGCCAGCCGAGCGCGCCGGCCACCGCGACGCCGATGCCGGCGCCGATGCCGATCGTCGCCGCAAACACCGCCAGCGAGTGGCCCTGCTGGTGGGACACGATCGCCTCGAACACCAGCACCGCGAACAGCGCACCCAGCGGGTCGAGCACGATGCCTTCCCAGCGCAAAGCGCTGGCGACACGCGCGTTGGGCCGCAGGGTGCGCAGCAACGGCGTGATGACCGTCGGCCCGGTCACGCAGGTCAGCGCGCCGAACAGGAACGCAATTTCCCAGCCCACCCCGGCAAACCAGTGCGCGGCGACCGCCAGCAGCACCAGCGCCAGCACCGCGCCGTAGGTGATCATGCCGCGCACCGCACGGCCGATGCCCCGCAGCTCCGAGAACCGGAGCGTGAGGCTGCCCTCGAACAGGATCAGCGCCACCGCCAGCGACACCAGCGGAAACAGGTACGGCCCCATGACGCGATCGGGGTGGAACAACCCGGTCACCGGTCCGAGCGCGATGCCGATCAGCAGCAGGAACAGGATCGCCGGCAACCGCAGGCGCCAGGCCAACCATTGCGCCAGAAAGCCGACCACCAGCAGACCGGTCAGCACCACGCCAAAATCGATCGTCATGCCGCCTCGCATCCTCGCAACGGCTCTGCATGGTAATGGCCCGCGGCGGCATCCCGGCCAACGATCAACGCCGTACCAGGCGTGCGCCGCGCTCGGGCGGGCAGCGGTCGCCCGGGTTCAGCCCGCATCCATCCGTACCGCCTCGCGCCCGGGGTCGGGCAAGGGAATGGATTCCGGGTCGCCCGCGACCATCGCGTAGCGCCGCTCGCGCCAGGCGGCACGGGCCTCGGCCAGCCCGTCCTCCGAGCTGGCCACGTAGTTCCACCACAGGAACCGCGGCGCATCCAGCGGCGCGCCACCCAGCAGCACCACGTGGGTCGCGGCTCCGGCGCGCAGCCGCACGTCGGTGCCGGGCGTGAAGATCACCAGCTCGCCGGCGCGCAGCGGTTCGGCGCCGACGCGAAGGTCGCCGTCGATGACGTAGGCCGCGCGCTGCACGTGTTCGGTCGGCAAGGCAAGTTCCGCGTCCGCGGCGAGGCTCGCATCGACGTAAAACAGGTCGCCCGCGACCGTCACCGGCGAACGCCGGCCGTAGGCGTGCCCCGCCACCACGCGAAGGGTCGCACCGTCGACATCGAAGGTCGGCAACGCTTCCGCGCCCGTGTGTTCGAAGGCCGGCTCGCACCGTTCCCGATCGAGCGGCAGGGCCGCCCAGAGCTGCAATCCGTGCATCGTTCGGGCGCACGCCCGATCGGCCGCGGGCGTGCGCTCGGAATGCACGATGCCGCGCCCCGCGGTCATCCAGTTGACGGCGCCGGGCTCGATGACCTGCACGTGGCCAAGCCCATCCCGGTGCTCCACGCGACCGGTCCAGAGGTAGGTCACCGTTGCAAGCCCGATGTGCGGATGCGGGCGTACGTCAAAAGCCTGACCGGCCGCCAGCGTCACCGGACCCAGATGATCCATGAACACGAACGGCCCGACGGCGCGGCCTTCCGGCGAAGGCAGCACGCGGTTGACGATGAAGCCGTCGCCCAGATCGTGGCGGCGGCCGTGAATGCGTTGCTCGATGGGCCCGGCCATGGCGTGTCCCGTGCTTCGCGCCGCGCGTCGGCGCCCGCTGCCGCACACGCGGCGGCTGGCCCCGATGATAGGCACCCCATGGAAGATTCGGGGAGTATCGACGACGCTGTGCGGTCAAACCACGCCGCAGCGCCGCGTCGCACGTCTGCCGCGACGCCCCTCGCGGAGCGCGCAGCCACGACGCGCCGGGAGCCCGCCTGGCGCGGGCTCCCAGCCAACGATCAGGCGACTTTCGATCCCTGCACGCGCGTCTCCCGCACGCGCCGCCAGGCAAACAGCCCGACGAGGCCCGCGCCAAGCAACCACAGGTAATCGGGTTCGGGCACGCTTGCCGTGATCGTCCCGGTGGATCCGACCACGTAGGCGCCGTCCACCTGCGTCAGCAGCGAAAAACCATAGTTGAGCCCGCCCGGCGTCACGCCGTTGCTCCACAGGTCAACCAGGTCGCCGTTGTCGAGCGTAAACATCACGCCAAAGATGTCCAGGAACCCGCCCGAGAACGGGTACGCGGGCGTGGTGGTGCCATCCGGATTGATGTTGAGGCAGACCAGCGGCGAGCCATTCGCGTAAAACAGGTTGTCATACGAGGCCCCCGGCGGAAGGAGGAAACTGAAGCTGCCCGGCAGGGCTTCCGTGGGGAACATCGCGCCCGATGGGCTGAGCGGCTGTACACCCGTGATCGCGACGCCATTGAAGGCGCCCTTCGCACTGGTGATGGCCTGCGCGCCCGCCGGATCCCCGGCGACCGTATCCGGCCCGACCACCAGGTTGGCCCAGCCACTGTTCGCCCCACCGCCAAAAGCGATGTGGACCGGTTCGGCCTGCACGCCTGGCGCCAACATCAAACCCGCCACCAGTGCACCCCCCAGCCACCAGCCACCCCGCTTGGAAAGACCCGGATAAACGTTCACGTTTTCACCTCGTGTTGTGTAAGACGCGGAGCGCGACCCGCTCGCGACGGTCGTCCGCGATGAGGTGAAAGCATTTTCTATGCTAGATGAGCATGTTCTTGTATTACATTGCGTTTCCCTGCGGTCGATACGACATAACCAGGGCTTTTGTAATGTTTTCCGACATCCTAAGCGCGGCGGCGCGCCTGCGGACAGCCGGATCCCCTGCGCCCTTTGGAGTTGCCGCCGAACCACCGCCGCCGGTGGCTCAGCCGCGGTGGTAAGGGTGCCCGTTGAGGATGGTCGTTGCGCGATAGAGCTGTTCGATGACGACGAGGCGCACCAGCATGTGCGGCAGGGTCAGTGGACCCAGCGACCAGCGCTCGTCAGCGCGCGCCAGCACGTCGGGCGCATGACCATCGGGGCCACCGATCAACAGGCCAAGGTCACGCCCGCCGGCGCGCCAGTTTGCCACACGCGCGGCGAGCTGCTCGCTCGACCACGCGCTGCCGCGGCCGTCCAGCACCACCACGTGTGCGTCCCGCGGCAACGCGCGAAGGAGCTCGCGGCCTTCATCGGCAATCGCGCGCGCGCCATCACGACCCTTGCCACGCGCGCCGGGCTTCAGCTCGACGAGGTCCAGGGGCAAATCATGCGCCAGGCGCCTGGCATACTCCGCGAACCCGTCGGCCACCCAGCGCGGCATGTGCCCGCCGACCGCGATCAGGCGGACGTGCACGCGGGATCAGCGGGCGCGGATCGACTCATCGTCGGGCGCCTGCGCCTCCGGCGGCTGGTCGCCGACCGTCCACAGGCGCTCCAGCCCGTAGAACTCGCGGACGCGCGGCAGCATGACGTGGACGATGATATCGCCGAGGTCGACCAGCACCCATTCGGCCTCGGCTTCGCCCTCGACCCCCAGCGGCAGCATGCCCGCCTGCTTGGCGAACTTCACCACTTCATCGGCGATCGACTTGACGTGCCGCGAGGAGGTGCCCGAGGCGATGATGAGCAGGTCGGCGATCGACGTACGCCCACGCACGTCGATCTCCTTGACGTCGTGGGCTTTCAGCTCTTCCAGCGCCGCCAGCACGCGCTGGCGCAGGGCGGCGAAACTCGGGTGGCGGGGCGCGGGCGCGGCAACGGCGCGGGACTGGGCTTGGCGAGTCAAGTGCGAAGAGGCCTCGGTCTGGGTGGGCGGAGAGGGCTGCATGACCAGTATGCAGCCGCCGGCCGAGTGCGCAAGTGCGGTGCCGCGCCGGATTCAGTCCGCGCCGCCGCGGTGATTCCGGTACGGCGCGAGCAGCAAGGGGTCGGCCAGCAGCGCATCGGGCACCAGCCAGCGCGGCTCGCGGCCGATGGCAAGCAAGGCCCGGATACGCGTCGCGGAAATGCCGAGCGCGGACACCACCATGTCGAGCACCCGCCCCGCGGGTTCAGTGCGCAACAGTCCGATATCGGCGGTCCGCCGCAGCGCGACTTCCGCCTCGAGCTCATCGGGCATGTCGGGGATCTGCGCGGGCCGGGTCAGGACGCAGATGTGCGCCAGATCAAACAGCTCGCGCCAGCGGTGCCAGGCGGACAGCCCGGCAAACGCATCGGCGCCGATCAGCAACACCAGCGGGCGGGCCACACCGACCTCCGCGCGGACGGACGCGAGCGTGTCGAAGGTGTAGGACGGGCCGTCGCGCTCGAGCTCGCGCAGGTCGAGCTGCAGGCGGCGCTGCCCCGCCAGCGCGGCCCGCAGCAGCGCGGCGCGCTGCGCGGCGCTGGCCACGGGTTGCGGACGATGCGGCGGAATGCGCGCCGGCACCAGGCGCACCTCGGCGCCCAGCGCCTCCGAAGCTTCCCACGCGGCGCGCAGGTGGCCGGTGTGCACGGGATCGAACGTGCCGCCGAAAATCGCGAGCGGGGGCGCGGTCATCACGCCGCCAGCAGCACGTTGGCCGAGCCCGGATTCGCGATCGCGACGATCAACCGTTCCAGCTCGCGCCACGGATCACCCATGGCCCTGCCCGCGGCATCCTGCACCCGACCCTTGGTCATGCGATCGATGCGGGCGCACTCGACCAGGCACCGGCGCCAGTGCGCGGTACCGCGACCCGCGCGCCGCAGGGCATCGGCGAACAGCTTTTCGCGCCCGCTCCAGAGGCCGTGCTCGTTGCGCGCGCCGGTGGCGAAATCCGGCGCCGACGCCAACCGCAGCGCCAGATCCAGCTGGTTCAGCACCCAGCCCAGCAGGGGCACCGGATCCTCGCCCTCGGCGCGCAGGCCATCCAGCACCGTCAGCGCGCGGCGCGCGTCGCCGGCAAACGCGGCATCGGTCAGCTTGAAGACGTCGTAGACGGCGTTGTCGGCACCCACCGCAGCCAGCTCGTCCGCGCCCACCGCCCCGCCCTCGCGGCTGGCCGCGAGCTTGTCGATCTCCTGCGCGATCGCCAGCAGGTTGCCTTCGGCGTGCGCGGCCAGCAGCGCCACCGCATCGGCATCGGGCTTGAACCCCCGCGCCTGCATGCGCGCGCGGATCCAGCCCGGCAACTGGTCGACCCGCGGCGCGCGCAGCCACGCGTAGACGCCGACCTTCTCGATGGCCTTGACCCAAGCCAGTTCGTGCTTCTTGCTCCACTGCATCGCGCTGACCAGCAGCAGCGTGTCGGGCGGTGGCGCCTTGCACCACTCGATGATCGCGGCCGCGCCGTCGCGATCGGCCCGGCCGGTCGGCAGGCGCAGCTCGATCAGGCGCCGGCTGGCAAACAGCGACAGGCTGGCCGCGCTGCGTGCCAGGCTGTTCCAGTCAAAGTGGGGTTCGACATCCAGCACCTCGCGCTCGGTATAACCCGCGGCGCGCGCTTTTGCGCGCACCGCATCGGTGGCTTCCATGAGCTGCAGCGGCTCGTCTCCGGCGATGAGATACACCGCTGCGGGTCCGCCCTTGGCCAGCGCCCGCACCACGCCATCGAAATCCAGCGCCATGGTCAGCCCGCGCTGGCCGCCCGGGCGGGCGCGGCCACCGTGCCGGCGTGCGCTTGCGCTTCCAGCCGACGCATCACGGCGTCGGTCATCTCGCGCACCAGGCTGCGCTCGATGGCCTGGGTCTCGCTGGCGATCGCCGAAAACTGCGTCTGGTCGACGGCAAATTCATGCGCAAGATCGACCGCCTGGGCGGGAATCACCGCCTGGCCGTCCGCTGCGGTCAGCGTGAACTCCACGTGGAACCCCACCGAATACTGGCCGACCTGCTGATAACCCGTCCCGCCGAGGAGGCGCGAAGAAAACGCCGCGACCGGGACCGCCAGCGTGGCCACGCCCGCCGCGGGCGCATCCAGCACATCGACCTTGCTCGCGCGCAGGGACGCCGCCAGCGAACGCGCGAACTCGCCGCCGCCGTTGACCTGCAGATAGACGCGCTGCTGCATGACCGCCGGCAGCGCGGCACTGCGGCGCAGATGGAAGCCGCAGCCAGTCAACGCTACGCTCGCGACCACGCACGCCAACAGCAACAGGGCTCTACGAATCTGCATCGCATCGATTCCGATCAGCGCGCAACCGGACGCCAGCATAAATGGACAGGTGCCGCGCGTGTAAGGCGAAGGCTCCCGAGCCGGCGCCGACCCTCGACGGCGCCACCGGAACGCGGGCGGCGCGACGCGCGCGGGTCGCGACGCACGGCCTTCAGTTCGCCACGATGCTGACGACCTTGCCGGGCACGATCACGACCTTGCGTACCGCCTTGCCGGCGATCGCGTTGATGACGCCAGGCAAGGCGCGTGCCGCGGCTTCCAGCCGTTCGCGTGGTGCATCCGGCGCGACCTCGACCGTGCCTCGCAGCTTGCCGTTGACCTGCACCGCCAGCGTGACGCTGGCGCGCTCCAGGGCCGCGGCATCAACGCGCGGCCACGGCACGTCTTCCAGCAGCGCCTCGGGATGACCGAGCGCCTGCCACAGCGCGTGGCAGGCGTGCGGCGTAAACGGGTTCAGCAGCAGCACCATGGCTTCCAGCGCCTCGCGGCGCAGCGCCTGGCCGGCAGCGCTGGCGTCGGTGAACTTCGAGACGACATTCAGCAATTCCATGAGTGCCGCGATCGCGGTGTTGAAATTGCGGCGCCGGCCGATGTCGTCGGTGACCTTGCCGATCGTTTCGTGCAGCTGGCGGCGGAAGGCTTTTTGCGCAGCCGAGAGCGTGCCCGCACCTGCACCCCCATCCGCCTTCCGGGCACCTTCCCCCGCAAGCGGGGGAAGAGACACCGTGGGTGGCGAGCCGGCAATATTCACCACCTCGCGCCAGAACCGGCGCAGGAAACGCGCCATGCCCTCGACACCAGCCTCGTTCCACTCCAGCGACTGGTCCGGCGGTGCGGCGAACATCGAGAACAGGCGCACCGTATCCGCGCCGTACCTGTCGATCATCAACTGCGGATCGACGCCGTTGTTCTTCGACTTCGACATCTTCTCGGTCGCGCCGATCGACACCGGCCGGCCGTCGGCCTTCAGCGTCGCACCCACCACGCGACCCTTTGGATCGCGCTGCACGTCGACGTCGGCGGGATTGATCCACGTCTTGTTGCCGCTCGCGTCCATGCGGAAATACGTCTCGGCGATCACCATGCCCTGGCACAGGAGGTTGGTCGCAGGCTCATCCGAATGCACCAGCCCCGCGTCGCGCAGCAGCTTGTGGTAGAAGCGGAAATACAGAAGGTGCAGGATCGCGTGCTCGATGCCGCCGATGTACTGGTCGACCGGCAGCCAATAGTCGGCGCGCGCGTCCAGTTGGGTCGCCGCTCCCGGCGAGGTGTAGCGCGCGTAATACCAGGACGATTCCATGAAGGTGTCGAAGGTGTCGGTTTCGCGTTCGGCCGCGCCGCCGCACTTGGGGCAACTGCACTTGCGCCATTCCGGATCGGACTTGAGCGGCGAGCGCACGCCCGAAAACGCCACGTCTTCCGGCAGCTTCACCGGCAGCTGGTCTTCGGGCACCGGCACCGCGCCGCACTTGGGGCAATAGATGACCGGGATCGGGCAGCCCCAGTAGCGCTGGCGCGACACACCCCAGTCGCGCAGGCGCCAGTTGACCTGCCGCTTGCCGCGATTTTCATGCTCGAACCGCCTGGCCAGCGCGTCGAACGCGCGCCGATAGTTCATGCCGTCGTATCTACCCGAGTTGACCAGCGTGCCGTGTCCGGTAAACGGGCCCTCGGTGATGATGCGGTTCTCGAACTCGGCCAGCACTTCCGCGACCGGGCGCGGCTCGGCCACGTCGATCGCCTGCGACTGCCCAAGCGCGGCGCTCATCGCGTCCGTGTTGTCCGCGGCATCGCGGCCGAGCTCGCGGATCGCGTCGCGCACGGGATCGCTGACGATCACCATCTTGATCGGCAGGTCGTACCTGGTCGCGAATTCCCAGTCGCGCTGGTCGTGGCCCGGCACCGCCATCAGTGCGCCGGTGCCGTAGCCCATCAGTACGAAGTTGGCGATCCAGATCGGGATCCGCTCGCCGGTGACCGGATGCAGCGCGAACAGGCCGGTGTCGACGCCGCGCTTCTCGCGGGTCTCGAGTTCGGCCTCGGAGACGCCGCCCTGCCGGCAGTCGTCGATGAACTGGCGCAGCGCCGGATTGTGCTTCGCCGCCTCCAGCGCCAGCGGATGCTCGGCGGCCACCGCGAGGTAGGTCACGCCCATCAGGGTATCGGGCCGCGTGGTGAAGACCTCGATCGCGCCGCCGCCCTCGACGTCGAACCGCAGCTGCAGCCCTTCCGAGCGCCCCAGCCAGTTGCGCTGCATGATCTTGACCGCATCCGGCCAGCCCGGCAGCTGGTCGAGCCCATCCAGCAGCTCCTGCGCGTAGGCGGTGATCTTCAGGAACCACTGCGGGATCTCGCGCTTCTCCACCAGCGCGCCCGAGCGCCAGCCGCGCCCGTCGACCACCTGCTCGTTGGCCAGCACGGTCTGGTCGACCGGATCCCAGTTGACGATGCTGTCCTTGCGATAGACCAGCCCCTTCTGGAACAGCCGCACGAACATGCGCTGCTCGTGCACGTAGTAATCCGGATCGCAGGTGGCAAACTCGCGCGACCAGTCGATCGCAAAGCCCATCGCGTGCAGCTGTTCGCGCATGTGCGCGATGTTCTGGCGCGTCCACTTCGCGGGCGGAATGCCGCGCTTGATCGCGGCATTTTCCGCCGGCAGGCCAAACGCATCCCAGCCCATCGGCTGCAGCACATTCTTGCCCTGCATGCGCTGAAAGCGGCTGATCACGTCGCCGATCGTGTAGTTGCGCACGTGCCCCATGTGCAGCGCGCCTGACGGGTACGGCAGCATCGACAGGCAGTAATACTTCTGGCGCGCCGCGTCTTCCTTCACCTCGAACGCGTGGGTGTCCGACCAGAACTGCTGCGCGGCGGCTTCGACGGCGCGGGGATCATAGGCGCTGCGGTCGTGGGATTCCTGCATGGCGGCGGTGCAATCCGGCGTAATGGGCTTGGACCGGCCAGCGTATCGCAGCGCAGCAAAAGCGCCAAGCGCACACCGGTCGCTGCGGCCCGGTGCCACCGCGGCCGCGCAAGGGCAAACAGCGGCTACTGCAAATCGCCGGCGATGGTCGCGAATTGCTCCGGCGCGGATTCGAGATCAGCCGCAATCCCCGGTTACAAAACCCTGACCTTGCCGGCGCCCACCTTGCGCGCGGCCGTCGCCAGCTTGCGGTCGAAGGTGGCGAAAGTCTCGCCTTCACTGCAGGCCGCAAGGTGCAATGCATCGGCAAAATCCATGCCCTTGCCGAACCAATCGAAGGCCTGGGCGGCACGCGCAGGGTCGTCGAGTTCGACGTTCGCAAGGCCGGCAAACGCCGTCAGCGCCGCGTGAACGTGCTGGTGGTCGTAACCGTACAGGCTGCGCAGCACCCATTCGGTTTCCAGCAATACGGTGCACGACAACGCGATGTCGCCGCCATCCACCAGCCTGCGTGCGGCGCGCGCCTGCGCCGCATCGTCGCCGGTGAGATAGCGAACGACGACGTTAGTATCGACCGCGGCCATGGCGGCGCTTCACTTCTTCAGCGACGGCGGCATCCATCTCAACAAGCGTCTTCGCCGGCCCCGCGTACGCCAGCATGCCGAAGACGCCTTCGGAACACGTCGGCTTGAACAATGGCGCCGCCTTCAGCAACACCCCCTCGGGCGTGTCCTCCACCACCAGCCGCGTGCCGGCGTGCCAGTGCCGCCTGCCGCGGATCGCCTTGGGCAGGATGACCTGACCCTTGGTCGACACCGTCGTGGTGATTTTCGGGTCGGAACCCATGTCGGCCTCCGTAATGTAAGACGAAAGTAAGATAAAGGCGCGACGCGGCGGATGCAAGCTCGAGGCGTCGGATACGGGTCAGGCGTCACCTGAGCATCAGGTCATGCGCACCTGGTGTGGTGTCCCCGAAATATGTTCGTCATTCCGGACGCACCCACGCGGTGGGTGTGATCCAACTGCGAGGCAGGATGCCGAAGCGAACACCGGCGAAGCCGGTGACCCGAAGGGCGGGCCGCAGGATGCGGCGAGTCTATCTGCTCTCATCCCGGCAAAGCGACAGCGGATTCCGGATTTCCGGCAGCCGGCGGCACGCGATGCAGGCGTTCGCTCGGGGCACCGGCTTTGGCCGCCAGCGTCTCGAAACCGGCCGTGGCGTTGACCGGGTTACGGGTGCTCGAAGGCCCAAGTGTCGGCCAGCAACTCCGCCTGGGCGATGACTCTCTCGGTCGCCTCGGGCTGTTTGTCCGGCGGGTATTTGTGGATGGCCAGCAGCACCTTGACCATCGCCACCATCCTGGCCCGGGCAGCGCATCGCGCATGTACTTCGCGAGGCCGTATCTGGTCTGGCCCGACTTGGTATCCAGCTCGGCCTTGAAACCGTACTGCGTGCGGTGCGCCTCGTCGGCAATCACCACCACGTTGGAACGCTCACACAGCACCGGCACCGTGGCCTCGCCCGGCTCCGGCGCAAACTTATTGATGGTGGTGAAGTAGATGCCGCCCGCCTCCGCCGACGACAGCCGGGCCTGCAGGTCGGCACGGCTCTCGGCCTGCTCGGGCGTCGCGCGCAGCGACCAGCGGCAATCGGAAAACGTCTCGTAGAGTTGGCCGTCCAAATCGTTGCGGTCGGTCACCAGCACCACGGTGGGGTTGCGAAACTCCGGGCGGTCGCGCAACGCCATCACGTAGAACAGCGCCAGCAGCGACTTGCCCGAGCCCTGGGTAAACCAGATCACCCCGCCCTTGCCATCCTTGCGATGCACCAGCGCATCCACCGCGCGCTCCACCGCCTTCAGCATGCCGTGGTACTGGTGCCACTGCGCGATGATCTTGAAACCGGCGCCGCCATCCATGCCGCCAAACGCCACGAAGCCGCGGAAAAACCGCAGCAGCGTCGCCGGTTCCAGCAGGCCGCGCACCAGCACTTCCAGCTCCAGTTGCGCGGCGTCCACCTTCTTGCCGTCCAGCAGCCGCCAGCGCGCATGCCGCGCAAAATCTGCAGTGAGCGAGCCGTAGCGCGCCACGGTGCCATCGGAAATCACGTTGAGCAGGTTGAACCAGAACAGCTGCGGAATATCGGCCTTGTAGTTCTGGATCTGCGTGTACGCCGCATCGATGTCGGCATGCGGATCGGCCGGGTTCTTCAGCTCGAGCACCACCAGCGGCAGGCCGTTGACGAACAGCACCACGTCGGGCCGGCGCAGCTTCCTGCCTTGCACCGTGAACTGGTTCACCGCCAGCAAGTCGTCATGGCCGTCCGCGCCAATCACCGGCACGCGGATCACTTCGCGCCGGCCGTCCGCCGCCGTGCGATCCAGCGGCACGCCGTTGCGCAGCCAGTCGTACATCTCGCGGTTGCCATCCACCAGCGACTGCGAGCCGTAACTCGCGACCTTCGCCACCACCTGATCGACCTGTGTCGCCGGCAGCGTTGGATTCAGCCGCGCCACCGCCGCACGCAGCCGTAGCGCCAGCACCACCTCGCTGAAACGCTCGCGGCCTGCGCCGCTGCCGCCCGGCGAAAAATCATCGCCCGGCGCCACCGTCCAGCCCAGGCTGGCCAGCCAGTCGAGGCACACGGATTCCAGGTCGTCTTCCTTCACGCTTGCCCCTGCAACGTGCTGGCTCAATGCGCCGACCACGCTGAGTCTACCGGCATGGCGACGCTTGCACCGACCGGTTGGCCGGCACACCCTATCGGCCGTGCGGCACCAGATACTGGCGCTAGTCCCATTTTGGGACTAGCATGCGTGCATGAGGGTGATCGCCGTAGCGACATTGAAGCGATTCTGGGCCAAGCACCCGGCAGCAGAGCAGCCCCTCAAGGCCTGGTACGACGAAGCCCGGCATGCGCGATGGTCCACGCCGCAGGACATCAAGAACCATTACGCCAGCACCAGCTTTGTCGGTAGCAACCGGGTGGTATTCAACATCAAGGGCAACGACTACCGACTGATCGTTGCCGTGGCCTGGCACTTCCAGGCCGTGTATATCAAGTTTGTCGGCACCCATGCCGAGTACGACCGTGTCGATGCAGCCACCGTGGAGAAGCCATGAACATCCGCCCGATTCGTAACGCAACCGATTACAAGCACGCACTTGGCGAGCTGTCTGCCTATTTTGACCGTGAGCCCAAGCCCGGCAGCGCCGAGGGTGACCGTTTCGACATTCTCACCACGCTGGTCGAAGCCTACGAAACCGCGCACTACCCCATCGACGCACCCGACCCCATCGAGGCGATCCGCTTTCGCATGGAACAGGGCGGATTGACTGCGAAGGATCTGGCGCCATCCATCGGCCACACCAACCGCGTTTACGAAGTCCTCAACGGCAAGCGCAGCCTCACCCTCGACATGATCCGCAACCTGCACCGGAATCTTGGCATCCCGGCCGAGAGCTTGATCGGGGCGTAACGCATGCAAAGCGCTGGCAACCATCAGCCGCACTCGCCGCAAATGGCCCTACACCCGAGCGCCTGATTGCACTTGCGCGCGCCGCGCAGGAATCCATAAGCCGGTCCATTGCCGTTGTCGATGCTGCGATGGCGGAGATCGCCCAAAGCAACGCGCGCATCAAGACAATGCAGACCAAGGCATCCCGCCCCGCTATACATCATGGCAATGACTGAAAACGAGTTCACCCAGGTGGCCAGCACGCCGACAATTCGCGGCGGTTTTTGTGGGAGGGCTTCAGCCCCAACGAGACCACCGAAGCGGGTCCGCTGCCAGGGTCGCGACTGAAGTCGCTCCATAGCCATCTCATTCCGTTCGTGGTGAGCTTGTCGAACCATGAACGGAATCGTCAGAATCAGGTCATCCTCGGTCGGCGAAAAACCGAGAGCGGCGGACGCGCACGTGCTCGAAAGTTGAACCCGGCCCCCGCTTCCCACAAGGTATCGACCATGAAGCACTTCGCCTTTGATGACCAGATCGCATCCCAGGCCGACGCCGTTCGCGCGGCGCTGACCACGGCCGATCCGCCGGTGCTCGACCGCACCCGGCCGATCCTTTTCGTCGGCACGGGCACGTCGCTGCACGCTTGCCGGGTCGCCGCGTACTGGGCCGCGGAACTGTCGCACGGGCGCATCCGCCCGGTAGCGATCGAGACGCACGAGTACGCGCTGCGCGGCGCCATCGCCCCGGAGGATCAGATCGTCGTCGTAAGCCACCGCGGCACGAAACGGTTCCCGCACGAACTGTTCCAACGCGCGCGGCAATGCGGGGCGCAGACGATCGCCGTATCGGGATACGGCGCGCAAGACCCGGGGGGCGACGTGGTGCTGCGCACCTGCGCCGACGAACGTGCCAGTGCGCATACGGTGTCGTACCTGAGCGCGCTGGCGGTCCTGGGAAGACTCGTGGCGCGGTTCGTCGGCCCGGCTGCCGCCGCACACCGCCCTCGGTACCATCCCGAATGCCATCGCGGCCACCCTTGCGCAACCTGCCCCCACCGACCTGCTGCCGCGGTTGATCAACCGCGCGCCCATCTTCCTCACCGGCTTCGGCATCGACGAGCTGTCGGCCCAGGAAGCCGCCCTGAAGATCAAGGAAGGCGCCTACCTCTGGGCCGAAGCCATGTCGGTCGAACTGGCGCTGCACGGCACGCCAGCCGTGTTCGAGCCGAGGCTGGCGGCGATCGTTTGGGTGCCCGACATCGATGACGGCGGCCGCACGGCATCGCTGCGCACAATGCTCGATGCGCTGGGCGTCGAGGTGTTGATGGTCGGTACCGCTGATTGCGACCTGCCGTTCGCGAAGGTCGACTACCTGCTTCGCCCGTTCGTCAGCATCGTCCCGCTGCAGCGCCTGGTCGCGGAGCTGGCGCGGCGCCGTGGTTCCAACCCGGACACGACACGCGGCGACATCGAGCCCTGGGCCTCCGCCATCGCGCGCGTCAAGTTGTGAGCTTTTCAGCCGCCGCGCGCGGTGGCCGGTGCCCCGAAGAAACGATTTGCGGTACAAAAGGGGAACGGCAGCGCCACGATGACCGCACTTCCATTGGTGCGAGCTCAGGCGAGCCCGTTTAGTGAGCATGGTCCGGG
>DASTNI010000032.1:0-28239 GCA_035720985.1 Rhodanobacteraceae bacterium | reverse complement strand
GCACGCGGCGGCGATGCGCGCGCGCACGCCGGCAAGATGCTGCTTGAAGTCCTCGACCGTGGTGGCCGTCGTGTAGGTTGGCATCCGCCAAGTATAGTCAACGGGTCAAGCGGCCCGGGCACCGTGCGCGTATGCTCGCGGCATGCAAGACCGCGCGACACCGGCGTCGACGCCCTGGCCGGAAACCCTGTGGACGATCGGCCACTCCACCCGCACGCTCGACGAGTTCATCGCGTTGCTCACGGCCAACCGGATCGAGCTGCTGGCCGACATCCGCCACTTCCCCGGCTCGCGCAAATTCCCGCAGTTCAACGTCGAACCGCTGCGCGCCGGCGTGCTCGCCGCGGGCATCGGGTTCGAGCCCTTCACCGAGCTGGGCGGGCGCCGCAAGGTGCAGCCCGATTCGCACAACACCGCGTGGCGGCACCCCGCGTTCCGCGGCTACGCCGATTACATGGAAACGCCGGCCTTCGCCGCGGGGATCGAAAGGCTCAAGGCAGCCGCATGTGCCCGACACACGGCCATCATGTGCGCCGAGGCCGTGTGGTGGCGCTGCCATCGCGGGCTCGTGTCGGACGTCTTCCAGCTCAACGGCACGCGCGTGCTGCACATCATGGGGCCGGGCGCGCCGCGCGAGCACCCCTACACGTCGGCGGCGCGGATCACGGACGGCAAGCTCGATTATTCGGGCGAACGCTGAGCCAGCGCGTCCGCCTCGGAACGCAGGAGAGACGGACCGCGCGTCGATCGGGCATGCACGCGATCCTTCGTCCTTGACGCGCATCAATCAGCGCACAAATAAAAGCAGCTGTCCGCACTGGACTCGCGTCGCCGCATGGCAATAGCATGACCAGGCCCTTGAGAGGAGAGCAAGCGATGTCCGATTCGCAGACAGGAGACCGGGCTCCCGGCGGCTGGCGTGCGATGGCGCGAACCGCGCTGCGCGTCGCCTTCGGCATCATCTGGGTCGTCAACGCGGCATTCACGTGGACCGGCCAGTTTGCGGACCACTACGTCGGTTATCTCCACAACGCGGCGCAAGGCCAGCCGGCCTGGTCGGCATTCTGGTTCGACACGTGGATCGCGGTCATTACGCCACATGCGGGCCTGTTCATCTGGATCACGCGGATCATCGAAACGCTGCTCGCGATCGCGCTGGTGCTCGGTATCGCACGCAAGAGTGTGTACTTCGCCGGCGCCTTGTTCAGCCTGCTGGTGTGGAGCACCGCCGAGGGGTTCGGTGGCCCATATGCGGTCGGCGCCGCCAACATGGGCACCGGCATCGTCTACGTGCTCGTGTTCATCGCGCTGCTGACGATCAACAGCCGCTCGGGCCCCAGCCCGTACAGCCTCGACCACTACCTCGAAAAGGCGATCCCGTGGTGGCACCGCGTCGCCGAATCGGGTGGCCCGACCGAGCCTACTCCGGCGCATCCCGCGTCCTGGCGCGTGCAGGGGCCGGCGCTGGGCGGCATCGCGATCCTGATCATCCTGCTGCTGCTCGGATTGCACAGCAGCCTCAACGTGAAGGCGCCTTCGCCCGCCGCCGCGGCCGCGGCGGTATCGCCGCTGTCCCTGGCCTCGCAAAACCCGATCGCTACGGCTGCGCCGGCGCAGCTGCCGCCGCTGCAGCCCGGCGACTCGGTCGACGTCCACATCACCGCGACCGACCGCAAGGTCGAGATCGCGAGCGGCGTCTACTACGACGCGTGGACCTTCGGTGACACCGTGCCCGGGCCGATCATCCACGTGCGCCAGGGCCAGACGGTGAACGTGACGTTCACCAACGATGGCACGATGCAGCACTCGATCGACTTCCACGCCGCGCATACGCCGCCGAACCTCAGCTTCGCCGAGGTCGATCCCGGCAAGTCGCTCAAGTTCTCGTTCAAGGCCGACGTGCCGGGCGCCTTCGTCTACCACTGCGGCACGCCGCCGGTGCTGTTGCACCTGGCCAACGGCATGTACGGCGCGATCATCGTCGATCCCGCCACGCCGCTGCCGCCGGCCGAGGCCAGCTACGTGATCGTGCAGAGCGAGTGGTACACCGCGCAGATCTCGGGCAACCTCATGGGTCCCGACTACCAGAAGATGCTGGCCGAGCGTCCCGACGAGGTGGTCTTCAACGGCGCCGCGTTCCAGTACCGCGACCATCCGCTGCAGGCCATCGCCGGCGAGCGCGTGCGCCTGTACTTCGTCAACGCCGGGCCGAACGCGTGGTCATCGTTCCACGTGATCGGCGCGACGTTCGACAAGGTCTATCCGGACGGCGTCACCGCGCACGCGCTGGATGGCGTGTCGACCTATACCGTAGGACCGGGCGCAGGCGCGGTGTTCGATCTCATCATCCCGCACCCCGGCAAGTATCCGTTCGTCGACCATGACTTTGCGCACCTCATGCTGGGCGCGCAGGGCATCCTCAACGTGCGGGCACCGGGTGAACCGCTGCCGGCGGCGGCACCGGCGCCTGCCGCGAGTGCAGCGGCACCGGCCGCCAGCGCACCGGCCAGCGCCGCGGCGGCGCCCGCCGAACCCGCTGGTCCCTACAAGTTCGATCCGGCCAGGGGCGCATCGTTGTACACCGCCAACTGCTCGGCCTGCCATCAGGCGACCGGAACCGGCTTGCCCGGCGCGTTCCCGCCGCTCAAGGGCAACCCGGCCGTGCTGGATGCCAATCCCGCGCAGCAGATCGGAGTGATCCTGCACGGCGCGCACGGCATCGCCATCAACGGCGTCACCTACCCGAGCGCGATGCCGCCGTTCGGCGGCTCGCTCAACGACGCCGAGATCGCCGATATCACCAACCACGAGCGCACCTCGTGTGGCAACCAGTCCAAGCAAGTTACCGCGGACGACGTGAAGGCGATCCGCGCCAAGGGCAAGTAAGTTCCATGCACGCGGGGCATCGCCGTTACGCCGATGCCCAGCCGCCCGTTACGCCGCGACGCCGAACACCTTCTTGAGGTAGGCCAGGTAACCCGGATCGACGCACAGCGTCTTCCGGGGATCGTCGCTGATCTTGGCGACCGCCTGCCCGTTGCAGCGGGTCATCTTGATGACCATGTCGGGCGCCGCAAACCCCAAGTCGTTGGTCAGGTGCGTGCCGATGCCAAACCCGACGCGCACCCGACCCGCAAAATGCCGGTACAGTCGGATGGCTGCGGCGAAATCCAGGCCATCGCTGAACACCAGTGTCTTGGTCTGCGGATCGACGCGCATGCCGAGGTAGTGCTCGATCACGCGTTCGCCCCACGCGACCGGATCGCCCGAGTCGTGGCGCACGCCGTCGAACAGCTTGCAGAAATACAGGTCGAAATCGCGCAGGAAGGCATCGAGCCCGATGATGTCGCCCAGCACGATGCCGAGATCGCCGCGGTATTCCTGCGCCCAGGCTTCGAGCGCGTAGCGCTGGCTGTCCACCAGCCGCGGGCCGGTCGCCTGACACGCCTGGAAAAACTCGTGCCCCATGGTGCCGATCGGCGTCAGGCCAAGCTCCATCGCCCAGAGGACGTTGCTGGTCCCGGCGAGCTGGCGCGGCACGGCTTCGGCGAGCCGGGCGACCACGCGGCGCTGCCACGCGCGCGAGAACCGGCGGCGGGTGCCGAATTCCGCGAACCGGAACCGCCCGGCGTCCGCGAGACCCCGGACCTGCGCGATCTTCGCCTCGAGCCGGTCGGACCCGATGCCGAGCGTCGCCTCATCCGCGTGCGCTTCGCCGTGCAGCTCGCTCACGATCGCAAGAATCGGCACCTCGAACAGGATGGTGTGCAGCCATGGCCCGCGGATCGTGATGGCGAGTTCGCCACCGTCCCCGGCCACGTGCACGTGGTCTTCCTGCAACTGGAAGACGCGCAGGATCTCGACGAAATCCTTCTTGATGTAGCGCAGGCTGCGCAGGTAATCGAGCTCGCGCGGCCGCAGCCGCAGGCGGCACAACGCGGCAATTTCCTCACGCACGCGTCGCGCCGACACCTGCAACGCGTCCGCGCGCACCCGACAGCGAAACTCGTACTCGACATCGACGGCAGGAAAGCGATGCAGCACCGCCTGCATCATGGTGAGCTTGTAGAGGTCGGTATCGAGCAACGAATCGATGATCATCGGAACGGCTGCGCCCACGCGCCGCCACCGACGCCCGGGTCCTAGTCTACGCGGCGGGCGGCGCCGGCTTGGCCGGC
The DNA here is from genome assembly GCA_035720985.1 of Rhodanobacteraceae bacterium. Lineage (GTDB taxonomy): Bacteria > Pseudomonadota > Gammaproteobacteria > Xanthomonadales > Rhodanobacteraceae > 66-474. The sequence continues at coordinate 24,061 of DASTNI010000032.1, read as the reverse complement.
GCCACGTCGTGCAGCTTGCGCATCAGCGGCTCGAACAGGTCCAGCGGCAGCGGGAACGCGATGGTGTTGGTCTTGTTGCCCGAAATGCCCGCGACCTCGACCAGCGTCTGCAGGTAGCGCAGCTGGATCGACTGGGGCTGCTCCATCAGGGTCTGTGCGGCCTGCATGAGCTTCTGCGACGCCTGCAGCTCGCCTTCGGCGTTGATGATCTTCGCCCGGCGCTGGCGCTCGGCCTCGGCCTGGCGCGCGATCGCGCGCACCATGGTGTCATCCAGGTCCACCTGCTTGATCTCGACGTTGGACACCTTGATGCCCCAGGCGTCGGTGTGCTGGTCGAGGATCACCTGCACGTCGTGGTTCAACTTGTCGCGCTCGGCCAGCATCTCGTCCAGCTCATGCTGGCCGAGCACCGAGCGCAGCGTCGTCTGCGCCAGCTGGCTGGTCGCCTCGCGCGCGTCCTCGACCTGGATCACGGCCTTCTCGGGATCGATCACGCGGAACAGGATCATCGCGTCCACTTTCACCGGCACGTTGTCGCGCGAGATCACGTCCTGCGGCGGCACGGTCATGACGATCGTGCGCAGGTCGATCCGCACAATCTGCTGCATGATCGGAATCAGCACGATGATGCCCGGCCCCTTGACCGCCTGGAAATGTCCGAACAGGAAGATCACGCCGCGTTCGTATTCACGCAGCACCTTGAGCGAAGACACCAGGATCAGCAGCACCACCACCACGATGACCGCAATCACGGGATAGAAAGTCATTCCGGCATCTCCTTCGAGTCCGTCGTTGGCCTTACGTCGAGAATCAAGCCCTGCATGCCCGTCACCACCACCGCCTGGCCGCGCGCGAGCGGCACCGCGGCCCGCGCCTGCCAGCGTTCGCCGTGCACGTGGACGAAACCGCGGCCGCTGAAGTCATCGACCACCTCGGCGACGCTGCCGACCATTTCCTCGCGCCCGCTCACCACGCGCTGGTGATGCGAGCGCATCGCCAGCCACACGATCCCGACCAGCACGCCCGCGGCGGCGATGGCGATGCCGACCACGACGGGAAGCGCGATGCCGAATCCGGGCACACCGGTATGCATGAGGATCACCGAACCGATCACGAATGAAATCACGCCCCCGGTGCCCAGCACGCCATAGGCGGGCACGAACGCCTCGGACACGATCAGGATGACACCCAGCAGGATAAGTCCCAAGCCGGCAAAGTTCACCGGCAGCAGCTGGAACGCATACAGCGCCAGCAACAGGCAGATGGCGCCGACCACACCGGGCAACACGCCACCGGGATGCATGCCCTCCAGCACCAGCCCGCCCAGTCCCAGCAGCAGCAAGATGTACGCGACCTCGGGATTGGCAATCACGCCGAGAAACTGGCTGCGGACGCCCGGCGCCAGGGTTTCGATCGCCGCGCCACGCGTGTGCAGCACCACGCTGCCGCCGGCCGTCTGCACGCGCTCGCCATCGACGTCGACCAGCAAGGTCGGAAGATCCGGCGCAATGAGGTCGACCACGTGGAGCTTCAGCGCCTCGCCGGCCGGTACGCTGACGGCATTGCGCACCGCCTGCTCGGCCCAGTCGGCGTTGCGTCCGCGGCGCTCGGCGAGCCCACGGATGTAGGCCACCGCGTCGTTGGTGACCTTGCGCATCTCGGTGCTTTCGGGGGGCGATGCGGCGGGCTTGCCGCTGCTGGACGACGGCAGGGGCAGGCCCCCGCCACGGCCGGTCAGCGAGACCGGCGTCGCCGCACCGACGTTGGTCGCAGGCGCCATCGCGGCGATGTTGCACGCGTACAGGATGTACGTGCCCGCGCTCGCGGCCCGCGCGCCGGATGGCGCGACGTAGCCGATGACGGGCACGGGCGACGCGAGGATCGCCTTGATGATGTCGCGCATCGAGCTCGACAGGCCACCCGGGGTATCGAGCTCCAATACCACCGCCATCGCGTGGCGGCGCGTCGCGGTATCGAGGCCCCGCGCCACGTAGTCGGCGCTCGCCGGGCTGATGGCGCCATGGATCCGCAACACCACGACCGGCGCGGCCGGTGGCGGTGGGGCAGCGCACAGCGGCGCGGCCATTGCCAGCCACGCCATGCACCCGAACACGATGCCCCGCCACCCGTTCATGCGGCCATCACAGCATTCCCCGCAACGCTTGGCAACCCGCACGGCCGCCCGATCCGCCGTCGCGCGCTGACGCGCATCAGCGTGGACGCGTACCCCCGCGGTAAAATGAACACGTTGGCAACTCAGCAAGGACTTTTCATGGCGATGTATCCAGACCCCACCCGCGAATTCGAGCAGAAGCGCAAGGAACTCGCACCCACGCCGCTCGAGGCTTTCCACAATTTCAGCCACGCGGTGTTTGCCGACGGCGCCCTGCCCGCCGTCACCAAGCAGCTCATCGCGGTCGCGGTCGCGCATACGACCCAGTGTCCGTACTGCATCCAGGGGCACACCAAGGGCGCGCTGCGCGCCGGCGCGACCGAGCAACAGATCATGGAGGCCATCTGGGTCGCCGCCGAAATGCGCGCAGGTGCCGCGTATGCACATTCGGCCATTGCGCTCGACGCGATGGCACACGCGCACGGCGAGCACGCGCACACCGCCTGAGGCGTCGCCACGGCCGCGCGGCTTGCCAGCACCGCGCACCTGCAAGCTATACTGCCGCACTGTACCGCGGCACGTGCCGCTCGCCGGGAACCCGAGGATCATGAGCCGATCAGTACTGACCGTCATCCTGATGGCAGGATTTGCCTGTTTCGCGTCCGCCGCGTTCGCCAAGGGCGATCCGGCGCAGGGCAGGCTCGAGGTCTACTCCTGTCACGGTTGCCACGGCATCGACGGCTACGAGTCGGCGTATCCCGAGTACCACGTACCGATGATTGCCGGCCAGAACGAGCAGTACATCATCGATGCGCTCAACGAGTACAAGAGTGGAGCGCGCAAATATCCGACCATGCACGCGCAGGCCAGCAGCCTCACCGAACAGCAGATCGAGAATATCGCGGCGTACCTCTCGAGTCTCGCGCCCAAGCAACTGCACAAGAACTGAGGGGACCGACATGCACGCACGCACCATCCTGGTTTCCGCAGTCGCGGTCGCGCTGACGCTGAGCTTCGGCGCGGCGTCCGCCAAGGGCAGCATCGCGGCCGGCAAGACCAAGGCCGCTTCGTGTGAGGCCTGCCACGGCGCCGATGGACAGGGCATCGCGCCCAACTACCCCGCGCTCGCCGGCCAATACCAGGATTATCTCGAACAGGCGCTGCACGAGTACAAGGATGGCGAGCGCACCAATGCCATCATGAACGGCATGGCGGCGTCGCTGACCGATCAGGACATCCAGGACATCACCGCGTACTTCTCCAGCCTGCCGAGCAAGCTCTCGAACCTGCACGACAAGGTCCAGGGCGCGGGCGACGGCCTGCATTCACGCTGATGACCTTCGCCGAGCTCGTCGCCGCGCACTGCCAGCCCCGCAAGGGCGAACCGGCGCTGGCGGCCGGCCGGATCGCGGAACTGTCACGTGCCGTGCCGGGCTGGCAGGTCGCCGCCGACGGCAAGTCCATCGCCAAGACCTTCCGGTTCAAGAACTTCTACGAGACGCTCGGCTTCGTCAACGCGATCGGATGGGTCGCCAACCGGCAGGACCACCACCCCGATCTCGAAGTCGGCTACAACCGCTGCGTCGTCCACTGGTCCACGCACGACGTGGGCGGCCTGTCGCTGAATGACTTCATCTGTGCGGCCAAGGCCGAGGCCATCGCGACCGAAGGCGCCTGAGCGCCGCCTCGGCGCGCACCGGCCAGCCGCCACCAACGCCGTTCCTTCGATGACGATGAGCCGCCGGTCCTCGCGGCGCCGTCAGGCTTTACGCGCGTGGCAACCGCAAGCGGACCTCCAGTCCGCCGCCCTGCGCGTCGCGCGCCTGCACCTGTCCACCGTGGGCCTGCGCCACGCGCTGCACGATCGATAGCCCAAGGCCGTGCCCTTCCGCGCGCCTGGCGTTGCTGCCACGGAAGAACGGGCGAAACAGTTGCGCCAGTTCGGCCGCGGGCACCCCGGGTCCGTGATCGCGCACGGTCACTTCGGCGAACGCCGGCGCCGCATGCAGGGCGACCTCGATCACGCCACCCGGCGGACTGAACTTGATCGCGTTGGCCAGCACGTTGTCGAGGGCGCGCTGCACCAGCGCGTTGCTGCCCGACGCCTCGACCGGGTCGGCAACCGCCAGGCGCAGTTCGATCCCGCGCGCATCGGCTTCCAGGCGCGCCCGCTCCAGGCACGCGCGCACCACGCCGGCGAGCGCGACCGGCTCGCGCTGTCCGCCGGGCAGCCCGCCTTCCATGCGCGAAAGTTCGAGCATCTCACCCAGCATCTCATCGAGCCGGATGATCTCCTGCTCGGTCTCGGCAAAGTATGGCGCCGCCTCTCCGGAATCCTGGCTGCGCCGCGCCAGGTCGAGGATCAGGTGCAGCCGCGCCAACGGCGAACGCAGCTCGTGGGAAAGATCCTGCAGCACCGCCCGGTCGTGTCCGACCAGGGCCTCGAGGCGTTCGGCCATGAGGTCGAAATCTCCGGCAAGCTTGGCCAGTTCATCGTGGGCCAGCGCGCCCTGGCGCCCGACGCGCACCGACAGCTCGCCCTTGGCCATGCGCAGGGTCGCGCGCCGCAGCGCCTCGACCGGCTGCGCCACGCTGCGGGCCACCCACCAGCCCACCAGCCCGATGAACAGCAGCGACAGCGACAGCTGGACCGCCAGCAGGATCCGCTCGCGCGCGTGGCCGCGCCAGCGCCGACGCGAATGGCTCATCGCCAACAGCTGCCGGGCCTGGCCATCGGCCCCGGTGACCTGGCGCAGGGCGACGAACAATCCTGCCCGCGGCTGGCGCACCACGTCCGCGTCAGAGTCCAGCCAACGCGGTACCTGCGCACGCAATCGGGGCGGCAGGCGCATTGAATTGAGCGGCCGGCCATCCTCGAACAGGAAGGCGTCCACGCCGCGCCGCCGCTGCGCCGCTGCCCATGCCGCCAGCGCGTCCGGGCCGCCGGTTTCATAGGCCGCGTCCGCGGCGTTGGCCAGGCCGGACCAGTCGATCTCCGCGGCGGTCGAATAGGCGATGTATCGTCGCACCAGCAGTCCGCCCAGCACGAGCACCAGCAGGTTGGCAACGCAGAACAGCACGAGCACGCGCCAGTAGAGCGGCGTGCTGAACCGCTTCATGGCTCGGCCACGACGAGCACGTAACCCGACCCGCGCACGGCATCGATGCGTGGCGCGCGCGCCGAGGCCTCGTTCAGCTTGCGGCGGACGTGGCTGACGTGCACGTCGATGCTGCGGTCGAACCGCTCGAGTTCGCGACCAAGCGCAAGGCGGGTCAGCGTCTCCCGATCGAGCACCTGCCCAGGACGCTGCGCCAGGCCGAGCAGCAGCATGAATTCCGCACCCGTCAGCGTGAGTTCGTGCCCCGCCACCCGCGCGCGATGCTCCGCCGGCAACAATTCCAGAGGGCCAACCCGCAGCGGTTCGGCGGTCTGGGGCGAGGCCCGGCGCAACTGCGCGCGCACCCGCGCCAGCAGTTCCCGCGGCAGGCACGGTTTGGCGAGATAGTCATCCGCGCCAAGCTCGAGGCCGACGACGCGATCCACGGGCTCGCCGCGCGCCGACAGCATGATGACCGGCAGGTGGTGCAGCCTTCGCAGCTCGCGCAGCGTCGCCAGGCCATCGCGGCCCGGCATCATCACGTCGAGGATCACAAGGTCGGGACGCTCCGCCGGCGCCTGCAGCCGTGCCAGCGCGGCATCGCCATCGTTCGCGGTCTCCACCACGAAGCCCTCGCGCTGCAGGAAGTCGGCCAGCAGGCGGCACAGGGAGCGGTCGTCATCGGCGATCAGGATGCGGGATGGTTGCATGGCCTCCACTCGTGCATTCAACCGGCGGCGCGGGTGCGCCGCCAAGACCTTTACGTATCTTTACGCAGGCATACCGAACGTCCGCGCCGCGACGGCGTCCAAGCACCGGGTACTTCCCGTCACAGAGGAATCATCATGCACAAGCAAGCGCTTCTCGGCCTGGCCTTGGGGTCAGCACTGGCCATCGGCACGATCGCCGTCGCGGCGCCTCCGGGCATGGGCGGCTGGGGCGGTCACCACGGTTACGGCCAGATGGGCATGTTCAACAAGCTCAACCTCACCGACACCCAGCGCGCGCAGATCAAGCAAATCATGCAGGCCAGCCGCGCGCAGAATCAACCGGCCCGGCGGGCGCTGCAGCAGCAGCGCGCGGCGTTCGCCGCGATGCCGCCAAACGCGGCCGGCTACCAGGCCGCCGCCACCAGTCTTGCACAGGCCGAAGGTCAGGCGACCCAACAGCGCGTGGAACAGATGGCCACCGTGCGGGCGCAAGTCTACGCGGTGCTGACCACGGCGCAGCAGGCGCAACTGGCAACCTTGAAGGCCACCGCGCAGGCGCGGCGCCAGCAGTGGCAACAGTTCAAGGCCGAACACCCGGTGTCTTCGGGCCGGTAAAGCCCGCCCTCCGTCGCGCCCTTCTCGCGCGATGCCGGAAAACAATGGTCCGGGGTACGCCCGGGCCATTGCCTGTCCATCGATGGTTTCGGAGGTACGCATGGCGGCCCTGGCGTTCGCGAAAGTCCGGTCGTGGCGTGCTGCGCGCGCAGCGCTCGCGAAGCGTTGCGTCGCGCTGGTGATGCGTCGCGGCGCAGGCGCGATTCCCGCGCCTGGCGCGCCCGGCATGCAGATGCGCAATCCGTGGAACGTAGCCGTGCACGCAACCGCCGCGGGCAGGGCGGGCACCGACCATCCCGGCGCGTCATCGCGTCGCGCGCCCGCGAACGTAATGCCCATCCACCGAGCACCGCTTCCCGGAACGCTTGACGCGCCGTTTGCCACCGCGCAGCCGCCCGCCGGCCTGCTGCCCGACGACCCGCCTTCATACGACTGGCTGGCCGAGATCGCGCGGGCCCTGCGCACCGGCGATCGATCCGTCGGGTCCGACGACCCGGGCCCCGCCGCGCAGGCTGGATAACGAGGCCCCCGCGTCGCGCACGCGCGGTCGTCGCCACTCCACAGCTCATGGGGTTCCCGCGACGACATGAAAAAAGCGCGGCCCGAGGGCCGCGCTTTTTAGTTGGACCACGTCCGGACGGCGCCGGATCGAAACCGGTTTACTGGCCGATCTTGACCAGCGTCACGTCGAACACCAGCGTCTCGTTCGGCGGGAAGCCGTTCTTCGGCTGCGCGCCGTAGGCCAAGTCAGCCGGAACCACAAACTTGTAGTGGCTGCCGACCGGCATCAGCATCAGCGCTTCCTTGAAACCGGGGAAGACGTTGGCCAGGTCGAGCTTGGCCGGACCGCTGCCGTGCTTGGCGGAGGAGTCGAATTCCTGGCCGTTGACGAACGAACCGGTGTAGTTCACCTGCACCGTGTCGGTGGCCTTCGGCTTCGCACCGGTGCCCTGCGTGATGACCTGATACTGCAGGCCATCGGAGGTGACATGCACGCCCGGCTGCGTCTTGTTCTTGGCCAGGTACGCGTCGCCCGCCTGCTTGTTGGCGGCGGAGACCTTCTGGAACTCCTGCTCGCCCAGCGTCTGCAGCTGCGCGCGGAACGCCGTGGCCACGCTCTCGTACTGCGACTCACTCATGCTGGGCTTCTGCCCTTCGAGCGCACGCGTCACCGCGGCGCCGACGGCCGCCGGATCGATCAGTCCACGCGCCCACTCCGGATAGCCGTTGGCGAGTCCGTAACCCAACACCTCGCTGGCCTGGGCCTTGTTGACCGGCGCGGCCGCGGCGGTCTTGGTCTGTGCCTGGGAAATGCCGGCAGCCCCCAACAGGGCGATCACGGCAACGGCGGCCAGGGCAGGCCGCATGATCTGCTTCATCGGATTGTTCCTCTCATGTGGGTGACGCGCGTACGGCAAATACGGTAAAGCACCGCACGAAGTCGGCCATTCTGCGGGTTTCGCCCGCGGACCGCAACGCGCAGGCCTTGGGACAACACCAAAAAGACAGGGTTCATTCAGGACTCACGGTCGCGAACCGGCCGCCGTGCAAGCCCGCGGGCGGGGCCTGGGTACATGTGGCTTCCCTCGCAGGCGTGTGCCAGCGTCGTCGCCGACCATGACTGATGGCAGGGGGGATTGACAGGTTGAAACTTAGTGTTATAGTTCACTACAACACTACTCAACGCTGTCACCCAACGAGGTTCCTGACCATGAACGCCACCAAGCCCGTCGCCGCCATCGCCGCCATGCTGATCAGCTTTGCCGGAATCGGCGCCATCACGCACTACAGCAACGCCGCCGCCAACGCCGCGCGCGCCGACATCCACGCCGTCGACGCCAACCGGCCGGTCACGACCCTGCCGGCGATCGAGGTGGTTCCCTCGTCCGCGCAGCTGCGCGAACTGTCGCAACCGGGCGGCGGCGCAGCCGCCACCACCGGTGCGCAGATGCCGTACTACTCGTTCGCGGCCGAACAGGTGAGCGCCTAGCTCTCCTCGTGTTCGGCGAAGGATCCACGCCATGAGTGTGACCTGGAACGACAACGTCCCGATCTACCGCCAGCTGCGCGAGCGTGTGGTGGCGATGATTCTCGACGGAACGCTGAACGAGGGTGACGCCCTGCCCTCGGTGCGCCAGGTCGCGGCGGACTACCAGATCAACCCGCTCACCGTATCCAAGGCGTACCAGGAACTGGTCGACGAAGCCCTCGTCGAAAAACGGCGCGGGCTTGGCATGTTCGTCACCGATGGCGCACGCGTCGCGCTGCTCAAAAGCGAACGCGAGCACTTCCTGCGCTCGGAATGGCCCCGCCTGCGCGCCCGTATCGAACGCATGGATCTCGACCTTGCCACCCTGCTGGCCACGCCGGCCGCAACGCCTCCCAAGAAGGAATCGCGATGAATACTCCCGCCGCCGCCATCGCCGAATCACCGCTGCCGCCTTCGTTCGACGGTGAAGTGGTCATCCGTGCGCACGGCCTGACCAAGCGCTACAAGAACGCCGTCGCACTCGATGGCACCGACTTCCAGATCGGCACCGGGCGCATCGTCGGCCTGATCGGCCCCAACGGCGCCGGCAAGACGACCGCGCTCAAGGCGATCCTCGGGCTGACCGATTTCGCGGGCGAACTCTCGGTCTTCGGCATGGACCCGCGCCGCGAACGGCCGCGGCTGATGCGTGAGGTGTGCTTCATCGCGGACGTTGCCACGCTGCCCCGCTGGATCCGCGTCAACGAAGCGATCGATTTCGTGGCCGGCGTGCACCCGCGCTTCGACCGTGCCAAGTGCGAGCGCTTCCTGGCCCGCACCAAGCTCACCGCCAACCAGCGCGTGCGCGAAATGTCCAAGGGCATGATCGTGCAATTGCACCTGGCGATCGTGATGGCCATCGACGCGCGCCTGCTGGTGCTGGACGAACCAACGCTGGGGCTCGACATCCTGTATCGCAAGCAGTTCTACCAAAGCCTGCTGGAAGACTACTTCGACGAGCACAAGACCATCCTCATCACGACCCATCAGGTCGAGGAGGTCGAGCACATCCTGACCGACCTCCTGTTCATCCGCGACGGCCGGATCGCGCTCGCGGCCAGCATGGATGAAATGGGCGCGCGCTTTGCCGAGGTGCTGGTCGCTTCCGACCGTATCGACGCCGCCCGCGCACTGAGGCCCGTCGACGAGCGCGCGGCGGTGTTCGGCAAGACCATCTTCCTGTACGACGGCGCCGATCCGGAACAGCTTGCAGCGCTGGGCGAAGTGCGCCGGCCGGCGGTGTCCGACCTGTTCGTCGCCATCATGAAAGGAACCTACGCATGAAAGCGCTGTTGAACGCCCCGTTCGCGTGGCTGCTGCGACGCGAATACTGGGAATCGCGCCGCGGGTTCCTGTGGGCGCAGGTGGCGGCCGGCGGCGTGATCGTCGTCGTGAGCATCCTCGGCATCATCGCGGGCGAGGTTTTCGGGATCCGTACCGGCGATCAGACGATCACGCTGGGCACCGACACGGGCGGAGGCATGAACCTGCGTGCCCTGCTGCAGAACGCGGCGTCGCACAACATCCCCGAACTGGTGCGCGGGCTCGACATCACGCTGCTGATCTTTGCCGGCATCGCCTCGATCGTGCTGTTCTTCGTGGTGTTCTTCTACCTGCTGGGCGCCCTGTATGACGACCGCCGCGACCGCAGCATCCTGTTCTGGAAGTCGTTGCCGGTCTCGGACACGCTGACGGTCGCCTCCAAGGTGATCGCGGCCGTGATCGTCGCGCCACTGGTGGCGGTCGTCGTGACGCTGGCCGCGTACATTGCCATGCAGATCGTGGTCAGCGTGTGGTTACTGGCCCACGGGGTCAACCCCTTCGTGCTGCTGTGGGCCCACGTCGACCCCTTCCTGCTGTGGCTGCACCTGCTGGTCATGGTGCCGGTGAACGCCGTCTGGGCGCTGCCCACCGTCGGCTGGTTGCTGCTGTGGTCGGCCGCCGTGCGCAGCAAGCCCTTCCTGTGGGCCGTCATCGTGCCGATCATCGTCGGCGTCCTCAACGGCTGGATCGGCCTGCTGGGCCTGCCCCACGCGAGCACGCAATTCCTTTGGGCCGACGTGATCGGCCGCGCGCTTCTCAGCGTGATGCCCGCGGGCTGGATCGCGCCCAACGCGGCGGCGCTCGACGCCTCGGGCATCAACTTCGTCGATGCCAACCAGCTGGGCTCCATCAGTTATTCGTCGATGGCGCACGCGTTCATGCTGCCCCAGATGTGGATCGGCGCGCTGGTCGGCGTTGCGCTCATCGCGATCGCCATCTGGTTCCGTCACTGGCGCAGCGAGGTTTGATGCCGCGCGCATCACCGTACGCATACCCGCAGACTTCAGGCATGAATCCATGAACAAGGTCCTGACCCTCGCAAGCGTCCTGCTGACGACCACGGCGCTCGCCGCCTGCTCGTCCGGCTACGCCCCCAGCCAACAGATCACCTTCGATTCCAGCGGCATGGTGGTGCATGTGCTGGGGCACTCCAACGCCCACGTGAGCCGCGATGGCGATCTCAGCATCGGTGGCACGCCCGTCGCGGTGACACCCGCGCAACGCCAATTGCTGCAGGGCTACTACCGGCAGGCGCGCACGACGACGACTGCCGGTGAGGCAATGGGCAAGCAAGGCATCGACATGGCCATGCGCGGCATCGTCAAGGCCGCCGCGTCGATCTTCGACAAGAAGGCCAGCGCAGCGGAAAAGCCGGTGGACGTCCAATCGAAAAAGGCCGGTACCGCCCTGACCGCCTTGTGCGCCAACATCAGGGCGCTCGATGCCACCCAGCGCGCCATCGCCGCGCAGATCCCGGCGTTCGCTCCCTACGCGGCGGGCGACGAGTTGAAGTGCACCATCAGCCGTGACACGCCCGCGGCGCAAGACGCTGGCGTGCCCGCATCGGCCGCCACCACCGTCTCCATCACCATTCAGTAATCGGCAACCGTGCGGCGCACGCGCCTCCGGTGCGTCGAAGATTTCAGGAAACACTCCCGGCAACCGGCCCGAGCCGGCAGCACTTTCAAATCGGGTTCCACTACGGGCACGACGAAGCGCGACCCAACCGGAGACAGCCATGAACAGGTTCCTGACCCTCGCAGGTGCTGTCCTTGCGACCGGCACGCTGGCTGCCTGCTCCCCGGGCGTCAACGAAGGCATCGGCCATCGCATCACGTTCGATTCGAACGGCATCGTGGTGCACGCCATGGGTCACCCGAACGCACACGTGAGCCGCAACGGCGATCTCAGCGTCGGCGGCAAAGCCATTGCGGTGACGCCGGCACAGCGCCGATTGCTGCAGGGTTATTACCAACAAGCCGGCAACACCATGGATACAGGCGAGGCCATGGCCAAGCGTGGAATCGGCAACGCCATCGGCGCGATCTTCCACCATGGTTCCCCCGGGTCGAGCGCCCGGGCGAACACCGCGTCACAGGACATGGAAAAGACGGCCACCGTGTTGTGCGCCGACGTGGCCACGCTTGGCGCGACCCAGAATGAAATAGCGGCCGCGATTCCCGCATTCGCGCCTTATGCATCCGGCGACACGCAGTGCAAAATCACCCGCGGTCATGGCGCCAAGTCGAGTTCGTTCCGTTTCACGATGAACGGCGGCAGCGCAAAGAGCACGACTTCCGCCACGACCCCGGCCACATCGAGCCACCCATGATCGCCGCTACACCCTCCATCCTTCGCAAAGTTTCGGGCTGCCAAACCCACCGAGGCTGGTGATGCGCAAATACCCGAGTTGGTTGATCGCCACCGGCGTTCTGGCACTGACCGCATGCGGTGCGGGCCAGCCATCCTCCTCATCGACCGTAACGACCGCCTCCGCTTCATCCTCGAATTCGCCCATCGCTCGCGTGGTCGACCACGCGCTGGACAAGGCCAAGGCCGACCTGGCCACCAGGAACATCACGATCTCCAACGACGACGGCGAACCGAAAGCCGTCATCACGCCGCACGGCGACCTCCTGATCGACGGCAAAGCCGTTTCGCTCACGCCTGCGCAGCACGCCGAAATGCTGGCCTACAGGAAGCAGCTCGTCGAGATCGCACGCGCCGGCATCGCGATTGGAAAGCAGGGGGCGACACTCGGCATGAGCGCCGCAAGCGACGCCATCGCGGGCGCATTCTCGGGTCGATCCGAACAGCAGATCCGCCAGCACGTCGAGGCCAAAGCTGCCGGAATCCGCGTGGCCGCCGCGAAAATCTGCGACCGCCTGCCCGCTGTGCTGGCAACCCAGCAGAAACTCGCCTCCGACGTGCCGGCGTTCAAGCCCTACGCGGACCTTACGCCGGCGAAGATCGCCGCATGTCGCGAGCATGCGCTTCACGACGACGACAACGATTGATCGTCGCGGAACGCCGACAGCGGTGCGCGCCCGCCTGCCTCCCCCTCAAGCGGCACCTGGGGCAGCGGGATTCATTCTCCGTGGATGCCGCCACGGGTCAGCGCCAGCGGATCGAGCAGCTGCTTGAGCTTGGCCCTGGGCAGGCCGGTCGTTTCCAGCGCCACGTCCAGAATCGGCCGATGTTCGTGGTACGCCTGCTTGGCGGTCTTGGCACCCTTCTCATAGCCGATGACCGGGTTCAGCGCGGTCACCAGGATCGGATTCAGCGCCAGCGCGGCGTTGACGCGCGCCTTGTTGACCTTGAAGCCCGCGATGGCCTTGTCGGCGAGCAGCGTCGAGGCGTTGGCCAGGATCACGATCGACTGCAACAGGTCGTAGGCGATCAGCGGCAGCATCACGTTCAACTGGAAGTTGCCGGCCTGCCCGCCCAGCGTGATCGCGGCATCGTTGCCGATGACCTGCGCGCAGACCATCACCATCGCTTCGGGGATCACCGGGTTGATCTTGCCCGGCATGATCGAGGACCCGGGCTGCAGCGCCACGAGCTCGATCTCCCCGATGCCCGCGAGCGGTCCCGAGTTCATCCAGCGCAGGTCATTGGCAATCTTCATCAGCGCACAGGCCAGCGCCTTCAGCTGGCCCGACAGCTCCACCGCGTCGTCCTGCGCGGCAAGGCCCTCGAAGTAATTGGCGAGCGGCGCGAAGCGGAGATGCGTCGCCTTCGACAATTCCGTGCAGAACGCGCGGGCAAATTTCGGATCGGCGTTGATCCCGGTGCCCACCGCGGTGCCGCCCTGTGGCAGGCGGTGCAGGCGCCTGGTGGTGTCCGCGATGCGCGCGATTCCCGACCCGATCTGTGCCGACCAGCCCGACAGTTCCTGCCCGAAGGTCACGGGCATGGCGTCCATCAGGTGGGTGCGGCCCGTCTTGGCGACGTTCTTCAATTCGCGCGCGCGCCTGTCGATCGTCTTCTGCAGATGCTTCAGCGCCGGCAGCAGGTGCTCGGCGACCGCCAGCGCGGCGCTGACGCGCAGCGTGGTCGGGATGGTGTCGTTGGAACTCTGCCCGTAGTTGACGTGGTCGTTGGGATGGATCTTGGCCTTCGACGTCGCCGAGGCGACGTGCGCGATCACCTCGTTCGCGTTCATGTTGGTCGAGGTGCCCGATCCGGTCTGGAAGATGTCGATCGGGAACTGCGCGTCGAACTCGCCCGCGGCCACGCGCTCGGCCGCCTTGCGGATCGCCGCCGCCTGCGCGGGTTTCAGGTGCCCGAGCTTCAGGTTGGCATCGGCGGCCGCGGCCTTGATGAGCCCCAGCGCGCGGATGAATTCGCGCGGCAGCGTCAGCCCGGAAATCGGGAAATTGTCCTTCGCGCGCTGGGTCTGCGCGCCCCACAGCGCGTCCGCCGGAACTTCGAGTTCACCCATGCTGTCGTGTTCGATGCGGAAGTTCGCCATGGTCCAAAGTCCGTGTGGAAAGTCGTGCATTGTATTGGACAGGCCGCGGAAGGGCTCCCGCCGACCCACGATGGCGGCGCTGCGGCATCACTTCCATCGCCATCCCGGAGGCCGCGCCACGCTTCCACGGCATCATTCCGGACGCCGCGCGGCGGCGATCCGGAAGCCGGTCCTGGCGCAACGCATGGCGCCAACGGCAGATCCCGGGTTCCGCTCGCGATGAAGCCGCTCACGGCCCCGGGATGACGAACAAAGTGGAACGCCGCGCAGCGGCACCCAAATCGTCTTTCCATGCGCCGTAGTGGTACTCGGGTCGCCGTTCGATGCACCGCCGTTGTACCCCTATCGTCATTCCGGACGCGCCGCAGGGGCGATCCGAATCTGCTCTCGACGCGATGCACAACCTCACGGCCCGCGCCCGCCGGGCATGTGGACCGCACCGTACTTCCCTAAACTACGCGGTGGATTTTCTGCCGGACGCACCGATGCAACTCGACTCCCTCACCGCGCTTTCCCCGCTCGATGGCCGCTATGCCACCAAGGTCGACGCGCTGCGGCCGATCTTCAGCGAGTACGGGCTGATGCACCGGCGCGTGCAGGTCGAGGTCGCGTGGCTGCTCGCCCTGGCCGCCGAACCCGCGATCGCCGAGCTGCCGCCGTTCGACGCCGCCGCGCAGGCGGCGCTCAAGAAAATCGCAGGCGATTTCTCGGTCGCCGACGCCGCGCGCATCAAGGACATCGAGGCCACCACCAACCACGACGTCAAGGCCGTCGAATATTTCATCAAGGAGCGGATCGGCGCCGACGCAC
Organism: Rhodanobacteraceae bacterium; assembly: GCA_035720985.1. Classification (GTDB taxonomy): domain Bacteria; phylum Pseudomonadota; class Gammaproteobacteria; order Xanthomonadales; family Rhodanobacteraceae; genus 66-474. The sequence continues at coordinate 8,889 of DASTNI010000032.1, read as the reverse complement.
ATCTCGAGCACGCCCGGGAATTCGTGCACTTCGCCTGCACCAGCGAGGACATCAACAATCTTTCGTACGCGCTGATGCTGCGCGACGCGCGCGAGCACGTGCTGCTGCCGCAGCTCGACGCGACGATCGGGACGCTGCGCGACCTCGCGCACGCCAACGCCGACCTCGCCATGCTCGCGCGTACGCACGGACAGACCGCCTCGCCCACCACGCTCGGCAAGGAAATGGCCAACGTGGTCGCACGGCTCCAGCGCCAGCGCTCGGAATTGGCCACCGCGCGCATCCCGGGCAAGATCAACGGCGCGGTCGGCAACTTCAACGCGCACGTCATCGCGTATCCCGCGCTCGACTGGCCCGCGTTCGCGCGCCGCTTCGTCGAATCACTGGGGCTGGAATGGAACGCCTACACCACCCAGATCGAACCGCACGACGCCATCGCCGAGCTCTGCGACGTCGAGCGGCGCCTCAACACCATCCTCATCGACCTCGCGCGCGACGTGTGGGGCTACATCTCGCTCGGCTATTTCACGCAGCGGCTGAAGCAGGGCGAAGTCGGCTCCTCGACCATGCCGCACAAGGTCAATCCCATCGACTTCGAAAACGCGGAAGGCAACTTCGGCGTCGCCAACGCGCTGTTCGGGCACTTCAGCGAAAAACTGCCCATCAGCCGCTGGCAGCGCGACCTCACCGACTCGACCGTGCTGCGCGCGCTGGCCGAGGCCTTCGGCCACACGCTGATCGGTTTTGCTTCGCTGGCGAAGGGACTCGGCAAGCTCGAAGTGCATCCCGAGCGCATCGCGGCGGATCTCGACCACGCGTGGGAAGTGCTGGCCGAAGCCGTGCAGACCGTGATGCGCCGCGATGGCCTGCCCAATCCGTACGAACAGCTGAAGGCGCTGACGCGCGGCAAGGGCATCACGGCCGAAACCCTGCGCGCGTTCATCGCGACGCTGGAACTGCCGGCCGCCGACAAGCAGCGCCTGCTGGCGTTGACGCCGGCGACGTACACCGGGCTCGCCGCGCAGCTCGCGCGCGGGATCTGACGTGCCGCGCCGACCGCAGCCGCCGGCACGTATCGCGCCCGGCGTGCGCGGCCGGCGCGTCGGGGCGCGATGAGCGCCGCCACGCTGCGCCGGCATCCACTGCTGTCGCCACTGCTGGCGATGAACCGGCGCAACGTGCCGTGGCTGGTGGCGCTGCGCAACACCGCCGCCATCGTGCTGCCCGTCGCCGCGGGCGAACTTGCAGGCCAGCTCATGGCCGGGCTCGCGGTCTCGGTGGGCGCGCTCGTCACCATGTTCGCCGACCAGCCGGGTGCGTATCGGCTGCGCCTGCAGCGCACGCTGTTGACCGCGCTGGCGGCCGGCACGGCGGCGTTCGCGGGATCGTTCTTCGGGCAGTGGCATCCGGCGCTGGTGCTGGTCGCCGCACTGTGGACCTTCGCCGGCGCGCTGCTGGCCGCGGTGGGCCCGCACGCGACCCGCGCCGGGCTTGTCAGCGTGATCCTGCTCATCATCATGGGCGCCGAACCGCACACCGCCGTGGGCGCCCTGCCCGGCGCGCTCCTGATCCTGGGCGGCGGCGTGCTGCAGTCGCTGATCGCGATCGCCGCCTGGCCGCTGCAGCGCTACCGCCCGGAGCGCCTCGCGCTGGCTGCGGCATTCAGCGGCCTGGCCGGCGCCGCGCGCCAGGCCGTCGCCGCGGAAGGCGCCGCGCTGCCGCCCTCGCTCAACGAGCTGCAGTCGCTGTTGCACGGCAGCGGGCGCGCGCGCGGACGCGCGGTCGAAGCATTCCACGTGCTGGCCGAGCTCGCCGAACGCATGCGCATCGAACTGCTCGCGCTGGCGGATCTTGAATCGAGCGGCGCGCAGCCGCTTCTGCGGGCGGCGATCCGGCCCCTGCGCAAGGCCGCCGCCGACGTGCTGACCGCGTTGGCCGGCGGCCTCGCGCGCGCCGAGCCGCCGGCGGCGCAGGCGGCGCTCGCCACGTTCGCGACCGCGATGGCCAGGCTCGACGCGCTCGCGGCCGGCGACGCCAGCCCCGACGCCACCGTCGCGGCGGCGCGAGGCGAGACGCTCGGCGGCCAGCTCCGCGCGGCTGTGCGCAACGCCGACACCGCCGGCAGCCGCGGCGAGATCCGCGCCCAGCACGCCGAATTCCGGCTGCCGCGCGCGCTGCGGCCGGCCAACCCACTGGCGACGCTCGCCGCCAACCTGCGGCGGGACTCGCCCGCGTTCCGGCACGCGGTGCGCTGCAGCGTATGCATCGCGATTGCGCTGCTGCTGGAGCATCAGCTGCCCCTGTCGCGCGGCTACTGGCTGCCGATGACGGTCGCCATCGTGCTGCGTCCGGACTTCGGGGCCACGTGGCGGGTGGGCCTGCTGCGCGTTGCCGGCACCATTGGCGGGCTGCTGCTGACGACGGTGTTCCTGCATTTCGCGGGCGTCGGCAACTTCTGGCTGGCGCTGGCGCTCATGGCCGTGCTGTGCTTCGCCTACCGCGAACTGGCCGCGGTGCACTATGGCGTCGCGGTGGTGTGCCTGACGGGCCTCGTGGTCATCCTGCTGTCGTTCTACGGCATTCCCGCCGAGACCGCGGTGCAGGCCCGCGCGCTCGATACCGCGCTGGGCAGCACGCTGGCGCTGGCCGCCTACCTCGTGTGGCCCACGTGGGAGCGCGGGCGCGAACGCGAAGCGCTGGCCCGCATGCTGGAAAGCTACCGCGACTACCTCGTGGCCGTGCTGTCCGGCGATGCGCGCGCGCGGCACGAAACCCGGATCGCGGCGCGCGCGGCGCGCAGCGCCGCACAGGCCTCGCTGGATCGTCTGCGCGCCGAGCCCACCGGCGAGCGCCACCTGCCGCGCGCCGAGACGCTGGTCGCGCAGGCCAACCGCTTCGTGCGCGTGGCGATGCTGCTGGAAGCCGCGCGCGCCGACGCCGATGGACAGCCCGTCCTGCCGGAACTTCAGCGCTTCACCGATGCCTGTGGCGCAGCCCTGCGCGACTGCACCGACGCGCTGCGCGCGGCACGGACACCGACCGCCGACCGGCATCTGCGCGAGCGCCAGCGCGCGCTGGTCGACGAACTCGCGCAGGCACCGGCGACGCCGTGGACGCTCGCCGTGCGCGCTGCCAGCGATCGCATCGTCGACGCCATCGACACCGTTGCGCACGTGCTGGCACAGGCGCCCGGACCGAGCCCGGCGCGGACGTGATCCGCGCCGGCGCGGCGCGCTTGCCTCTTATACTGCGGCATCGTCGCGCCCTCCACCGGAGCCTCCATGAACCGCAAGCCCATTTCGCTCGCCGCGCTCGGCGGAACGTTGGCCCTGGCCTTCGCGCTCGCGCCGGCCGCCTCCGCCGCGGACTACTCGCTGGCCAACGGCGCGGTGAAATTCTCCGCGCCCGATTCGTGGCCGATGCTGATGGAAAAACTGGACGGCCAGCGCCAGTTCGTGGCGCTGCAGGTCCGGGACCCCGGCCGCACCGACGCGCTGGCGCGCATCACCGTCACGGTCGAGCAGGTCGACGGCGTCGCCGGCTTCCAGAAGTTCCTGGCCGCCAGCACCGAGCGCGCGCACAAACTGCAGGGCTACACCGCCGATCGCACGCCGGGCACCGCCTCGGCCATGCGCTATACCGCGACCGAGAACCGCGTGGTCAACGCCTATTCCGAGTCCTATTCGTATCGCAACAACCTGGCGCTGCAGATCCGCTGCATCCGTCCGGTCAGCGCGCCGCCCGACTGGATCGCAACCTTTGACGCCGGCTGCCAGTCGGTCGTCAAGGCAATCGAACACTAGGCATGCCCATCGATGCGGAATTCCGTGCCGATGCCGCGTGGGCGCGTGCGCAAGACGCCCGCGACCCGCTGCGCGCGCTGCGCGATGAATTCCTGATTCCGCCGCACGGCGCGGGCGAGCAGACCTACCTCGTCGGCAATTCGCTGGGGCTTCAGCCGCGCGGCGTGCGACAGGCGCTGCGGGATGAGCTGGACGACTGGGCGCGCCTTGGCGTCGAAGGCCATTTCCATGCGCGACACCCGTGGCTGTCGTATCACCGCGAAGTGCGCGACGCGCTGGCCGAAGTGGTGGGCGCCGAGCCCGGCGAAGTCGTCGCGATGAACGCGCTGACGGTGAACCTGCACCTGCTGTGCGCCAGCTTCTACTGCCCGACCGCCGAGCGCCACGCCATCCTGATCGAGCGCCACGCGTTTCCCTCCGACCGCGATATCGCGGCCTCGCAGATCCGGTTCCACAAGTTCGATCCCGCCGAAGCGCTGATCGAGCTCGACCCCGACGAATCCGGCGGCACGCTGTCCATGGCCGCGATCGAACGCGCACTGGGCGAACACGGCCCGCGCATCGCGCTGGTCCTGCTGCCGGGCGTGCAGTACCTCACGGGCCAAGCGTTCGAGCTGGCCGAAATCACGCACCTCGCCCACGCGCAGGGCTGTGCGGTCGGCTTCGACTGCGCACACGCGGCGGGCAACGTGCCGCTCGACCTGCACGCCAGCGGCTGCGACTTCGCCGCCTGGTGCTCCTACAAATATCTGAACGCCGGCCCCGGCGCCGTCGCCGGCGCCTTCGTGCACGCCCGCCACGCGTACGCCGACCTGCCTCGCCTCGCGGGCTGGTGGGGTCGCAACGAGGCGACGCGTTTCCAGATGCACCCGGAATTCGACCCCGCGCCCGGCGCCGAGGGTTGGCAACTCTCCAATCCGCCGATCCTGGCGCTGGCGCCGCTGCGCGCGTCGCTGGAACTGTTCCAGCGCGCCGGCATGCCGCACCTGCGGCAAAAGTCACAGCGCCTGACCGCGTACCTCGCCTGGCTCATCGAAACGCAACTGGCCGACACGCTGGAAATCCTGACGCCCGCCGATCCCGCGCGCCGCGGCGCACAACTTTCGGTGCGCGTGCGCGCCGGCCGCGCCGCCGGCAAGTCGCTGTTCGATTGGCTGACCGCGCACGGCATCGTCGGCGACTGGCGCGAACCCGACGTCATGCGCCTCGCACCGACGCCGCTCTACAACACGTTCAGTGATTGCCGGCGCTATGCCGAAGCCGGCAAGGCATGGCGCGATCGCCATAGCACTTAGTGCTATACTCCAACCACGCAGGGACGCCAGGATGCCCGCTTTCGAGACCCGCAGCTTCGCGAAATGGGCACGCAAGGTTCGTCTCGATGACGCAACACCGGCGGCTGTTGCCCTCGCCATCGGACGCGGGGCTTTCGAAGCCGACCTGGGCGGCGGCGTCATCAAGAAGCGCATGGCGCCCGCCGGTCGCGGCAAGAGCGGTGGGGCTCGCACCATCGTCGCGTATTGAAAGGGTGCGCACGTATTTTTCGTGTATGGATGCGCCAAGAACGAGCGAGACAACATTAGCGTGAAGGAACTGGAAGCTTTCCGCCTGCTGAGTGACAAGCTGCTGAGCCTCACGTCGGCGCAACTGCGCATGGCGCGCAAAGCAGGCGAATTGATCGAGGTGAATCACCGTGAGTCGAATTCTGAAGACCATCCATGAAACCGCGCTGGGGTTGCACGCAGCCGGCGTGCTGGACGACGTGACCCTGCGCGAATTCGACGCCCGCTGCCTGCCTGCGATCAAGCCGCTCAGCGCCACCCAGATTCGCCGCATCCGCAAGTCCAACCACGCGAGCCAGGCCGTGTTCGCGCGCTGCATCAACGCCAGCGTGTCGCTGGTGCAGAAGTGGGAAACCGGTGCGAAACAGCCCTCCGGCCCGTCGTTGAAGCTGCTGCACCTCGTCAAGGATCGCGGGCTCGACGCGCTACTCTGAGCCGACGAACAGGCGGAGGCCATGGGGCAATACGACCATCTCGAGCGCGACGCGCTGATCCGGCTGCTGGAACGGCGCGACGCCGAGCGCCAGCTGGGCCTCGTCTGGGAGCGCGACGAGCTCGACGCCGAAGCCGTCCAGAACGACGACTTCGCCGCGCTGGAACAGGATGCCGGCTTGAGCCACGGCGACGCGCCGTGGGCAAACCTCATCATCGAAGGCGACAACTTCGATGCCCTGCGCGCGCTGCGCATGAGCCATGCCGGCCGCATCCGCTGCATCTACATCGACCCGCCCTACAACACCGGCAACCGCGACTTCGTCTACAACGACCGCTTCGTCGACAGGACCCACCGTTTCCGCCATTCGCTGGGCTGGAATTCATGTACAAGCGCCTCGTGCTGGCGCGCGAGCTGCTGGCCGACGACGGCGTGATCTTCGTCTCCATCGACGACAACGAGCTGTTCCGGCTGGGGATGCTGATGGATCGCGTGTTTGGTCCCACCAATCACGTTGCAACCTGCATCTGGCAGAAGCGCTACTCGCGCGAAAATCGCGAGGCGATTGGGGATGCGCACGAATACCTTCTCGCATATTCGCCCGACCCTGAGCAATTCAAACAGAGACGCAACCTGATCCCGCCCACGGTCAAGCAAACCGCGATCTACAAAAAAACCAACAACGATCCGAAAGGCCGTTGGCGCGCAATCCCCATGACAGCACAGGGCTATCGACCGAATCAGATGTACGAAATTGTCGGCGCCAACGGCAAGGCCTACACACCACCTGAAGGCCGCTGTTGGTCAATGATCGAGCCGGAGTTTCTGAAGCTGCGTGCTTGCGGCCGGATCTACTTTGGAAAAAATGGCGATTCTCAACCGAGTATCATTCGCTACCTGTCAGAAGTCGAAGGCGTCGTTCCGTGGACCTGGTGGCCACACGAGGAAGTTGGCCATACCGACGAAGCTCGGAAAGAAATCCAGTCCATCTTCGGCACGCAAACCGCCTTCGACACGCCCAAGCCGGTGCGCCTGATCGAGCGCGTGCTCCGCATCTCGATGCAACCCAACGACACGGTCCTCGACTTCTTCGCCGGCTCCGGCACCACCGCGCACGCGGTCGCCAAATTGAACGCCGAGGACGGCGGCACGCGGCGCTTCATCCTCGTGTCCAGCACCGAAGCCACCGAAGATACGCCCGACAAGAACCTCTGCCGCGACGTCTGCGCCGAGCGCGTGCGCCGCGTGCTGGGCGGCTACACCAACGCCAGGGGCGAGCACGTCGATGGACTCGGCGGCGGCTTTGCCTACCTGCGCACGCGGCGCATCGCGCCGTATCGCGTGTCGACGCGGATCAATCACGATGAGGTCTGGCGCGCGCTGCAGCTGATCGCCGACCGGCCGCTGACGCCGTGGCAAGATCGCGGCTTCCAGCACGACGGCGCGCTGGCCTACCTCGCGGACTTCCGCGCCGCCAGCGTTGCGGCCCTCAGGGAATGGCTGGGCGATCCCGCAGGGTCAGGCCGCACCCTCTACACGTGGGCGCCCGCGGCCGACGTCGCCCCCATCCCCGATTTCCTGCAGGCGAGGTTCGGACGATGAACACCGCCACCGCCCCCGTAGGAGCCGGCCTGCCGGCAAGCGCCGCTCCCGCGCGTCCTTCGACAGGCTCAGGACGAACGGATGACACACCGACGTCGTGCGTGGTGAAGGTGCCGCGCGTCGTGATCGCCGCTCCCGCGCGTCCTTCGACAGGCTCGGGACGAACGGATGACGCACCGACGCCGTGCGTGGTGAAGGTGCCGCGCGTCGTGATCACCGCTCCCGCGCGTCCTTCGACAGGCTCAGGGCGAACGGATGACGCACCAACGCCGTGCGTAGTGAAGGTGCCATGCGCAGTGAAGGTGCCGCTCGTCGCGAGGGTTCCGTTCGTGGTGAGCCTGTCGAACCACGAACGGCGTGGATCGGTTCCACGCGTCGTGCGAATTTCCTTCACCTTCCAGGAGCGTGCATGCCCATCGTGCTGAAAAAATTCCAGCGCGAGGTCTGCGAGGGCACCCTCGCCCACTTCGCGAACGTGCACGCCCAGTACGCAGCCGCCGCGCACGCGGAAGCGCAGCGGCGCGACGCCGCGCACGACGCGATCCGCCTGGCGGACGCCGCGCTGGTGCTGCGCGCGCCCACGGGCTCGGGCAAGACCGCGATCGCCTGCACGATGCTGAACGAATGGCCGTCCGGCGAACGCGTGCTGTGGTTCTGGTTCGCGCCGTTCGCCGGGCTGGTGGAACAGGCGCGTGCGACATTGCGCGCGCAGGCGCCCAACGTCAGCGTGTTCGACCTGGAAGCCGATCGCCGTCTCGACGCGGTGCGTGCGGGCGGCGTGTTCGTGTGCACCTGGGCGTCGGTCGCCGCCGCCAACGCGAAGGCCCGTCGGGCGCGCACGCGCAGCGATGCCGGCGCGGCGCTGGACGACCTGGTCGTGCGGGCCCGCGCCGAAGGCCTCGCCATCGGCGTGGTGGTCGATGAAGCGCACCACGGCTTTCACAAGGCCAAACAGGCGCGCGCGCTGTTCACCGAAGTGCTGGCGCCCGACTACGCGCTGATGATGACCGCGACGCCGCGCGACCACGACATCGAGGCGTTCGCCGAAGCCACCGGCTATCGCACCGGCCGGCCCGGCGACTGGGCGTCGGTAAGCCGCTTCGATGCGGTCGAAGCGGGCCTGCTGAAGCGCGGCGTCCGCACGGTGCGGTTCCTCGCGAAGAACGCCGACGCCGAGCAGCTCATCGACTACGAGCGGCTCGCGCTGCGCGAGTGCGCCGCCGTGCACCGGCAGCTCAAGACCCTGCTGCGCGACGCCGGCATCGCCTTGACGCCCTTGATGCTGGTGCAGGTGCCGGACGGCAAAGCCGCGCAGCACAAGGCCGCGGAATACCTGACGGGGACCCTGGGCTTTGCGCCGGAAGCCGTGCGCGTCCACACCGCGGACGAACCCGACCCGGACCTCATCGCGCTGGCCAGTGATCCGCGGGTCGAAGTGCTGATCTTCAAGCTGGCGGTGGCGCTGGGCTTCGACGCGCCGCGCGCGTTC
>DASTNI010000031.1:0-46999 GCA_035720985.1 Rhodanobacteraceae bacterium | reverse complement strand
GTGTCCACGCGTACTCCCACAGGCGCCGGTACCAATCCCAGTATTTTGGATCGCCGGTGCGCGTGGCTAGCAGTGCGGCGCAGGCCAGCGACTCGGCCTGCACCCAGTGGTACTTGTCGTCATCGCAGATCGACCCATCAGGCGCAAAGCCGTAGCAGATGCCGCCGTATTGCTTGTCCCACGCCCGCTCGAGCGCGGTGTCGAACAGACGCTGCGCGGTCGGCAGCAACCAGTCGGCGGAATGGTGCTGTTCGATGATGAGCAGCAGTTTGGCCCATTCGGTCTGGTGTCCGGGCTGGAAGCCCCAGGGTTGGAACAGGTCCTTGGGCTTGTCCTTGTGGTATTCCCAGTCGATGTTCCAGTCGCGGTCGTAATGCTCCCACACGAGGCCGCCGGCCTGCGCCGCCTGGCGGCGGGTCATGTGGTCAGCCAGCGTGATCGCGCGATCCAGATAGCGCGGTCGTTGGCTGGCCTCGAACGCCGCCAGCATCGCCTCGCACATGTGCATGTTGGCGTTCTGGCCGCGGTAGTCCGAGAAGTGCCACGCGGCGTCGGCCTCGTCCCGGTAGAGCCCGGCGTCGGCGTCCCAGAAATACCGTTCCAGCAGATCCCACGTCTCGTCCATCCACGTCGCGGCTTCGGCCAAGCCGGCGCGCAGCGCATGGGAATAGGCGACCAGCACGAAGGCAATGCCGTAGCAGTGCTGGTTGGCGTCGGTCACCTTGCCGTCGTGCAGCGTCCACGCGTAGCCGTCGGTCGCGGGGTTGCGGTGCACGCTGCGCAGATAATCGATGCAGTGGCGCGTGCCATCGAGGTACGCCTGCCCGCCGAAGTGACGGAAGTACATCGCGTAGTCGAACACGAAGCGGGCGCTGGAGACGAGATGCCGATCGCTGCGGTTGTAGATCTCGCCGTCGTTGCGGTAGAAGTGGAAGCAGCCGCCCGCGGGATCGAGGCAGTGCGGGTGGTAAAACGCCATGGTGTTGGCGATGTGCTGCGCAAGGAACGCGGCGGAACGGAAATCGGGGAACCCGGGTACTGCGGTCATGCGTGTTGCTCCAGAAACGATCGGACCTCGGCCAGCGTGGGCATCGCGGCGAACGAGCCCGCGCGGGTGACCGCCAGGGCGCCACAGGCGGAGGCAAAGCGCAGCATCGCGGCCAGGCGCGCGGGATCGGCGGCGACCGCGGGCAGCGTGTCCGGGCCGACGCCGGCTGCGGCAACGCTGTACAGGCAGCCGCCGACGAACGCGTCGCCCGCGCCGGTGGTATCGACGGCCGCGACCTTGAAGGTGGGGTAGTCGCCGCGCGCGTCGGGCGTGAACCAGCGGATCGTGTGGTCGCCGTCGGTGACCATGACGAGGCGCGCCTTGGCGTCCCACAGGCGCACCAGCGCCGCCTCGGTGCCGCTGGTCGAGGCCGCGAGGAAGTCCAGCTCCTCGGCGCTGAGCTTGATGAAATCGGCAAGCTCGAGCGCGCGCCAGATGGTCGGCGCGGGGTCCTCGCCGCGTGGCCACAGCGCGGGGCGCAGGTTCATGTCGTAGCTGACCAGCGCGCCTGCGGCGCGCGCGCGCGCAAGTCCCTTGAGGGTGGTCTCCGCGGCTGCGGGCTCGCTCATGCCGACCGAACCCGCATGGAAGATCGTGCCTGGCGCAAAAACCGCGGCATCGAAATCGCTGTCGCGGAACAGCAGGTCGGCCGAGGGCGGGCGGTAGAAGCTGAAGCTGCGCTCGCCATTGGCCGCGTGCGAGACGAACGCGAGCGCGGTGTTGGCGGCGCGCGTGCGGCGCGTGTACGTGGTGTCGACGCCGGCGGCCGCCAGTTCGTGCAGCAGCAGGTCGGCGAACATGTCGTGCCCCAGCATGCCGATGAAAGCCGGATGGCCACCCAGGCGCGCGACCGCCACCGCGACGTTGGCTGGCGCGCCGCCCGCGTGCGCGGTGAAGACCGGCGCGGCGCCGCCGGGCGTGCCGTGGAAATCGATCAGCGCTTCGCCGAAACAGTGGATGGTGTTCATGCGGTGCGCGAGCCCCTGGCGCCGTAGTAGAGGATGTAGAGGTAGCACGCGAGCGGCAGCAGGAACGCGTGGTGCAGGCCGATCGAATCGGCCAGTGCGCCCTGCGCCAGCGGGATGATGGCGCCGCCCACGATGGCCATGACCAGCAGGCTCGACACCTTGCCGGTGAGTGCGCCCATGCCCTCGATGCCGAGCGCGAAGATGCTCGGGAACATGACCGAGTTGAACAGGCCGACCGCGACCACCGTCGCGACCGCCACCGGGCCGTGGGCCAGCATGGTCGTGATGACGAGCAGCGCCGCGATCGTCGCGTTGAAGACCAGCAGCCGGCGGGTCTCGATGCGGGTCAACAGCCACGAACCGATGAAGCGCCCGACCATTGCGCCGCCCCAGTACAGCGAGACGAACAGCGCCGCGCGCGCTTCGGGCAGGTTGCCGATCTCGGGCATCGCGAGGTAATTGATCATGAAGCTGCCCAGCGACACTTCGGCGCCGACGTACACGAAGATCGCGAGCATCCCCAGCCACACGCGCGGCAGCTTCAGCGCGTCGGCGTAGCGGTGCTGCGCATCGTCGGCGTGTGCGGTGCTGCCCTGCGCGGGCAGGTGCACGGCCCACACCAGCGCGGCGAGCAGGATCAGCACGACCGCGATGCCGATGTACGGGCCTTCGACCGCGTGCGCCTGCTGCACGCGATAGGCGGCCTGCGCGGCCGGGGCGAGCTTGCCGAGCTCCGCGGCGCCAAGCACTGCGGTGCCGAGGATCAGCATTCCACCGAAGGCGGGCGCGATCATCGTGCCCGCCGAATTCAGCGCCTGCACCAGGTTCAGGCGGCTGGACGCGCGTTCGGGCCGGCCCAGCGAGGCGACATACGGATTGGCGGCCACCTGCAGCAGCGTGATGCCGCTGGCCAGCACGAAGAACGCCAGCAGGAACACGTCGTAGGACTGGACCCGCGCGGCCGGCAGGAACAGCAGCGCGCCGATGCCGGTGACGATGAGGCCGATGACGATGCTGGCGCGGTAGCCGTAGCGCGTCACGACGGCGCCGGAGGGCAGCGACATCAGGAAGTACGCGCCGAAGAACACGAACTGGACCAGCATCACTTGGAAGTAGTCGAGTGCAAACAGCGACTTCAGGTGCGGGATCAGCACGTCGTTCAAGACCGTGATGAAGCCCCACATGAAAAACACGGTGGCCATCACCGTCATCGCAACGGTGTTGCTGGTCGTACGGGGTGAGGGCGCAGCGTTGGCGGTGATCACGGGTGGCGGCTCCGGGTGGGCAAACGGTGGTACGGGGATGGGTTCACGACTTGCGCCGCGGTGGCGCGGTGGACCCGCGCACCACCAGCTCGGGCTTGAAGCCCTCGTTCGCGGTCGGGTCCTTGCGGATGTGGGCGATCAAGAGGCGGATCGCGCGCTCGACGATCAATTCGGTACGTTGCCGCGCGGTCGTGAGCGGGGGCCACGAGTGGCGCGAGAACGGGCTGTCCTCGAACCCCGCGATCGAGACGTCGTAGGGGATCTGCAGGCCGTCCGAGCGCGCGGCGGCCAGCGCGCCGGCGGCGATCTCGTCGTTGGAACCGAAGAGGGCGGTGGGCGGCCTGGCCAGGCCGAGCAGGCGGCGCGCGCCGCGGAAGCCGTCGTCGAACACGTAGTCGCCTTCGACGACCAGGTCCCGGTCGAGCGCGACGCCGTAATCCTTGAGCGCCTTCCGGTAGCCGTTGAAACGCTCGCCGCTCGCGTGGTGGAACTTGCCGCCCTTGAGAAAGCCGATCCGCCGGTGGCCAAGCTGGATCAGGTGTTCGGTGACGGCGTAGGCCGCGTCGCGGTCGTCGATGTAGATGCACGGCGTGGTGCCACCAGGGTCCTCCGCTGCCGAGACGATCGGCACGCAGGGGACGCCGTAGGACGCGAGCGCCTTCAGGGTGGCGGCGCGCTCCGACACCGGCTGGGTCAGCACGAGGCCCGCCAGTCCGAGCCGATGCGCGAAATCCCGCAGCCGCTCGGCCAGCTTGGGCGCGGTGGAGCTGAAGGGGTGCACCTGCAACCCGAAGCCGAGCTCGTCACAGGCTGCGAGCGCGCCCTGCATGGCGGCCACGATGATGTAGGCGTTGGGATTGTCGTAGACGAGGCCGACGGCGTACGAGCGCGCGCCGCCCAGTCCGCGCGCGAACAGGTTGGGCCGATAGTCCAGCAACTCGATCGCGCGCAGCACGCGCGCGCGCGTTTCCTCGCGCACCGAGTCTTCGCCGTTGACCACCCGCGACACGGTGGCCGGCGATACCCCGGCCTGGGTGGCGACGTCCTGAAGCGTTGGGGTTGCCAAGGCGCACTCCTCTGGTTTGCGGCCAAGCATCGTATTGAACATCGCCGCACATAGGCGGCAGCGAAAGCAGTTAGGCGGCCCTGCCGGCGCCGCTGCGAACAGCGAACCACCTCCGCGAGGGATGATCACACGCCATCTTGCCTCCTGGTACGAAGCATACAATGAAAGCGCTATCATGCAACATCCAAAAAATACACAACGCGTTGGTCTAAGGCGGTATAGGTCCCGCATTTTCGGAGTAAATATGTACTGCGGTGCAGCATTTGCAAAACGTCGGTGTCTTGAATGTTGATCTTATTATTGCTATATATCAGCATGTTAGACGATTTCAGCGGTCGCAAGAACGTATGTTGCGCCGCAAATTGACTACGCTCTCATAAAAGGCCAGACTTCTTTCAACGAAGCCCGGTGTCGATGCGTATGGCTGCTCTCAGATGTTACCGAACAGGCCCCATCCTGACGCTGCGGACGGCTCGGTCGTCAGGAAAGCGCAACCCGGCCATGGAGGAGAGCGAGCGCAGTTGCGGTCGATCTTGGCACGCGCGCAACGTCCTGCGTGCGTCGCCGCATGGTGTCGCCCGCGATCGCGCATACGACCGAGCGTCCGAAGGTCCGCTTATCGCTGTCTCGCGCACGATTCAACTGCGAGCCGCGGCGAGCGAAAGCGCGCCGGTCCGCTGGCCCAACGCGGCAATGTCAGGCGCGAGAACGAACGTTCGAGTAGCCACGATGGAGACCTGTCGCCGGCAACGTGGCTCGCTGGGGCCCATCGCCGACCGGCTAGTCAGGACGCGCAGCGCGACTGACGGGAGTTTTGGCGCGAAGGGAGCCGCATGGGCGACCGCCGTTCCGCCCAAATCTTGCACAGATAACGGAAACTCTGTTCAAGCAACGAACAATTGCAATTAACGACCATACAACGAGGGTGTTCCTTCCATGCGTACAAAGCTTCTAACCATAGCAATCTCGACCGCCCTGCTTGCAATGACGGGACCGGCGTTGGCATCAGGGCGGGCTAGTGGCTCTTTATCCGACACGGCTCAGCCGGCGGAGGCCACTGTAAACAGAACTACGGCTACTGGACAATCCAACGGTGGTGCTGCCGGAAGAGAAGTGCCAAAAAAGAGCAAGGCGCTGCCTAGGCAGCTACAGACTGTCCAAGTTGTCGGCATTCGAGCGTCCGAACTTAATGCGATCCAAACTAAACGATTGGCGCCAAATATTGAAGATAACATCTCAGCCGAGAACATAGGTGAACTTCCGGACATCTCAATAGCCGACTCGCTACAACGTATTACTGGTGTGCAAGTTAATCGAACAGCCGGTGAGGGTAGCACCGTAAATGTCCGCGGGTTACCGGAAGTTTCAACATTGATAAACGGTGCGCCATTTATCACTCCAGACAATATAGATTCTATACAACCAAACTATGAGTCTATGCCATCATCATTATTTTCAGGCGCTGACGTATACAAATCACCGACTGCAACGATGCTGGACACCGGAATTTCCGGAACGATCAATCTACACACGTATAGGCCATGGGATTTCAAGAACGGGTGGACAGCCGCAGGCACGGCCGAAGCTGACTACGGAAGCGAAGTGAAGAACGTGGAGCCGAACCTTAATGCGCTGTTTAGTTACAACGCTCGTGGCCACTGGGGCATCTTGCTGTCGCTGTCGCACTCAGATCTCACGAGGAACGATTCTTCAAACGGGTTCCAGGAATTTGCTGGGCGAATCCAAGGCGAGAATTCCAGCGCGGCGAACGAGCCTGGCGACGGCTACCTATCTGGATGGAGCGGGCACACAGTTCCACCTCAGGTTGTCGTGCTCCCTGGTGGTGGAGTTGATGTAAACGGCGATGGAAAATCGACTGGCGCGTTCTGGGTACCAGAGACGTTTCAGCCGTTCGCGCAGACTCAAGAGAACAAACGTAACGGCGCCACCGCGTCTTTCCAAGCTGCGCTTGGAGATAGTTTCACCTTGACCGTCGATGGGTTCTACGACCATCAACGGCAGTACACGGCGGGGCAGGGATCGTGGGTGCAGCCAGTAAATTGGATGGCGGCGACAATATTACCAGCGACATCAAGGGACACCGGAGCGGCACTTACCAGCGAGTACAACGCACCGGGTCTGCAGCAAGGCGACTGGCACCAGAACTTCTACACAACGCAGGCGTATAACGATTGGTTTGGGATGTGGGAGTCGTTCGCGCAGATGCTTGCGACGGATTCGTATGCCAGGAATTTCAGCACTAAGTTAGACTTCGATAACGGAGGTAGCCTGACAGGGTCTTTGCGGTTCATAAGCGGATCGGCGTCTCAAACTCAGATGCAAAACAGCGTTGAGTTTTCACTCGCCAATGGCACGCAATGGCCCAACTCTCTGGCTCCTGGAGTGTCCCTCCCCCCCGGGGTGTACCTTTACCCCAGCTCGGCTGGTGGGACGAGGCCTTTCAATGCAAATGGGCTTCCGCCTTACGGTTATCCGGTCGGCATAGATATGTCGGGGAGCAGCGCGAGCCTGACGCTGCCGACACGAGTCGCCCAAGAGCTTTCAAATCCGAATGCGTATGCACTTAAGACGATATCGTCACAGAATGATTACCAGGCTCACTCTGGAATGAATATTATTCGACTTAGTGGCAAATACGCACCAACCAGCAGCTTTAGCTTGGATTTTGGGCTTGAGCACAGTGTCCGCTCTGCGCAAGAAGATTCATTTGGTTTAATGGCACCGGTATACGCGGGTAACGGGGCAAGCGATCCGAAGGGGTGTGACACGTTGTTTTTTGCAGCCGACGTGGTTATGAACGGAGGTGGCGTGCCAGGAGCGTGTACCGCCGGCAATAGTGACGGTTATTTCCGTGCGGGAATGATTTCGGCGAACCCGGTAAGCAACCTTCCGAGTATCTTCGGTTCCAACTGGCAGGAGCTTGTCGATCCGGGTCAAGTACAAGGTTTGACACAGTGGGCGTTCAATCCGAACGCGATGCAGAACGTAGTGGCATTTGACAACGCGCTGTACCCTGGAATAACTAGGGATCCGGAGCCCGGTGCGACTTGGAATGTGTCCCTCCGGGAGAGCAAGGGCTATGCTCAGGCGAACTTCGGAGGCGATTTGGCGGGCCTTCCCTTTACGGGTAATTTTGGGCTGCGTGTAATACGCACCGATCTCGGCGTCACCCAACATCTGACTGGGGCGACACAGCCCTATGGGTTGTATCAACTCGATGCGGGCGAGGTGTACACGAACCGCACATACACGGACTGGCTTCCGGCGATCAACTTTGCACTGGATGTTACGAGCGAACTTAAAGTGAGACTTGCGGCGTCGAAGAATATGATGCCACTTAGTCTGAGCCAATGGGGCGGTGGGCTTACGCTGTTTTACGGTGCGCAAACGCTGGCCAATGGGAAATTGATTGACGCAGTGCTGGGTGGGAACTCGAACGGTAATCCTGATCTTAATCCTTGGCGATCGACGAACTACGATGTTTCTGCTGAGTACTACTTTGGCCACGGCGGGCTCGTGAGCCTTGACCTGTTCGACATCGAGGTTGCGAGCTTTGTAACCGAGACGGGGGTGCAGAACTGCGGGCTGCCAGACGAAGACGGGATCGTCAGAGGTCGGTGCGTGGTGATCAATGAACCCGCGCAGGGCCAGGGTCAGCAGTTAAAGGGAGCTGAGGCTGGCTATAGACAAGCGTTCTCTGGTGCTCCTGGACTGCTTTCTCACACCGGTATTACGGTTAACGGGACATTCTCTCCTAGTAATACTGGTGCGAAGGACCTCGCCGGGAATGATGTACCGTTCCCGCAAAATTCGAAGTATAGCGGTAACATCGTACTTTGGTATCAGGACGACCATTGGCAGTTGCGCACTGCATTGAATTACAGAAGTAAAGAAGCTATCGAGTCAAACTACGGTGGCGTAAACGGAATGGAACTTTACGAAGCGCCCACTAGGTATGTGGACGCCAGCGTAACGTACTCGCTCAACAAGCATTTCCAACTGTATTTGCAGGGCCAGAACCTAAACAACGAGAAAGAAAGGCAGTATTTGGTGTGGCCAGATCAGGTCAATACTAATCAGTTCTCGGAACGGTTTTTTATGCTTGGCGTTCGTGGCCGGATGTAAGGCATGCGCGGTTGCGACGCAACTTGTTCGGATCGTGCAGCAGGTCTGCTTATGCGTCGAGGACGCCACGCGAGCCACGCGCGATCAGGAAACGGTCGTTACGGAGGTGATGAACGAGTGTCCGACGGGAGAGCGTATGGATACGCGGCTAGATGCCGTCGAACTTTTCGGTGGTGCGGTCGTACCCCGCGATGACTCGGGTTGGCCGTGGGTTTGCTCGGGGTGATGCTTGCGGGACCATGCTTCGGGAGGTCGTTGCACTTAGCAGTGGTGGGTTGTGACCTGGGTGCAGGTCATGACGTCTGATGTCGCGGCGGTCGGCCCCCCGCCGCGCCCGGGCGCCGAGCCAAGGTCGCAAAGATGTGTGTAGCTGCGCAGGGTGGTTGAGCCATTTTATTTCTCCATCGAGAGGCAACACCATGGTCACCCGTCGTCGTTTCGTGCAGCTTGCCGCCGGCCTGCCGGTGCTGGGGTGGCTCACGCCCGCGGTCGCCATCGCTGGCGTCCCCGAGGCCGACGCGGTGCACACCGCCGGCAGCGGCGCAGCGGCAGGTGCGCATGTTGTGTCGCGCTTCGTCGACGTGTTCGTGGGCACCGGCGGGCATGGCCACACGTACCCGGGCGCGACGGTGCCGTGGGGCATGGTGCAGCTCTCGCCCGATACCAACACCTACGGCTGGGACGCGTGTTCGGGCTACCACGAAGCCGACGGCTCGATCATGGGTTTCTCGCACACGCACCTGTCGGGCACCGGCGGCGGCGACATGCTGGATGTGCTGGTGATGCCCGCGCAGGGCGAGGTGCTGCTGGATGCCGGCGCGCGCGGACTGCCGGATGAGCTCTATTACTCGAAGTACGACGGCGTGAAGACCGGCCCGCACCTTGCCGCCGACGTGGTGGCGCATCCCGGCAAGGGTTATCGCTCGCGGTTCGACAAGGCCTCCGAACGCGCCGTTCCGGGTTACTACACGGTGCGCCTGACCGATCACGACATCCTGGCCGAGCTGACCGCGACCGCGCGCGTGGGGCTGCATCGCTACACCTTCAAACAGGCGGGTGCCGGGCACCTGTTGCTCGACTTTGCGCATGGGTACCAGGACGGGCCGGACAAACCGTGCCACGTCACCGACGCCTCGCTCGAGGTCGTCGGCAACGACACGCTGACCGGCGGACGGCGCGTCTATCAGTGGGCGGGCGGGCGCTTCATCTACTTTGCGCTCAAGGTCTCGCGGCCGTTTGCGCGCGCCGAGCTTTTCAGCGATGACCGGTCACTGGGCGGTGCGGGCGACGCCGCCGGCCAGCATCTCAAGGCCGCACTGCACTTTGCCGATGCGGCCAGCGCGCCGCTGCTGGTCAAGGTCGGCATTTCCGGCGTCAGCGTCGCAGGGGCGCTGAAGAACCTCGAGTCTGAGCTGCCCGACTGGGATTTCGAGCGCGTGCGGCACAGCGCGGCCGACCAGTGGGAACGCGAACTTTCGCGCGTCCGCATCCAGGCGCCGTCGGACGAGGTGGCGCGTACGTTCTACAGCGGGCTGTATCACGCCATGCTGGCACCGACGCTGTTCGACGATGTCGATGGCCGGTACCGCGGCATGGATCTGCAGATCCACAAGCTCGCTCCGGGCCAGCACAACTACAGCACCTGGTCGCTGTGGGACATCTATCGCGCGCTGGCACCGCTGTACACACTGTTCCAGCCGGCGCGCGTGCCGGCGCTGGTGCAGGACCTCGTGGTCAAGGCCATCGAGAGTCCGGAAGGCCCGGCGATCTGGCCGCTGCAGGGCGTCGAGACCGGCACCATGATCGGCTACCACTCGATCGTGCTGATCGCCGAAGCGCAGGCCAAGGGCTTCAAGGGCGTCGACTACGCCAAGGCGTGGCCGGTGTACCGCGACCTTGCCATGGGGTCCGACTGGCGCGGGCTCGGCTGGTACCGGCACCTGGGCTACCTGCCGAGCGACATGCAGGGTGAGGCCGTCAGCAAGACCCTGGAATACGCCTACGACGACTGGGCGCTGGCGCACCTCGCGGCGGGCGTCGGCGCCGCGGGTGACGCCACGGCGCTGCGCCAGCGCTCGCGCAACTACGCCAACGTGTTCGACCGTGCCGACACCTTCATGCGTTCGCGCGGCGCCGATGGACAGTGGCTGGTGCCGTTCGCGCCCAACGAAATGGGCCACACCGATGCCTGGCGCGACTACACCGAATCCAACCCGTGGGAAGCGACGTTCCTCAACCAGCACGACCTTTACCACTACATGCCGATGTTTGGCAGCGACGCCGCGTTCGAACGCAAGCTGGACGAGTTGTTCACGACCAGCTCCGCGCTGCCGGCCAATGCGCCACCGGACATCGCCGGCATGGTCGGCCAGTACGCGCAGGGCAACGAACCCAGCCACCACGTGGCGTACCTGTATGCGTATTCGGGTTCGCACTGGAAGACCCAGGCGCGCGTGCGCATGCTGATGGACACCATGTACCGCGCGGCGCCCGATGGCCTCGCCGGCAACGAAGACTGCGGGCAGATGAGCGCGTGGTACATCCTGAGCGCGCTTGGGCTTTATCCGGTCGATCCGATCAGCGCGGTGTGGGTGTTCGGCAGCCCGCTGGTCGACCATGCGGAAGTCGACGTCGGCGGCGGCCAGAAGCTCGTGGTCGATGCGCCGGGCAATGGCAAAGACAAGCCCTACATCCAGTCGGTGACCTGGAACGGCAAGCCATGGCGCCGCAGCTGGATTTCGCACGCCGAGCTCGCCGCGGGCGGCACGCTGGTGTTTCACATGGGCGCGACGCCGAACAAGCGGTTCGGCGCCGCGCTGGCGGACCGCCCGCCGTCGTTTGGGCAACCGGCGGCCGCGGCGCCGCCGTCCAAGTTGAAGGCCTCACGCACGTGAAGGCGGCGTTCGCATGAGCACGTTCGCCGTGGAATCGGGCGCGCGGTTCGGCCATGGCCTCGCCGTGCTGTGCGGCCCCGACGGGCTGCGGGCCGAGATTTCGCTGCGCGGCGCGACGCTGCTCGGCCTGACGCGCGAGGTGCACGGCCGGCCGTGGGATTTCGCGTGGGGCTACGCTTCCGCGCGCGCGCTTGAGGCCCACGTCGATTCGCGCTTTGCGGTCATGGTGCCTTTTGGCGGGCGGGTGCGGAATTCCGCGTACACGTTCGCGGGCCGGCGGCATCGACTGGCGGCACCGGCCGGAGGCGTCGATGGCGTGGCGATGCACGGCCTGGCGCGGGATCTCGACTTCGAGCTGGCCGGACTCGCGGCGGACGCCACGTCGGCGCGCGCGCGGTTGACGGCGACCGTCGGTGCCGCGCCGGGCTATCCGTTCACCATTGGCCTTGCGCTGCAATTTGAACTCGTCCGCGACGGCCTGCGGCTCACCGCGTCCATGCGCAACCTGGGGAATGCTGCGGCGCCGTGCTTCTTCGGCTGGCACGCGTACGTGCGCCCCTCGGCGGCCACGGTGGATGAGTGGGTGCTCTGTGTCCCCGCGCGCGGGTTCATCGCAATGGACAGCAACCTGATCGCGCTGGATGGACCGGCGGCGTATCGGCCGCTGGCCAGCCGCCCCGAGCTCGACTTCAGCCGCCCCCGAAAGATCGGGCCCACCGTGCTCGACGTGGCCTACCGCGACGGCGTCCCGGCGGCGGATGGCAGGCTCCGGTGCACCGCAAGCGACCCCGCGACGGGCGTGTCGGTGCGCGTCTGGCAGCAGGGCGGCGTCGTGCGCGTGTTCACCGGGGACACCCTGCCCGAGGGCGCGCGCTCGGCCATCGCGCTGGAACCCATGGAGGCCATGGCCGACGCCTTCAATCGGCCCGACTGTCAGGAGCGTATTTGCCTGGACGCGGGCGCCTGCCGGACGTTTCAGTGCGGGATCGAGCTTGACGTCGCCGCCTGCCGCGACGGGGCCGCGTGAGCGTGGCGACGCCCGGCCCTGACGTGCTCGTCGCGCTCGATGCGCGCGATCCAACGGCGTTCGACTGGTCGCTGACCGTGCTGGCCACGCTGGGCGGGTTCCTGTTCGGCTACGACACCGCCAATATCGGGTCGGTACTCGACTTTCTACCCTTCCATCTGGGCACGTGGGCGCTGGGCTACCTGGTCGCCGGCGCCTCGATCGGTGCCGCCGTCGGAGCCCTGGCCGCTGGCCCGCTGACGGACCGGTTCGGCCGCAAGTCACTGCTGGTCGCCGATGCCGCGATCTACGCCGCCGGTGCGCTGCTGTCGGCGTTCACGGTCAGCGCCGCGATGCTGCTGGTCTCGCGCACGCTGATTGGCCTTGCGATCGGCGCGGATTCGGCCATCGCCACGGCCTACATCGCCGAATACGCTCCGGCGGCCCGGCGTGGCGCGCTGAGCATGCTGCAGCAGTGGATGATCACGGTGGGGATCCTCGTTTCCTACCTGGTTGCGCTCGGCATCCTGAAGCTCGTGCCCGGCGCGGCCTACGGGTACGACTGGCGCCTGATCCTGGGGCTGGGCGCACTGCCCGCGCTGGTTGCGCTGGCGCTGCGGACGCGCATGCCGGAGTCGCCGCGCTGGCTGTTGCGCGCGGGCCGCTACGACAAGCTCGGCGAGACACTGCGGATGCTGGGCATCGAGGCGACGTTGGCGCAGATCCGCCAAAGCGCGGCGCGGCTCCACGCGTGGGAGCAACGTACGCTCGCGCAGCACGCCAGCGTCTGGACGCCCGGTGTTCGGCGGGCGCTGCTGGTGGTGGTGGTGTTTTTCATTTTCCAGCAGATCACCGGCATCAACGTGCCGCTGTACTACGGGCCACGACTGCTGTCCTCGCTGCTGCCAGCCTCGTCGTCTCCGCTCGAGGCGGCGATGGGGGGAATCGAGATGACTTCGCTGGTCACGGCGGTCAACGTCGCCGCCACGTATCTCGGCTTTCGCTATATCGATCGGATCGGCCGCCGCCGGTTGGCCATGGGCGGCTACGCGGGCATGGCGCTCTTCATGCTGGTCGCGGCGATCGGCCTGGGGCTGCTGGCGGGCCCCGCGCGGATCATCGTCGGTACCCTGGGGCTGGGGCTGTTCATTGCTTCGTTCGCGGTCGGCGTGGGCGGCACCGGCTGGCTGCTGCAGGGCGAGGTATTCCCGACGGCCGTACGCGGGCGGGCCGCCGCCATCGGCGCCACGGCCGACTGGCTGGCCAACTTCGCGGTGATCGAGCTGTTTCCGGTGTCCGCGGCGGGCATCGGTCTCGAGTGGGTGATGGTGTGCTTTGCGGCGCTGTCCGTGCTCGCCATCGTGTTCATCGCGCGCTGGCTGCCGGAAACCAAGGGGCTATCCGTGGATGAAATCACCGATCTGTTCGCGCGCAAGGCGAGGGGATGAGGCAAGTCCTCGTCCACGGGTGCGTGCGGCCGATCGCCCCCCCTGCGGAAGGAGACGCGCAGCGTGACTCGGGTGGCGGGAGCCGGGCGCGAAACGCCGGCGGCGCAATTTGATCCTGCTTGCGCGTTTCGGATGGAGTAGCTGACATGTGGGCAATCGAGATGAAGCATGGGTTTTCCGTACGCTTCGCGGCCGTGGCCTGCTGGATGGGCGCACTGGTCATGCTGGCCGGCCCGCTTCCCGCAGGCGCGGCAACGGCCCAGCGGCCGCCTTCCGGGCAACGCTGGGTGGCGACCTGGGCGCAGGCCATGACGTCCAACTTTGCGGTGGTCGGCCCGCGGCCGACGGCGTCCGATGTCCAGCCGGTGGAACGGGCGCCCGCACTGCGGGACGCCACGCTGAGGCAGGCGGTGGTCGTCAGCGCAGGAGGCAGCACAATCCGCATTCGCCTGTCGAATTATTTTGGGCGCGAGCCGCTGGTGGTGTCCTCCGCGCGCGTTGCGCTGCCGGCGAGCGGCGAAGCAGGGTTTGACGCCAGCGCCACCGCTACGCGCCCCGTGGCTTTCGAGGGCCGCCCGTCGGTCGTCATCCAGCCAGGGTCCACGGTCACCAGCGACCCGATAAGTCTGCACGTGCCGCCACTTTCACGCGTGCTGGTCAGCCTGTATTTCGGTGGCACCGCGCATCTGGCGGACGTGCATCCCATGGAGCACGCGACGACCGCGTTCGCGGTGCGCGGAGATGCCACCGGCCAGGGGTCGCTGGCAGGCAGCCGCGACCTGCTTGCCGCGCTGGGCATGGGTGCGGTTTCCCATATCTATGTGCTGGACGAGATCGACGTGCTGGCGCCCGTCCGTGCCCGGGGCATCGTCGCATTTGGCGATTCGATCACCGACGGTGCGTACGCGACCGCGCCGGACAAGACCTGGCCCGGCGTATTTGCCGGACTCGCCGACGGTCCGGACGGACCCGGCTCGGTAGGCGTCGTCAACATGGCGATCAGCGGCAACGAGCTTACGGTCGACCAGCGCGGCAACACTGCGTTCGGCGTCTCGGGCCTGAAGCGGTTCGAACGCGACGTCATCGACGTTGCCGGCACGACCGACGTGGTGGTGCTGCTTGGCGCCAACGATCTCAACCGCGGCACCGACCCGGCCGGCTATCCACGCGGGGCATCGTTCGGGGCGATCACCAACGCCTATCGAATGCTGGCCGACGTGGCGCATGAGCACAGGATCCGGATTTACATCGGCACCGTCACGCCTTTCGCCGGGTTCCCAGACCCGGGTTGGTATTCGCCGGCCAAGGAATCGACCCGCGAGCGGGTGAATCGCTGGATCCGAACGTCGGGCATCTTTGATGGCGTGATCGACTTCAGCCGGGCGCTGGCGGGGCCTTACACCCCGAGCCCGCTGGCCGCCGAGCAGCACCCGCTGCCGCCCGGACTCGCCAACGCTTGTCGCGGCGACCGCGGGCTGCATCCGAACGATCGCGGCTATGCCGTGATGGGCACGCTCGCATTTGACAAGGTCTTGCACGGCGCGGCGAAGGTATCGAACGCATGCCATCGATGAGCGCGCGCGTGGTCGAACTGTTGGTTTCGTTTTGCGTGCTGGTGGCACTGGGCGCGCCGTGGGCCCACGCGGCGGACTGTGGCGCCGCGACGGGCAAGGGCGCGGTCCTCACCATTCCGCTGTGGCCGGCCGGGCCACCCGCCGGCAGCGGCCATGCGCCACGCGCGCCGCAGCATGTCGCTGGCAGGACCGCGACCGACCCCGGAGTGATCAAGGACGTCGGCAGCCCGTACATGGAGGTGTTCCGGCCCGCGGTCCCGGGCCGAACCGCGGTGCTGGTGCTCGGGGGCGGGGCGTACGAGGGGATCGCGATCGATCAGGAGTCGCTGCCGACCGCGCGCTGGCTGGCGGGTCTCGGGGTGACCGCGGCCGTGCTGTACTACCGCCTTCCCGGCGACGGGTGGGCGCCGGTTGCGCCCTTCCAGGACGCGCAGCGTGCGATGCGCATCCTGCGCGGGTGTGCGGCGAGCCTGGGCATTGATCCGCGGTCGATCGGCGTCGTGGGATTTTCCGCGGGCGGCAACCTCGCGGGCATCATCGCGACGCGTTTTGGCCACGATTTCTACGCGCCCGGGTCGGCCGGCACGGCGCCGTCGTCACGCCCCGACTTTGCGGCGCTCATCTATCCGGTGTCATCGCTGGCGCGCGACACCTCCGGCACCGCGCGAGCATTGGCCGCACAGAAGGACGCCGACGCCGCGTACACGATACAAAAGCACGTATCGCAGTCGACGCCGCCGGTCTTCATCGTGCAGCAGGAAAACGACCCCGTCGTGGACGTGGGCACGAATCTCGCGCTGTTCGACGTTCTGCGCAAGCATGGCGTCCCCGCCGAACTGCATATCTTCGAAGGCGACCAGCATGGATTCGGCCTGGGCCAGCCGGGCACCCGGGCTGCGCGGTGGCCGTGCCTGTTCGCGGGTTGGCTCGCCTACCACGGGTGGCTGCGCGGAGCGGCACGGAAGACGGAGCAGTGCCGGTGAGGGGCGATCGGAAACGTGCAGAAACGCGTGTTCGTTCGCCGCATCGTCGGTGCGGGGCGCCGCGGGCTTCGCGGTGTCCGTTTCCGGGAATGGTGCGGGTTGGGTTGCGTTGGATCCTGCAGGTGTCCTGTTGCGTGCTCTGTGGCGCCTTTGCCGTAGTGAATCCGTCTCGCGCGCAACCACCACCGCAGGTCACGGTAACCGCGGGGACGCTGGTGGGCAGGCCGGACGGAGGCGGTGGCGCGCTATTCCTGGGGGTCCCCTATGCGGCTCCGCCAATCGGGGAGCTGCGGTGGCGCGCACCGCGCAGGCCGGCTCCCTGGAACGGCGTGCGGCAGGCGACTCACGAGCCGCCCGCCTGCCCCCAGAGCAATTTCGGCTGGAACGCCGGCGCCGCACGGCACCAAAGCGAAAATTGCCTGTACTTGGACATTCATACGCCGAGCCTGGCGCCGAAACGTCTGCTCCCCGTGCTGGTCTGGGTCCATGGCGGCTCGAACCTGGCCGGCGCGGCCGCTGGCGTCGTCGATACCGATCTGGTGAAACGCGGCATCGTGGTCGTTGCGATCCAGTATCGCCTGGGCGTATTCGGGTTTCTGTCTACGCCGGCGTTGTCCGCCGAACAGGGCGGGCATTCCGGCAATTACGGGTTGATGGATCAACTCCGTGCGTTGCAATGGGTGCATGACAATATTGCGAAATTTGGAGGCGATCCGACGCGTGTAACGATCGGCGGGCAGTCGGCGGGGGCCATGGACGTTGGCCTCATTACATTGTTTTATGGCAGCGCGCATCTGTTCGCGCGCACGTGGGCAGCTGGCGGAGTGCCCACGTTTGGCGAGCCTGTCCGTAGCCTGTCGGAATCAGAGGCGATCGGTGTTCGCCTCGAGTCCATCCTCGGGACGGGTGACGATCTGGCCAGGCTTCGGAACCTACCCGCACGGAAGCTGGTCGCCGCAGCGGGTGAGCTGCACAATGCGCCTACGTTCGATGCGTGCTGTTATCTGTGGCTGCAGGCCACCGTTGATGGAAAGGTCGTTCCGACGTCGCCGGAAACCGCTCTTGCGCGTGGAATCAGGGATGCCGTTCCTTATGTATTGCTCACCAATCGCATCGAGCTTCCGGTGCCGGGCGGAACGAAATCAATCATTCCACGGCTGCGCCAGGTTTTTGGCATCAGGACCGCTGACGTCGAACGTTTTTATGGCGTAAATGGTGGCGTAACCGCAACCGATGCGCGCGGATATACCTACGGTACGCTGGCGCAGCGGATTGGAACCGATACCAGCTTCAGATGCCCTGCCAACTACGTGCTCGACAGGTACACGGCCCACGGCGCGCGCGCCTGGCGCGCTGAGGCCTCGGTTGAAGAGGCCCACCGGCTGTCGCACCACGGAGCCGCGTTGCCCTATTTATTTCGTGACCTGCCGCTGGGTCGTGCCAGCTCCAAGGTCACGTTGCAGGCGTACTTCGCCAACTTCATCAAGGATGGAAACCCCAATGCGGCATCGCTTCCCGTATGGCCGCGCTATTCGTCACCGAGCCGGGAGTACGCCGAATTCTCCTATGGCGGCGTGAGCGTCGGGGCGCGGCTGGGTGGGGCCATCTGTCGGTTGTACGACGAGTCAAGGTCGAAATGAGATGCGGATGAATTTCGGCTTGACTGGCGTGCGGCGACGCCCTGTGACGCGTTGGGCATCAGGGAATAACTGGGCAAATACCGAAAACCTGGCAGCACTCGCAACGGGTTCTTTGTGGTGCGATCCAGCCGCGCACGGTGCCGTTGCTAGCGCGGGTGGGCCCTGATGTGGCGTGATGTTGCGAGTGACACCATGCCGATCGGTTGGGGATGCATCGATTTTGCTGATTCCGTTCGTGGTTCGACAAGCTCGTCACGAAACGGGTCAACCCGTTGGCCGTTCGTCCCGAGCTTGTCGAAGGACGAATCGAGGGCTTGATCAGAGCGCCCTTCGGTGGCAGTGAAATAGGAGATGCGTGATGTCGTATACGGTTGGCTACGGTCCGTTGGCGTTGATTCTGGCCTGTGCGTGCGCTGCGGCAGCGGCGCAAACGCCTGCACCGTCGCAGGCGCCCGTGGATCTCGCCAATGGTCTGGTCGGCACGGCGCCGCTCGATCAGCAGAACCTCATCGGCAATGCGCCGCCGCCCGGCGAGTTGTTGTATTCGGGCTTCACTTCGCCGGGTGCGGAGCTGCCGCACAGCTCGACCGACGTGTCACCCATCAACGTCAACCTGCGCTTCACCTATCCCGCGGGGCCGCGCAGCCCGTATTTCTATCCGGCGCTGACGATGCTGGGATTCTCGAGCGGCGGGCGTTACGGCCCGACGATCGAGCCGGTTGTCGGCAACTTCACGATCCCGCCGCAGCGCACGCCCTCGTTGTACGACAAGGCGACGGAAACGTCATCGCCCGGCTACTACGCCGTCGACCTCACGACGTTCAAGACCCGTGCGGAAATGACCGCGACCACGTGGACCGCGCTGTATCGATTCACCTTCCCGCAGACCGACCGGGCGCGCGTGTTGCTGGACCTTGGGCGGCGCGGCGGCCACGTCGACGTGGTCGGCGACGACATGATCCGCGGGCAGGCGAACGCGGGTGATCATCACGCCGAGGACATTCCCGGCAACACGTGGTTCGTCGCCGAATTTTCCGAACCCTTCGCCGCGTTCGGCACGTTCCGGCAAATTCCGCCCAAGCCGGGTGATCTCGAGTGGTCGCTGTTGGGCGACAAGGACGTCCAGCGTAATCGGCGCGCCATCGCCGGCCCGTACGCCGGCAGCTACGTCACGTTCGCGACGCACGCCGGCGAGCAGGTGCTGGTGAAGGTCGCACACGGGCACAGCTACGCCGATGCGCTGGCGCGGCTCAAGGCCGAGGATCCGGGCTGGGACTTCGATGCGATCCACGCCGCCGCGCGCAACACGTGGGCCAGGCAGCTCGACAAGATCGAAGTCACCGGCGGCACCGCGAAGGAACGCATGCTGTTCTATTCCTCGCTCGAGCATGCGCTGGTCAGCCCACGCCTGCTCGCGCGCAAGGGTGAGCCTTTTACCGATACGCGCGGCCAGACCGAGGTCGCGACCTACGACCGTTACGGCCCGGTGCCGCTGTGGGACACCGGGCGCGACCAGATCGTGCTGCTGATGCTGCTGGAGCCCAAGCTCACGCGAGACATCCTGCAGTCGGAGCTCGATCTCGCCCGCGAAACGGGCTACATGGAAACCTCGTTCCATGGTGACAACGCGGTATTCCTGTACCTCGGCGCGTGGGAGCGCGGCATCGCGTTCGACTGGCCCGCTGCGTACAAGTACCTGTACAAGAACGCGACCGATCCGGCGGGTCCGCGGCCGTATCTCGCCGAATACGTGAAGAACGGCTGGATTGCCGACGTGATTCCGCAAGGCAATCCCGATCCACCGTATGCTGGCGGCAAGGCCGGCGTCGCGACGACGCTGGAGTATGGCTGGGACGATCACGCGCTGGCGGAATATGCCAGGCGGCTGGGCAAGACCGCCGACGCTGCGATGTTCCTGAAGCGCGCGCACGATTACCAAAACCTGTTCGACCCGTCGATCGGCTTCATGCGCGGGCGCACCGCCAACGGCAAGTGGATCTCGCCGTTCGATCCCGAAGAGCCGTACTACAACTTCATGATGAAGGAAGGGTCGGGATGGGCCTACCTGTGGCTGGTGCCCTACGACGTGCAGGGTCTCGTGAACCTGCTGGGCGGGCGCGCGGCGTTCGACGCCAAGCTCGATGCGTTCTTCACCACGCCGTATCACCCCAAGGGCATCTGTCGCGACTGCACGGGACTCATCGGCCAGTACGTGCAGGGCAACCAGCCCGACTGGGAAGTGCCGTACTACTACGACTGGGGCGGCGAGCCCTGGAAGACCCAGGCGGTCGTGCGCAAGATCCTGCGGCTGCTGTTCGGCAGCGACAAGTCGGGTTACGCGTACGCCGGCATGGACGACAACGGCTCGCTGGCGGCGTGGTACGTGTTCAGTGCGATGGGGTTCTATCCGGTTGATCCATCCAGCCCCGATTACGCCCTGGGGAGCCCGATTTTCAACGACGTGAAAATGCGGCTTGGCAACGGGAAGGTGTTCGAGATCGAAGCCAGGAACAATTCGGATCGGAACGTGTACATCCAGTCCGCGACGCTGAATGGCAAGCCCTGGAACAGACCGTGGTTCAGCCAGTCCGACATTGCCGAAGGTGGCAAGCTGGTGCTGACCATGGGGCCGGCGCCCAACCCGGCGTGGGGCAGCGCTCCGGACGCGGCACCGCCGTCGATGTCGGGGCCTGCGCACCGGCACCAGGCGTCCGCACGGCCGTGAACCACCGCGGCACGCTCAGTCGTTCGACGGGTTCGAGCGCAGCCGCTGCACCAGTACGGGCACCAGCGCCAGCACGCCCAGGCCGACCAGTGGCAACCACACGTGCGGATGCAGGAACAGGTCGGGGGTCAGGCCATCGCCGGCGGCGATGGATTGGCCGACGCCCGCGCCGATCGCGGTCTCGAACACCAGCATGACGAGGCCGCCCAACGCGGTCGCCAGCGTGAACAACCAGGCCGGACAGCGCAGCCAGGCCAGCGCCACCGTGACGCCTCCAAACGGGAACACGGGCACGAAACGCAGGAACAGCGTGTAGGACGTCGGATTGGCCTGGTAGCCGCGGCGGATGCGCTCGACGAACTTGGGCGGGGGGCGCTTGCCGGCGCCGAACGCGTGGCGCGCGGCGTAGAACAGGATCAGCGAGCCCAGCACCTCGGCGATCAGGGACAGGCCGATCGCGCGTGGCATGCCGAACAGCATGCCGCCGGCGATGATGATGAGCAGCGGTCCCGGCATGGCTGTCGCGATCGACAGCGTCAGCGCCGCGACGTAGATGAGGTACGCGACCCAGGGATACGCACCGATCGCCTGCCTCCAGTTGGCCTGCTCGGCCATGATGTGGCTGGGATTCAGGTGTTGCAGGACACCGCTGGCGCCCACCGCGATCCCGATGGCAATCAGGATCAGCAGGGGCAGGAAGGCACGCAATCGATTCATGGCAGGCACATACAATCCCCGCATCAAGGATAGCCGCTCGACCCTCGGCGCGCGAAACGCGGCAGTCCACTTATTGGCGCGCGCCAGGTCAATACCGCCGACCCGCGCCCGCGGCGTAGCGCCGCAAGACGTCGCAGGCAGCGTGGCGGCGCAGGTCGCGCACAACGCTGATGCCCCGACGCGTCAGCTCGCCCACCCAGTCCGCCGGCAGCGGGCCCTCGTCGAAGCCGGCCAGCAACTCGGTGTCCTTGCGACGCGCGGCGATCAGCAGCTCGTCGATACCGGCCCAGATGAGCGCGCCGTAGCACTGGCAGCACGGCTGGGCGCTGGTGGCCAGCGTGTAGCGTTGGCCATCGCCGTTGAGACGCGCGCGCCAGAGTACCTGTTGCGCGCCGGCGAGCG
Organism: Rhodanobacteraceae bacterium; assembly: GCA_035720985.1. Lineage (GTDB taxonomy): Bacteria > Pseudomonadota > Gammaproteobacteria > Xanthomonadales > Rhodanobacteraceae > 66-474. The sequence continues at coordinate 25,117 of DASTNI010000031.1, read as the reverse complement.
CGACGATTTCCGCGTGTGCGAGCGACGATGCCAGTGGCTCGACCCGGTTGACGCCGATGGCCACCACGTTCCCGCTACCGTCGAATATTGCTGCGCCGAACGGGCCACCGGTGGCCCGTTCGACGTTGAGCCGGGCGAGCCGGATCACGAGTTCGATCTGTGCGTCGTGTCCGGCGTAACGCCGCGTGCGGTCGACGGCATCGGCGGCCCAGCTCGGCAGGACGGCGGGTTTCCCCGCGGAAGCGTGCGCGCGCATGGTGGCACGGTAACACGGCGCGGCCGCGGCTCGTGCGCGCAGGCGCCGAGTGCCACGCCGGCGCCCGCACGCTGGCGTTCAAATCCGCGGACGACGCCCGAAGATCAGCGAGGCGATGAAGAGGATGATGAAAACGACGAACAGCAGCTTCGCGATGCTGGCGGCCAGCCCGGCCACACCGAAGAATCCAAAGAAGCCGGCGATCAACGCGATCACCAGGAAGACGGCGGCGTAACAGAGCATGGTGTTCTCCTCAGGTTGGGATGCCACTGCGGGCGCTGTCGCCCACCACATTACCCTTGTTGCCCAGCCGGCCAGCCGCACAACCGCAGGAGCCGCGACCGGCGTTGCGGTCGAGCCTTCCGGACCTGCCGGTCGGGCCTGCCGGTCGGGCCTTCCGGTCGGGCCTGCCGGCCCTCCTACGAGGTAGGAGGGGTGGTAGGAGCGGCGGAAGCCGCGACCGGCGTTGCGATCGAGTCTTCCGGACCCGCCGGTCGGGCCTTCCGACCCTCCTACGAGATAGGAGGGGTGGTAGGAGCGGCGGGAGCCGCGACCGGCGTTGCGATCGAGCCTTCCGGGCCTGCCGGTCGGGCCTGCCGGCCCTCCTACGAGGTAGGCGCGGTGGTAGGAGCGGCGGGAGCCGCGACCGACCCCCGGTCATTGCGCCTTGAGCCCCGCCGCATCGACGTCCTTGACGCCCTTGATGCTGCGGGTCACGGCGATCGCCTTCTTGACCGCGAGCCTGGTCGGGAGCACCCCGGTCAGGGTGACGGTGCCATCCACGGTCGTCACACTGACGTCGGTGCTCTGTATCCCCTTGGTCGTGGCCAGTTCGGCTTTGACCTTGGTGGTGATCCAGCCATCACTGACGGCCTGGCCGACGTCGGCGGAATGATCGCCCGTGGGTGGGGCATCCTGGAGTGATGCGTGGGCCGCACTGGCCACGAGTCCAAGGGGCAGCGCGGTTGCGATGGCAACGAACGTGGGCGTGCGTACATGCATGGCGTAATCTCCTGTCGCATGAGCCGCCCGTTGCAGACGGCGTACTTCGAACCTAGCGACAGGGAAATGACCCGGGCGTAACCCGACGGACGGCGGTGCGGTTTGCGTTGCCCGCGCGGTTCAGGCTCGTGCCGCGATCAGTGCGACTTCGCGGCCCACGTGTCGCGCAGGGTCACGGCGCGGTTGAGGACAGGATGCGCTTGCGCGTGGTCGTGACGGTCGGCAACGAAGTAGCCGGTGCGCTCGAACTGGAAGTGCTGCTCGGGTTCAGCGGCGGCCACCGCGGGCTCGACCCACGCCTGGACCGTGTGGCGCGAATCGGCGTTCAGGTGATCGAGCCAGGCGTCGCCATCGGCGTCGGGATCGGCGACGTCGAACAGCCGATCGTACAGGCGCACCTCGGCGGCGACCGCGCGCATGGCATCGACCCAGTGGAGCGTACCCTTGACCTTGCGGTTGGCGCCCGCGAGCCCCTCGCGCGATTGCGGATCGAGCGTCGCGCGGAGCTCGACCACGCGGCCCGCCGCGTCTTTCACGACGTCCCCGCAGCGCACGATGCCGACCCCGCGCAGGCGCACCTCGCCGCCCGGCACCAGGCGCTTGAAGCCCTTGGGCGGCACCTCGGCGAAGTCCTCGCGTTCGATCCAGAGTTCGCGCGAAAACGGGACTTCGCGCGTCCCGAAGGATTCATCCTTCGGATGATTGGCCAGCGCCAGCGTTTCCGCGTGGCCTTCCGGCAGGTTGGTGATGACGAGCTTCAGTGGGTCGAGCACGGCCATCCGGCGCGGCGCGTGGGCATCGAGATCCTCGCGCACGCAGGCTTCGAGCACACCGTAGTCGATCACGCTGTTCTGCTTGGAAATGCCCGCGCGTTCCCAGAACGTGCGGATGGCGGCTGCGGTAAAGCCTCGCCGGCGCACGCCGGCGAGCGTCGGCATGCGCGGGTCGTCCCAGCCGTCGACCCGGTGCTCGTTGACGAGCTGGATGAGCTTGCGCTTGCTCATCACCGTGTAGGTGAGGTTGCCGCGCGCAAATTCGATCTGGCGCGGCTTGCTGGGCGCGGTGGGCAGGCCCTTGGCGACCAGTGATTGCCACAGCTCGGGATGGTGCGGGAAGTCGACGTGGTCGACGCACCAGTCATACAGCGGGCGGCGGTCCTCGAATTCCAGGGTGCAGAACGAGTGGGTGATGCCTTCGAGCGCGTCCGAGAGCGAGTGCGCGAAGTCGTACATGGGATAGATCGGCCAGGCGTCGCCGGTGTTCTGGTGCGTGACCTTGCGGATGCGATACAGCGTCGGGTCGCGCAGCGTGACGTTGCCGGACGCCATGTCGATTTTCGCGCGCAGCGTGCGCGCGCCATCGTCGAATTCGCCCGCGCGCATGCGCTGGAACAGGTCGAGGTTTTCCGCGATGGAACGCGTGCGATGAGGAGAATCGCGCCCGGGTTCGGTGAGCGTGCCGCGGTACGCGCGCACCGCGTCGGCGTCGAGGTCGTCGACGTAGGCGCAGCCATCCGCGATGAGCTTCAGCGCGGCGCGGTAGAACACCTCGAAATAGTCCGACGCATGGCGCAGTTCGTGCCACTGGAACCCGAGCCAGCGCACGCTCTCCTGGATGCCGAGTGCGAACGCGGGATCTTCCTTGCCGGGATTGGTGTCGTCCAGGCGCAGGTTGCAGGTGCCACCGAATTCGCGTGCGATGCCGAAGTCGAGGCAGATCGCCTTGGCGTGGCCGAGATGCAGATGGCCATTCGGCTCCGGCGGAAAGCGCGTGGCGACGCGACCGCCATGCTTACCCGCTTCGCGGTCGGCCAGCACGATCTGGCGGATGAAATGGGTGACGGCGGCAGGCGCAGCGCTCGTCATGGACGATTCCCGGAAAGGTCAGCCGGCAAGTGTAGCCAGACGGGCACGCAGGCGCTTGCCAAGCCGATTTGGAAGGACTAGCTTGAACCCATGCGAGTCGTCTATCACGCCGAAAACATCGTCGATGCGCACTTGGTCAAGGATGCGCTGGAACAGGCCGAGATCCCGGCGTTCGTCAATGGCGAATACCTGATCGGTGGCATGGGCCAGTTGCCGGCGCGCGACTTCCTGTCGGTCAGCGTGCCGGATGTCTGCATCGAGGCGGCGGAACCCGTCGTGCGCGAGATCACGGCCATGCTGGCGGCGCCGGTGGACGATCGCGAGGCCGGCACCGACGCCCCGCGTGCGACCTGGCAGCTCAAGCCCGCGGCCCTCTGAGCGCTTGCGCCCGCGCACGGCCAGTCGATCCATCGACGCCGCGACCGATGCGCGGTTGGCGCGCCACATTCGCGACGTACCCGATTTCCCGCGTGCGGGCATCCTGTTCAAGGACATCACGCCGCTCTTGGCGGACGCCGACGCCTTCGCGCTGTCGATCAACGAGCTGGCGCGGCCGTGGTCCGCCGACAAGCCGGATATGGTGTGCGGCATCGAAGCGCGCGGATTCATTTTTGGCGGCGCGCTGGCGCGTCAGCTCGGCGTCGGCTTCGTGCCGCTGCGCAAGCCGGGCAAATTGCCCGCGGCGACGGTTGGCGTGGATTTCGAACTGGAGTACGCGACGGCGCGGCTCGAGATCCATGCCGATGCGCTGCCGGCCGGAGCGCGGGTGCTGGTGGTCGACGACGTGCTCGCAACGGGTGGCACGCTGGCGGCTGCCCGCCAGTTGCTGGAACGGCTTGGCGCGATCGTGGCGGGCGCCGCGGTGGTGGTGGAGCTGGATGCCCTCGGTGGCCGTGCGCGGTGGCCGGCCGGCCCGCCGTTGGCCGCGTTGCTGCACTACTGAGCGTCATCGCCACCCTGCGTTGCCGTGCCCATGCGCGGGCGCTCGATCGGCGTGACTTCGGCGCGAAAGGGCAGCCCCGCGCGCAGGCCCGACACCTCGATCTTCTGGCCCGGCTTCAGCGCGGCTTCCAGCGTGCGCAGGTCGGCCGGGTCGATGACCGGCTGCTTGTCGATCGCGAGCAGCACGTCGCCCGGCTGCAGGCCCGCGCGGGCGGCAGGGCCGCCGGGAAAGACGTCGACGATGGTGGCGCCGCGCGCCGCGGCCGGCAACCCCGAGTCGGCCGAGACGATGACGTTGGTGACGTCGATGCCCAACCAGCCCCGTACCACGCGGCCGTGTTCGACGATCTGTTCCAGCACGCGCTTGGCGGTATGCACCGGGATCGCAAAGCCGATGCCCTGCGCGCCCCCGTCGTGTTCCAGCATGGCGGTGTTGATGCCGACCAGTTGGCCGGCTGCATTGACCAGCGCGCCGCCCGAATTGCCGGAGTTGATCGCGGCGTCGGTCTGGATGAAGTCTTCATACGGCGACAGGCTCAACTGCCGATCCAGTGCGCTCACGATGCCCATGGTGACGGTCTGGCCGATCCCGAACGGATTGCCGATCGCCAGCACCACGTCGCCCACGCGGGGCGCTTCGGGATCGACCTGGATGGTGGGCAGGGTACCGGCATCGACCTTCAGCACCGCGAGGTCGGTGTCGGGATCGGTGCCGATCAGGCGCGCGTGCGCCACGCGGCCGTCGTGCAGCATCACCTGGATGTCATCGGCGCCGGCGATGACGTGGTTATTGGTCAGGATGTAACCATCCGAAGTGAAGATCACGCCCGAGCCCAGGCTCTGCTCGCGCCGCTTGAGCGCTGGGCCGGCGGGGCCGCCCCACAGCCGCTGCAGGATGGGGTCGCGGAATACCGCGAGCGGCTGCTCGGTGATCGTCTTGTCGGCGTAGATGTTGACGACCGCGGGCGTCGCGCGGGCGACCGCGTCGGCGTAGGACACGGGGCCCGTGGCCGGGATGCCGCGCGCCGCGGACCGCACCGCCGTGGAGGGCTCGCCGTCGAGGTGCAGGACGGCGTTGGGCCAGAACAGGCCGACCACGAATGCGATCGCCAGACCCGCCACCACGAACTGCAACACGAAAAGGAGCGGGCGAAGCTTGCCAGGCATGGGGATTGCCGCCGCGAAGGGCGCCGTCGGTGATTGTGCGCTCGGGAGGCGATCGCTAAACTAACACGATTTGTGAGGCCGATGGATGCCACGGGCACGGTCACGGGATGACCGTTGCCGCCCGATCGTCCAGCTCGGACCCACGCATGGCGGTGCAGTTCCCGGACCGTGACCACAAAGGGCGGATAGGCACATGGCGGACGAAACAATCAACAAGGGCCGACGCAGGTTTTTGACGGCATCCACCGCGGTCATCGGTGGCGCCGGCCTCATCATCACCGCGATCCCGTTCGTCAAGACCTGGTTCCCGAGCGCCCGGGCCCAAGCCGCAGGCGCGCCGGTGCTGGCCGACGTCAGCAAGGTCGAACTTGGCCAGCGCGTGCGTTACGGCTGGCAGAAGCAGCCGATCGACATCATCAACCGTTCGCCCGCACAGCTCGCCACGCTGGACGAGCAGGACGATCGCCTGCGCGATCCCGAATGCAAGGAACCGCAGCAGCCCAAGTATTGCCAGAACAAATACCGGGCGATCCGCGCCGAATGGCTGGTCTTCATCGATATTTGCACGCACCTTGGCTGCGTGCCCGACTACCACGGCGTCATCAAGCCCGAGCCGTGGGATCCTGCCTGGAAAGGCGGCTACTACTGCCCCTGCCACCACTCGCGCTACGACATCTCGGCGCGCGTGTTCAAGGACGTGCCGGCGCCGCTCAACATGGTGGTCATGCCCTATCACTGGGTGGACGAAACCCACGTCCTCATTGGCGTCGATCCACCCAAGGGTTCGCCGCAGCTGCAGGGCGGACTGAAGGGGCCGCTGCCCCCTGAACCGAAAGGAGCCGCGGCATGAGCACCCTCGTGAAATGGTTCAACGACCGGCTGCCTTCCGCCGGCGTGCTGTTCCGGCAGCAGGCGAGCGAGTACTACGCGCCGAAGAACTTCAACTTCATGTACTTCTTTGGTTCGCTGGCGCTGCTGGTGCTGGTGAACCAGATCGTGACCGGCACGTTCCTCGCGATGTTCTACAACCCGAGTTCGGCGGGCGCGTTCGACTCGGTGCAGTACATCATGCGCGACGTCGAGTGGGGCTGGCTGGTGCGGTACATGCACGAAGTCGGCGCCTCGATGTTCTTCATCGTCATTTATCTGCACATGTTCCGCGGACTCATGTACGGCTCGTACCAGAAGCCGCGCGAGCTCGTATGGTTGCTTGGCATGTTGCTGTTCCTGGTGCTGATGGCCGAAGCCTTCATGGGTTACGTGTTGCCGTGGGGCAACATGTCGTTCTGGGGCGCGAAGGTCATCATCACGCTGTTCAGCGCGGTCCCCGGGATCGGCGAGCAGCTGGTGCAGTGGATCATGGGCACGCTGTCGGTGCCGGGCGATCCCACCCTGAACCGCTTCTTCGCGCTGCACGTGGTGGCGCTGCCGCTGGTCTTGATCTTCCTCGTGGTGCTGCACCTGGGTGCGCTGCACGACGTGGGTTCGAACAACCCCGACGGCGTCGATATCCACAAGCACAACGACGAGCACGGGCACCCGCTCGATGGCATCCCGTTCCATCCGTACTACACGGTCGACGACATCTTCCACGTCGGCGTGTTCCTGGTGATCTGCGCCGTCATCATCTTCTTTGCGCCGAAGATGGGCGGGTTCTTCCTCGAGTCCGCCAACTGGACTCCGGCCAACGATCTCGTGACGCCGCCCGACATCAAGCCGGTGTGGTACTTCGCGCCGTTCTACGCGATCGTGCGTTCGATTCCCAGCAAGGGCTGGGGCGTGATCGGGCTGGCGGTGTCGGTGCTGATCCTGTTCTTCGTCCCATGGCTGGATCGCGGCAAGGTCCGCTCGATCCGCTACCGGGGGCTCAGCTACAAGATCGCGCTGGTGATCTTTGCCGTCACGTTCCTTCTGATGGGCAGCATCGGCGCCGACCTCATGCCGGGCTGGATCGGGGCGATGGGCGCGGGTTTGGCGGAGCAGGTGTCCTTGACGCTGTTGATCGGCCGCATCCTCATCGTCATCTACTTCGCGTGGTTCATATTCCTGTGGGCCTACACGTTCTTCGGGTGGGAACACACCAAACCCGTTCCGGAAAGGGTGAAATACCATGGCTGAGATGCGGCGATTCCTTTCCATGCGCACTCTTTCCGTCTGCCTGTTCGCGTTGTTGACGACGCTGGTGTTCGCGCCCGGCGCGAGCGCCGAGGAAGGCGCCTATCCCCACGTCAGCATCAACGTGCACGACAAGGGGGCGTTGCAGCGCGGCGCGCGGCTGTTCATGAATTACTGCGTGGGCTGCCATTCGCTGAAGTACGAGCGTTACAACCAGATGGCCAAGGGCCTCGGCCTGACCGAAAAACAGGTGATGGACAACCTCAATTTCACCGGGGCCAAGTTCCAGGATCCCATCATTTCGGCGATGCCGGAGGAAGACGCCACCACGTGGTTCGGCAAGGCGCCGCCCGATCTCACCCTCGAAGCCAACTACATGGGGACCGATTTCATCGCGGCCTACCTGAAGTCGTTCTATCTGGACCCCAAGACCTCGACGGGTTGGAACAACACCGTGGTGCCGAATGTCGCGATGCCGTTCCCGCTCTGGCAGCTGCAGGGCGAGCAGGTCGCGATCCTGAATCCGGCCGTGGGCAGCCAACCGCCGACGGTCAAGGGCCTGAAGCTCGCGCACCCGGGCAGCATGACGCCCGCGCAATACGACGAAGCCGTGCGCGACCTGACGACGTTTCTCGCCTATGTCGCGTCGCCCGACGAACTGACCCGCAGCCACATCGGCGCGTGGGTGGTGCTGTACCTCGTGGCATTCAGCCTGTTTGCGCTGTTGCTGAAGCGTGAGTACTGGAAGGACGTGCATTGACTGGCGGCTCCGCGCCCGATTCGGGGTGCGTTCCGGCACCGGGACTGTCACGTCGCCGGACCTTGAAGGCCCTTGAGGGACACTGACATGATCCAACCCGCGCATACCCGCACGGTGCTGACCCTGTTCACCGCGCCCGACGACGTGCAGTCGCACCGCGTCCGCCTGGTGCTGGCCGCGAAGGGCGTGGTCTACGATCGCGTCGAGGTGCCGCCGGGCAAGCCCCACGAAGAGCTGCTGTCGATCAATCCGTACGGCGACACGCCGACGCTGCAGGATCGCGAAACGGTGCTGTACGAGCCCGACGTCGTGTGCGAGTACATCGACGAGCGCTATCCGCATCCGCCGCTGATGCCGGTCGATCCGCTGTCACGCGCGCGCCTGCGCCTGGCCTGCGTGCGCATCGAGCGCGACTGGGTACCGCAGGTCGCTGCCATCCGCGCCGGCGGGCGCACCGCCGAGGCGGCGCGCAAGCACCTGCGCGAACACCTGCTGGCGGCGCTGCCGCTGTTCCGGGCATCGAAGTTCTTCCTCAATCCCGAGATCAGCTTGGCCGACTGCCTGGTCGCGCCGGTGATCTGGCGGCTGCCGTCGCTGGGCGTCTCATTGCCCAAGGAAGCCAAGCCCATCATCGATTACGGCGAACGGCTGTTTCGCAGCCAGGGATTCGCGCGCAGCCTCACCTCGGACGAACGGTTACTGGGTGAGTTGTGACGCAGCAACCGCCACGGATGACGTCCAACCGGCCGTATCTGCTGCGGGCCGTCCACGCGTGGATCTGCGACAACGACCTGACGCCCTACATCGTCGTCGACGCGGCCGCGGCGGGCGTGCGGGTGCCGCCGCAGGTCGTGAGTGACGGCCGCGTGGTGCTGAACCTCGCGCCGCGTGCGGTGGCGCATCTCGAAATCGGCAACGACGCGATCACGTGCATGGCGCGCTTTGGCGGCGTGAGCCAGCCGCTTGAGGTGCCGATCACCGCGGTGCAGGCGATCTACGCGCGCGAGAACGGCCAGGGCATGCTGCTCGCCGCCGATGCGCCGGGCAGCGTCGCCGAGCCCGCCGCCGCGCCGCCGGGACCGGTTTCGCCGTCACTTCAGGCCGTGCCGAGCCAGCAGGACGTGTCGCCCGCGCCGGGCACGGGCGACCACGACAACGGACCCGACAAGCCGCGTCCCAAGGGCAAGCCCAGCCTTCACGTCGTGAAGTAGCGCGCCACCGGCGACCCGAGTCAGTGCAGGGTGCGACGCACCCGGCTGAGGGGCACCACGCTTGCGCTGACGTCGATGGGCGCCGGCGCGTCCGGCGCGGGGGGTTCGCGGCTGGGCAGCACCGCCGTCACGATCCGATCGCCGTGCAGGGTCATCCGCGCGCCCACGCGGTCACGGCCGTTGAGGCTGGTGTCGAACCGGTACTCGCGCAGGATGCGAAGCGTTCCGCGCCGCCAGGTCACGTGCAGCCGGTGCAGCGCGACGCTGTCGTCGAGGAGCTGCAGGTCATTGCGCGCGCACAGCTCGTGGACGCGTGCCACCGCGCGTTCGCGCAGGCGCATCACGTGTTGCCAGGCGAGTCCGATGGCCACGCAGGCCAGCAACGGCAGCCACACTTCAAGCACGAACCGCTCCGGAGTGAGAGGCGCGAGGCAGCGGGGATGTCCGGTGCGCCGCTATTTCACGCGCTGCACGCGCACGCTCTGGTTGCAGCCCTGGACATACATGAGCCAGCTCCCCAGGATCATCGGCTTGATCGTGACCTCGGGGTTGGTCACCGCCGGGCACTGGTAGCTGCCGTCTTCGGCCTGCTTCCAGGTCTGACCGTTGTCGAGCGTGAAGCGCGAGGCGCCCGACCAGCCGTTGAACGCCCCGACGATGTGCGCCGTGAATTTCTCGCGCGGCTTGTTGTCGGCGTAAAACACCGGCTGGCCGCTGCTGTCGACCATTTTTTCGGTGGTCTGCTGGTGGGTGCGCAGCCAGTCGTCCAGGAACTGGAGCTCCTGCGGCGTCAGCTTGTCGAGCCCGGCCGCCTTGAAATCCGCGGCCGACATGCGTTCCTCGAGCGAGGAAAACTGTTGTGCCATGACCGGCACGGCGAAGGCAATGAGGGCCAGAGCGGCCAGCAGCATCAGTCGGGTGCGCATGGCGGTCGATGATAGCAGTGCGCCGGGCGGCTGACACACGGCGGCAGCCGGGAGCTTCATTACACTGTCTCTACCTTTCCGAAGGCTTTCATCGCCGCCAGCGCGGACCGATCGCATGCACCACGCCGAGGCCGAACGCCAACCGACCCAGCCGCATCCGGGTGCGGCTCCCGTCGAGGTGCTGCCGTCGGCGCAGCGCGTGCTGTGGGCGCAGACCGACCAGTTGCTGCGCGAACTCGGCTGCGACGACGACACCCGCGCGGCCGCCGCGTGGTACGCGGTCGCCGGGGCGCGGCCGGAAGCCTGGGCCGAGGCTGCCGCGCACGCCTCCGAACCGCTGCGCCGGCTGGTGGCCGGCCAGCAGCAGGCAGAACGCATCTGGGCCCTGCACGCCGAGCGCGACGGGGCGGACAGCGAAGGCCTGCGGCGGCTGCTGCTGGCGATCATCCGCGACCTGCGCGTGGTGTACCTGCTGCTGGCGTGGCAATTGGCGCGCCTGCGCGCGGCGGCGGACCTGCCCGAATCCGATCGGCGCGCACTGGCCCGCGTCACCCGCGACATCCACGCGCCGCTGGCCAACCGGCTCGGCATCGGTCAGTGGAAATGGGAGCTGGAAGACCTCGCGTTCCGCTACCTGCAGCCCGAGGTCTACCACCGCATCGCCGCCTTGCTGGACGAGCGGCGCAGCGATCGCGAGGCGTGGATCCGACGCTGCGTCGCGGCCTTGCGCGAGGCGTTGCGCGCGCAGGGTATCCGCGCCGAGGTCAATGGGCGCGCCAAGCACATCTATTCGATCTGGCGCAAGATGCAGCGCAAGCGCGTGGGCTTCGGCGAGCTGTACGACATCCGCGCGCTGCGCGTCATCACCGACAGCGTGGCCGACTGCTACGCGATACTTGGCGTGGTCCATGGCCTGTGGCCGATCGTGCCGCAGGAATTCGACGACTACATCGCGCGGCCCAAGGGCAACAACTACCGCTCGCTGCACACCGCGGTGATCGGCCCCGACGGCAAGACGCTGGAGGTGCAGATCCGCACGCGCGAGATGCACCGCAGCGCCGAGCTGGGCGTGGCCGCGCATTGGCGCTACAAGGAAGGCGGCAGCGACGATGCGGCCTACCAGGCCCGGGTCGCCTGGATGCGGCGGCTGCTGGAGGCGCGCGCCGACGGCGCGGACGATGGCGCGCTGGCGGCCGAGCTGCGCGCCGAACTCACCGAGGACCGCGTGTACCTCCTGACGCCCAACGGCGCGGTGGTCGACCTGCCGGCCGGCGCGACGGTCCTCGACTTTGCCTACCACGTGCACACGATGGTGGGCCATCGCTGTCGCGGCGCCAAGGTCAATGGCCGCATCGTGCCGCTGACCTGGCAGCCGCAGAGTGGCGATCGCATCGAAATCCTGACCGCGCGCGAAGCCGCGCCCAGCCGCGACTGGCTGTCGCCGCAGGCGGGCTACCTCGCGACCGCCAGCGCGCGCGGCAAGCTGCGCGCGTGGTTCCGGCGCGCGGACCTGGCCGCCAACGTCGCGGCCGGCGGCCAGATCCTCGAACGCGAGGCGCGCCGCCTGGCGGTGCCCGACGCCGTGCTGGAACGCCTGCCCGCAGCGCTCGCCCGCGGCAGCCGCGACGAGCTGCTGGTCGCGCTGGCGCTGGGCGAGGTCTCGCTGGCGCAGCTGACGCGGGTGATGCTGGAACTGCAGCTGCCGCCGGCGCCGCCGCCCGCCGCGCCGCGGCCCACGCGGTCCCCCGACGCGGGCGCTGACGCCGCCGCGCTGACCGTGGAGGGCGTCGGCAACCTCATGACCACGCTGGCGCACTGTTGTCGGCCGCTGCCGGGTGACGACGTGGTCGGATACGTGACGCGCGGCCGCGGCGTCAGCGTGCACCGCGCCAATTGCGCCGCGTTGGCGCGCCTGCGCGCCCGCGCGCCGGATCGGGTGATCGATGTCCGCTGGCAGGCATCGGCCGAGCGCATGTATGAAGTCAAGATCGCGGTGCGGGCCTACGATCGGCGCGATCTCCAGCGCGACGTCGCCGCCGTGCTCGCCAATGCCGGCGCGCGCATCGCGGCGTCGGACAGCCGCGTCGATCGCGACCTGGGCGAGGTCGCGATGCACTTTACGCTGCGCCTGCACGACTACGCCGAGCTGTCGCTGCTGCTGACGCGCCTCGCCGCGCTGCCCAACGTCACCGATGCGCGGCGGCTGGCCGCCGGCTGAATGGTGCGGGCCCTGCCCGGGGTGCATATCCGGCTGAATGCTAAGATGATTCCCTGCGGCGTGAAGGGGGCAGCAGGAACCGGCCGCTGACCGCCGCGGTCCCATGGGCAACGATGGATGACGTCGGGGTGTGTCCCGACGGTGGGTGGTCTATGAATGATCGGAATGACTTTTCCGCGCGCGGTACGCCGCATCGCGCGGACCCGGTGCTTGGCAACCTCGACCAGGTCGACGCGGGCGAGGATCGCCGCAGTCGGCGCGACGAATTCGTGCGCGAGACGCCGGCCCGGGTGCCGTTCAACACCCGGCCGCAACGTTCACGTCCGCCGCGGCGGACGTTGCGCGTGCCCTGGTGGGCGTTCGTGGTGGGCGCGGTCATCGTCATCGCCGGCGGCTGGGCGTACACGCATCCCACGGCGCTGCACGGCCTGTTTCCGCAGACGCAGCTGAACGCGTTGCTGACGCGCGCCGACCAGGCGTACGCCGCGGGCAAGCTCACGGGCAGTCCCGACAGCGCGCGCGATCTCTACGAAGCCGCGCAGGCGCTCTCACCCGACAACGAGCAGGCGGTGACGGGGTTGCAGAACGTCGGCAACGCCGAGCTGGCCAAGGCCAAGACCGCGCTCGCGGCGCACGATTACGCGGCCGCGGGGACCGCGCTCGAAGAGGCGCGCAGCCTCCTCGGCGGCGGTAGCGGGGTGGCCGAGCTCAACCAGGCGCTGGCCAAGGCCGAATTGCAGAACGCCAACCAGGGCGCGCTCGTCACCCAGGCGCGCAACGCCCTGGCCAACGGCCAGATCGATGGATCCAACGGCGCCGCGGCGCTGTTCGGCAAGGTGCTCGCCGGCGATCCGGACAACGCCGTGGCGCGCCACGGCATGAACCAGGTCGGCGACCTCCTGGCCAACCGGGTGGCCGCGCAGCTCGGCGGCAACGATCGCGCGGGGGCCGAGAAGACGCTGGCGCAGCTGGCCGCGCTGCTGCCGGGCTATGCGCAATTGCCGACCCTGCGCGCCCAGGTCGCGGCCGCCGACCGCGCGGCCGCCGCGCAGCGCGACCAGTACATCGCTGCTGGCGAGGCCGACCTGCGCGCCGGCAAAGTGACCGGGGCCGGCAACGACAACGCGGAGGCGCAGTTCAAGGCCGCCCTGACGGTCGATCCTGACAGCCGGCGGGCCAAGGCGGGACTGGGACAGGTGGCCGCGGCGCTGGTGGTGCAGGGCAACGCCGCGATCGACGCGGGCCACGCCCAGGATGCGAAGACCCTGCTGGATGCCGCCGCGCTGCTGGCGCCACAGTCGGCCGACCTGGCGGCCGCGCGTTCGCGCCTGGCCGCGACCGGCCAACACGCGCGCACGGCGCCGGCGTCGACACCAGCAACGCCCGCGCCACCGGCCGTGAATCCGGCCGACGCAGCCAAGGTCGCGCGCCTGGTGGCGCGCGCGCAGGCTGCCGCGCGGCAGGGCAACATCATGCTGCCGCCGGGCAACAGCGCGTATGACCTCTATCGCGCCGCACTCGCGATCAACGGTGACGATGCGGCCGCGCAGGCAGGCCTGCGCGCACTGCCCGCGGTCACGCGCCGCGAGTTCGACGGTGCGGTGCGGGCAGACAACCTCGACAAGGCGCACGACATGCTGGCTACGCTGGAGCAACTTGACCCGGGTGATCCGTTGGCGACGTCGATGCGCCATCGGCTCGGCAGCGCCTGGCTCGATCGCGCCAGCCACTACGTCGGACTCGGCGAGACGCAGGCTGCGCGGGCGGCCCTGCAGGAAGCCCAGCGCCTGGTGCCGGGCGATCCGCGCATCAGCGAAGTGGGCGCCAGGATCGATCACGATGACTAGGGCTGCGTCGCGGACGCGCGACTGCGCGGGTCGCCCTCGGCGAGCGCGTTGCGGCTGCCGCGGCGCGGTCCGCGCGCGCCTGCACTGACGCCATGGGCAAGCCGGGGAACTGGCGCAGCGGGCGGGTCCTGGTTTGCGGCGCGAGCAGCCAGCTGGGTTTTTGCCTGTTGCCGGAGTTGCAGGAAGCGGGCGCCGAGGTGGTGGCGCTATCGCGTCGACCGCGCGCCGCAACCGCGGGCGCGACGTGGCTGCAGGGTGCCATGCCCGGGCCGCCAGCGGTGGTGGGCGACGTGGCATCGGTCTGCAGCTTCGCACCGCTGGACACGCTGGCGGCGTGGATCGCCGCGCGCGCGCCGGCGAGCCTTGCGCGCGTGGTGGCCACGAGTTCCATGAGCGCGGAATCCAAGCGCGCATCGCCGGTCGCGACCGAGCGCGCGATGGCCGAGCGCCTGCGCGCCGGCGAGGCGGCGCTCGCGGCCGCGTGCGCTGCGCGCGGCGTGGCCTGCACGCTACTGCGGCCTACGCTGATTTACGGCGTGGCGCGCGACCGCAGCCTGACGCCCCTGGCGCGCCGCGCCGTGCGCTGGCATGCGTTCGGCCTGCCCGCGGGTTCGGGGTTGCGCCAGCCGGTGCACGCGCGGGATGTCGCCGCCGCCGTGCTGCGCGCGCTCGATGGCGGGGCCGAGGGCTGCACGCTGGCGCTGGGCGGCGGCGAGCGCCTGCCCGCGGCCGAGATGTTCGCGCGCGTGCGGGCAAGCCTGCCCGTGGCGACGCTGCCGGTGCCGGTTCCCGCGTGGCTGGTGCGCGCGGGTGCGGCCTGCGTACCGCCGTTGCGGGGGCCGCTGACCCGGCTGGAACAGGACCTCGTGGCCGACAACACGGCACTCACGCAGCGCCTCGGCGTGCGGCCGCGTGGTTTTCATCCGGATCGGGCATGCTGGGGGCTTTGACGTTGCGCGTGCGTCGACCACAATCGTTCCCCACGGGGCGTACGGCTGCGCCGCAGCTGGCTGGTGGGCCATTCCATTTCCGCATCGTTGTGTCAATGACAGTTCGTCGTTCCCGCGTAGGCGGGGACCCGGTGACTTTCAGCCGCACGCAGCAAGGGCGCTGGACAGACACGCGCCATCCATGGCGCTTGCGCTGCGCGCCGCCGGTGGCGTTCGCGTTGGCAATCCTGCAAACGCAGTCCGCCTGCGCGGGCATGACGAACAATCAAGGCGCGGGGGCTGGGGTCGTGGCCCAAAAATGGCCGGCTGAGTCGAAATGGAATCAGGTGGTCGGGCGTGGGTGAGTCTGCGCCACAGGGCTTGCCGCCGGCGTGCGCCGTGCACGTGTGCGCGGTGCTGGTGACGTATCACCCCGACCTCGCGATCCTCGCCGAGTCGTTGGACGCGCTGCTGCCGCAGGTGGGTTGCGTGGTCGTCGTCGACAACGCGAGTGGTGATCCGCGCGTAGCCACACTGTGCGCAGCACGCGCGATCGACTGCGTGGCCCTGCCCATCAACCGTGGCCTCGCTTGGGCCCTGAACGAAGGTATCGCCCGCGCACGCGGGGTGGCCGGCGTGACGCGCGTGCTGCTGCTCGATCAGGACAGCGTCGCGGCGCCGGCCATGGTTGCGCGGCTGGACGCTGTGCTCACCCGTCTGGCGGCCGATGGCGTGAAGGCGGGGGCGGTTGGACCGTGCTACCGCGATCCGCGCGAGGCCAGGGCGGCGCCGTTCGTGCGCATCCGGTTCCCGTTCAACCGGAAGCTGCGCTGCGCCGCCGCCGCGGCCAAGATCCGCTGCGATTTCCTGATCACCTCAGGCTGCCTGATCCCGCTTGCGGTGCTGGATGAAGTAGGCGCCATGGACGCCGCGCTGTTCATCGACAACGTCGATCTGGAATGGTGCTTTCGCGCCGCGTCGCGGGGCTACGTGTTCCATGGCGTGTGCGCGGCGGCGCTGCGTCACCGGCTGGGCGATGCGCGCCGGCGCCTGTTCGGATTGCCGCGCGGCATCGTCGTCCATCCGCCGGCGCGCCTGTATTACATGATGCGCAATCGCGTGTTGCTGTATCGGCGGGCCTATGTACCGCGGCGCTGGATCGCGCAGGATCTGCCGCGGCTGGTCGTGAAGCTGCTGCTGTTTGGCGTGCTGATCGCGCCGCGGCGGCGCAACCTGCGCTGCATGCTCGCGGGGCTCGCGGCCGGGTTGGCGGGGCGTCCGACACCACCGCCCGAAGGCGCCTGAGACGGCGTGTCAGCCGATGCCCACGCGATTGCCTTCGAGTTCGCCCAGGTAGCGCCAGCGGTTGACGATCGTGCAGAAGAGGGCGGCGGTGCGCTCGGCATCGTAAACCGCGGTGTGCGCGGCGCTCGCGTCCCATTCGAAGCCTGCGGCCTGCACCGCGCGCGCGAGTACCGTCTGGCCGTAGGCGAGGCCGCCCAGCGTTGCGGTGTCGAAGCAGGAGAACGGATGGAAGGGATTGCGCTTGTGCGCGGTGCGCCGCACCGCCGCGTTGACGAAACCGAGGTCGAAGTGCGCGTTGTGGCCCACCAGGATCGCGCGCTGGCAGCCGCTCGCCTTCAGGGCCGCGCGCACCGGCTTGAAGATGAGGTCCAGCGCCGCGCGTTCGGGCCGCGCGCCGCGCAGCGGCTGGTCGGGATCGATGCCGTTGACTTCGAGCGATTTGGGATCGATGTGCGCGCCCGGGAACGCTTCCACGTGCGTGGACACCACGGGTTCGGGCGTCAGCTTGCCATCACGGTCCATGCTGACGATGACCGCCGCGATTTCGAGCAGCGCGTCGCGCTGCGCGTCGAAGCCGCCGGTTTCCACGTCCACGACCACCGGGAGGAAGCCACGAAACCGCGTGGACATGCGCTCGGCGTAGTCCTCGATCTGTTTATGCATCACGCCAGCATAGCAGTCGCACCGGGCGTGGCGACGCTGCGCCTGGACGCGCCACGTCGCGTATTCAGGCACGCGGTCCGTGAAGCGCCAGGCTCGCGATCCGGCGTGCCTGCCTCAACCGGGCGTCTTGTACCGGTACGCGCAGAGGTCGCGGATCGGGCAGGTCGGGCACTTCGGCTTGCGCGCGGTGCACACGTAGCGGCCATGCAGGATGAGCCAATGATGCGCGCCAAGCTTGTAGGCGTCGGGCACCACCTTGATCAGCTTGTCTTCGACCGCGCGCACCGTCTTGCCGCGCGCCAGGCCCGTGCGGTTGGCGACCCGGAAGATGTGCGTGTCGACCGCGATGGTGGGTTCGCCGAACACCACGTTGAGGACGACGTTGGCGGTCTTGCGGCCGACGCCCGGCAAGGCTTCGAGCGCCGCGCGCGAATGCGGGACCTCGCCGCCGTGGCGTTCCAGCAGCAGCCGCGAGGTGGCGAGGATGTTCTTCGCCTTGGCGTTGTAGAGGCCGATCGTCGCAATGTGGCGCTTCAGGCCCGCTTCGCCCAACGCCACCATCTCGACCGGCGTGCGGGCGACCGGGAACAGTCGGCGCGTGGCGCGGTTGACGCCAGCGTCGGTCGCCTGCGCCGACAGGATCACCGCCACCAGCAACTCGTAGGGCGAACCGTACTTGAGCTCGGTCGCAGGGTGCGGATTGAGGGCGTGCAGGCGCCGGAACAGTTCGGCGACGTCGCTGCGCTTCATCGCGTGGGTTTCCGTTTGGCGCGGCCACGGGCGATGGCGGCCAGCACCTGTGCGCGGCTGATCCCGCGTGTTGGCGCGGTCGCCGCGGCCGCGAGCGGCGTGCCCGGCACGCGACGCGGCGCGCGGGCCGCGCGCTCCCGAGCGAGCCTCGCGTTGCGCGCGACGTATCGCGCCTTCGCGGTGTCCGCACGTTCGCGCTCGTGGAGCTCGGACTTGCCCCAGCGGAACCAGTCGGTGAGCGGGATGTGCGACGGGCACGCTTCCGCGCACAGGTTGCATTCCGTACAGGCGTCGAGCCGCGCCGCGCGTGCGGCCGGCCAAGCGTCGTCCACCAGCGCGAAGAACAGGCGTTCGGGGTCCAGCGCCGCGGGGCACACCCGCGCGCAGTCCCCGCAGTGGATGCACGGCTGCTGACGATCCTCAGTGGACATGGCGACGCAGTTCCAGCAAGTCGATGGTCGGTGGACAGTTGAAGCGCAGCGGCACGCCGGTGACGCCGATACCGGGCGTCACGAACAGCCTGCCGATCGGCGTTGCATAGTAACCGTCCAGGTAGCGCTCATCGCGGGTGGACAGAAAGACGCGCGGCGTCAGCCACGGCACGTACACCTGTCCGCCGTGGGTATGTCCCGCCATCGCCAGTGCGAACGAAACGCCGGCCAGTGCGGCCAGGCTGTGCGGCTGGTGCATCAGCACCAGTAGCGGCTTGTCGCGTGGCAGAGCGCGCAGGAAGGCGGTGTCGGTGCGCCCGCTCCACCAGTCATGGAGGCCCGCGAGCCGGAAGCCAGGGAGGTCGATTACCCGGTGTTCGATGAAGCGCACCGGCGAGCCTGCCAGCGCCTGCTTGATCTTGTCGGCCAGCGGCGGACCGGGCAGCTCGACGTCATGATTGCCGAGCACGGCGTACATGGGTTGATCGAGTCCGCGCAGCGGCGCCAGCGCGCGGGCGAGGTCGCGTGGCGGATCGTAGGTGAGGTCGCCCGCGAACAGCACGAGGCTGGCGTGCAGTGAATTGAGCTTCGCGACCATTTGCGCGAGCTTGGCGGGTCGCGTGTACAGGCCCACGTGCACGTCGCTGACCAGCGCGATGTTCAGGTCGACGGGTGCCGGGATCACGGTGCGGCGTACCACCAACTCGTTGGGTTCGACGAAGCGGGCGTAGCACAGCAGTGCGCATGCGACGGCCAGTGCGCCGGCGCCAGCCGCGCGCCAGCGGCGTCGGGTACGCGCGTGGTTCCACGTCTTGAACGCGGATTGCACCAGCAGCGGCCACAGCAGCCAGGAGCCGTGCAGCAGCGCCAACTGCAGGAAGGCCTTGGCGTGCTCGCCGGCTTCGATGTCGAAGCGGCCGTATTCCGCGGCCGGCCAGACGACGCAGAACGCGAGGACCGCCAGCAGCCACGCGCCGCGCAGGCACCAGCGCCGGCCGCGCGTGCCTAGGGCGGGCACGGCAGCTCGGGGCGCGGCAGGCGTTCCGGCGGCTCGGCCAGTGCCACCATCGTGATGCAGTCGACCGGGCAGGGGGCGACGCACAGCGCGCAGCCCGTGCACAGCTCGGGAACCACCGTGTGCATGAGCTTGCTGGCGCCGACGATCGCATCCACCGGACACGCCTGGATGCACTTGGTGCAACCGATGCAGGCGTCCTCGTCGATCACCGCGACCGCGGGCGCCGGCGGCTCGCCGCAGCCCGGATCGAGCGACTGCACGGGCTGGCCCGTGATGCGCGCGAGCGCACGCATGCCTTCCATTCCACCTGGCGGGCAGCGGTTGATCGCCGCCTCGCCGCGGGCGATCGCCTCGGCGTAGGGCCGGCATCCCGGGTAACCGCAGCGCCCGCACTGCGTCTGCGGCAGGGCGGCGTCGATGCGTTCGATGCGGTCGTCGAGCGTCCGTGTCGAAGGTGGGGAGACGCGCATCGCGCCATTGTAGTCGGCGCCCCGCGGCACGCGCGGCGCTATGCTCGGGCGCGCCACCCCCCGGGTTTCTTCATGACCGCCCTTGCCGACCTGCGCGTCCTCGATCGCACCCAACGCCATACCGTGGCCGCGACGTTTCTCGGCTGGATGCTCGACGCATTCGATTATTTCCTGCTGGTGATGATGATGCCGGCGGTCGCCAAGAGCTTCGGCGTGCGGGTGCCGGAGGTCGCGTTCGCATTGCTGCTGACGCTGGCCTTCCGGCCGGTGGGGGCGCTGATCTTCGGGCGACTCGCCGACCGGCATGGCCGGCAGCGCGTGCTGATGCTCGACGTTGCGCTGTATTCGGTGCTGGGCCTTGCCTGCGCGTTCGCGCCATCGCTGTGGGTGCTGCTGGTGCTGCGCTCCTTGTTCGGCATCGCGATGGGGGGTGAGTGGGGCACCGGCGCGTCGCTCGCGATGGAGTCGATTCCCGCACGCTCGCGCGGCATCGTGTCGGGCATCCTGCAGTCGGGCTATCCGTGCGGTTATCTCGCGTGCGCGATCGCCTACGGGCTGCTGTTCGACCACATCGGCTGGCGCGGCATGTTTGCGCTGGGCGTGCTGCCGGCGCTGCTGGTGCTGTACCTGCGCAAGAGTGTGCCGGAATCACCGGTGTTCGAGGCCCGCGAACGTGCGGGCGTGCGGCGTGGCGTGCGCGCCACCATGCGCGGGCACTGGCGGCTCTTTGCCTATCTCATCGTGACGATGGCGGTGTTCAACGCCTTCAGCCACGGCTCGCAGGACATCTACCCCACCTTCCTGCAGGTCCAGCGGCATTTCGACACGCACCTGACCAGCCTCCTGACCGTGATCCTGAACCTCGGCGCGCTGGCCGGGGGCCTCGCGTTCGGCGCGTGGTCCGAGCGGATCGGCCGCCGGCGCGCGATGGCGATCGCCTGCGTGCTGGCGCTGCCCGCGATTCCGCTGTGGAGCTACGGCGGCTCGATCGCCGTGCTGGCGATCGGCGCGTTCTGGATCCAGGTCGCGGTGCAGGGCGCGTGGGGCGTCGTGCCCGGGTATCTCAACGAACTGTCTCCGGACGATGTGCGCGGCACACTGCCGGGGTTTGCCTACCAGCTGGGCAACCTCATCGCGGCGGGTACCGCGTACGCGCTGGCCTGGATCGCCGCAACGCGACACGGCGATTACGCGTTTGCGCAGGCGATCTGGATCGCGGTGGTCGCGGTGCTGCTGGCGTTCCTCACCTGGTTCGGTCCGGAGGCGCGCGGCGTGCGGTTCGGGGTGACGGCGGGTACCGGCACCGCTACCATGCCCGATTCGTCCGCTGCCGCGGACTGAAACCCGCCTCTCCAGGTCCGAACCGCGCGTCCGCGTGGACTGCTCCGGCGAACCTGGCTGCAGGCGGCCGCCACCCACCCGAGAGCGTCATGCGTGCCGAAAAAGATTCCGTCGTGAGTTTCCACTACAGCGTTCGCGATGCCGCCGATGCCGCGGCCGCGCCGTTCGACGACTCGCGCCAGCGCGGCGAACCGATGCTGGCGTTGCTGGGCCACGGCCAGCTGGTGGCCGGCGTCGAGAAGGCGCTGACGGGCCACGAGCCTGGCGACCGGTTCGAGCTGGACGTCGCGCCCGCCGAAGCATATGGCGACTACGAAGAGGGCCTATTGCAGCGCGTCCCCAAGAAGTATTTCCGCGATCCGCAGCACCTCAAGCCGGGCATGACCACCGTGCTGCAGACGCGTGACGGCGGCCAGCGCATGGTCACGGTCCGCAAGGTCGGCATGGCATCCATCGACGTCGACCACAACCACCCGCTGGCCGGCAAGACGCTGCACTTCGACATCGAGGTCACCGACGTCCGCGCCGCCGCGCCGGAGGAAATCCAGCACGGCCACGCGCACCCCGCGGGTGGCCACGCGCACGCGTAGGCGCCGCCCAACCGCCGTCAGGAAAACAGCTTCTGCCGCTGGCGGTGCCGGCGGCGCCAGGCATCGAGCGACAGGCGACCCGCGCCCTGCACGGCCAGCGCCAGGAAGCCGCCCGCGATCGCGAGGCTGCGCATGAAGTCCAGCAGCTGCTGCGGGTTGGCGAGGTCGGTGTGGAAGGCCATGCCGACGGCGAGCGTGTAGACGAACAGCAGCCACGCCGCCGCGCGCGTGTACAGGCCCGCCAGGATGGCGACTCCGCCGCCGAGTTCGATCACGATCATGAGCGGCAGCAGGCCCGCGGGCAGGCCGTGCGCGACCAGCAGCTTCGAGGCCGCGGCGTACGCCGTGAGCTTGCCGACGCCCGTCACGATGAACACCAGCGTCAGGGCCAGGCGCGCGAGCAGCAGGGTGAAATTGTGCATCGGCGATTCCGGTGAAGGCGGGCGTGGTTCCGGGCCAGGGGTGGCAGGGCGGGCGCGGACCGCTCAGCGGCGGCTGGCCAGCTCGGAACGCACGTCGGGGGTCAGGACGCGTTTGGCGAAGAGGTAATGATCGCGCCAGTAGTAGCCGTCCAGGCGATCGAGCTGCACCGTACCGCCCGTATCCGGCGCGTTGACGAAGCGCCCGTTGCCGACATAGATGCCCACGTGCGTCACCCTGCCGTGGCGTCCGAAGAACACCAGGTCGCCGCTGCGCAGGTCGTCGCGCGCGATGCGCGGCGCATCGAGCGCGCCCATCTCGCGCGAGGTCCGCGGCAGCGCGATGCCGGCCTGGGTGCGGAACACGTAGGCGACGAGACCGCTGCAGTCGAACCCGGACGCCGGGGTGTTGCCGCCCCAGCGATAGGGCGTGCCGACCAGGCCGATCGCACGGATGAGGACGTTGTTGGCGACGGCGGCGGTGGGGGCCGGCGCGGGCGTCGGTGTGGCCACCGGCGGCACCGGCAGGGTGCTGCACGCGCCAAGCAGCAACAGCGCGGCGGCGGCGACCAGGCGCAGATGGCGTCGCGCCCGGCACGCCAGCCGTTGGACGGCGTCGGCGGGCGGGAAGACGAAAATGAGACCTGCGTGCGCGTGCATCGACTCGGCGCTGACCCCGGCGGCAATGGCCCGAAGGTACAAGAGGCCCGAGGGCAGCGTCCAGTCCCCGGGCGGGCGTGAGGCCGACCGGACCCGCGTATCAGGCGGCGCTGCGGCGCGTGTGGCTGGCCTGCGATTCCTGCTCGAACTGGGTCGACAGCGAGCGTTCGAAGTCGACGATGCGCTGGCGTGCCGCGTCGACGATGGCGGCCGGTACCGCCTGGTCGCCGAGGCAGTGCGCCAGCACCGCGCGGTGGGCCGCGCTGAAGTCGGGGTCGCGGTTGGCCTCGTCCAGCGCCGCCAGCAACGTGGACAGCCAGCCGGCACCGGGTGCGCGCAACATGAGAAGCACTTCGGGGATGCTGCAAAAGGCCGCTTCGGTTTCGGGGTTCATGGGGATTCCCTCTGTGGCGGCTACAGGCAAGCACGAAGGGTGCCAAGGGCCATGCGGCGAGTCCCCGAATGGGGTGCCTGGCGCGCCGACCACGGCCATCAGGGGGCCGGGGGACGCCTGCCGCAGCAGGTTGTCCACCGCCATCCACAACTTTTCCACAGCTATTGCGCGGACGTTGGTGTATCGCGTGGCGAGACGGGTCCTCGTATGCTTTTGGGCATGCATTCCTCCTGCCTGACGGTCCCGTCGCCGCGGCGCGCATGAGCGCCGTCCTTCCCGATCGCACCCCGCCCGCACGCGTCGACGTGCTGCGCGTACCGCCCCACTCGATCGAAGCCGAGCAGTCCGTGCTGGGCGGCCTGATGCTGGTCGGCGAGGCCTGGGACCAGGTCGCCGATCGCCTGACCGAGGAAGACTTCTACCGCCGCGAGCACCGCCTGATTTTCCGGGCGATCGGCGAGCTCGCCACCGCGGGCAATCCCTGCGACGCGGTGACGCTGGGCGAGTGGTTCGAGCGCCACGGCGAGGCCAACGCCATCGGCGGCGCCGCGTACTTGGCCGAGCTGGCCAACAACACGCCCAGCGCGGCCAACATCCGCGCCTACGCCGACATCGTGCGCGACAAGTCGGTGCTGCGAAAGCTGATCGAAGCGGGCACCGAGATCGCGGGCGACGGTTTCAATCCCGGCAGCCGCGCAACCCCGGAGATCCTCGAGGCCGCCGAGCAGCGCGTCTTCAAGATCGCCGAGGCGGGTGCGCGCGGACGGCGGCAGGTGATTCCCGTGCGCGAGTCGGTCAAGGACGCCGTGCAGATCCTGACCGAGCGTTTCAACAACCGCGGCCAGCTGGCCGGCCTCACCACCGGGTTCAAGGACCTGGATGCGCTCACCACGGGCCTGCAGCGCCAGGATCTGGTGATCGTCGCCGGCCGCCCGTCGATGGGCAAGACCGCGTTCGCGCTCAACATCGCCGAAGCCGTCGCGATGCGCGCCAGACAGCCGGTGCTGGTGTTCTCGATGGAAATGTCGGCGTCGCAGCTGGCGTTCCGCCTGATTTCCTCGCTGGGCCGCGTCAACCAGGGCGACCTGCGCAGCGGCAACCTCGCCGAAGAGGACTGGCCGCGCGTGGGACAGGCGGCGTCCTTGCTGTCCGAATCCAAGATCTTCATCGACGACACCCCCGCGCTCTCGCCGGGCGAGCTGCGTTCGCGCGCGCGCCGCATGATGCGCGAGCACGGCCTGGGCCTCGTCGTCATCGACTACCTCCAGTTGATGCAGGTGCCCGGCAACAAGGAGAACCGCGCCACCGAGATTTCCGAGATTTCGCGGAACCTGAAAGCCATGGCCAAGGAATTGAACGTGCCGGTGATCGCGCTCTCGCAGTTGAACCGCGCGCTGGAGCAGCGCAACGACAAGCGCCCGGTGATGAGCGACCTGCGCGAGTCGGGCGCCATTGAGCAGGACGCCGACCTGATCCTCTTCATCTACCGCGATGAGGTCTACAACAAGGAGTCCAACCACAAGGGCATCGCCGAAATCATCATCGGCAAGCAGCGCAACGGCCCGATCGACACCGTCAAGCTCACCTTCCTCGGCCAGTACACCAAGTTCGAGAACTACGCGCCCGAGGCGTACGTGGGCAGCATGGAGTAGACCCGGCGCGCGGTAGGTGACGCGCTACGCCATCCAGGCCGCAGATGCCCGTCGCACTGGTGTTCTCGCAGGCGTTCAGCACCCGCTATGAGGCCTTGTCGGCCGAGCGGCGCATCAAGGGCTGGAGCCGCGGGAAGAAGGAAGCCATGATGCGCGGCGATTGGGTGGAAGTAGCGCGCTTGGCGC